>CAWHWV010000025.1:0-208705 GCA_963833085.1 uncultured Pseudomonadota bacterium
AGAGCATCGGACTGCCCTCTCCCTCGCCGTCCAGGGCGGTTATGCCGCCCGCGCCATTGCCATATCCCACAGCGCCGAGTTCAGCCGCAGGTCGTGCCGAATCCCCGTGATCTTCCGCGTCCGAATCAGGCGATTGGTCGCCGAGCGCCGCAGCAGGCCGCCTCGGAGCAGCCGCCCCTGGATCACGTTATAGACTCGCCAGAGATCGTCTCCGACGTCTTCCTGACGCTCCGGCACCAGGATCTCGGAAGGCCGGATCGCACCTCCACGGTCCTCTGGAAACCGCAGCGCGAGGGCCTCGGCCGCGAACTCGACTCGCTCCGGCACACCCAGATGCGTGTGCTCCATCCGCTCCACCGCGGTGGCGAGGACGCCAAAGCGCTCGCTCATCTCGAGCGCCGCTCGGACGACTTCCTCAAGTACATGGCCGCGATGCAACGCCCGCCAGACCGGGAATGTACCCACCGAGGCCACCAAGCCATTCGAGCATACGGCCCGGAATAGACCCGCCCGAAGCTGGACCCCCGAAGTCCCGTCATGGGAATTCAGCAGGAGTAACTCGGGGGTCGCGTCCCCTACGCCAATAACTTCCACGTGGCGGCGCAGTCGGATGAGGTGCCGCGCGTGGAGCGGGCTTGCGACCCGGGTCCTGGTCTGTCGTGCTTCGACCGGCCGGAATCCCGCTTGCCGCAGGGCGTCCAGAACTTGGGCAGTCGGGACGAAACCGTACGAGGCGCTCAGCCGCTCATGGGCGCTCGGCGCAAAGGCAGCCGGGACGCTCTGACGGAGCACCTCGGGGCTCAGCGCCTGCTCGAAGGCGGTGCTGTGGCTGGACTGGGAGATGTCGAGTGACCTGGGAAGCGTGTTCATGGAAGACTCCTGAATGGATGACTGGGGCGGGATTGCCCGTCGGCCGGGCCACACGCCGCAGTCGAGCAGTCCAGACCGCGCGCAGCGCGCTTGCGAGCGGGCGTCTTCGACCGCGAGGTCTGGACGGCGAGAACGGCGTGTAGACTGGGCCGACAGCAAGCCCACCCGTCGCTACAGAGCATTGGCTCGGGAAACGAAAAAGGCCCGAGCGCCTGGCCGGCGCCCGGGCGCAAGACACCGAATCAATCAGTAGCCGCAAAGATGGCGGAAGCTTCCCGATGCTCCGCCGCGAATTCGAGGAGCTGGTGAAAATGACACGAGAGCATCTCGCTCGGAATCCGGAACGAGAGGTGACTCAAGGCGAAGAGGCAAGCGACGATCCCTGCGGCATCCCCGCTCATGCGGTCATCGTAACCATTGCCATCTACCCGCAGCTGCAAGGACTCACAGTCCGGTGACATGTAGAACCCGCCGTTCGAGAGCTCGTAGAAATGCCAGTAGCCGCCCGAGTATTCCCCGGAGAGTTCGCGAAGCCAGTCATAGATGGCATTCTCGACGGTAAGCAGGTGTCGGCCGAAGTGGCTCGGTAGAGTATTCATGCGCTCTTCGTCGAGCACGCGAGCGGCTGTAATCACGGTGCTGTCGTTGACGGTGGTCATGAGAAGGTCCTCAAGGAGTTCCGGGCGGGATTGCCCGCAGACCTCGCGCCACGCCGCAGCGCAGCGGTCAACGATCGCCAGACCGCCGCTTTGGGCGGCGACCGCCTCCGCGGTCGTCGTTGACCGCGAGAACGGCGTGGCACAATCGGTAACACCGCAATCCCGCCCTCTTCACTCTCCTCCCCGATCGAAAGCACTCATGACAAGCGGAAAGGGGCGAGCCCACAACAGAAACTGCAAGCTCACCCTTTTCCGCGATTCGAATTGGAGTCTCGAGCGTCACCGTCCGCGCCCGGCGCGCCTCTTGCTCTCCGGCCAGCTCATCGACGAAGCCGGCGGTGGGGATCTCTTGTATCGCCCACCAGTGCGGACCACCTCTCGGATGGTCGATGCCGAGACTCCGTACTGCCGCGCGACCTGATCAAAGGTTTTGCGATTGCGCTGCCATTCGAGAACCCGGCGAAGCTCGGCATTGGTGAGCGGCGCCGACCTCTTGTAGTGCCCACCGTTGCGAATCACCGTATAGATCGTCCCAGGCGACACCCCATTCTCTCGGGCGACCTGAACCAATGTCTTTCGATCGCGCTGCCATTGCAGGATCCGATGGACCTTGGCATCGGTGAGAAATCGTGTCCTACCTTTGGTGCTGAACATGTTTGACTCTCCTTAACGGCACAGGCGGGATTGCCTGCGCGGCCGAAGCCGCATGCCGCAGCGCAGCCGTCAAGGATCGAAGACCGCCGCAGGCGGCGAGCGCTTCCGCGCTCGTCCTTGACGGCGAGAACGGCATGCGAAGCTTCGAGCGCAGGCAAGCCCAGCCCCTCTGCTCTGGCATACATCCAGGCCTCCATGGCGCAGTACGTGCGTGAGACAGCGCGCGTTCGAACCCGCAGCACCGGCGAAAGCCTCCGGCGCTGCGGGTCAGATCGCCGTTACAAGAGTGCGCGTTCCTTCAGGCGCTCCATCACGGCGCGCCGCTCGCGCAGATTCTTGCCGGTTCTCGGGCGACGGGCACTTGTAAATGCCGCGTCTCCAGATCGCCGAACCGATCAAGTGCTTCGCGACCCCAAGCTCCGCAGCGAGCTCGGCGCGCGTCTTGCGATTGCGATGCCATTCCAGAATCGCCGCGATCTGCTTCTCGGTCAGCTTGCGTCTTCCGCTCATGGTCCACTCCCGATTCGAATACGGGCGGACTGCCCGCACGCGCGGGAGCGCATGGCGCAGCGCAGCGGTCCAGACTCGCGCGACAGCGCGACTCGCCGAGCGCTCCTGCGCGAGGGTCTGGACAGCGAGAACGCCATGCGAAACTCACGCGTGCGGGGCGAGCCGTCCCACAAGAGGCTTCCGGTTACAGCGGCAGCGGGGATTCGCATCGGCGCACCGGCGACAACGCACCAGCGCACCGACACGAGAGACCAACTGCGAGGACTCACAGAAGTCCGTGTTCGGAAAAGGAGTAACACCCACCATCGCCGACGATGATGTGATCGAGCACGAGGACATCCATGAGGGCCAGCAAGTCCTTGAGGCGGCGGGTGATGAAGTCATCCGCAGGGCTCGGCTCGAGCGAGCCCGACGGGTGGTTATGCGAAAAGATCACCGCCGTGGCGTTATGGTGGAGCGCCTGGCGCAGCACATCTCGGGGGTGGACCTGGGCGCAGTCGACCGTTCCGCGGAAGAGCTCCTCGAAGGCGATGAGGCGGCGGCGACTATCGAGATAAAAGCAGCAAAAGACCTCGTGATCGAGACTCCCCAGGCGGAGCCTCAAGAATTGACGAACCTCCTGAGGCCGGGATAGGACCGGAGCGCCGGGCCGGAACCTGCGAGAGATCAGGACCTGTGCCTGGCGGATGACATGGTCGTACTCAGCCTCGCGAAACGACAAACCGTCGTGGACGTAGAGCGTGCTCATGATGCTCGTCCTGTGATCGTGGGCGGGATTGCCCGCCGGCCTCGCTCCACGCCGCAGCGCAGCGGTCAACGATCAAGGACCGCCGTCTTCGGCGGCGAGCGCGTCCGCGCGCTCGTCGTTGACCGCGAGAACGGCGTGGTAGGATTGCTCGGGCAAGCACGCCCCAAGCTCCTCTTTGGCCGCCCGCGGACGCAGCCCTCCCCCTGATCCTGACCATCGGCGAGTGAGTGGCTTACGCGGTGCCGCGCGCGCCGCGACCAGAGCTCTTCCGTCAGTTGCACGAATCAACGTAACGCTCGAGCTCGACTCGCGTGATGTAGGTGCGGGCGCCATCCTTCTGAGGCGTCAGCACTCCGGCGTGGATTCGGTTATAAAGCTGCGCGCGACTCATTCGCAGGATCCTCGCCGCCTCGGTGATCTCAAATCGCAAGGCCGGCAGCGCGATTTCCGGCGGCTCAGCGCTCAACTTCTTGTCTCTCATGGGTCCACCTCACTTCCGACTCATGCTTCCATCATGACGCAGCGAGCCGGATTGTCATCTCGCATTTCCGCCGAGTTTGAACCGAAATGGAGCCATCCACATCGAGCTCTATACATGCAGACACGGGCCCGGTGTCAACACGCGGAGGGCCGGCGCGAGCTCCAGGCAGTTCGAATTTGATCAAGCGAAGGCGAGGCGCATCTGATCGACAACAGAGCCAACGCGCGCGCACGCCATAGTCGGCAATGGATGCGCATGGACTTCGCAGCCGGGCCCGATGGGGCAGGTGTTATCCACGAGGGATTCTTCACACCGCCTCTCGGCCGGCGGTCGCAGCCAAGCTGATCTCAACCCGCGCGGTCCGTCGCGCGTCCCCATTGCCGCTATTGGAAGTCGCGCTTAGCGGACGGCGCAAGGTGCGGTTTCGCTTGGGTCCTTTCGGATCCGTTCGGTCGGCGTGCCCGGCTTGCCGCAGAGTCTGCTGTAACCACATGGGTTGCAGGCACGTAACCGAGTAGGTTACACTCCGTATCGTGATCAAGACTTTCAGGCATAAGGGGCTGGCGGCGCTCTTCGAGACAGGGAATGCACGCAAAGTACAGCCGAAGCACGCGAAACGCCTGAACCTGATCCTTACAGCCCTCAATGCCGCGACCCAGGCGGCGGAGATGGCGATGCCCGGAATGCGGTTCCATCCGCTGCATGGAGACCGCTATTCGGTTTGGGTGGACGAGAATTACCGCGTGACGTTCCGTTTCCAGGGTGGACACGCGTACGAGGTGGATTATGAAGACTACCATTGAGAGCTCGGGCCGGATGCACAACCCGGCCCACCCCGGCGAGATCCTCAAGGAGATGTACATGGTGCCGCTCGAGGTGACGATCACGCAGACGGCGGACGCCCTTGGAGTGAGTCGCAAGCACGTGTCGGCGATCGTGAACGGTCGTGTACCCGTCTCGCCCGATATGGCGGCGCGTCTGGCTGGCGTCTTTGGCACTGAGCCGGACATCTGGATCAACCTTCAGGCGCAGTACGACGTCTGGCAGGTGCGGCAGCACGGGCGCCCGAAAGTCAAGCGATTGGCAGCCTGAGGACTGATCCAGCTGAGACTGATATCAAGCCGGAGGAGCGGCTGCTACCTGCGACGATGTCGCGTGCCGTGGTCCGCCAGCATCGCCCAATGCCCGCGTACTGGTGGACTTGAGAGCGGCGTGCGACGGTTGGGATCTCACCGACTGCGGCAGCGCTTTGGGACTCAGGTGTATCCCAGAGCCTCTTGCGCCTGAGCCTCTTCCCAGCTTCGGCCCTTGCGAACGTCAACCCAACAGAATCGCGCGCCCTGATTGTCCGTCGGGTTGAGCGAGAGGAGGCGCTCAAAAGCCTGCTGGGCTTGCCGCTGTTCGCCCAGCCGCCAAAGACACAGCGCGTACCCGTGCAGGCATCTGAGAAAAGGACGGTTATAGATGTGCCCCCAGAGCAGCACGCCCTCAAAGCCCGGTGGCAGCCAGAGCTCCCCGATTCGCATCCCGACCTCATAGTGGACGATCGCCCGTTGTGGGGTGTGATCGAATTCGAGGTTCCCCAGGTACGCGTGGGCATCGATGCAACGAAGGTCGGTGCCCAAGACCTCCATCAGTAGCTCGTAGGCTTCTGCGGCTCGGCCCGCTTGTGCAAGGTCTGCCGCATCGCATGTTGGATTTTGCTCACCCGCGCCCGGGAATTGACCCCAGGCAATCGGGTCCATCACGAGCCCTGGGCGGGGCTGCGCGGTGAGTTTGCGCCAGAGCGGCGCGTACGGGTCGCCTTTGCGGAAGGGCTCATAGCCAATACGCAGGTCGCTCACCCCACCGTCACGCAGAGGCAGTGGCTCAAGAGCCAGCTTGTCGACGGCGATACGCGGATTCTCGATCCGCCCGCTCGCGTAGTCGTCGCCTTTGAAGGCCCAACGTTTCTCGATCGCCAGCGTCACGAGGTGGCCCGGGACGATCTCCCCAATGTCCCGAGAACGGAAGGTGATTTGGCCGATCTCGCCGAGCACGCGCACCCGAGCCGACTGCTGATTCACTTTCAGCACCGCGGCATCGAGCCTCAGAGGCTCCGCGGCGGCGGGTCCCGGGTGAGCCTCCCCGAGCAGGGTGGCACGCTCGCGCATCACGTGGCTGCGCGCGGCGGTATAAGACTCGCCGGTTTTGCTTTGGCGCTCGCGGATAATTCTTTTAAGATCGCGGTGGGTGGTCATCGCTTATCCTCGCTCAGCGCGGCCTCGGCCCCCGCCCTCGGCTGCGCTTACGAAGAAACGCACGACCTGCCAAGCCGGAGAAGTCTGCTCCCCTTTGCTCCGTTCGAGGGATCCCGCGGGGGTGGATCCATCGGAGTTCGGCGTCGGCTACGCCGTGTGGCGTAACATCCCACAGCAGCCGTTATGCGTCAACAGCGACCGAGGCATCATTGTCATGAAGTCGAAATACTACGTTCGCTTGATGCGCCCGACTTTTCAGCGGGCGATTCTCACGGTGGAGGCGCGCTCCGAGGAAGCGGCGGTGCTTTCGGCACTCAAGAAGGCCGGGGAGCTTGGCGATGCGGACTGGGCGCAGCTCGGCACCGAGAGGGAGCTCCCCGTGGTGGAAATGGTGTACGCGGAGGAGGACGCAGAAGGACGTTCTGAGGCGGACACCTTGGACTACATGCGCGATGCGCAGTACGCGTACGCTCTTCTGCAGGCGGACCTCGACGAAGGCGAAGGCAGCTTCATCGCGCCAACGTGGCTCAAGGCTGTGCCGGAGTTGGCAGCTGCCGATATCACTCAGGACTGGAGTGAGGACCTGTCCGCAGTCTCCGGTGAGGAAATCGAGGCTTTCTACGCCTGGCTGACGCGGCAAGGACGCCCGAGCAACGTCGTGGACTTTCTCGCGGAGCGGGATAAGCGCCGCGGATCGCCCGCCTCCGATCCGGACATCGACAACTGATGCACCTCAAGGCCTTAATCTGCTCCTTCGGGCAACCGATCATCACTGCTCATTGACTCTCGGCGGCAACCGCGTCTGCTTGGACGGCCGCGAACATTGCGACGCACGGCGCATCATTCGCATCCGGAGGACTCCACCCACCGGCCGACCCGGTCCCCTTGTTAAAGGCTCCGGGAGAAAGGTCTGCCCGTGATCTACTCTCTAGTCCGCACAGCCGGGCGCTGCGAGCCATTCGGCTCCGAAGCCGTACGGGTGGGCTCCCGCCTATCCCGCGGCAGCTCGATCCCTCGCTCGATGGTGAGCGCGAGCGTCTCGCGCACCGCCGCCTCGAAGGTCTCGCGCGTCTTCGGGTTCTCCCAGCGGCCGGCGGCGTACTGATGTGCGGTATCCAAAAGCCTGTACGCGTCAGCAAGCTCGCTGTGATTGATCACGGCCTCGCGTCGGGAGAGCGTGGGGTCGCGTAGCGCGCGCGCCGCGGCGGCGCGTAGATCGAAGTCTTGAAGCTTCTCGATGACCCAGTGCGGCCTCGGCGTGTCCGTTTGACGGGTGGCGACGACAAGCCCCTCGGCGTTGCGAGTGCGCGTGATGAAGGAGACCGGAGCCAGGTTGTTCTCGCGGATCCCGATCGCATCGCCAACCTGCGGCTGGGTGCGCGACTTCGCGAGCGCCCGCTCGAGTCCCCTTCCCCAGATCGTCCGCTCGCCATCGTCCGTCAGAATTTTCACGAAATAGGACGGATGCCCGCGCGGATGGAATTCGTGCGGGGCGCGGCCGTGATTCAAGAGCTTGCCCACCGTCAGACGATCGACCGGCGGCCGGGGCGAGCTGCCCCGGCGCGGCGGCGCGGCGCGCTGCGGCGGCCCGGAAGCGGGGTCACTCGGGGGACTGGAACGCTCGGTCGCCATGAGAGGAAGACCCGTCCCTCACGCCCGAGCCGGGCCGGGCTCGCGCTCGAGCGGCTTTCTCTCAGGCGCGCGACCCGCACGGTCGCGAAGCCGCACGGGCTGCAGCGGCTCCCCGCGCGCGACCGAATCCGCAAGCGCCGCGCGCACCAGCGCGACGAATTTCTCTCGATCCTCGGGGTCGCGGATGCGGCGGGCGGCGAGTTGCGCCGCGTGCAACTGCAGGTACGTCCCGACGAGCTCCGGGTGCTGGCGCACGGCCTGTCGGCGGTCAACATTCGGGTCCCGCAGGACCTCGGCGGCTGCCGCGCGCGCCTCGAAGAATTCGCGCTTCTCCACTACCCAGCGGTTGCGCGCTGCGGCGATCTCGCGCTCCGCGATCACCCGCCCATCGGCGTCCCGCTCGCGTCGCTGCACGGTGACCCGATCCGCACCCGTCCGGCGCATCGCGATCTCATCGCCGATCTGCGGCTGGGTGAGGGACTGCTTCATCGCGCGCTCGAGATCCTTGCCCCAGATCGTGCGCTTGCCCTCCGCCGTCCCAATCTCGATGAAGTAGGACATGGACTCGCGCGGATCGAACCGATAGGACTCCCGGCCATGGTCGATGAGCTTGCCGACGATGAGATCGCGCGCACCCGCGCGCATTCGCGAGTCTTGGCGGCACCGGCGGTGCCGCGCCTTCTCTCACGGCCGAATCCGATTCAGGGCCGCTCCCGGGACTCGAGCTCCATCTGTGCGCCATCGGCCTGGCGCGCGAGCGCCCGCACCACGGCCGCGCGCTCGGGCGCTGTAGGGCTTATAGCCCCGCACATCGAGACCGGCGAGGCGGCCCTGGCGCCAAGCCTCCTGCCGGAAGCGCTCCGTCCCCGCAACGCTGATCTCCTCCCAACCGCGCGTCCGCGCAATCTCCACGAGGCTGCGGACGACCTCCGTGTTCTCGCTCCCCGTCGTGAGGCGCTTCCCGTGATCGCGGAACGCCGGCGCGCCGTCCGGGAAATAGAACCTCCGCTTGTCCTGGATGAACCGATCGCGGACGGACTGCGGCAGGGCCCAGAGGTCGAGCTGCTGAGCGCCGGGGCACCCGGACGGCTTCGCGGCGCTTGCGGCCGGCGACGGTGTCTTCCGGGCGCCGACTTCGGATCGGACTCCTTCTTCGCTGCTGATGGCGCTCCCGCGCGCGGCTCCTGACTCGCGCGGGCGCGTACTCGCCGCGCCCGGATGGAGTTCGGCTCTTCCGGCTCGGCCGAGCACGCGGACTCGAGGCGCGATCGCGCGCGGCGCCGTCTTTTGCTCGGGACGCCGATCTTCGGACGAGCCGCCGCGATCTTCCGCTCTCGGTCGGCATCCGCCACCGCGCTGCCTCTGTGGTGTCTCAGCAGCCATGGAGAGCTCCTATCGCTCGAGCGTATCGAGAAAATCGTGACGGCCGTCTGCAGCTCCTGCGGCGTGAGCGGGCCATCATGTTCAGGGATCTCGACGCGCGAGAAGTCCGTCTCGAAGTCCTCGAGCGTCAAGGTGTCGGCGCGGTCGATGTCTTCGACACGTCGGCCTCGTGGACACGAGGCGACGGTGTCCGCACCGCCCGTGTCGGGCGCCTCTCGCGGCGTGTGGCGCTCAGCTCGGGTCAACACTAGCCCATCGCTCGAATCGCCCGGCTCCAGTGGCTCCGCGGCGCCGTCGCGCGTGAGCGTGCGCGCCATCCCGGCGCAGTTCGATGGCGGGCACGGCAGGCGGCTTTCGAATGCGATTGCGAAGCGCCGGCACGCGGTAATACCGGATCTTCCG
The DNA here is from genome assembly GCA_963833085.1 of uncultured Pseudomonadota bacterium. Lineage (GTDB taxonomy): Bacteria > Pseudomonadota > Gammaproteobacteria > Steroidobacterales > Steroidobacteraceae > 13-2-20CM-66-19. The sequence continues at coordinate 9,580 of CAWHWV010000025.1, forward strand.
GCAGAGGATGGGCGGGGTGTCCTCGGTAAAGACGATCTCGCGGGCCTTGCCGAGCGACCGCACCTCCTGGGGCAGCATGAGCGGGCGCTTCTGCTCGCTCACACTCACCGAGCGCTGGCGGCCCGTCTTGCCGTTCGAGAGCCCCCAGACGGGCTTCGAGTGGGTCTTCACCTTCACCGTCGTGAACCCCAACTCCCGGGAGATCTCCTCGGCATCGTCCATGTCCTTCGGCTGGAAGTAGATCCGGCCGGCGAGCGTCTTCAAGAGCGTCCGCGAGCCGTCTTCCCCGTACACCTGCCGAAGCTGCGCGGGGGTCTGCATGATGAGGAGCGTGCGCACGTTGTAGCCCGGCAAAAACCCGCTCGCTTCCGCCAGGATCGGAATGCGCCCGATCGCGGGAAATTCATCGAGTGTCAATCGGCTTCGAAGGTTGACCAGCGATCGGCGTCCAAAACTGACCAGGGGTTGCAGGCTGTTTTCTTCGTCTGATCTGTTCCTTCAACGGCAAAGCCGTAATCCAGTCTGACCGGCCGAAGGCCGGGCAGAGGGTGCTGTTCTTTTGCAACCTCGGGTCGGAGTCGACCGCATAGGAAGCCCTGAGAGCGGCGATCGCTGGGGTACCCGCTACCTCGGTATCCCCCTTTTCGGTCAGCTGCGCTTTTTGAAGCGATAGCTGTCATTGCCGGTCTCGATGATCTCGCAGCGGTGCGTGAGGCGATCGAGAAGGGCCGTTGTCATCTTGGCGTCGCCGAACACGTTGCTCCATTCACCGAAGGTGAGATTGGTGGTGACGATGAGGGAGACGCGCTCGTAGAGCTTGCTGATCAGATGGAACAGCAGCGCCCCGCCGTCTGCTGAGAAGGGCAGATATCCGAGTTCATCGAGCACAATGGAGTCCTGGTAGAGCAGGCGTGTAGCCAGGCGTCCGGCGCGGCCCTCGCGCTTTTCAGCTTCGAGCTGGTTGACGAGGTCAACGACGCTGAAGAAGCGAGCGCGTTTGCCCTGTAGGATCGCATGGCGGGCGAGCGCGGTCGCCAAGTGAGTCTTGCCGGTACCGGTGCCGCCGACGAAGACGATGTTGCGGGCGCCGGTGAGGTATTCCCCGGTATAGACCTGGCGCAGTTGCGTCTCGTTCACGGGCGACTCGCGGAAGTCGAAGCTATCGATGTCGCGCGGCATCGGGAAGCGCGCCAGGCGCAGCTGATATTCGTAGGAGCGAGCCTGCCGGTCAGCCACTTCAGCCTGCAGGAGCTGGGAGAGCCAGGCGGTCGGGGCGAGCTTCTTGTGGCTCAATGCCGTCAGACTCTCCTCCAGCGCGCTCGCCATGCCGCGAAGTCGTAGCGCCTTCATCTGCTCGATCAGCTGGGCTTGCATTTTCGTTCTCCGAAGGATGATGGATGGACACGACGCTGGCGGCCGCGGGGACTTTCAGCAGGCGGTCGTAGCGGCCGCAATTGGCGGCGGGCTCAACATTGAGCTTCAGCGCCTCGGGCACCTGCAGTAACGGCGCCCGGGCACTAGAGACAGTGCGGTGTAGGAGATTGACCACATGCGCGCTGGTGACGACCTGCTCCTCGAGCGCATCGGCGCAGGCCTCGCTGACGGCTTCAAGTCCATACAGCGCGACCATCGAGAGCACCTCAACGAACTGGCGGTCTCCGCCGGAGTGCTTGGCCAACCGCTCGCGCAGCCGCGTCATTGCCGCGGGCAGGTTCCAGTCCTTGAACGGCGCCCCATTGCGCAGCGCTCCGGGCTTGCGCTCCAGGGCCGCTACGTAATGCCAGGGGTTGTAGACCGTGCGGCCTTGGCCGAAGCAGCGGGCATGCTCGCCGATGAGCTCCCCGGCGCACAGCACCACGATGCGCTCGGCGTAGGCGCGTACGGTGGCCACCTGTCCGACATGGCGGCACTCCACGCTGTAGCGGTTGTGATCGAAGCTCACTAGACAGGTCGCCGAGATCCGGCAGTTTTTCTCCGCATAGCCATTGAAGGGTGCCGGCATCGCCCGCAGCAGCGCACGCTCCTCCTCCCACACCTCGATGATCCGCCGGTGGGTCTGCTCCGGGTGGGTCCGCTCGCGAGCGAGTTCGAGACAGCGCGCAGTCAGATGCACGTTCAGCTCCGCCAGGTCCGCAAAACGCAGCTTCGGCGTGAACACCCACTCGCGCACATTGCCGACTTGGTTCTCGACCTGCCCCTTCTCCCAGCCGGCCGCCGGCGTGCAGGCAGTCGGCTCGATGAGGTAGTGGTTGCACATCACCAGGAAGCGCCGGTTGTAGTTGCGCTCGCGCCCGACGAAAATCGCATCGACCGCGGGCTTCATGTTGTCGTAGATGCCGCGTCGAGCCACCCCGCCAAGGAAGGCGAATGCCCGGGCATGAGCGTCGAAGACCATCTCCTGACTCTCGCGCGGGTAGGCCACCAGGAAAAACGCACGGCTGTGACAGAGCCGCATGTGCGCGACTTTTACAACCTGTTCGACGCCCCCGAGCTCGACGTGCTCGTGGCTGAAGTCGAACTGGTACGCCTCCCCAGGGGAGAAGCTCAGGGGAATGAAGGCGGTGGCAACTGAGTGACGGCGACGCTCGAAGCGGCGCATGTGCCGGCGCACAGTGTCCGGTCCGCCGCTGTAGCCCTCGAGGCGCAGCGCCTCATAGATGCGCTGCGCAGTGCGCTGTTCGCGAGCGGGCAGCTTCTCTTCGGCTTCGAGCCACTCGTCCAGGATCTGCAGGAATGGCCCAAGCTTCGGACGCGGCTGCTTTCCCCGTCGGTACTCAAACGCCTCGCCCTCAAAGCGCAGCGCTCGCTTGACCGTATTCCTTGAGAGCCTCAGGTCCCGCGCGATCGAGCTGATCGATTCCCCATCTACCAGCCGCCGACGGCGGATCTTGCCAATCGTCTCCACGCACAACACCCCGGTTCTCCCCGCGCAGCCACAAGGGCCTCGCAGGGTACGGGGGTGGTCAATTTTGGACGCCGATTACCCCCCGAACCTGATCAATATTGCACGCCGGTTCACACTCTTCCATGAATCGATCGAGCCATCGCGGAGGGCTCGGGTCCGGTCTCCTCCATGATCCGATGCAATCGCTCGAGGCCGCTCGCGCGCCCGGAGAGCACCGCAAGCTCGCCGTCAAAGCCTTTGAGATCCAGCCGGCAGACGATGCTGTGATGCCCTTGCTTCACGAGGAACGCGCGCGCGCCGGGCTCGAGCTCTTCCTTCACCAGGCGAAACTCGCGCTCGGTGAGCCCGAAGCCCTCGCGTGTATTCCTCTTCGGAGGCGTCGGGATTCGGGAAGAAGATCTTGGTCGGCGTCTGCTCGATGATCGTGCGGCTGATGCGGCTCTCGAGCACATCGCTCGCGCTCTGGGTCGCAAGGCACATGACGCCGTTCAACTTCCGCCAGGTCTTGGGTCCATCCTTCGCGAACTGCTCGAAGGCGGGATCGGCGAGCAGCCGCCAGAACTCATCCATCCAGCAGACGAGCTGCCGGCCGTCCAGGAGCGTCCCGGACGACATGGAAGAGATAGAGCGTGACCGGCGAGCGGATGCTCTCGTGATCCAAGAACTCGGTGACATCGAACCCGATCGTCGTTTGCCGACTGAGCCCCGGCACCAACGAGTCCTCGGGGTTGTCGAACACCGCCGCGTACTCGCCGCGCGTTACCTCGCACCAGCGGGCGAGTCGCGCATGGATGCCTTCTGGATCCGTCGCGTCGAGGAACTCGATGAGGCGCGAGAGCCGCCGCGCGGAAAGGTCCAGCGCCAGCGTTCCCCGCAGCGCCTGGTCGAGGTCCGCCTGCTGCCGCGCCGAGAGCGGGGCGGACCCTCGGACGAGGAGGTGCAGCCAGGCCTTCAAGAACTCGACGTTGCGGCCCGTCGGGTGAAGCTGCAGCGGATTGAATCCCGTCGGCTCCCCGCTCTTGAGCGCCTGATACGTTCCGCCCAGCGCCCTCACCAGGATCTCGAGCCCCCGGTCCTTGTCGAAGAGCACCTGGGTGACACCGCGCCTCGCGAGCATCGCCGTAAGAAAGCCGACGAACACCGATTTCCCGGAACCCGTCGGTCCGCAGATGAAGGTGTGCCCCGTATCGCGGCGGCTCCCGCCGTCAGGATCGGTGGGGTCGCTCGCGTGGAGCGAGAAGTGGTACGCCGACTGGGCGGGCGTCACGAAGACCGTGAGCGCCTCGCCCCAGTGATTGCCGGTCGCCCGCCCGCCGGATAGTTGTGGAACGGCACCATCGCCGCGAAATTGCGCGAGGTGATCGGCGCCTTGCGCGGCCGAAAGCTGAAATTTCCCGGGAGCTGCGCCCAGAAGCCGCCCTCGAGCGCCAAGTCCTCCCGCGCGACCGTCATCCCGGTGTCCGCGAGGATCGCCCGGGCGAGCGCCACGTGATCGTTGAGGTCCTTGAGCCGCCGCTCACCGAGTCGGTCTCCCCCTCCCTCCGGCGTGTCCGCGAGGACCTGCAGCGAGAAATGGTGATCGCCCATCACGAACTCATTGCTCGTGAGCGCATCGAGCGCCTGCTCGAGCTCCTCGGCCTGCGAGACCGCGAAATCCCCCGCATTCGCCATGCGGTTCATCTGGCGCTGCAGCAGCGCTTGCCCCGCCGCCTTCGTCAAGAACGTGAAGGACTGCGTCAGCACGAAGGCGAAAGGGCACCGCAAGGAGGCGATCGAACATGCCGACCACGCTCGGCGTCGGATATTCCTTGATGCCGAGCATGGCGCCGACGCGCGTTTGCGCCGGCAGCCGATATTCGATCGCCTCGAAGCCAAAGAGCAGGCGGGTGGTCCCGAGGACCTCATTCAAGGGCGCGCGCGGCAGCGGCACCGGCCGGGCTTCCCCGGACACGAGGTAGTCCAGAGAACTCGAGAAGGCGCGAATAGCGCTCGCTCGTCCTCGTCTGTAGACCCCGAGCGGCTCAGGATCGTAGCGATCGAGCGATGCGCCGACGGTCTGCGAGAGTTTCTCGCAAGCATCCAGCGCATCGCGGATCTCGAGGCGCGATTCCTTAGGCTGCGTACGCGACAAGAAGCCGCGAGCCCAGCTCGTCGCCATGCCGGCGACGGGCCGATAGACAAGCGCCCAAGTAGAGCTCATTGACCATGAGCAGCTCTTGCGCCAATCGGGCGCGGTACTTGGCTTCGAGCCTCCCGGCGAACCCGCCTCCCTCGCCTGATGCTTCGCCTGCACGCTCCCGACGCCGGATGATATGGCTCCAGAGCGCGACCTGCGGACTGGCGATATTTCGCCACAAGACATTCAGGCGCTCGTGCCAGGTGTTGAGCGTCGCATCATCGGCGCTCTCAAAGCTCGCGCCAGCTGAGCTGAAAGACCTGAACGTAATCGCCCTGGGCCGTGCGGACGATGGTGTCCGAAACCAAAGCGGTGTACGGAATGTGCGTCGCGGCTTTGAGCTCCCGGCGCAGCACCGACGCGCGCAGCACCGCGCTCATGCTCCCTCCCCCCGATGCAAGGCGCCACCCAGGCTGACGCGACGGTCCGGCGCCACCCTCTCGCGTCCGGCGGGTCGAGGGTGAGTGGGCTGTAACTCACCGCCCGCCAGAGCCGGGCGTTCGAGAGCAGCGCCGGTATCCGGGTGCGCCCCCAAAGGAGCACAAGATCGAAAAAGCGGGCATCGCGCGCGCAGAGGAGCGCACAGACGCCATGAATCGGCAGACACAGCAGGAGCGTCAGGAGATTCTTCGTGAGCAGAAACGCCTCCATCGTGAACACGAGATTCAAGAGGAGCGCCGAGTACGTCACGCCCCAGCGCATCGGCGGCCGGGTTGCCCCGACGAAGAGCACATCAGCGGTGACGCCGGCATTTCGCATGGCTCTACGTTCTCCGCTCGCCGCTGACCGCTTTACACGCCGAACATGCCGCGAACCCAGGTCACGATCTGCGGCGCACCAAAGGAGATCGCGATGCCCAGGATGGCCGCGATACACCACCCCCAGGAAATCCGGTTCGCCATCGCCATGGCGCCCAGCACCATGACGAGGATGATCGCGATGGGCGTGAGCCAGGCGAGGATGTTCGTCTGAAGGGCGGTGGCGCCCGTCATGAAAGGCGAGGCGGCCTGGGCGAACACCAGATCCGGCATGGCGCCGAGGAGTAGGAAGAGAAAAAGGCCCACGCCGGCGCGGACTGCGTAAGTGTTGAAGCTCTGATCCACGGCTCGCTCCCTATCGCGAGTTGTCTTGACGAGCTCATCTGACCACAGCCGGCAATGGGCGGCCACACGCGTTTCCGTCGACTTTGACCGGAAACGAAGAGGCCCCCCGCTACAAAACCGTCGGTTTCTACCGGAAATGCAACGTTGATTTGCACCGTCCGATCCCAACGCGTAGGCGCGCGAATCGAGAGGAAATGAAGTCAAATTTCAGGCGCTTAGTCGCATCGTGCCTTCAGAAACACCCGAAATGCATGTAGACTATGTCCTACGGATAATCCTGCGAGTTACGATGACATGCGCAATTCACCCGACAGCGCCTGGGGAGCGATGACACTGGGCGTGCTCGCCGGCCTGCTCTGGCTCGCCTGGCAAGCGGTCCGCGTACCCGTGCTGGTTTTCCTCACGATCCTGGAGCCGATCGTCAGCACGGTGCTCGTCGCCGCGGCGCTCCTGGGCACCTTGACGGCGCTCTTCTGGAAACTGGCTTCAAATCGGCTGGATTTTCCCTTCCTCGGTGTGCTCGCACTCTCCGTGGGTTGCTTTCTTTTCCTGACCCTCTATCACGCAGTAATACGACTGCTCTCGGGCGTCCCGAACGGACGCTGAGATCGACGTCGGAAGTAACGTCAGGGCCATGGTGTTGGCGGGCACGTAAATCCGCGTGATTTGGGGGGCGAGAGGCAGAACTTGGCACAAGAGGTCGGGCCGTAGCCAGCACGAGGTGGGCATCCAGGTGTGGCATACGCAAGATTCGGGAGTGCTGCGGTGTTCTCTCGAGCGATTTCCAGCGCTGGTCGTCGGCAGGTGCAGCCCTGATGCGTCACTTCCGGGACGGTTGGCCCGCCCCCTCAGGACGGGGCTATCCAGATGGCTCGACAGGACGCGGCTGCCAGGCCCTTGAATGATATGCTGACGTAAGTTGGGCCGTCGCCATTCGTGCGTCGTACGCCAACCAACCGGGGCATTTCGGTCTCGTCTACGCTCCTATTGGGACCGGCAGGTCCCGACCCCTTGCGGTCACTCGCTACTGTCCGGTCTCGGGAATTGCAGTATTCTGCGATCGATATGGGTCTTGTTCTAAATATTGTCGTCCAGACGATCGTCTGGTATGGCCTCATGGGAGCGATCATCTTCTTTGCCGCCGGCACGACGGACTACGTCGGCGGTTGGCTCTATCTCGGAGAAATGCTCGCCCTCTCAGTCGTTTTTGGAACCCACATGGTGCGTGTCGATCCCGAGCTGCTCAGAGAACGCCTGAAGCCGCCTGTGCAGAAGGATCAGCCCCTCGCGGATAAGCTCATCCTCATCCCCTTTTCTGCTCCTTGTGTTCGGAGCGATGGGCTTTATGGCGGCGGACGCCGCGCGCTGGCGCTGGTCGATGATGCCACCTTTCGTGCAGTGGGCAGGATGCGGCCTCCTGCTGGCGGCTTTTTCGTTTATATATTGGACCCTGCGCACGAACAGCTTCGCGGCGCCCGTCGTAAAAATGCAGAAAGACCGCGGGCAGGTGGTCATCACGACGGGCCCTTATGCCATCGTCCGCCATCCGATGTATTTCAGTGCGCTCTTCTACTTTGGGGGCACCTCGCTCGTGCTCGGCTCGTGGTGGGGGCTTGCAACCGTTCCCATCTTCGCACTCTTACTCGGCATCCGAATCGGCATCGAGGAAAAGACACTGTGCATGGGTCTAGAGGGCTATGGCGATTACACGCACCGAGTACGCTGGCGGCTGATTCCGTTCATCTGGTAACTTCTGGCAGAGAGAATCGGTGCCCTATGAGTTGACTTTCACGTCCTAGACGTGGGGTAGCGATCGCGCTTCGCCGTGTACTTGCACCCGAGAGCCTTGCAAGTTGCGATAGAGCAAAATCGACCCAAGGCCGCCATAGACGACTGTCTGCTTTGGAGCTATCGGTGCGTGTCAAGATAGTTGGCGCCTGCTGGTTTCGTGATCCGCCTATTATCCGCGGGTGGGATTGCTGGGGACCGTGCAGCCGACTTGAGTCCAGACGCCCTCAAGCCAAGCGTAGATTGGGGAGGGGATCAGGAGTTGAACGCCCGGCCACTGGGGCCCCTTGGGCAAATGATGTGCGAAAAGAGCCGCACTGACCGGTTGGTACCTGCGGGCATACTCTCTCGCCAGATTCAGCCGTTGTCGGCGGAGCACGTACATGGAAGTAGGTCTTTCCCATCCCCACCTCTGGAAGACCGGAGACTGTCCGTTTCGATGTTCCAGTATTACCGCCCGGATGAGCGCGTTTCGAAGCTCTTCTTGCGACAGCACTGCAGGTGCCGGTCGCTTCCTGGGCATAGGCGGGCATCGACCGTACGATTTGCGGATCACGGAAGCGCACCCGCCGCAAGCACGGCGCTGACCACCTTTTCACGCTCAGGATTCAGCGTGACGGCTGTGATGGGTTGCCAGTTACGCGTATGTCGTACCCAGCGCCGAGGGTTACGCGCCCTGGCATGCGCGTAAAGCGCGTGGCGAGCCTCCAGGACGATCCGGTCCTCGCCCGCATGTCTCTGGGCGGGGCTGACGTAGCGGATGCCACTGTGGCGGTGATCGTGGTTGTACCAACGCACGAACGAGCTCGCCCAAGCCCGGGCCTGCTCGATGTCCGAGAAGCCCTTGACGGGGAACTGCGGTCGATACTTCGCCGTGCGGAACAGCGCCTCGACGAAGGAGTTGTCATCGCTGACGCGGGGGCGGGAGTAGGAGGCTTTCAGGCCCAGCCAATGCATCATCGCCAGGACCGTGGTGGCCTTGAGCGTCGAGCCGTTATCCCCGTGCAGCACGGGCTTGTGATCGAGTGTGTGCAGGTCTTCGGCGAGGGCCGTGCGGCGCAACAGATCGACTGCGTAATCGGAGCTGTCGCTCTCATGGACCTCGAAGCCGACGATCTTACGGCTGAACAGGTCCAGGATCAGGTACAGATAAAACCAGCGTCCGATCACCTTGGCCGGAAGGAACGTCATGTCCCAGCACCACACTTGCCGCGGAGCCGTAGCCACGTGCGTGCTCGGCGGACGGACACGCCGGGGCGCTTTGGCGCGCCCTCGATGTCGAGTCTGTCCGTGAGCCCGCAGCACACGGCTGAAGCTCGATTCGCTGGCAATGTAGATGCCTTCGTCCGCGAGCATCGGTACGATGCGCGCCGGCGGCAGCTCCGCGAAGCGTGGTTCGTTCGCGATCCGCACGATCTGCTCGCGCTCCTCCGCGGTCAACGCATGCTGCGGCACCGGACGGACTGCTGCTGGCCGCCGATCTCCGCGCTCGAGGCCCTCGCAGCGCTTCCAGCGCTGCAGGGTCCGGACGGTGATGCCGGCCTCGGTGCATGCGCACCTCAGCCGAGCGCCCTCGCGATGAGCTTCTTGCACTGCACGAGCGATCCGTTGGCGATCTTCCAAGGAGATCATTCGTCCCCGCCCGGTGGGAAGATCGCCTCGAGTTTTTTTGATAGGACAAGAAGCGCTGTCGTCTCCGCCAGTGCCTTTTCCTTGCGCCGCAAATCCTTCTCGAGCTCCTTGATCCGCCGACGGTCTTGCCGCGTCTCCTGGGGCGTGGCGCGCGCTTCCTCCGGCTGCGCCAGCGCGCCCATCGCGCTCTCGCGCCACCGCTCGAGGTCCGTGGGGAAAATCCCCTTCTCGCGGCACCAGGCGTTGCGCTGGCTCTCGTCCATCGAAGCCGTCGCGATCACCGCTTGCAAGCGTGCCGCCGCTGTCCAGGCCCGCTCGCGAGCGGGCCTGGACAGCGCTTCCGCCCGCCACCGCTCCAGCGTCGCCACAGATACCCCAAGCTCCTGGGAAACTCCAGAGATCTCCGCACTCTCAGGCGGCAGAAGGCGAGCCACTGCTCGTTCTTTGAATTGGTTGCTGTATCGAGCCACTGTCGTTCCTCAATGCCCCGCAGATTACCGAGGAATCGAGGCGACAACTACTGTGACACGGGGGGCTATATAGGTGCCATCAATTTTGCGAGATGATGTCGGCGCTTTGCACGGAGTGTCCGAACGGGCACAACTTTTGGCACCGCGATGGGAGTCATGGTCGCTTTGCACGGGCACCTTCGGCGGTTGACGGACACGGGAGGCTGCATTGGTAGATATAGGCACACCTGAAGGATTACGGCTGACGCGACGCTTAATGCGTCATGTCGTCGGCTTGTATTTCGAATTGCAATACCCGCAAGAGCGTAAGCAGTTCATGCTTACTGGCAGCGTCTTTTCGGTCAAAGATCGCTGGTTGATCATGACCGCCGGTCACAACGTCACGGACATCGAGACAGCCCGTAGGCAGGGTGCGCAGATAGTGCGGTGCCTATTAGTGGATAGCATGGGGGAGGGTGCGCGGTTTCAGAACCAAATCCCTCTCGCGTACGATGACATGACCCCCCTAAACATAGGGACGCACGAGAGTGTCGATTATGGGTTCGTAATTCCGCACTTGAACACATGTCGGCTATTGCAGGCCAACAAGATTGTGCCGCTCTCCGAATCCGCCTGGGGGGATAAGTTGCCAGAAGTAAGTGACCACTTCCTGTTAGGGTTTCCGAGCCCGGCAAATGTTTATGCGGGAAACCGTATAGATGTGAGAGCGTCCATGTTTCGTGTGTCCAAGTACGCCGAGCGGCCAGAGGATTTTCCAGACCCCGTTGCACCACTATTTTTCTACGGTCGAGTAATAGAAAATCCGCTGCGCACGGTCGCAGGTTGCAGCGGTGGGCCAATATTTGCCGTTTCTGCGGTCGATGCAGATGGGGACATCACATACACATTTGAGGCACTTCAATCTACAGAGATCGGGCAGGACATCAAGGGAATGTTGATGCGTCCGCTCGGCGAGCTCATTCGAGATATTTTCGACCGTCGGGACCGTGCCGAGGAACCGTAGGTGCTGAGTGCCGGGTGGCGTAAGGAATTCGACTTAGAGGGAGCCGTCTTGAGTACTGTCAACGCCGGGGGTAAACGACTCAGTTGTGGCGGCCGCTGATGGTCCGAACGGCAGCTCTTCGGTAGGCAGCTTCAGCAACGGAGCCGCGGGTCTGGGCCGACCATGGCCATCCCTGGTCGGCGGGCCGATGGCGACCCAAAGCGGACACCGAGCTGCCACGCGAGTAGGTACTCATTCAGGCAACTGAACCCCAACCGCGGGCACCGGCGGATGCCCCGCGGGATGAACGGCCGCAAGCGTGCCGCATAGGAACTGAAGGAACGCCCATGCGTCGAAGTACCGCTGCTTGATTTCGTCGATTGTGAGATCTGGTGATATCGCCGAAAGGCTGCTGTGCGCTATCCTGTTGCGCTCCGCCCCAAGTTGAAGAAAGTTTCGCATTCCCTGATTTAGCTTGTCATCTGAGTTTATCGCACCGTTTGTCGCTGCCTTATATTCTTCACCGAACATCGCAACAAACTGACTGATGTTTGCCGCCTCCCAGTTAAACAACGTGTGGTACTGCCGCTTCAGCGCTTTGTTCTTCAGAAACTCTGCGATTCTTGGATCAGAGAGTTCGCGTGCGAAGTTACAGAGATGATCAGTAAGATAACTTTCGAAAAAACTACCGCAAGCGAGCACTAGCAAGGGGCGATAGCCATCTTCGAAGTCGATGGCAAGTGACAACTGACCGTTATCGCGAAGGAACGCTAGTACAGCGTCTTGTCGTTGTATCAGTGCCTCAACAGCAGTAGTCATGGCGATTCACGCGAGAATTTCTCTGGCCTTACGTAAGCGAGTTTGAACGTTCGCGGAATCCGCCGTTCTGGATGTCGATGCTTCACTGAATTCCTTGTCCGCCTTCAGTGCACGTATCTTTTCAGCGTCCAGGTTTCCAACGTTTGAGCTTTCATCCGCAAATGCGCTTGCGCATGAGGCTGCGAAAACAGACTCGAAGACTGAGACGGTGATGCGTTTTCCGCTAGCTCCAAAAATCCCGTCAGGCAGTGCGGCGGCCGCATCAAAGAATTGGTAGTAGACCTTACGAAGCGCCGTAAGCGTCTGCTTCTTGGCGGCACGCATGTCTTTGGAGAACTTGTTGAGAAACTTCGTTAGCGACGGCCTGTATTGATCTCCGCGGATCAGCATCGCTGCCCCGCGCAGGAGCAGTTCGACGTCTCTTAGTCTCAAGTCTGGATACTCAAGCCCTAGGACCTTCCGCCAATTTGGTTGCCCATTGAGCTCGTATAGAAGTCGATAGAATTCAGAGTGGTACAGGCTCGTTCTGATCTCTTGCGGCGTAAGGTTCACGCCGCCTGTATTTAGACGATTGAATATTTCGTAAACGGACGAACTGTCTTCGGGCGGGGCATTCTGCTTGATGATTACACAGCGAATCGTCCTGAGGTCAAAGGAGGTTCGCACCTCGCCGAGTGTGTCGTAATTGAGGCGATTAAGTTTGTTCTCTTGATTCGGTAGCGGGGAAGGTAGCTGTAAATTGAAGTTAGAGAAATATTCGTCATCGGCGGTGATCTCGCGAGACAAGTTGCCTTGATCTGCCATCAATCGGAGCTGGCCGCGCTTTTCGACCTTTGGGAATCGCTTCATCACAAAATAGTGAAGAGACATGAGTCTCTGTTGGCCATCGATTACCAGAAACCTGTTGCGACTCTCTTCATACAGAAAGATCTGAGGCACAGGAAGGCCGAGAATCAGTGACTCAATCAGCTTGGATGCGCGCTTGATGTCCCAGACGTAATTCCTTTGAAACGTCGGAATCACAAAAACCTGTGACGTAAGAAAATCAATGATCGTCTTTACGTTGAAGTCGTTTGGCGTCGCAGTGAGGTCGAACTCCCCAATGGCCGTATCTTCGGCTTCGCCGACGTCTTCAGACTGAAGCCAATCCTCGTCAGCCATGATATGTATGTTCTCTAATAGAAATGAGTAGTCATGATATTAAACCAAGAGCTAGCACTTTGATATGCGCGATTGAATGCCTAAAATTCGCAGAAAGGCTACTAAGCGCCAATCCTTCAGGATTGGGGCCGCTGCGTCGCAGACGTTCACTCTTCTGCCGGTCCGGACTCATCGGATTAGCCGCGAATGGTAGTGTGAGCTTGGCGCGGAAAGCATCTAAGAAGCGGCTCTGGCAGCAATGTACCGAATGGCTGCTTCTGGCCGACTGCTGCCCCAATAGGCGCCTCGACACCGTTCACCGAGTCGGCGGTTTAGTGACTCTTTCGCGAATCCATGCCAGGCACGGCTCAAGGACATCCTCCTGTTCTCCACCTAGGTTATGGTCATAGCCGGGGAACACCCGATACGAGTACTCGGGATGGCCAGCTGCAATCAATTCCTTGAGTCGTACGATCGAGAGGTCGGCGTTCATGTTGCGATCCCGGCCACCAAATATCCATAGTCCGGGTATTTTTAAATTTGAAAGTGCCTCGCGAGGATCGAAATTGGCCCATGCAAAGTGATCAGGCACCCCGGCCATCATCTTTTGCACCTCTTCATGGGTGTGATGATCCCAGAACTCCTTATCGGGCATTGCGACCTGTTCGAACAGAACATCCTCGTGTGTTGTCTCGACCGCACCGCTCCATAACACCATGAAGCGGGCGTCACGATTCTTCAGGGCGGCCAGGGGGATAATCCACCCGGCCTGACTGGCTCCAATAAAGCCAAGAGGCACGCCCCGTAGTGCCCTCTCGCCGCGCAGGACCCGCAGGGCGGCCGCAGCGTCGTCCGCGAGCAAACTGAGATTAGCCCGCGTCACATTGTTCGTGCGGACCTCGGGACCCGCGTAGATTCCCCCGGACTTGCCAACTCCGCGCTTGTCATAGATCAGCACCGCTAGTCCATGTCGCGCGAGAAGCTGTCCTACCGCCGAATTTCTCGGTCTATCACCCGCTCCATCTACCCAAACCGCCGCGGCGAAACTCGGTGACTTGGGGATATAAACCGTGCCCCGAAGCGTCACCCCTTGGCTGATGAACGACACATCGTGCTCCTCGTGGAAGACGCCATTGAGCAGCTGCTGTCGGGTCGGTTTCGCGGTGTAAACAGTGTCATCCCCCGAGATGACCCAGGCTTCGTTGTACTGCAGGACATTCAGGTGCATGTCGCGGTCAGGGTCCTTCACGTTCAATGCACAGTTGTGCACGATGAAACCGAGGTCCCCTGCCGGGCTTCCCCACGTGGGATTTACCGTGACATTCCAATAGGCTCCATAACTGTCTGTGCCCGCCGAATTGAGTTCGGTGGAGCACCATGCGGTCTGATTTTGCGTGGAAGCGCCCCAGGTCCACAGCGTCCATCTGCTGACGTTATTATCAGGCCGATAGTAATGGATGCGAACGGTACCAGCGGGAATCGGTGGGTCTGACGCACGCGCTGGCAAAGCCAGGCTGAAGCCCGTGAGAAGGAGAGTGACTGCGCATAGCAATCTCGCAATGTGCCGTACCTCTACGTTCCTGATCATCATGGAGTTGTGACCTGCGCGAATTCTAAGTATGTTGCCGGCGCAGACCGAGCGCCGCGGGAGCCAGGGCAAGATCACATGCAACGTAGCGCCATGAAATGACGTTCGTCAATCGAATACGTATGCAGACTCGGCTACCACTGCGATGTCTAACTTTCGTGGAGTGGACTGCTGATGGGGAGGAGCAGGACTCTGCATGGTATCGTCGCACGGCTAGGGAACATGTGATCTTGCGTGGACCCACGACTGACCGCTAAGCGGAAATTTCGGGCCACAAGCTGGAGGACCGCTTCTGGGCCGAGAGGTGTCATCCACGGCCAAGACTGGGTTCTGGGGTCGACTGGGAACTATCCAAGGACCTGCGGCGCAGACGCGAGCCCGTGGACAAATACGCTTGAGCCTGTGGATCGACACAGGTTTCCGCGCCCGATCCTCAAAATCAGGCGCTTTTCAATCCCCATCTACATATGGCGGCGTAAGGCCGTAGACCGCTGTGGCAGAATCGAACGTCACGTCTGCGAAGTCAGAATAACTTCTGCTGCTTACCGCGCCGGCCGCCTCCGGTTTCAGGAGCATCGTCCGGTAAAGCGGCAGCTTCCGGATCGAGAGAATCCGCGGCCACGGGCGATGGGTACCTCTCGCACGAGACACAGATGCGCCTTTTGGCCCCCAGGGGATCCAAGAGGATCAGCGCGCGGCAATGGCTGCAATGCCCGACCGTCAGCTGCCGCTCTGCAAGCGCCATGACGAGCAGGATGAATCGGTCGAGGTTGAGGGTCGCTCCCGGGATCATCAGCCGACAGAGCTCGAACGCATCGCAGAGGGTTTCCCCAAAATCCAGGCTCGGGAGCGTCCGCCCGGCGTTAGGAACCTGTTCCTCGGGCACGAGGCGCCAGACAAAGGCGATACCGGCGAGCGCCGAGGCCTCGCTGTGATTCTTCGGAACCGTGAGCCGTGTGTAAAGTCTCGGGGGTGAGCCGCGATAACGGTGCAAGCCGTCGGAAGCGAGCCCGTAGGACCTCAAGAGATTTCGAATGCGCCCCTCGGTGAAGCGCGTGAAGGCACGGATCCAGTAGGTACGAACCTCGTGGCGAATCAAGCGGTGAGCCAATTGAATGCGCCGTAGATCCCGGGTATATCGATCTTCTGAAACGCGCATCGATCCTCCTCTTCAGCGGCCTCGCCGCCGACCCTTCTTGCGATTTGATTTCAATCTCGGTCGCCTCATCCGCCGAGTCGCGGCAGACTGCGGGAATACCTCCTCCTCGAACCGAAAGACGCCCACCCCCATCCGCACGGTCGGCTCGCCCGGCTTTGCTTTTCGCTCGTGATTCAGCATCTGCGAGTCTTGGTTGAGCAAGAACGTCATGGCGTCCTGGCGAAGCCTCGCGTCAAAAGGCTCCCGGGCGCCCACGGGAAACCGAGGGTTCTCGGCAACATACTCGAACCACGCGGGGTCCTTGTCCTTGGGCCCGAGGTTATGCTCGAGCGTGCGAAGCATGCCAAGAAGGGCGCGGAGATTTCGGGCATGCAGGGGCGCGCCGGTCCCGCGAAACGCCACGGCTCGACTGCGGGGCAAGTATCGGCTGCCCCTACGCCGCACGGCATCTGCCCGAATCAGGCATTTCAATACTTGGGTAACGTTTAACGTCGGATCGACATGTTGCATGAGGGAGGCAAGGGAAGGCGCCGGACCGCGTAGGGGCAACGGGAGCGGATCGCCGCGCGCGTCCACGTAGAAGGGATCACCGAACCAGAGGGTCAGTACATGACCGACATCGATCAACTCGCGCGAGGCACGGCGGTTGTGCTCGGCCGCATCTCGAGGAACGCACTGCCATGCCCGTCGGAACGAACGCTGGACTGATCGCTCCGACACACCCCGTCGGACAAGCACCCGGACGAAACGCTCCATCGCCTCATCCACCACGGCGTCGAGCGAACCATTTGCAATATCGCCTTTTGACTCCTGCGGCTCGTACCGGCCGGCGCGCCGCGTGGCGGGCCGCCGCGTCACCTGCGCCCCCCTGGCGAGCGCCGCTTGCTGGCTCGCGTTTTTTCCCGTCGATTGGCTCTTCGCCCGCTCCCAGTCACGAGTGGGTCTTCAAAAGCATAGATCCCAATACAGAGGCGCGTGACGGGCTCGCCCTTGCGGCGCGGACCTCCTCCCGTCGCATGTCGGAATCGAAGCGCCAGACGATCTCTCCCGCCTGCCGCTTGAGCTCCCGATGAAATTGCGGCAGTGCCCGGACCGGAAACCTCGGGTTGACCGCCATCCGCTCAAGGAGTCGACTTTGCGGAGGAGCCGAGACGTTGTGCTCCACGGTGCGCAGCATCCCGAGCACCGCTGCCAACCCATGGGCCCAGGCCGCCATGGGCAAGCGATTGAACGCCAGGTACTTGTCAGTCGGTAGGAATCGCTTGCCCTCGCGGCGTATGCCCTTGAGCTCCGTGAGCCACTGAATGGCTTGAGCCGGATCGGTGCTGGGGAGGACCCGCGAAACGAGTCCGCTGAGACTCGGTTCCGGACCTTCGAGCGGTAACAGAACCGGCCGACCATCGGCATCGATGTATTGCTCGTCAGCATGCCAACGCGCGAGCACATGCGAGAGATCGGCAAGATGGCCCGGGAGATGGGTTCCCAGGCCCGCTTGGGGATCGGCAGGTGCCGGCAGATTCTCACAAACTCGCGCTGCAAGTCCTTCGGGTGACACCCGGAGACATTCAAAATACGCGCAAGGGGCTCCAGGAATGCCCGGGGTCCAATCTCGGCCCGCGGCGCGCCGCTGTCGGTTTTGGAGGGGCGCCGGCTCATTCGACCCGCTCCAAAGTGCACCCGGATTGGCATATGAGGCGGAGCGGGAAATATTGGAGCGTGTCAGGGCCGGCGTCGGTCGGCTGCAATACGCAACCCCGCCCGCCCATGCGACCGTGTCGTTCTCTTGAGGTGCGTTCCACGTACCGGGGGCCATATCCCCTTTGCTCCTACAGTCTCATCACCCTCGTCGCTTCCCAGGGGGCTTGCGAGGCGGTTCCGCTGGCCGAGCCACGCTATCCGGCTCGGCAGAATCCTCCGCAGGCCCTTCGAAAACATAGATACCGACGCCGAGACGCATCGCAGGTGCTCCGGCCTCGGCGGTATGGATAGGATCATTGAGATTGTCGTGCAGGGCATCGGCCTGCACCTGAAGGCTGCTCTCGATGTCCCGAATGAGCACCGGCGCGTAACGGGGATTGAGGCGCGTATTGACCACTTGCCGCGCGAGGCGCGGGCGAATGGGTTGCTCGAGGTTCGCGACCAGCGTCGCGCAATGTTCCGCCAATTGCTCACCGACTGCCGCGATGCCCTCGGAGTCCCACCGGACAGTGGCGTAGGTACGACTCAGCGCCTGCACGCGCCCCTCCGGCAGGCGACGAACTGCCCGGACCCGGGTGAGCTCATCCAGGATGGGTGCCACTCGCTGCTCACCACTGTAGCGCCGGCAGAGCGCCTCGAAGGAACGCCGGGGCCCTCTTAAGTGCAGGATCGCGGGCTCGCCCTTCGGGGTGAGGAAAGCGGGATCGGTCCACCAGCCTGACAACACGCGCTCGGCGCGCTGGCGATTGTGCTCAGTGGTGCGAGACACGGCCTCGCCTGTAGCGAGGATCGCGGCAACTTCGACGCGCGTCATGCCGGTCACCACTGCGATTTGTGAGACGGTCGGTCGCTGGACCTCTTTGCCGCCGATCTGTCCCCGCCGGCTGGCCGCCCTGACGTAGGCCACCTTGGCGAGGCCGATGAAATCCCCGACGCCGAGCCCGGCGTCGAGAAGCAGCTTCATGAGCGGCTCGAGAAGCCGCAACACCGCCGCCCGCACTGCCCCTTTGAGGGGATCGGTCATCGGATACCGCCAATCCAATGAGCAAGAAGACTTCTGATGCCCATCTACCCGTGCCCGGCCGAGAAGACTGGACCTTGAGCCTACCATGTGTATAATGAAATTACCACACCATGTAATCTTCATTTCCCCCAACTCCAATCCGCACGGTGTCCTGAGCAGAGCACATGGCGGCCCGGACGGAGATTCCGCAGTCGGTCGGGGTGGCACCAGCCGCAGGGGAGTGGCTTTTCCCTGACCTCCCTCCAGGAAGTCAACGAGCGATGCCTCGAGCTGCTGGTGTACGCGGCGCGTACGGATCGCATTCCACCCTTCAGCCTCGTGTTTCCGAACCGGGAGCTACTTCTTGAGATGACGCCGGAACTTCGCAAGCGCGCGGCCGCACACGCGTTTCTCCTCCTCGATTTCGAGTTTCGGAATGTGGACTGGTGGACGGCTGTTCGCCAATTTCCCGAGAAGCAGTTTCGGGGCACCGCTTGGCGCAATCCCTTTCCCAGACGCTCGGCCATCCCCCTCACCCGCGCCACTCTGATGTTGGCGTGGCAAGCAGTCCGGACAGCTGGGGAGAAGGCCCGCATCATGCTTGGCATGGCGGAGAAGGTCGCGGAGATCATCGGAGATCTGCAGCTGACGGAGCTCGACCGGATCGCCGAGCGGCGCCACAGGCACCTTGAGCCTCGGTGGGCGGACCGGCCAGCCGTTTGGCGTTCACTGCTCTCGGTAGCTTCAGCTCCGGAGAGGGCAGCAACGAAGCGGGTCGATACGTATGGTCTTCAGTTGCTGACCGGCGATCTCGTGCCCATCACCAAAAGTTCCGGTCGAGCTGCTGTTCGGCGGCCCCATACAGTATCCCCTCCGCCGGAGGGCTGAATGGACACCGCGGGAGCAGGCTCACTACGATCTCGCCATGGCCACGCCCGTTCCCGTATCGAGCAGCGCATGGCGCTGCCGCGTCTGCGCATTCGAGCGCTATCACCGCGTCGAGCGTAATGAGAAAGAACGGCAGCCGGTACGAAACGCAATTCTTTGCCTGCAGCCAATGCAGCGTCATGTTTCTAAACCCGACTCAGTTCAATGTATTCAGCACCGCAGCGCCCAACATCGAGTTCCCGCCGATCGTTACGCCGATTCGGCGCCGCAGCTAGTCAACGTAACGGGGAAGGACGCACGGACCGAGATTACGACCGGATCGTAGCTCGCACCAGATCACCGGACGGCGAGCAACCATGCAGATGAAATTACGGCAACGACGCTGAGCAAGTCTGTCAGTTCCATCCCGTCCGCGGCGAGACGCGCCCGACATGTTTTGATCGCCTTCGTCATACGCTTATCAACCCGCTTCTCGGACGCACCGACGGCGGTGGCGATCTCTTTGCGGTTTCTACCCTGTAGAAGCGCCATCACGAAGACCCTCCGATAAGCAGGGCGAAGTTCCTTGATAGCCGCTACCAGGCGGTCCCTGACCTGCTCAGCCATCGCTTCCCGATCAGGAAGCAGAGAATCATGGTCGGGCACTACTTCCTTCACGTACTCCATATCGACGGGGTGACCCCAATATTTGTCTTCCATGCGCTGCCGCCGCAGGTGCATCAGCGCGAAATTGGTTGCCACCTTAAAGAGCATGGCTCTCGGAAACATGACCTGGCTCGCTCGGTACGTCCTATGTACATGCTCGAAACACTGCTGCACCAGCTCCTACGCGATCTCCTGACTCCCAACCATTTGAGCGAGATAGCAGTGTAGCGGCGCCTGATACGAGCGGCACAGTTGCTCTATGAAACCGTGTGATGTCGTCGTTGTCGGTTCCATTTTCTCTATAGCTGCACCCACCAGAGATGGGGGCTTCCGCGAGCATACACCTCGGAGAGGCCCTCGAGCATCTGATCGCCAGCTCTGTCCTGTCGAACGCCTGCCACCGACCAGCTACGCGCATGCTATCAATCAGGCGCTTAGCGGATTATCGTGACTGACCGGTTCGAGCTACTGAGAAATGCGAACGTGGGTGCGGCGCGTGACCAGTCCTGCTAGCGTAGGAGGGAGTACGCGCGATGCCCGCCAAAATGACTGCCACCCCGCCCTCATTCGTCACTCCTATGGCCGCCGTAGCAGTGAAGCAGCTGCCAGAAGGGGACGAGTGGCTGTACGAGGTGAAGTTCGACGGCTATCGCTCGCTAATCATCAAGGATGGCTCCCGGGTCCAGCTCCAGTCGCGCAATCACAAAGACCTCACTCCCATGTATCCGGGTATCGCTGCAGCGGCCCAGAACCTTCACGCTCACCAAGTGGTCGTTGACGGCGAGATCGTGGCTCTCGATGAGAGCGGTCGGCCGGCATTCCAGGCTCTCCAACACCGGAGCTCCCGCCCTCATCACCACATCGTGTTCTACGCATTCGATATCCTGCATCTCGACGGGCGCGACATAGTGGGGGAACGGCTTGAGAGCCGCCGGGCGCTCCTCCCGAAGCTCATTGGCGATAATCCGGTGATACGGGTATCGGACGATCTCCGTGGATCAGGCGCGCGGGTGCTCGAAGCGGTGCGTTCACTTGGCCTCGAAGGCGTGATCGCAAAGCGTAGGGGCTCGATCTATCAGCCCGGGGAGCGGTCGAAAGACTGGCTGAAAATGAAGCTCGAGAACCAGCAGGAATTCGTGATCGGCGGGTTCAGGGCGGACGGTCAGAGCAGCATTGATGCGCTGGTAGTTGGTTATTTCGAGAGCAATCAGCTCAAATTTGCTGCCAAGGTTCGCGCAGGCTTTACCCCGCACATTCGAGGGCAACTTCGCCGGCATCTGGAGCCGCTCCGCGCCGAGAGTTGTCCCTTTGCGGATCTACCGACCGGCCGCTCTCGATGGGGCGGCGGCATTCTGGCTGAAGAGATGCACGAATTCGCATGGACACGGCCCGAACTCGTCGCTCAGATCCGATTCGTGGAATGGACCGCGGAAGGTCGGCTGCGGCATGCTGCATTTTTAGGTCTGCGCTCGGATAAGACCGCCAGCTCGGTTCATCGGGAGCTTTGAGCTTCGAACCTAGGGCCGAAATGTGCCCGAAGCCGACATTCGGCCGCCCCCGACGCGCACCCAGCTTGCTCACCGGTCGATGACGGCCATACTTGCTTCGTTATGGCGCTCTCCGGCGGCTCGCGTGAGGTGGCTCAGCCGTTCGATCTGCGCGGTGCTCAGCTCGATGCGGTCGGCCGCGATGTTCTCCTCGACGCGAGCGACCCGCTTCGTGCCGGGGATCGGGGCGATGTCGTCGCCCTGCGCGAGCAGCCAGGCCAGAGCGATCTGTGCCGGCGTTGCGCCCGCCTCGGCGGCGACGGCCTTGACCTCGTCGACGATGCGCAGGTTGCGTTGGAAGTTCTCGCCGATGAAGCGTGGGTTGGTCTTGCGCCAATCGTCGTCGGAAAGCTGCGCGGGCGAGCGGATCTCGCCGGTGAGAAAGCCATGGCCGAGCGGCGAGTAGGGAACGAAGCCTATGCCCAGCTCGCGCAATAGCGGCAGGAGTTCGGCCTCCGGGTCGCGGGTCCACAGGGAGTACTCCGTCTGCAGCGCGGTGACCGGGTGGACGGCGTGGGCGCGACGGATCGTGGCGGGGCTGGCCTCGGACAGACCGATATGTCGGACCTTTCCCGCGGCGACCAGCTCGGCCAGGGCGCCGACGGTTTCCTCGATGGGAGTCTTCGGATCGACCCGGTGCTGGTAGTACAGATCGATGTGGTCGGTGCCGAGCCGCTTCAGCGAGCCCTCGACCGCGGCGCGGATGTTCGCCGGGCTGCTGTCGAGTGCCCCGGGGCCACCACCGGCGTGCGAGACGAGGCCGAATTTCGTCGCCAACACCACCTGGTCGCGACGGCCCTTGATGGCCCGGCCGACCAGCTCCTCGTTGGTGAACGGGACCGTATATCTCGGCGGTGTCGATGAGGGTGACGCCCAGATCCAGCGCCCGGTGGATTGTGCGGATCGACTCAGCGTCGCTGCCAGCGCCGATGTTGTAGTAGCCGGACATGGACATGCAACCGAGTCCTATGCGGGAGACGTCGAGTCCTCCGATTGAGATGTGCTTCATGGTGATGTGCTCCTGACGGAACCGTTCGCGATGCGGCAGTGTCGCCGGTCCGCCTCAAAGAGGTTTGCCGGATTTGGTGAGGTTATTGCCTGAAACAACGTTTTCGCGTCGGAAATGAGAATGCAGGGTAGGCGTGGGTGCTAGACTTCAATCCGACTTGGACTGACACCGCAGGACCACTATGGACCGCTATGCACAAGCATGCAGCGCTGAAAATATCCGAGGCTGAATCGCTGAGCGCCTTGGCTTACGCCATCGGTAACTTTGCCCAAAGTGACGGCGATTACATCACTGCCGTTCCCGCGCTCTCGCTCCATCGCCGCAGTGCGCCAACCGAACCCCTGCACTGCATTTACAGCCTGGGTTTGGGCGTTATCGCGCAGGGCAGCAAGCAGGTCATGCTCGGGGAAGAAGTGATCGACTACAGCCCCGGTCGATCAATGCTCACAACGATCGATCTGCCGGTCGTGTCTCACGTCACCCAGGCCAGTGTCCGAAAACCGTTTCTGGGCCTGTTACTGACGCTGGATCCCCGTCAGATCGTGCAGATGGCTTCGGAGCTGGATCTACCGCAACCCTCGAGCGAGCGCGCCTTTCGACCCGTTTCCATTGAAAGGCTCAACGAAGCGCTATTCGATGCCCTGGTCCGGCTCGTCAAGCTTCTGGAGGAGCCGGCACTCGTTCCCCGGCTGGCGCCGCTGATCCAGCAGGAGATCACCATCCGCCTACTAAGCGGGCCGTACGGACCGCAGCTGCAGCACCTTGTTGCCGTCGGATCCCCGAGCCAGCAGATAGCGAAAGCCGTCGCCTGGCTCAAGCAAAATTTCACTCACGTGCTGCATGTCGACGATCTGGCAGCTCGCACGCACATGAGTCCATCGACCTTTCGACAGCATTTCCGGGCCATCACAGGCATGAGCCCATTGCAGTTCCAGAAGCAATTGCGTCTGCAGGAAGCGCGGCAATTGATGCTCAACCAGAGTCTCGACGCGGGCACCGCCGGGGGCCGTGTGGGCTATGAAAGCGCCTCACAGTTCAGCCGCGAGTACAGCCGCCTGTTTGGCGCTCCGCCTCAGCGGGATGTCAGACGCATGCGACTGAGCCAAACCTCATCAAGACAGCAGCCCTTGCGGCTCTTGTGAAGTGAAGGTCCGCTTATGGCCGACAGTGACTATGCGCCGCGGGGCGATCCACGCGCCAAGCGACTGTCAAACGCCATCACGCGTCTCGACTGCACTGGGGTATGTACTTGCTATATCTGAGATCTCGGCGATCAACCTAGGCAGATCTGTTTGATCGAGACCAGAGAACTCGAACGAGTGACGTTCGCTTTCGTAAGCAGAAGTGATTTCAACCTTTCCGCTCACGTGGCCAAGTCCGTCGGACATCCGCAATACAAGCCTTAAATATGGATCGTACGTCTCTAGACGAGCTTCGCCTGCAACCGCGGAGTGCATCGTCTTCAGTGCGGCGGCGAATCGACGAAAGCTCACTGCCGGCATGATGTCCCCGCTAACTTCCACGCGTGATCCATTGCCGACGCAAACAGCTTCGACCAGAAGCCGATCTGCGTCCCAGTCGATCTGCGCGCCGGGATAAGCCCGACCCAAAACCGCCACGCGGAGTGGTCCGATGTGGACTTCAACCCGAGGAGCCAAATCCGTCATATCACTCAGGAGCGTACGATCCGGCGCATACCTTCTAGGCTACCGGATCTAGCGAACGGCTGCATCGCGGAAGGCTAGTTTGCAGAACGGGTGCCTCAAATTGGCCGGAAGCGACTCGGGAACGCCCAATGACCACGTGGACGCACTGCGGTTCCTTTCGACCGCTCGCCTGGGAGGTTGCACGGGGCGACCTTCCCCGCGCGAGATCAGATGAGATTCCTGGGCGCGCCGTGGCCGACGGCTGAGCTCCCAAGTCTCCGGCCTTCGCGCCGAAAACTCTGACGCTACATTGCTGGCGTACAATTTAGTGGTCAGTCGGACTTGGGCGGCGCCGGTGGCCGATTCGAGAGGATTGCGAGCGATGCAGCTAGAAATCTCAGGGTCCTACTATAAACGCAGCTCGGCATATCAAAGCGGCAGGCGGCCGCCCAATATTCCACCGGGCGAGAGTGAGCTGTTAGAGCTGAACCCTGATCGATACGCCAGAATCTGCGCGGCCGCTGGTTGGTCCGCGATGGAGCGCGGTTCGCTGAACCTGGCAGTAAGTCCTGCTGATTTCGGGTCGCTTCTGTCACTAGCCCCGGTGTTGATTGAGCCTGCGGGCTTGATTCGCTACCCACCGCCGCACGAGTGGATCCCAGCCCATCGCGTCGAGTACCGCTACTACCTCGCAACAGCGAGCTTTGGGAACAAGTCGCATGCGTATCTTGCGAGGCGTGCGAAGACACCAGCGCCCAATAGTCGCCCAGTGGAGCTATTTGCAACGGAGAACCTGACGAGGTTTTTTGGCCTGGAGGACCGAGACATCGTGCGTGTCCAAGTGCGGTCGGCGCCGACTGCGGTTGTATCCACGTGAGGCCGCTGGCGTGAGAACATACAGTGCTCGTCGAGCAGGGGCTGACGGCAAGGCGACGATCCTGTCGGCGCTCGCGTTTGTCTCTGTCTGGTCGATCTCAGACGTCCTCTGGTCCTTCGCGACCGAGCACGCGTGGTTACCGGCCAAAGATTGTCGCCGAGGCGATCGTATGGCACCGAAGAGCCGCCGGTGACCACCGAGTACGTCGCCGGCCTCGTCGCGGCCTACCCGGGCATCCGCGAGATATGGCTCTTCGGCTCGCAGGCAAATGGTACCGCGAGAAAGGATTCGGATTGGGACTACCTCGCGTTCGCCGATGTCCAGACTCTTAGCGGTCTTCGCGCGGACACGCGATTCCATCACGGCGACATCGACCTGATGATCGTGACCGACGGTTCACATTGGGAAAAGCCGTGGGCCGGTCCCGACGGCCTAAAGAGCGGCACGCTCGGGATAGAGCCCGGGGGAATGAATTGGCGGCCCGCGTCCGCAACCGAGGCCACATACGAAGACTGGAAACCGCTTCCAGGGCCAGGGTGCCGGTCGCGGCGGTTTGAGTATCGAGCGCAGCGCATCTACTCCCGGAGCAAAGTCGCGCGTTGAACTCGCACTGTGGAATCGGGGAAACCGGCCTGCTGTCATTTCCGATGGACATTTGGCGCTCGACGTCTGCCCGGACTTCCGCTCTTCGATCCTCCCTTTCGCGTAGGACCCGTCACTCATCACCATCTTGCAGCAACCGACCAACATCAGTCACCGGCTTTGCAGGGCTGCGCCCGTCGTCACGTTCGGCTAGGTATTGGGCAGTCGAGCGCTCAAGCACACGCAGCGAGAGATAATCCCGCTGTGCTCCCGCGACGCGGGTGGCTTTCTCAAGAACGCGCTGTGAACCACCCTTTTCCAGCCGCAGCTCTTCGTTAAGCCAGTGAACGACCACCCTCAGTCGCAGATCAGCCGAGGCGCAGTCGAATGCACGACGATACAATGCCCGTCCTGCCGCAAGTTGACCGGAGCGGAACTCCACCAAGCCGCGCGTGGCCAAGAAGACACAGTCCCTTGCAGGGTCGCCGTCGCTTGGGAGCAGCGCCACCTCACGCCGCGCGCCGTCTAGGTCGCCGGCATAAGCCAATGCGACAATGAGATTATTGCGCAGCATTGCGTCCGTGCTGTCAGCTCTCAATACATCCCTACCGCATTCGATTGCATACTCGTACTCCTCAAAGACCGTCGTGGCAAGGAACGTGGCCTGCACCGCTGCTCGGCTGGAGAATGGCTCGTCGCGCACCCACTGCTTCGCAAATGCGAGAGAGGTCACCCAGTCACGCGCCTGGAAACTGCGCCAGCACCACGCCTCGAAGGCTCGAGGGGTACGCCAGGCTTCTTCACTGATCTCGATACCGCCCGTTCGGGCGCCAATCCAGCGTGCTTGCGCCACGGCGTTGTCGGATGGTGCCTGCATGCTCAGGTGGAATAGTCGGCGAGCCTGCTTGGTGGACCCACTCGCATACTCGAGCGTACCTAGCGCCCCGGCCAATTCGGTGATTCCGGCCGGGCTGAAGTCCCCAGAGGCGAGGACCTGTCGACCCTCGCGCACAAGGCGCGGCGTCTCGTCCAAAACCTGGGCGATCGCGATCTCGGCCGCAAGGAACCAGGGATCCCGGCGCGTCCGCGTGTGACGAAGCAGGAGCCTGTGCGCCTCCGATGCGCGTCCCGCATGTAGCAACCTCCGGCAGGCCGATCGGACGACCAACCTATGATTCGGGGCCAGGAGCAGCGCCCGGTCCATGGCCCGCTCTGCCTGAATCGACTGCCCGAGCGTCGTGTAGGCGAGCGCCATGTCCATCCAGGCGAGTGCGTCCCGGGGCGTATCGCTAAGCCGATGGCGGCTGTATGCGATCACCGATTGGGCCTCAGCCACCACGCTCACATGGACTACGTTCGCCTTCTCTTGAGTCAGATGTGGCGTATCTGCAGTACCCGCCCGGCGGCGCGCGTACGTCACCAGTTGCTGCGTGCCAAAGACGAGCGAATCTTGCCGTTCGTGCAGATAGCTCACCACTTCCTGCACCGCCGGCAGCCGATTCAGGGCCACCGCGCACGCGAGCAGCTCGGCGGCCGTCTCGATCCGCGGATCATCCATCCAGTCGCGGCGCTTTTCCTCCCAGAACGCCTCGCTCGATGTTGCCTTTGGGCTTCGTTTACGATCGGCGACCGTCTCTGCGGACGCAAGCGACGCCATGTACCGCCAGCGTGGCACCAGGCGGCGGGTCGAGTCGTTTAGTAGAGAAGTCACGGAGGGGATTGCCGCTTTGCGTGCAATCGTGCCGTCTCGGAGAACACGTGAAACCGCGAAATAAGACGTTGCATGCCATTCGGCACGCCCTCTGCGCGATCAGCGGGATGGCCGCGTAGACGCGGGTCCGGCTCAAGGAGGTATCGCAGAATCTGCACGAACTCGATGTGCTTCGTCTGATCGAGCCCAGTGAGAGCCGGCTGCACGTCATCGATGATCTCGGCCGTCGCACGCCGAAGGAGCGGCAGAAGGTCGTCGACTGATCCGGTCCAGACTTCCCAATGGTGTTCAACGGGCAGGTGCCGTGCGAAACGAGAGGTCGCGCCTTCACTAGTCAGCAGGTACAACGCCAGACTACCCAGATGATACACATCCGCCATGAGGCGCCGTAGGACCCAATCATCACTGGAATACCCGTAGAGCTGTTCGGGAGGCGCGTATCCAGGATCACCCGCAATGGACAGAATCGGTCCGGGCCGCGGGCGAGCTCGCAAATGGGCGCTGCCAAAGTCACCGAGCTTATGCCCGTCCGCATCGAAATCGAACACATTAGACGGCTTCACGTCTTGGTGAGCGATGTTCTTGAAATGGAGCTGCCGAATGGCGACCGCAACATTGTGCATCACGCGAAGAGACATCCATGGTGGAAGTTTGCGCATCCGCACGACTTGGTCTCGCAAGTCGCCGACCGCGCGCTCGAACACAAGGTATGGGAACTCCTCGCCATCGGCGCCTCCGATCTGCAACACACCATCCGCTATTGCGTGTGCAACCCGGCTTAAGCGTTCGGCGGCGCATGAGCGAGCAATCTCCGATTCATAGTTGAACCGCTGGATCCGGACCTCAAGGTCCTTCAGCGGTTCGGGCAGAGCACGATTGAGCCGAATGTCGAGCACCTTGACGAACACCTCCTCGCCCGCGGTACTGCGCGCAATGAATCCATGCGAAAACGTGCCTCCGGTCCCGGCCGGATCTACTCGCCGTTCCGATACGATCTTCCAGCGCCCGTCGATGGTTTCGCCGATAAGCCTCTTCGCAACCCCGTTCATGGAAGCCACCTCATCAGTATCTGCGGACACCTCATGGGATTGCCACCTCGCCGGGATAAAGCTTCGGGAACCACCGCTCAAGGACGTCCTGTGGAAATCCCAAGCGCACCGGACCCTTTGGGGAGGTCGGGGTAAGTAGTCCCCGATCCAACAGAGCAGAAAGCGTGTCGCGGGCGCGCCTTTCCTGATATCCGGTGAGCTCGGCAGCTCGACCTCTCTCCATCTCGCCCATCAGGAGCACCTCGCGCAATAGCCCCATGGCACCCTTCGGCAGCCGTCCGGCCGTTATCTCATCGTCGACGTACAGCTTCATCCTACGCAACAGCTGCGCGGGTTGAAGGAGCGACTGCATGAACTCGACCTGATCGCGACAGATCTGTAGGAAAAACACGCAAAAGTCGCGCAGCCCCGCAAGAGAGCGGGCTCCCCGGCCATCGAACTCCCCTCGCCGTGGAGAATCGCCATTAGCAAGCGCCACACGATAATCATCCACGCGCCGTGCAAGGCCGCGCGCCACGGACCAGAGGCTGTTCCCCACGCCGGCCTCGCGGAGCATCGCATGCGACAACAGCCGTGCCACGCGCCCGTTGCCGTCCAGAAACGGGTGGATCCACAGGAGCCGGTGGTGCGCGGCCCCCGTCGCAATGATGCGCCGGATAGCAGAAAGATTTGGGGAGGCGTAGGCCTCCTCAAAACGATGCAGCAATTCAGAGAGGTTCTCCGGCGCGGGTGGAACATGTCGGCCAACCTTAACCGAAGCCCCGCGAAGCTCGCCCGGGACCACGCGAAGACGCTCGCCAGTGTCGGGATTGGTAACCCAAAGCAGATCATCCGGCAGGCGCCGGCAGAACTCCGAGTGCAGCCATCGCACATACGCTGTCGTCGCGGCACGTTCGCGCGGGGCTTCACCGAAGTCGATCATGCGCTGCACTTCGATATGCGCTCGCGCCTCATGCTGCAAAATGCGACGCTGTGGATCCCTTGAGTAATCGCTTGCCAACGCTCGCTCAATGTCACGCGGGTTCGTGTCGTGCCCCTCGATCAGATTGCTGTAGTAGCAGTTCATGCTGCGAATTAGGTCACCGACTGACTGGGCGACGAGTGGGGCGATTTGTGCTGACAGCTGGGCTGAGCTCGCAATGACGGTTGCCGCGAGGTCTTCTAGCTCGCGGTCTTCCCCCAGAGGTAGCATTGGTTCGATGACGCTGATGTCGTAGACTTTCACTTAATTTGCCGATGTATAAATCACCAATTTCATAATAAAATCAATGTAATACGTCATTTTCGTCCGTAACATTGCCGATATTATTGCCGATCTGCATGCCGATCTGCAAGCGACGGCTCGCCCCCCCCTGTTCGGGCTCATTGCTTCAGAGCTTGAACTCGGGCTGTGTGGGTCCGGAGACCCTTCCCAACCTGGTGAGCGAGTGCTTCCTTATTTGTCAGGGGCGGCGGCATAGTTTCCGCGAACCGCCGCACGAGTCCGGCGAGTTGTGGGCTCCCGTCTCGGTCCAGGACGTCTGCCAGGCCGCGCCACCCGGCCAGCACGTCCCTGCGGGCTCAAGCAGGACCCGGCGACCCGGGTCAGGTTTGAGTCCGCCCGTCGTGAGCTCCCGGGCAACCGCTTCGGCACGTACTCGTATGTACGTCGACTGCCAGCGAAGCATCGCGCGGTGAACGCCGTCCCTCAAAGTCGCCCGGGTCACCGCGGCGTGGACCGAAGGCGCGAAGGAGTCGGACATCGAGGCAATCAGGGCGCGCGATGGAGTCGCGTTCCAGAGAAGTGGCTTTGCCGAGGGTCGCTGCCGAGGAACCTCCTCAGTCCGCCGCGGACACCAACACCGATCCCCTAGAAGCCACCAGAGCACCCGAGGCCGGGCGTAGCGTGCGGAACCAAAAGGAAAAATACTGGCGGAGAGAGAGAGGGGATTCGAACCCTCGAAGGGCTTTTGACCCTTACACCCAGGGCCGCCTAGTAACGTGAGTCGCTGACAGCGCTTCCAATCTTACCGTATCATTACCGTATGGGCCGGTGATTACCGTACCTTACCACCATAACTCATTGATTTCATTGGTGGAAAGGGAGGGACTCGAACCCTCGACCCCGGCATTATGAGTGCCGTGCTCTAACCAGCTGAGCTACCTTTCCACTGTTCTTCGATGCCGTACCCCACCCCATTCGGATCGTAGGTGGACGGCCTGCCCAGAAGGGGGGCGCATTGTCCTTGGGGCCTGCCGGCAGTGTCAACCCGCCCCGCCACCGCCTCCCAATTGTCCAGCCGCGCCCAAGCAGAGGGTGTATACGTACCCAGCCGGGGGCTGGCTTTTCGAATGACGACAACAACGAAGTCCGGGGCAGGGGTATCCCGCTACCTGCGGCTGTACAGAGTACTGTCCCAGGCGCTGGCGGATGGGCAGTTTGGCCCCGACGGAGCCCTTGCCGAGCGAGCCTCGCCTCATGAGGGTTTACGGCATCTCCCGCTCGACCGTGCGCCGGGCCCTGGCGCAGCTCGAGGCGGAGGGCCGCATCGAGCGCAAGAGAGGCAGTGGCACCTTCGCGCGGGGGCAAAACAAGCAGGCCGCGGCTTCCAGGGACTTCTCTCCGATACTGGATGGCGTGACGAGTCGGCCCGCGGCGGCCACCAGCCGGACGATCGCCTGCCGACACCTGCCGGCACCTGCGTTCCTGCTCGACGAGCAACCTGGAATCGGCGAGACCGTTCTGCTCATCCGCCGCATACGCTACGTCGGGCGCGAGCCGATCGTGCTGGAGAGCGCGTACCTTCCGGAAGAGATTGGCGGCGGACTGACTCGGCGGCGGCTTGGCGCCGGCGGCGGCGGCATCCTGACAGTGCTCGCGGCGCATGGTCATCACAGCGCCAGCATGGAGCGGGAATTTGCGGCACTCGAGGCCGATCCTCTCGCCGCCGACAGCCTCGGCCTCGCCATCGGCGAACTGGTTTTCAACGTGCGCACGCTGGCACGCGATCGGCGGCACCGCATCCTGGCGTACGTCGACTGTTTGTATCGTCCCGACCGTTACGAGGCGCACGCTGAGATCGGGATCGGCGATGCGCGACGACGACGCAGGGAAAGGCAGAACTGAGACGCCTCTCATGGCCTCGACACCCCGCTCGCAACGCAGCAGGTCTTCCCCGGGCAAGGGATACCGGGCTCGCGAGCCGACGCTTCGGCGACGGGGTTGCCCGATACTATCGACTCTACGAGCTGCTCTCCGCCGCCCTGCAGGACGGCACCATTCCACCTGACAGCGCGCTGCCGAGTGAGCCGCAGCTCTGCGCCCGGCATGGGATCTCCCGTACGACGGTCCGCCGCGCCCTGGATCGGCTGGAGCGTGAAGGACGCATTGTGCG
This sequence comes from uncultured Pseudomonadota bacterium, assembly GCA_963833085.1. GTDB lineage: Bacteria > Pseudomonadota > Gammaproteobacteria > Steroidobacterales > Steroidobacteraceae > 13-2-20CM-66-19. Next base: position 41,371 of record CAWHWV010000025.1, read on the forward strand.
CCGGCGCGGCAGCGGAACTTACGCCCGCCCGCAGCGGGCCCGGCCGCGGCTGTCTGTCGAGGTACATGCCCTGTCCGAAGCACCGGCAACCCACGAATCCCGTACCGTCACCACGACGCTGCGCTTCGATACGGCGCCGGTTCCGCAGGCCCTGCGCGCGATCGCGGCCGAAATCGGCGCGACGGCTTACCTCCTCGAGCGCCTTCTCTCCGGCCGGGGTGAGCCGCTGTCACTCACCGCAGCCTACCTGCCCGAGCCCATCGGGCGCCGCCTCCAGCGTCCGATCCAAAGCCGTGCCTCGCTGATCACAATGCTTGCCGGCCTCGGGCGACCGGCCGCTGCCGTCAGATACTCGGTGGGAGCGGTGCCGGCGGATGCCGATGCCGCGCGCGTGCTCCGCGTTCCGCTGGGGTCGGCTCTTGTCAGAGTCCGCGCGGTTCTGACCGGTGATGCCGGAGAGCTGCGGGCCGTGATGGAGAGTCTCTGCAGGTCCGACCGTCTGCAGTTGAAGATCCTGGAGCCGCAGCGGGGCCGACGCTAGCGCGCACCGGACTCAGAGGTCCGCGCCAGGAGCGTCTCGAAGGCCTCCACCGGCAACGGCCGGCTGTGCAGATAGCCCTGCGACTGCTCGCATTGCAACCCCCTGAGCAAAGCCAACTCCTCCTCGCGCTCGACGCCCTCGGCGACGGTACTGAGGCCGAACGCACGCGCCAGCGAGATGATCGTGCCCACCACGGCCTGCGCGGTCTTGTCGCCCGCCAACCGGCTGATGAAGGAGCGATCGATCTTCAGCGTGTCCACCGGGAGGTCGGCGAGACGGCTGAGCGACGAGTAGCCCGTCCCGAAGTCATCTATCGCAACCTGCACGCCCTCGTCGCGCAAGACCTGCAGGGTCCGGCCGAGGAACATCGTGTCATCGAGCAGCGCGCCCTCGGTGATCTCGATGTCGATTCCGCGCGCACCCGCGAGATTTTTCCCCGCCGCCGTAAGGAATCGGGCGGCGAACTGCGGCTCGCGCAGCTGCAGCGGCGAGACGTTGACGGCCAGCCGGATGGGCTTCAGTCCCTTGCCGGCCCAGCGCTCCAGATCGCGTGCCGCCTGGCGCACTACCCAGTCTCCGACATCCACGATGAGGCCGGTCGACTCGAGCACCGGCAGGAACACCGCCGGGCTGACGACGCCGGTCTGCGGATCGTTCCAACGCAACAGACCCTCGGCGCCGACCAGCTCGCCGGTCGCTATGCTGACCTTCGGCTGGTAATGGAGCATGAACTGGTCGGCATCGAGCGCCGCGCGCAGCCGCCGCTCGAGAGCCAGGCGATCGGCCACCTCCGAGCTCAGCTCCCGCCGGTAACGCAGGAACCGCTCGCCGGTGTTGCGCGCCTTGTGCAGCGCCGCCTCCGCGTTCTGCAGCAGCGCCTCCGCGTCAGCGCCATTCTCCGGATATCGCGCCAGTCCCGCCCGGACGGCGACCGGGATCTCGTGCCCCGCGGTTGCGAGCGGCTTGTGGAAAGCCGCCGTGATGCGGTCATGGATGAGCCGCACCGCCTCTTCGTAGGACGGGCAATCCAACACCACGGCGGCGAAGTTGCCGCCCTCCAGATGCGCCAGCCCCTCACTGCCGCCGAAGTTGCACCTGAGGGCATCGGCGACGAACTGCAGCACCCGATCGCCGACGTGCCTGCCCAGGGAATCGTTGATCGCTCCCAGCCCCTCCACATCGAAGGCGACCACCACGACCTCCTGCGTCTCGCCGGCGCGGCGGCCGAGCGAGCGCGCCAGCCGTTCGCAGAAGAGCGAGCGCTTGGCGAGGCCGGTGACCGGATCGAAGTAGGAGAGGAAACGGACGGTATCCTCCTTGTACAGGTACTGGAGCGCGAAGGAGAGGTTGGCGGCGACCTCCTGCAGCATCCGCATCTCCTCCTCGCCGAACATGCCCGCCTCGGCGCCACCCACAGTGAACGTCCCGACCGGGGTGTGCTCGATGAGCAACGGAAACGAGGCCAGCGAGCGGATTCCAAGTGTCTCGAGCTTGTCGCCGAAGCGCAGGGGAGCCACCACCTGCGTCACATCGTCGCAGACGACTACCTCGCCAGTGCGCAGCGCCCGGTCGGTGACGCTCTCGCCGGCCTCGCTCCGGCCGCTATCGTCCACCTTGAAGGTGAGCTCGCCCTGGAATTCACGGCCGGCGCCCGCCCACGCGGCGCCACGCGCGATTCGCGTGCGCGGATCGATCAATACCACCAGCGCGCAGACGTAGTTGCCCACGGCATGGGCGATCCGACAGGCCTCCTCGAGCAACTCCGTGCGGTCGCGGACGCGCACCACCGAGGTGTTGATTCCCGAGAGCATCCGCAGAACGCGGGTGAGGCGTGCAACGCGCTCCTCCGCCCGATGCCGTGCGCGCTCCGAGGCGGCTTCCGCCAGAGCACGCTTGACCGCAGGCCCGAGCCGCGCGAGGTTGGTCTTGAGCACGTAGTCGACGGCACCGTGCTTGAGCGCCTCGATGGCGCGCTCCTCACCGATGGTGCCGGAGACGAAGATGAACGGGATCGCGGGTGCCTCCGCCGCGGCGATGGCGAGTGCCGACATGCCGTCGAATCGCGGCAGCGAGAAATCGGACAACACGATATCCGGCCGCTCGCGCAGCCCGGCGCGGAATTCCGTCTCGCTCTCGACGCGTTGCCAGGCGCAGTCGAGGCCCACCGTCTCAAGCGCTCTGACGGTCAGCTCGGCTTCCGCGGCAACGTCTTCCAGGATGAGGAGGCGTAGGTCCTGCTCCATTTCCTCGTACCTTGGCCCGACGACACCCCACGATACGTAGCCAGGGAAGCCCTGTCACCTGCAAACGCGACAGAATGCCGCTTCCGCGCCGTGACCCGTTTCTCAAACGTTGAATCGGAAGTGCACGACATCCCCTTCGCGCATGACATACTCCTTGCCTTCCAACCGCAGCTTCCCGGCCTCGCGAGCTCCAGCCTCACCGCGCAACTCGACATAATCCTCTAAGGCGATGACTTCGGCGCGGATGAAGCCGCGCTCGAAGTCGGTGTGGATCACTCCCGCGGCCTGCGGGGCGGTCGCCCCCACTCGCACCGTCCAGGCTCGCACTTCCTTTGGCCCCGCGGTGAAGAATGTCTGCAATCCCAACAGGCGATAGGCGGCCCGGATCAGGCGGTCGAGTCCCGGCTCGCTGAGCTTGAGCTCGGCCAGAAACTGCGCGCGGTCGCTCTCCTCGAGCTGGGCGATCTCCGCCTCGATCGCGGCGCACACCGGCACCACCGCGGCTCCCTCCTTTGCGGCGCGCGCCTCGATGGCAGTCAGAAGCGGATTCCCCTCGAAGCCGGTCTCCGCGACGTTGGCTACATACATGACGGGCTTGGCGGTCAGGAGGTGCAGGTCCCTGATGTCCCGCTGCTCCTCTTCCGTCAGGCCCAGCGCCCGTACCGGCCGCACCTGGTCTAGCTGCGCCTTCACGCGCTCGAGCAGCGCACGCTTGCGCAGCGCGTCCTTGTCTCCCGCCTTCGATGCCTTGGCGGCGCGATCGAGCGCCTTCTCCACGCTGCCGAGATCCGCAAGCGCGAGCTCGGTATCGATAGTCTCGATGTCAGCGAGCGGATCGACCTTGCCCGCCACGTGAATGACATCGCCGCTCTCGAAGGCCCGAACCACGTGCGCAATGGCATCGACCTCGCGGATGTGCGACAGGAACTGGTTGCCGAGCCCCGCTCCTTCGGAGGCGCCCGCGACCAACCCCGCGATGTCGACCAACTCCACGGCCGCCGGGATGATCTTCTCCGGATGCGCGATGTCGGCCAGCCGCTGCAGGCGCGGGTCCGGCACCGGGACCACGCCGATGTTGGGATCGATCGTGCAGAAGGGATAGTTCTCGGCGGCAATCTGCGCCCTGGTGAGGGCGTTGAACAGCGTCGACTTGCCGACGTTCGGCAATCCGACGATGCCGCAACGGATGGACATGAGAGAGACTCCTGTGAGCGCCGCCGGCTTACGCCTCGGGGCGCGGAGAGGGACCTGCGCCGCCACGGGCGTGCAGGCGATTCATCGCCTTCTGCGCGCCGTCGCTCAACATCACCGGGACGGCATCGGCGGCCGCGAGCACCGCCTCACGAATGAGCGCGGCCTCCGCCGCCGGCGGCCGCCCGAGCACATAATCCAACACGACGTCGCGGTCGCCCGGGTGGCCGATGCCGATCCGCAGCCGCCAGAAATCATCGCCGAGCTGGGCGATGAGATCGCGCAGCCCGTTGTGGCCGCCGGCGCCGCCGCCTTCCTTCAAGCGCACCAACCCGGGCGGAAAGTCGAGCTCATCGTGAGCCACCAGGATCGACTGCGGCGGGATGCGGTAGAAACCGGCGACACTCCTGACGGACTGCCCGCTCAGGTTCATGTAGGTCATGGGCTTCAGCAGCCAGACGTCCGTACCGGCGATGCCGGCGCGCGCGAGCTCGCCCTGATGGCGTGCCTCGTGCCTGAGGCTCACGCCCGTGCGCCGCGCGAGCTCGTCCACGAGCTCGAAGCCGGCATTGTGCCGGGTGCGCGCATACGTGGGGCCCGGGTTCCCGAGCCCCACGATGAGCGTGAGCGGCTGACTTGCCATGCGCCGCCGCTATTTCTTGCCGCCCTCCTTCTTGGCCGGAGCGGCCTCCTTCTTCTCCTCGCCCTTCTTGGCTTCGGCACCGGCAGCGGGCGCCGCGCCCGCAGCGGGCGCCGCACCGGCCGGGGCTCCAGGCGTCGCGCCTTCGGCAGGCACCACGGCAGCGGCAGCGTCCGCAGCCACCGGCTCCGGCTCCGCCGCACGCGGGGCATGGATCGAGACCACTGGCGTGTTGCGGTGTGCGAGCTCCGGGATCGTGACCCCGGGCGGCAGCGGGATGTCGGCGAGGAACTTGGTGTCGTTCAGGCTCATCTGCGAGAGATCGAGCTCGAGGAACTCGGGCAAGTCCTTCGGCAGGCAGCTCACCTCAACGTCGGCGCGCATGTGCGACACGATGCCGCCCTCCGTTTTCACGCCGGGGCTGATGCTCTCGCCCTTGAAGTGGATCGGCAGGTGCAAGCGGATCGCCTCGTTCTCGATGACGCGTTGCAGATCGACGTGCACGACGACGTTCCTGGCCGGGTGCATCTGTACATCCTTGACGATCGCCTCCTGCGCGGTGCCGTCGATCTTGAGCTGCACGATCGAGGAGTAGAAGCGCTCGTCACCGATCATGGTGAGGAGGTTCTGTTGATCCAACACGAGCGCCTGCGCCTCCTTGTGGCCGCCGTAGAGAATGGCCGGTACCTTGCCGGAGCGACGCAGGCGGCGGCTCGCACCTTTGCCTTGCGCCCCGCGCTGGTCCGCGCCGAAGCTGAATGAAATACGCATGATGTTCTCCAACGTTGATGACAAGACGCCGCCCTCGCGACCAAGCCCGGCGTAACCCAAAAACCTTCAATCTACATACAACGAGCTGACCGACTCCTCGTCGCGGATGCGGCGGATCGTCTCCGCGAGCAGCCCCGCCACCGAGAGCTGGCGGATGCGGCTGCAGCCGCGCGCCGCGGCCGAGAGCGGAATGGTGTCGGTCACGATCAGCTCATCGAGCGCCGAGCGCGAGATCCGCTCCACCGCCTCACCCGAGAGCACGGCGTGCGTGATGTAGGCGATCACCTTGGCGGCGCCCTCGTCCTTCAGCGCCTGCGCTCCAGTACAGAGCGTGCCGGCCGTATCGACCATGTCGTCGACGAGAACGCAGGTCTTATCCTTGATGTCGCCGATGATGTTCATCACCTTCGACTCGTTCGGCCGCGGCCGGCGCTTGTCGATGATCGCGAGGTCCGCGTCATCGAGGCGCTTGGCGAAGGCACGCGCCCGCACCACGCCGCCCACGTCCGGCGATACGATGATCACATTCCGATACGCCTGCTTCCACGCATCGCCGAGCAGTACCGGCGACGCGTACACATTGTCGACCGGGATGTCGAAGAACCCCTGCACCTGGTCCGCGTGCAAATCGACGGTGAGCAGCCGGTTCACTCCGGCGCTCGAGATCATGTTGGCCACCAGCTTCGCCGTGATCGCCGAGCGCGTTGCCTTGGGCCGGCGATCCTGGCGCGAGTAGCCGAAGTACGGCACGACCGCGGTGATGCGAGCCGCCGAGGCGCGGCGGCACGCGTCCACCATGACGAGCAGCTCCATCAGCATGTCGTTGGCGGGCGGGCAAGTCGGCTGCACGATGAAGACGTCGCGACCGCGCACGTTCTCCATCAGCTCGATGTTGACCTCACCGTCGCTGAATCGGCCAACAGATGCTCGCCCGAGCGGCGTTTGCAGATGCCGCGCGATGTCAGTCGCCAACGCCGGATTGGCGTTGCCGGCAAATAGCGCCAGTGTATCGCTCGTCGTCATAGGCTCGTCGGGCCAACCGCCTCAAAATGAATGGCTGGGGTGGAAGGATTCGAACCTCCGAATGGCGGGATCAAAACCCGCTGCCTTACCACTTGGCGACACCCCAACAACAACTACAGGGAACGATGCGCCGGTGAGATATTAAGTCCCCGCGCCACGAAGCTCGTCCACTCGTCCGGTACGCGCGCCGCGATGCGCTCCGCCTCGATGGCAGTCGCGCAAGACGCGAAGATACAGGAGCCGGTTCCCGTCAGCCTTGCCGGCGCATATCGCGACAGCCAATCGAGCGCCGCCGCCACCTCGGGGCAGCGCGCCCGCACCACCGGCTCGCAGTCATTGCGACCACCGGCCTCGAAAAAGGCGCGTATTGTGATGAGGGGGGAATTTCGTGTCAATTCAGCGCTCTGGAAGACGTCCCGGGTGCTCACCCCGACGCCGGGGTGGATGACCACGTACCAGCGCCCCGGGAGCTCGACCGGCGTCAGCCGCTCACCCACTCCCTCCGCCCAGGCGGAGAAACCTCTAACGAATACAGGCACATCCGCACCGAGAGGCAACCCCAGGCGCGCCAGCTCATCGACCCCGAGCCGGCAGTCCCAGAGCGTATTGAGCGCAAGCAGGGTGGTGGCCGCATCGGAGCTCCCGCCGCCCAGGCCGCCTCCGAGCGGGATGCGCTTGCGCACTCGCAGGGTAGCGCCCAGCCGTGTACCCGACGCGGCCTGCAGGGCGCGCGCCGCGCGCACCACCAGATCCGATTCCGGCGGCACGTCCGCCGGGCCCTCGGGACGCTCGATCGCACCGTCGTCGCGCACAGCAAGCGCCACTGTGTCACAGAGATCGATGAGCTGAAAGACCGTCTGCAGCTCGTGGTAGCCGTCCGCTCGCCTCCCGGTGACGTGGAGAAAGAGATTGAGCTTCGCCGGCGCCGGCCAGAGGCTGTCCTGGCGCGCCTCTGCCGCGCCGCCGTTCATAGCTGCCATCCGTCCACGACCATCCGCACCCGCACATCCTGCCGCCGCAGCGTCAGCAGCCGGGGCAGCCACTCCGCCCCGACCGGCATGTAGGCGGTGTAATCGATCTGCCATCCGTTCTGCGTCAGTTGCGTGACGCGCTGTTGGGAATCGAGCTGCACGGCGGCGGGCGCGGCGGGGTCCGGAACGCCAAGAACCCAGTACCGCAGGCTGGCGAGCGGCGGCTCGAAGCCGAGCTTGTCCTCGAGCTGCATGCGCGCGGCGGTATTACCCAGGCGCTTGCCATTCGAGGTGACGACGCTGAGATCGTCTCCATTCGCAGTTATTTCCACGCCGCCCGCCCCAAGCGGGCCCGTGAGAGCGAGCTGCGTCACCGCGGCGGACTGCGTCCAGCGCAGCCCGGCGTTGAAACCCTGATTGCCGACAGCGACTGCGACGCGTCCGTTGAGACCGAAGCGGCCGAGAGCCTGGAGCTCCGGCCGCCGCACGCTCCACGATACCGAGGGCGCGGGAGAGACGGGGACCGTCTGACATCCGGCCAGCGCGAAAACAAGCGCCAAAGCGAGCGCAAGGCCGGCCAACACCATGCCGGCCGGAAGGAGTCGCGTGTCATTTCGCATTCGGGATGAAGCGGGCGACGACCGCCTGCAGCGCCTTGGAGTCGGGATCGCGCGCCAGCGCCTCCGCCCACACCTTGCGCGCGGCCTCGTGTCGGCCGGCCACCCACAGCGCCTCGCCCCAGTGGGCCCCGATCTGCGCATCGTGGCTGATGTCATATGCGCGCGCGAGCGGCGGCACCGCGCCGGCCGCATCGCCGCGGCGGAAGCGCACCCAGCCCATGCTGTCGAGCACCGCCGGATTGTCCGGCATCAGCTCCAGGGCACGGCGGATCAGCGACTCGGCGTGCGGCAGATCCATGTCATGATCGGCCAGGGTGTAGCCGAGGGCGTTCAATAGCGTGGGATCGTCGGGCCGCGCGCCGAGCAGGTGCTGCAGCACCTGCACCGATTCACTCACGTGCCCGGCCTGCTCCAGGATGATCGCGCGCTCGTACTCGAGCGCCGGGTGTTGTGGATGAGCCCGCAGCCCGACACCCAACAGTTTGAGCGCCGCATCGGCACTGCCGTGGTCGCCGAGAAGCTGCGCCTCCGCGACGGTCAGATCGACGCTCTCCTCGGGATGCTGGCGCGCATACTCCCTGAGCAGGGCGAGCGCGTCGCTCGTGTGGTGCGAGCCGAGGAGCAACGCCGCCGCCTTCTCGCGCGCCTCGAGCGCCAGCGCGGAATCCGCCAGCTTGCCGTAACCGGCGAGCGCGGCGGCGACATCCCCCTGCCGCGCCGCGATGTCGGACAGATACATCAGTGTGCTGTCGTCCGCCTCGCCACTCTCGGCGAGATCGGCAAAGCGCTGCTGCGCCTCCTGCAGGTCGCCGGAATCGTACGCCAGCACCGCGAGGCGCCGGTCGACCTCGCCTCGCGGCGCATCGGCGGTGCGCAGCCGCTCGAGCTCCTGGTGCGCATCCTCCACCCTGCCGAGCTCCTGGTAGACCTCCGCCAGCTCGAACATGCCGTGCCGTGGATCCTCGCGCATCAGGCCACGCGCGGTCGCGATGGCCTTCCCCGGCTCACCCAACACGACATAGGCCCGCACGAGGACACGGTTGGCTTGCAGGTTCTTCGGGCTCTCCTGGACCGCACTCAGTGCGTACCGCTCCGCGCTATTGGCGTCATAAGCCTCGAGGGCCAGCTCCCCGAGAAGTGTCAGCCGTGCGGGCGAGGCGCCCGCCGTGTCGATCACGCCGTTGAGAGCCGCGAACACCTCCGGCGGCTCGGACTCCTCGAGCAGCAGCGTGGTGAGATCGGCGAGGCCACCGTCCTCACCGCCCGTCGGCGCGGCACTCGCGGCGTGCCGGCCTGCCGCGCCGTGCCTGGGAGGCGGCAGCGGTGCGCTGAGGAAGGCTTTGACCGCGGCGCGGGCATCGGCGATGCGATAGAGCTTCAGCGCCACGGTCGCATACATGGCCAGCGCTTCACGGCTCTGCGGATCCAGGTCTCGCCAGCGCTGTGCGGACGCCCAGGCCGCCGGGAGATTCTCGCATGCGAGTCCGACCTCGCTTGCACGGTGCGCCACCGGCGCCGAAGCGATTTGCGCTGCCCTGGCGTAAGTCTCGGCAGCGGTCTTGCAGTCACCGCGCTGCAGCGCGATCTCCGCCACTATGGTCAGTGCGGCGGCATCGGGCTGCGGCGGCTGGGCCGCCTTTTCCGGTACGGTGGCACAGCCCACCGCGAGCGCCAGGCAGAGGGCGCCCAGGCAGAGGGGAAGGACGATGCGGCGGCAATGAATCAGGGGATGCACACGCGTCACTATAGAGCCTCGCCGGCCGGCGCGCATGTACAATGCCGCCCCCCGTAAACCCTTACAATCGTGAAGGAATCCATCCGCCAGCGGCTCGAGAAGCTCGCCGATCGCTTCGAGGAGGTCGGCCGGCTGCTCGCCACCGCCGATATCGCCGGAGGCTCGCCGCAATTCCGCGACCTCTCCGTCGAATACGCACGCCTCGAGCCGCTCGCCGAGCGGCTGCGGCACTACCACGAGCTCGAGCGGGATCTTGCCGCTGCGCGCGAGATGCTCGCGGACTCCGACGCCGGCATGCGGTCACTCGGCGCTGAGGAGGTCGATCGGCTGCAGTCGGGACTCGCCGCCACGGAATCGCAGCTGCGCGCGCTTCTTCTGCCCAAGGACCCGCGCGATGACAAAGGCCTTTTCCTCGAGGTGCGCGCCGGCACGGGCGGTGACGAGGCGGCCCTGTTCGCGGGCGATCTCTTCCGCATGTATGCGCGCTATGCGGAGGCCAGGGGCTTCTCGGTCGAGGTGCTGAGCGAAAGCCCGGGCGAGCACGGCGGCTACAAGGAGATCATCAGTCGGATCGCCGGTCGCGGGGCGTTCTCACGGCTGAAATTCGAGTCCGGCACGCACCGCGTGCAGCGAGTCCCGCAGACCGAGGCGCAGGGGCGCATCCATACCTCGGCGTGCACGGTCGCGATCCTGCCGGAGCTCGACGAGATCGAGGAAGTGACGATCAATCCGGCGGACCTGCGCATCGACACCTATCGCTCCTCGGGCGCGGGCGGACAGCATGTCAACAAGACCGACTCCGCGGTGCGCATTACCCACCTGCCGACCGGCATCGTGGTCGAATGTCAGGACGAGCGGTCGCAACACAAGAATCGCTCGCGCGCGATGAAGCTTCTCAGTGCGCGCCTGCTCGCCGCGGAGGAGGAGAAGCAGCGCAGCGCGCAGGCGCAGACACGCCGACTGCAGGTCGGCAGCGGCGACCGGTCGGAGCGCATCCGCACCTACAACTTTCCGCAGGGGCGGGTCACCGATCACCGCATCAATCTCACGCTCTACAGGTTGCAGCAGGTCATGGACGGCGATCTCGACGAGCTGCTCGATGCGCTGCAGCAGGAGCACCAGGCGGAGCTGCTCGCGGAGCTCGAGTGATGGCGGGCTTCGACTAATTCTCGATGCGGATGCGGCGGAACCAGGCCTCCGTGCCGTGGTGCTGCAGGGCGATGTGCCCTTCCGCAAGCTGCGCGAATTGCGGCCATTCGCGGAACTTGCTGCGCGCGATCCGCTCCTTCACCTCCTCGCTCTCGAGGTCGTAGCCGAGCACCTGCGTGTCGTCGATCCAGTGCTCGACCAGGCTGCCGCGCACGACGAGGCGCGCGCTGTGATAGGCGTTGGCGATATCCCGCTGATCGTGCCACGGCGCGATCAGGCCGTAGAGCGCTCCACAGGAAGTCAGCGCGTTGGCGCCGTCCTGGTGATGCTCGTCATCGAGAAGCTGCATCTCCGGTCCGGACTGCCATGAGTGCTCGAACTGCTCGTCGACGCGATAGAGCACCCCGGAACTGCCGCCGCGCGGCATCCGCCATTCGAAATAGAGCGTGAAGTCGCGGAAGCGCTCGCGGGTGATGAGGTCCACCGGGGGTCCGCCCGCCAGCGCGCGCAGCACATCATCGTCCAAGCTCCAGCTTCCCTGGGGAAACTGCGCCTCGGAGTAGCCGCGCCAGTCCGCGGTGGTCAATTCGCGCTCAGCCATGGAGTTGGTTTACGTTCCGGAAGGACAGTCGCCGCCTGCAATGCCCATACCCGGGATTATATGCGCCGCGCAGCACGCGCGACCGAACTATTGGTTCTGTCTCACTTCCCGCAGGTAGGCAGCGCCACCGAGATTGCGCATCTGCGCCAGAATCCACTGCTGCTTCCACGCAACGAAACGCGATGGCCGGTCCACGTGCCAGTGTAACGGGCTCGGCAGCACGGCCGCGAGCAGCGCCGCCTGGCTCGCAGTCAGGCGCGCGGCGGGCTCGTGATAGAAGCGGCGCGCCGCCGCCTCGACGCCGTAGATGCCACGGCCGAACTGCGCGACGTTGAGATAAACCTCGAGGATGCGCTCCTTCGGCCACAGCGCCTGCAGCAACACGGTGAAGTACGCCTCGATCCCCTTGCGCACGAAGCTGCGGCCGGGCCAAAGAAAGAGATTCCGCGCCACCTGCTGCGAGATCGTGCTCGCGCCGCGCAGCCGCCTGCCGCGCTCCGCCGCGCGCACCGCGCCGCGGATGGATTGAAAATCAAACCCATAGTTGAACGGGAAAGTCTGGTCCTCGGATGCGATCACCGCAATGGCGGCCTTCGGCGAGATGCGCTCGAGACTCACCCAATGATAGTCCGTGCGGTAGTCCCTCTCGCCGGCATGCAGCGCCCCGATACGGGCTTCCAGCATGAACGCGCTGGTGAGGGGCGGTATCCAGCGCAGCAGCACCACCGGCACGACCGTGACGACCAGCCACGCGATGATGGCGAGCAGCAACCAGCGCCGCAACCGCGCGAAGACGCCCCGCTGCATGGTCGCCGAAGCTATTGAGCCTCTGATCCCGAGCGTCGCGCGGAGACGATCACCACATCCTCGAGCGGCGCGTCCTGGTAACCCTGTCGGCGCCCCGTTTTGACGGCCGCGATCTTGTCGATGACGTCCATCCCCTCCGTGACGCGGCCGAAGACGGCGTAGCCGAAATCGCGCGCGCTGTGGTCGAGGAACTCGTTGTCGGAAAGATTGACGAAGAACTGCGAGGTGGCGCTGTCGACCTCGCTGGTGCGCGCCATGGAGAGCGTGCCGCGCTTGTTCTTCAGGCCGTTCTTCGCCTCGTTGCGGACCGGCTCGTGCGTGCGCTTGTTGCGAAACTGCGCATCGAGCCCGCCGCCCTGGATGACGAAGCCCGGCACGATGCGGTGGAAGATCGTGCCGTCGAAATGCCGCTCATCGACATAGCGGAGAAAATTCTCCACGGTGAGCGGCGCCTCCTTCGCGTGGAGCTCCACTGTGAAAGCGCCGTGCGAAGTCTCGAATCGAATCAGGGATGTGTCGGCCATTGGCCCTCCGTCATGCGCTCGCGCCCGGCGAGATCGCGGTGCGAGCGTACTTGAGCGAAGCCGCGCGCCACAAGCGCGCCCGCAACCGCGGCAGCCTGCGTCGCACCGTGCTCGAGCAACAGCCAGCCGCCGGGCTCGAGGTGCGCGGGCGCGGCACCGGATGATCGCGCGCAAGGCGGCGAGGCCGTCTTCTTCGGCCACCAGCGCAAGCCGCGGCTCGCGCATCAGCTCCCGGGTGCGGAGCGCCGGGTCGTCCGGGGCCACGTACGGCGGATTGCTCACCAGCAGATCGAATGTGCGCCCGGGAAGGCAGGCGAGCCAGTCCCCCTGGACCATCTCCGTGCGCTCGAGGCCGAGGGCCACCGCGTTCGCTCGCGCGACGGCAAGCGCTGCGGCGGAAACATCGGTGGCAACGATCCGCCACCGCGGCCTGGCGCTCGCCAGCGCCAGGGCGATCGCGCCGGAGCCGGTACCCAGATCCGCAGCCCTCGCCTCATCCCCCGGATGGAGCGCAAGCGCCCGTTCCACCAGCAATTCCGTCTCCGGACGCGGGACCAGAACCGCGGGACTGACGGCGAGCTGCAGAGTCCAGAAATCCTTGCGCCCGAGAATGTAGGCAACGGGCTCACCGGCGGCCCGGCGCTCGATGAGAACCAGGAAACTCGCTGCGGCATCGGCCGCGGGTACGTCCTCGCCATGAGATCGCAGCCGCGCGCGACCGACACCCAGCACATGGGCGAGAAGCAGCTCCGCATCGAGCTCCGGCGTGGCGCCAGCGCCGACCGGCTGCAGCAGACGCTGCGCGCCGGCAGCGAGCAGCTCGGCGACCGTCGCGGTTCCGGATTGGATAGCAGTCGTAGTCATCGCAAAGCTAAGATGCCCTCATGCCAAATGCCCTCTACCCGCCGCTCAAGCCCCGCTCGTTCGCGGAGCTGCTCGATGCCGTGCTGCAGATATTCCGCCTGTCGCTGCTCAAGTGTCTGCCCTACGCGACCCTGGCCATCATCGCCGGGCAGCTGTGGACGCTCTATTATCTCTGGCGCGGCCGCGTGCCCGTGCTCGACACCAACGACCCGGTCGGGGTCACCATATACGGCGTGGGCACACTGATCTTCGTCATGCTCGCGATGACGATACTGCTGCGCCAGTCCACCATCGCCGCCGGCCGGCCGGTGGCCGGCTCCGCCGATCTTCTCGACACGCTGCGCGCGGGCGCCCGCCATCGTGGCCATCTCGCTGCTCGCCGGCGCGGCGGTCGCGGTGTTCATGGTGCCGGCGCTCGCCCTCGCACCGCCCTACCGGACCGCCGGCATCATCGTGATGCTGGCGCCCGCAATCTATATCTGGATCGCCCTGTCGTTCGCGCTGCCGGCGTTGGTGCTCGCGCGCAAGGGCGTGCTCGCGAGCATCGCCTACAGCTTCAGGCTCGTCCGCGGCAACTGGTGGCGGGTTGCCGCGATCTACTGCGTCGGGATGGGAGTCATTCTGACCCTCTGGACGCTCGTCGCCGCGATCGTAGCGATGGCGATCGTCCGACGACGCGAGCCGACGATGCGGCAATCACGCGGGCGGTCAGTTCCGCAGCAATCCTCGCGGTCTTCGCGATCGGGCTGACGTTCTACTCGGCGTTGACTCTGGCGCTGTTCGGCGATCTCGAGGTCCGCAAAGCAACATTGCGCTGACGCTCAAATGTCGTACCCGAGATTCGGCGCCAGCCACTTCTCGGCTTGCTCGAGCGACATGCCCTTGCGGCGCGCGTAATCCTCCACCTGATCGCGGGCGATCTTGCCCACCGCGAAATAGTGCGCCTCCGGGTGCCCCAGGTACCAGCCGCTCACTGCCGCTGTCGGATACATGGCGAATGAGTCCGTCAGGCGGATCCCGGTGCGGCGCTCGACGTCGAGCAACTGCCAGAGCTTCGCTTTCTCGGTGTGGTCGGGACAGGCCGGGTATCCGGGCGCCGGACGAATGCCGTGGTACTCCTCGCGGATGAGGTCATCGTTGGTGAGCGACTCCGCGGCCGCGTAGCCCCAGAGCTCCCGCCGCACCCGCTCGTGGAAGTGCTCGGCGGCGGCCTCGGCGAATCGGTCGGCCAGCGCCTTCAGCATGATGCTCGAATAGTCGTCGTGGGCGCGCTCGAAGCGGGCGACGTGCTCCTCGATCCCGAGTCCGGCCGTCACCGCGAATGCGCCGATGTAGTCGCGCCCACCGCTCGACTTCGGGGCGATGTAATCAGCGAGACATTCGTGCGGCTGGCCCGGCGGCTTGCCCTTCTGCTGGCGCAGGAACGAGAGCGTCAGGAGCGGCCGCCCGCGATCCTCGTCGGCGTAAACCTCGACGTCATCTCCCACCGCGTTCGCCGGGAAGAGTCCGACCACGGCCCGCGCCTCCAGCCACCTCTCGGCAATGAGCTGCTTCAACATGCGGCGGGCATCGGCGTAGAGATTGCTCGCCGCCTCGCCCACCTTGGGATCGGTGAGCAGCTCCGGAAATTTCCCGGTGAACTCCCAGGCGTTGAAGAACGGCATCCAGTCGACGTAGCCGAGAAGCTCCTCGAGAGGATACTTCTCGAAGGTACGCACGCCCGGAACGCGCGGCGCAGTTGGCGCGAACGCCGCCCAGTCGATGCGGCGGCGGTTGGCCCGCGCCTGCTCGATGCTGAGCTCGGGTGCCTTCACCTTCCTGCCGGCATGCTGCTCGCGCCGGCGCTCGTGCTCCTCGTTGATCTTGGCGACGAACGCCGGGCGCTGCGTCGGATTTGCCAGCGTCTGGCAGACGCCGACCGACCGCGAAGCGTCCTTCACGTAGACGACTGCCGACTTGTACTGCGGCGCGATCTTCACCGATGTATGCGCGGGTGAGGTCGTTGCGCCGCCGATGAGGAGCGGCAGCTCGAATCCCTGCCGCTGCATCTCGCGGGCGACGCTCACCATCTCATCGAGCGAGGGAGTGATGAGCCCGGAGAGGCCGATGTAGTCCGCGTTCTCTCGCCTGGCGGTCTCGAGGATCTTCTCGCAGGGAACCATGACGCCGAGATCGATGACCTCGAAGTTGTTGCATTGCAACACAACGCCAACGATGTTCTTGCCGATGTCGTGCACGTCCCCTTTGACCGTCGCAATCACCACCCGGCCATTCGTGCGGCGTCCACCGGACGCTCCCTTGCTCTGCTCGATGTAGGGTATGAGGTGCGCCACTGCGCGCTTCATGACACGCGCGCTCTTGACCACCTGCGGCAGGAACATCTTGCCGGCACCGAATAGATCGCCGACGATGTTCATGCCGTCCATCAGCGGTCCCTCGATGACCTGCAGCGGTTGCTCGTAGGCGAGCCGCGCCTCCTCGGTGTCCTCTATCACGAAGTCGTCGATGCCCTTCACCAGCGCATGCTCCAGGCGCTTGGCGACGGGGAGCGACCGCCACTCGAGGTCCTCCTTGCGCTTCGCGCCGCCGTCGCCCTTGAAGCGCGCCGCAATCTCCAGCAGCCGCTCCGTCGCATCCTGACGCCTGTTGAGGATGACATCCTCCACGGCCTCGCGCAGCTCAGGCTTGATCTCCTCGTAGATTGCGAGCTGACCGGCGTTGACGATGCCCATATCCATGCCGGCGGCGATGGCGTGATAGAGGAACACGGAGTGCATCGCCTCGCGCACCGAGTCGTTGCCCCGGAATGAGAATGAGACGTTGCTGACGCCGCCGCTCACCAGCACATGCGGCAGCAGGCTCTTGATTCGCCGGGTCGCCTCGATGAAGGCCAGCGAGTAGCCGTTGTGCTCCTCGATGCCCGTCGCCACGGCGAAGATGTTGGGATCGAAGATGATGTCCTCGGGCGGAAAGCCCGCGCGCGTCAGCAGGTGGTAGGCGCGCTCGCAGATCGCTACCCGGCGCTCGACCGTATCGGCCTGGCCCTGCTCGTCGAAGGCCATGACCACCGCCGCCGCGCCGTAGCGGCGCACCTTGCGCGCATGGTCGAGGAAGATCTCCTCCCCCTCCTTCATGCTGATGGAGTTGACGATGCCCTTGCCCTGCAGACACTTGAGCCCGGCCTCGAGCACGCTCCACTTCGAGGAGTCGAGCATCACCGGTACCCGCGCGATGTCGGGCTCCGCGGCGATGAGGTTGAGGAAGCGCACCATCGCCGCCTCGGAGTCGAGCATGCCCTCGTCCATGTTGATGTCGATCACCTGCGCGCCGCTCGCCACCTGCTGGCGCGCCACCTCGAGCGCCGCCGCGTAGTCGCCCGCCTCGATGAGCTTGCGAAAGCGTGCGGAGCCCGTCACATTGGTGCGCTCGCCCGCGTTGACGAACAGCGACTCCTCGTCGATCGCGACCGACTCCAGCCCGGCGAGACGGGTCTTCACCGGGACCGCGGGTATGGCGCGCGGCGCGCACCGGCCGACTCCCTGCCGCAACAGGCGGATGTGCTCCGGGGTCGTGCCGCAGCAGCCGCCGAGGATGTTGACCAGGCCCGAAGTGGCGAATTCCCGCAGGATCTCCGCGGTCTCTTCCGGCGCCTCGTCGTATTCTCCGAAGGCATTCGGCAGGCCCGCGTTCGGGTACGCGCACACCCGCGTGTCCGCGACACGCGCCAGCTCCTGGATGTAAGGACGCAGTTGCCGGCCGCCCAGCGCGCAGTTGAGTCCCACCGAGAGCGGTCGCGCGTGGCGAACGGAGTTCCAGAAGGCTTCCGCGGTCTGGCCCGAGAGAATCCGCCCGGAGGCGTCGGTGATGGTGCCGGAGATCATGATCGGCACTTCGATGCCGGTCTCGTCGAAGAGCGACAACACCGCGTAGATCGCAGCCTTCGCGTTCAGGGTATCGATTACGGTCTCGATGAGGATGAGGTCGACACCGCCGAGCAGCAGCGCGCGTGCCGAATCGAGATAGGTCGCCGCCAGCTCGTCGAAAGAGGTGCTGCGGTAGCCGGGATCGTTGACATCCGGGGAGAGCGAGCACATGCGGCTGGTCGGCCCCAGCGCGCCCGCCACGAAGGCCGGGCGTCCCGCCGCGCCGGCGTACTCATCCGCCGCCGCGCGCGCCAGTCTCGCGGCGCGATAGTTGAGCTCCGGAACCAGCGCCTCGGTGCCGTAGTCGGCCTGCGATACCGAGTTGGAGTTGAAGGTGTTGGTCTCGATGATGTCGGCGCCGGCCTCGAGGTAGGCGCGGTGAATGCCGCCGATGACATCGGGCCGCGTGAGCGTCAGGATGTCGTTGTTGCCCTTGAGATCGCGGCCGTGATGCTGGAACCGCTCGCCGCGGTAGCCGCGCTCATCCAGCCTATGTTGTTGCACCATCGTGCCCATTGCGCCGTCGAGCAGCACGATGCGCTCATCCAGCAGGCGCCGCAGGCGCTCGAGGCGCTCCCGACGCTCGGTTTCGACCACCGGCGTCACGGCGAAAGGCGCGGCGGCGACGCGCGGCGCCGGAGAGTCTTTGCCGGCCGGGCCCGGCCGGTCGGCCCGTGGAAGGCCATGGACGCACGCGCGCATCACTGCGCTCCCAGAGCCACGGGACTGCCTGTTACCGGCTTGCTCGGACGTGCGCCCAAGGTATGGCAGATAGCGTACGTAAGCTCAGCGCGATTGAGCGTGTAAAAATGGAAGTCGCGGACACCATGTCGTTCCAGCGACTGAACCTGCTCTATCGCGACACTGGCGGCAATCAGCCGGCGCGTCTCCGGATCGTCGTCGAGACCATGGAAACGCTCCGCCAGCCACTGCGGGATGCTGGCGCCGCAGCGCGCCGCGAAACGCAACACCTGCGGGAATCGCGTGATCGGCAGGATCCCCGGCACGATGGGCGCGCCAATCCCCGCGGCTGCGCAGCTATCGCGGAAGCGGAGGAACACTTCGACGTCGTAGAAGAACTGCGTGATGGCGCGCGTCGCACCGGCGTCCAACTTGCGCTTGAGGTTGTCGAGGTCGAATTGCGCCGACTGCGCCTCGGGATGTACTTCGGGATAGGCGGCGACTGAGATATCGAAATCCGCAACTGTTTTGAGGGCCGCCACCAGATCCGCGGCGTAAGCGAAGCCGTCGGGGTGGGGCTCATAACGCGTGATCCCCTGGGGAGGGTCCCCACGCAAAGCGACGATGTGCCGTATGCCCTCATCCCGGTACTGGCGCGCGATGTCGAGGATCTCACCGCGGCTCGCGCCGATACAGGTGAGATGCGCCGCTCCGGTCAGCGGAGTTTCCCGTTGGATGCGGGTTACGAGCTGATGCGTGCGGGTACGCGTCGAGCCGTCAGCACCATAGGTAACGGAGACGAATCGCGGCGCAAGCGGCGCCAGACGCTGCACCGAGCGCCACAGCGTTGCTTCCATCTCCGCGTCGCCGGGCGGGAAGAACTCGAATGAGAGGTTCATCGTAGATCCCATTTGTTTATGCCGCGCTCGCCGTATCGCGCGGCCGCTCCGTCGACAGTACGGCCGCCGCGGCCAACAGGTGTTGGCCGTCGGCTTCGATGGGGCTCAGGCGCTCACAGGTCAGCCCGGCCTCGGTGAGCAGCCGGCGCAGTCGCGCGAGGGGATGCTCCACCACGCGCGCGCGCGGGCTCTCGAGCGAGTCATAGCGCTCGAACAGCAGGAGATGTCCGCCGGGCGAGAGTGCGCGCCGCGCCGCCGCGAGCAGGCCGCCGAGCGCCTCGTCGAAAGGAGTCCCCAGGCGATCGAGCAGCACTGCATCAAAGGTGCGTCCGAGGCGGGCGAGGTCGCGCGGCCCGAGCGCATCGCCGCCCGCGGCCAGGAATACGCGGCAGTGAAAGCCCGCGCGCTCGGCCATCGAGCGCGCAAGTTGCGACGACCGGCGGGAGTGCGCGACGACGGCGCACTCCGCACCCATACCCGCCGCGGTCTCGATCAGCTCGGGATGATCCGCCCCGACCAGCAGCACTGCGCCGGCAGGGATGACGGCTTCGGCCGATTCGACGAAGCCTCGCAGCTCCCTGCCGAGACGCGACGCCGCCGGCGCTCCCGCGCGCAGTCCGTCGCCTTGCAGCGCCTGAGCCCGCTCCCGGTCGCGCGCCAGTAGGGGATCCGCGCGATCGAGCTGCCCGAGCAGTCCCTGCACGAATCCAGCGGCAGCAGCTCCGCGAGCCAGGGCGTAGTGCACCCACTGCCCCTGCCGCAGGCGCTCGATCAGCCCCGCCTCCCCCAGGATTTTCAGGTGTCGCGATACCCGCGGCTCGCTCTGGCCAACGATCTGGGCGATGTCGGAGACGCTGAGCTCGCGCGCGGCGCACAGAGCAAGCAGCCGCAGCCGTGTCGGTTCACCGGCAGCTCGTAGCCACGTCAGCAGCAGATCGCGTGGGGATGTGGGCATCGGCTTAATATAAATACTTGCACAAATCTTTAAGTGCAGTATAGCGAAAGCCGCCACCCAGCGCAAAACCGGCCTTATCGTCTCAAATATGAGTCAATCTCAGTGAATGGTGTACGAATTGCCACCGGGAGCGGGGCCATCCCCGAAGAGCGCCTCGACATCGCCGGCATCGAAGCGGTAGGGCCGGTGACAGAACTCGCAGGTGACGGTCACCGAACCCTGCTCGCGGAGCACGTCACGGACTTCGTCCGGTCCCAAAGCCCGGAGCAGGCTGGTGACCCGGCCGTGACTGCAGCGGCACTCGAACTGAACGGGCGCACCACGGAAAAGCCGCATGTCGTGGGCCGAAAAGCCACGCCCCAGCAGCTCTTCCACGGGACATCGCAGCAGATCGTCCGCGCTCAAGCGCTCTATGCCGCGCTCTGCCTGCTCCCAGATCTCGCGCATTTGCTCCTCATCAGTGGCCGCATCCTGGGGCAGTTTCTGCACCAGGACGCCGGCGCCCCGCTCGCCGTCGGCGGCGAGGAGCACTCGAGTCGGAAGCTGCTCGGAGCGAGCAAAGTAAGCCTCCAGCGAGCCCGCGAGCGAATCGCCGCTCAGGGGCACGATGCCCTGGTAGCGCGTGTTGCGCTCGTCCGCCTCTACCGTGACCGCAATGCGACCCTCGGTCCCGACGAGGCGGCGGAAGACGCTGTCGCTGGCGCCACCGGCGTCCCCGGGGGCGCCATTCGTGGAGAGCGCCGACACTGCCGCGGCGTCGAAGCGCGCAACCGCGCGCAGACGGTAATCGTGGGTGCATTGCGCAACGAGAAGGCTCACAGCGCCATTGCCCTGCAGCTGCAGCGTCAATTGGCCGCGGAACTTCAAGGTAGCGGCGAGCAGCACGGAGGCGGCAACGGCCTGGCCGAGAAGCTCGCGCACGGGCTGAGGATAGTCGCGGTGGGCGCGCAGCTCGCGCCAGGCGCCTTCCAGGCGCACCCAATGTCCGCGGACCGGGCGGTTCTCGACAATGAAGCGACGAACCTCGTCGCGGGGCGTGGCTGAGGGTTCCATGGCCTCGACAATGGGGCACGAACCCCAATTACTCAACCGGGAAGTTTCTTCTTCAGCAGCTCGTTCAATTGAGCGGGATTCGCCTTACCCTGCGTCGCCTTCATCACCTGGCCGACGAAGAAGCCGAAGAGCTTGTCCTTGCCGGCGCGATAGTCGGCGAGCTGCCCTGGGTTCTTGGCCATCACCTCCTCGATGGCGCGCTCGATGGCGCCGGTGTCGGTGATCTGCTTGAGGCCCTTCGACTCGATGATGGCATCGGCGCTCTCGCCGCTCGCCCACATCGCCTCGAACACCTCCTTCGCAAGCTTGCCGGAGATCGTCTGATCGGCGATGCGCGTGAGCAGGTCCGCGAGGCGCGCCGCCGGCATCTTCCCCGAGCCGACGTCGAGATTTTCCTTGTTGAGCGCGGCAGCGAGCTCTCCCATCACCCAGTTGGCGGCCAGCTTTGGCTCCCGCGGCACGGCGCGCACGACTTCCTCGTAGTAGCCGGCGAGCTCGCGGCTCGCCGTCAGCACGCCGGCGTCGTAGGCCGAGAGTCCGTACTGTGATGAGAATCGCGCCGCCTTCTCGTCGGGAAGCTCCGGCAGGGTGGCGCGCACTCCCTCGATGAAGGCCTCTTCCAGTACCAGCGGCAGGAGGTCGGGGTCGGGGAAGTAGCGATAGTCATTCGCTTCCTCCTTGGTGCGCATGGAGCGCGTCTCGCCCTTGTCCGGGTCGTAGAGGCGCGTCTCCTGTACCACCTTGCCGCCCGACTCGATGAGCTCGATCTGACGCGCCGTCTCGTACAGGATCGCCTTCTCCACGAAGCGGAAGGAGTTGATGTTCTTGATCTCCGCGCGGGTGCCGAGTTTGGCGGCGCCCTTCGGCCGCACCGACACATTGGCATCGCAGCGGAACGACCCCTCCTGCATGTTGCCGTCGCAGATCTCGAGGTAGCGCACCAGCGTGTGCACCTTCTTCATGTAGGCGACGGCTTCCTTCGCGGAGCGCATGTCCGGCTCCGAGACGATCTCGAGGAGCGGTGTGCCGGCGCGGTTGAGATCCACGCCCGTGACACCGCCGAGGCCCTCGTGCAGCGACTTGCCGGCATCCTCCTCCAGGTGCGCGCGGGTAATGCCGATGCGCTTGGTGCTGCCGTCATCGAGCACAATGTCGAGAGCGCCCTGCGCCACGACCGGCAGCTCGTACTGGCTGATCTGATAGCCCTTCGGCAGGTCCGGATAGAAGTAGTTCTTGCGCGCGAACACCGACTGGCGGGCTATGCGCGCGCCGATCGCGAGGCCGAAGCAGACGGCCATGCGAACCGCCTCGCCATTCAACACCGGCAGCACGCCGGGGAAGCCGAGATCGATGAGGCTCGCCTGGGCGTTGGGCGGCGCGCCGTAGGCCGTCGCGGCGCCGGAGAAGATCTTCGACCGGGTGGCGAGCTGCGCGTGGATCTCGAGCCCGATGACGGTTTCCCACGTACTCTCTTTGGCGGTCATGCGAACCGCTCCGGCGACTGCCGATGCCAGTCGGTCTCGAGCTGGTAACGGTGCGCGACGTTGAGAATCCGCGCCTCGGCGAAATGCGGGCCCACGATCTGCAGGCCGACCGGCAGTCCCCCTACGAAGCCACACGGAACCGACAGCGCCGGAAGTCCCGCGAGATTGGCGCCGATGGTGTAGATGTCGTTGAGATACATGGTGATGGGATCGTCGGTCTTGGCGCCGATGCGAAAGGCGGCCGTCGGGCTGGTGGGACCCACGAGAACATCGACCTCGCCGAAGGCGCGCTTGAAATCGGCGGTGATCAGCTGCCGCACGCGCTGCGCCTTCAAGTAGTAGGCGTCGTAGTACCCAGCCGAGAGCACGTAGGTGCCCGTCATGATGCGGCGCTTGACCTCGGCCCCGAAGCCCTCGCCACGCGAGCGGCGGTAGAGGTCCAGAAGGTCGCGCGGGTCCTTGCAGCGGTGGCCGAAACGCACCCCGTCATAGCGGGCGAGGTTCGACGAGCACTCGGCCGGCGCCACCACGTAGTAGACGGGTACCGACAGGGGCAGGTTCGGCAGACTCACCTCACGCAGGCTCGCTCCCAGCCGCTCGAGCACCTTGAGGGCCTCGCGAATCCGCAGCTCGTTCTCCCGATCGAGCCCTTCGTCGACGAATTCCTTGATCAGGCCGACCTTCACGCCCGCAAGCGGCGCATCGATCCCCGCCAGGTAATCCGGCACGGGTGTATCGACGCTGGTCGAGTCGTTGGGGTCGTACCCCGCCATCTCACGCAGCATGAGGGCTGCGTCCTCGGCGCTGGTCGTGAGGACGCCGCCCTGATCGAGGCTCGAAGCGAAGGCGACCATGCCGTAGCGCGAGACGCGCCCATAGGTAGGCTTGACGCCGGTGATGCCGCAGAGCGCGGCAGGCTGACGGATCGAGCCGCCGGTGTCCGTGGCGGTCGCGCCGGGCACCAGCCTCGCGGCCACCGCGGCGGCGGAGCCGCCGGAAGAGCCGCCCGGCACGAAATCGGTGTTCCAGGGATTCCTGACCGGGCCGTAGTAGCTGGTCTCATTCGAGGAGCCCATGGCGAACTCGTCCATGTTGAGCTTGCCCAGGGTGATGGCGCCGGCCGCCTTGAGCTTGGCGACCACGGTGGCGTCGTACGGCGACACGAAATTATCGAGCATCCGCGAGCCACAGGTGGTGCGCACTCCCGCCGTGCAGAAAAGATCCTTGTGGCCGATCGGCACGCCGGCAAGCGCCCCGCCCCTGCCGGCGGCGAGGTCGCGATCCGCCGCGGCGGCGGCCGCAAGCGCCTGATCGGCGGTAACGGAGACAAAGGCATTGAGCGCCGGCTGGCTCGCTTCGATGCGCGCGAGATAGGCGCGCACCAGCTCCACGCTCGAGAACTTCTTCGCGCGCAGGCCTGCGGCGAGCTGCGTCAGGGAATTCCTGTGAACCACGGTCATTACTCGGCCCCTCCTGGGCCTCGCCCCCGCTTCCGCGGGGGCCGATGCGCTCTGGCGCGCATCGTTATGAATCGCTCCCGGCGATTCATTCGATCACTTTGGGAACGAGATAGAGTCCCGCGGCCACCTGTGGCGCGTTCGCCTGGTAGAGCTCGTGGGCGTCCCGCTCGGTCACTGCATCGGTCCGCAGCCGCTGGCTGAGACCCGGCAACGGATGGGCCATGGGCGCGACGCCCGCCGTGTCGGCACGGTCGAGCTCACCGACCAAGTCGATGATTCGCGACAGGCTCTCCTGGTACACGGGAATCTCGGCCGGCTCCAGCTCGAGGCGGGCCAGGTGAGCGATGCTTTCGATCTGCGCGCGCGTGAGGGCCATGGGGGCGAAAAAGACGAATGAGAAAAACAGCGCAAAATCATACATGTTGCCTTGCTGAATGTCCCCTCGGTTGCTAGATTACGCGCCACTTTCGGGGGGTCCCCGCCGTACGCTTCTTCTTTCGGACGCTTCATGCTCAAACGCTTCCGCGGCTATTTCTCCAGTGATTTGTCGATCGATCTGGGGACTGCCAACACCTTGATCTATGTCCGCGACAAGGGCATCGTCCTCAACGAGCCCTCCGTGGTCGCGGTGCAGGACGAGCCCACTCGAGGTGGCAAGATCATCGTCGCCGTGGGGCAGGAGGCCAAGAGCATGCTTGGCCGTACGCCGGGCCACATCACCGCAGTGCGCCCGATGAAGGACGGCGTGATCGCCGACTTCACCTATACGGAGAAGATGCTCCAGTTCTTCATCAATAAGGTGCACGGCAATCGGATGCTGAAGCCTTCCCCGCGCGTGCTGGTCTGCGTGCCGTTCGGCTCCACGCAGGTGGAGCGGCGCGCGATCCGGGAGTCGGCGGAGGGCGCGGGCGCCCGCAACGTCGGCATCGTCAGCGAACCGATGGCTGCCGCGGTCGGCGCGGGCCTGCCGGTGCACGAGCCACGCGGCTCCATGGTGCTGGACATCGGCGGCGGCACTTCAGAGGTCGCCGTGCTGTCGCTGAACGGCGTCGTGTACGCCAACTCCGCGCGCATCGGCGGCGATCGCTTCGACGAGGCGATCATGAACTACGTGCGGCGCAACTACGGCATCCTCATCGGCGAGGCGACCGCGGAGCGCATCAAGATCGAGATCGGCTCCGCCTATCCCGGCCAGCAGGTGCGGGAACTATCGGTGAAGGGCCGCAATCTCTCGGAGGGTGTGCCGCGCAGCTTCACGCTGAACAGCAATGAGATCCTCGAGGCGCTGCAGGAGCCGCTGCAGAACATCGTGAGCGCGGTCAAGCAGGCGCTCGAGCAGACTCCGCCGGAGCTGGGCGCGGACGTCGCGGAGCGCGGCATCGTGCTCACCGGCGGCGGCGCGCTGCTGCGCGACATCGACAAGCTTCTGACGGAAGAAACGGGACTGCCCGTCGTCGTGGCGGACGATCCCCTCACCTGCGTGGCCCGCGGCGGCGGCCGGATCCTCGAGCTCATGGACGAGATGGGCCCCGGCCACTTCGGGCTCGAGTAGCGACAGGAGCGCTGAAAGATTAGTGGCGGGCTTCTCAACAGGCGCGGGTAGACCGCTGCAGGGGCGCGGAGGCTCGCCCGGCTTCCGCTTCTTTCTCTACGCGGTCGTTTCCATCGGTTTCATGATCCTCGACCAGCGGTTCGACTGGCTCGAGCGGGCGCACTACGTCCTGCAGGCGGCCAGCTACCCGGTGGAGCTCGCCGTGGGCTCACCGGTCGAAGCGTGGCGCTGGGTTCAGGCGAGCTTCGCGACCCGCGACTCGCTCGAGGCCGAGAACCAGCGCCTGCGCACGCGGCTGCGCGGTCTCGAGCTGCGCTCCATGCGCTATGACGCGCTGGCGCAGCAGAACGCCGCTCTCATCGGGCTGCGCAACTCACTGCCTCCGGTCGCGGCGCGCTGGCTGCCGGCCGACATTGTCAACGTCCAGCTCAACAGCCTGCGGCAGCGCGTGCTCATCGATCGGGGCTCGGTGAACGCAGTCGCCGCTGGTCAGGCCGTGCTGGATGACGACGGCGTAGTCGGTCAGACGATGCACGTCGGTCCGTGGAGCGCCGAGGTGATCCTGATCACCGACCCGGAGCACGAGTTGCCCGTGGAGATCGAGCGCACGGGGCTCAGGACGATCGCCGTCGGGGCGGGCGACTCGACTTCGCTCGGCCTGCCCTACCTGCCCGCCAATGCCGACGTCCACGTGGGCGATGTCCTCGTCACCTCCGGTCTCGGAGGAGTTTTTCCTCCAGGCTATCCGGTCGCCCGGGTGACGGAGGTACACAAGGACACGGTGCAGCCGCTCGCGCACGTGCGTGCCGCGCCGTTCGCGCATCTCGACACCGACACCGAGGTCATGCTGATCTGGTTCCGTCATGACAGTCCCGCGGCGCCTTTGAAGGAGCGCAACGGCAAGCTGACGACCGGCGACCGGAGCATCCAGCCGCTGGCCGTGCCGCCGAAGCCGCGGCCCGCGTCGACGACACCGGCGATGAATTCGGCGACTGCGCCGGCGGCAAAGAAGACCCTCGCGAAGGCAGCCGGCTCCAAACCCGCCGCGCCGGTGGTTGCTCCCGGCACGAAGCCGCCTGCGCCTGCGCCGTCGAAGAAGCCGGGGCAGCCGCCAACATGAGCGCCTCCAGCCCACGCATCGCGATGCTGAAGAGCGTGATAGGCGCGCTCATTCTCACACTGCTGCCGCTGCCCTCGTGGCTGGAGATCATCCGGCCCGGGTTCCTCGCCATCACCGTACTCTATTGGTCGATCGCGGCGCCGCGCGCCGGCGGCATCACTCTCGGTTGGGTCTGCGGCCTGCTGCTCGATGCCTTCGAGGGGCCGGTGCTCGGCGAGCATGCGCTGGCTCTGGCTTTTCTCGCCTACATCGGCGTGCGCGAGCATCAGAGAATCCGCTCCAAGCCCATCTTCCAGCAGGCGCTGATCGTGTTGCCCTTGCTCGCCGTCTACGAGGGCGTCCTCTTCGCCATCGACGGCTGGAGCGGCCACGCGTTGACCACGCCGCTGCGTTGGCTGCCGACGGTCACCGGCGCTCTGGTCTGGCCGGCCGCGGCGGCGATCCTGGCGCGTAGCTACCGGCCGCAAACATGAGCACTTGCACCGCAACACGGTGCTGACAGATGTCCCCCGTGCGCATCAAGGATCATTGGCGAGAGCAGCGGATCTTCGAGCGCCGCGCGCTGTTCGCGGGCGCGGCGATGGTGTTGCTCGCGCTCGCGCTCGTCGGGCGCCTGTACCTGCTGCAGGTGAGCCGTCACGACTACTATGCGGCACTCTCGGCCGAGAACCGGGTGCGCACCGATCCCATCCCGGCGGCGCGCGGACTCATCATGGATCGCTATGGCGAGGTGATCGCCTCCAACCAGCCGACATTCCAGCTGGAGCTGATTCCCGATGAGGTGCCGGATCTGCAACGAACACTGCGCCGTCTGGTGAACCTCGGCCTGTTGCAGGCCGAGGACATCCCGGAGCTGATCCGAACCATCAAATCCCGCCGCACTTTCGACAACGTACCGATTCGCCTCCACCTCTCGGATGAGGAGGTGGCGCGGTTTGCGGTGCGGCGGTACGAGTTCCCCGGCGTCGACATCACACCGGAGGAGGCGCGCTGGTATCCCGAGGGCTCCCTCGCCGTCGATGCGATGGGATACGTGGGCACGATCAGTGAGACAGACCTCGCGCACATCGATCGTGCGGCCTATGCGGGTACCGCGGTCATCGGCAAGACGGGAGTGGAAGCCACTTTCGAGAAGCAGCTGCACGGCAGCAACGGCTTCCGACAGATCCTGGTCGATGCGCAGGGCCGCCCGGTGCAGAAGCCCGGCGTCTTCGGCAAGGACCTGGAGATGAAGGCGCCAACACCAGGCGCCGACGTCATCCTTTCGCTCGACCTGAAGGTGCAGAAGGTGGCAGAGGCGGCGCTCGCGGGCCAGGAGGGTGCGGTCGTGGCCATCGACCCCCACAGCGGCGACATCATTGCACTCGTGAGCTCTCCTGGCTTCGATCCCAACCTGTTCGCCCGCGGCATCACGGAGAAGCAGTACGCGGATCTCGAGGGCGATTCCAACCGGCCCCTCTATGATCGAGCGCTGCGCGGAGAGTACTCCTCGGGCTCCACCATCAAGCCGGGCCTGGCGCTCGGCGCGCTCACCGACGGGGTGCTGGATCCGGACAAGCCGATCTTCTGCCCCGGTTACTTTCACCTGGCCGGCGGCCGGCACATCTGGCACGACGCCAACCACGAGCATCACGGTGAAGTCGATCTCGACCACGCCATAGCGCGATCCTGCGACGTCTATTTCTATGGGGTCGCCCACGAGATGGGCATCGATCGCATCTCCGCCTGGCTGCCGCTCCTCGGCTTCGGCCGGCCGACCGGAATCGACATCGGCGGCGAGAAGCCGGGCCTCGTGCCGTCGCGGGCCTGGAAGGAAACACACTTTTCCGATCCGGCCAACAAGGTCTGGTTCCCGGGCGAGACGGTGAATCTCGGCATCGGTCAGGGCTACTTCCTGGTCACCCCGCTGCAACTGGCCCACTACACCGGCATCATAGCGACGCAAGGGCACATCTGGCGGCCGAGGGTGGTCACGGGGTTGCGCAGTCCCGACACGGGCAGGATCGAGTGGTTCCCGCCCGTCTACGAGGGTTACCTGTCCAACATCAGCGCCGATTCCTGGAAGCGCGTCATCCACGGAATGATCGGCGCAACGACCTATCCGAACGCCACCGCGTATTACCCGATGCGCGGCTCCGTGTACACCATCGCGGGTAAGACGGGTACCGATCAGGTCGTGAATGAATCCGTCACCGGCAATCTGGGCGAGGAGCACGGCTTCAAGAAGATCAAAGAGCAGTACCGCGACAACGCCTGGTTCATCGCCTTCGCGCCAGGCGAGGCGCCGCGCATCGCCGTCGCCGTCATCGTCGAGCACGCCGGCTACGGGTCCGACAGTGCGGCGCCTCTCGCCCGCAAGGTGATGGACGCCTATCTCCTCGGACCCGACGGCAAGGTGCTGCCGGCCGCTCCACGCGGACCGTATTCGGAGCCGGCCGACCTCAAGCCGAAAGTAAAACCTTCTGTGCCGGCGCTCCCCGCTCCGACGCCGCCCGCGCCCGTCCAACAGGCGGCGAACCGGGCTCGGCCGGACGGGGTGCGTGCCACGCCAGCCAGATAGAGTCATGATCTACCCCGCATGATCTACGAAGAAATCAGCTCCGAGTCGCGCGCCCGCCGCACCCTCTCCGGCGCGGCGCGAGTGCTCTCGGCTCTCCGGATGGACGGACCGTTGGTAACCGCACTCGCGCTGACAGCGGCCTACGGACTGGTCGTGCTCTACAGCGCCTCGGCGGAGAGCCTGCCGATGGTGCTGCGCACGGCGATGCGGCTCGTGCTGGGCTCGGCGGCCATGCTGGCGCTGGCGCGGGTCAGCCCGAACTTCCTGCGGCGCATTGCACCGTGGCTGTATGCCATCGGCGTTTTCCTCCTGCTGGCAGTCGCGGTCGTCGGTCACACGCGCCTCGGGGCCCAACGCTGGCTCAGCCTGGGTCCCATCCGCTTCCAGCCGTCGGAGCTGATGAAGCTCGCCGTGCCCATGATGTGCGCCTGGTATCTGCACGAGCGCCCCCTGCCGCCTCGCTGGCCCAACCTGCTCACGCTCGGCCTCATCATCCTCGTCCCGGTGGCCCTGGTCGCCAAGGAGCCGGACCTGGGCACCGCGGCGCTGATCGCAGCCGGTGGCGCGCTGGTCGTATTCCTCGCCGGACTCAGGGTGCGGGTCATCGTCGGGATGCTGCTGCTCGTGGTCGCGGCGGCGTGGTTCGGACTTCGATTCATGCATGGCTACCAGCGCCAGCGTCTGCTCACCTTCCTCAATCCGCAGTCGGATCCGCTCGGTGCCGGCTATCACATCATCCAGTCGCAGATCGCGATCGGCTCGGGAGGCGTGTTCGGCAAGGGATGGATGAACGGCAGCCAGGCGCAGCTCGATTTCCTGCCGGAACGCACCACGGACTTCATCTTCGCCGTCATCGGCGAGGAGTTTGGCCTGCTCGGGCTGGCGGTGTTCCTGCTGCTCTACACCTTCATCATCGGCCGCGCGCTCTACCTCGCGGTGCAAACGCCCGACACGTTCTCGCGGCTGCTCGCGGGTAGCATCGCGCTGACCTTCTTCGTATATGTCTTCATCAATGCCGGAATGGTGACCGGGCTCCTCCCGGTCGTCGGTGTCCCACTGCCGCTCGTCAGCTATGGGGGAAGCTCGGTGGTGACCGTGCTCGCCGGCTTCGGTATTCTGATGTCGCTTCACGCCCACCGTAAGCTCATGGGCTCTTAGGTGTCTCGATCCATCCCGACAACACTCGCGCTGCTCGCCCCCGCCATACTCATCGCTTTGGCCATCGGCGGCGGCGCCGCGCGCGCGGCGGAGTCCGAGCCCGGCCAGCCGTTTCCGCGCGCGCAGCTCGCAAGATTCGCCGCACAGGTGGCGCGGCGCGACGGACTCAATCGCCGGGCGATCCTCAAGGTGCTCACGCAAGCGCGGGTGCAGCCAAAGATCATCGACGACATGAACCGTCCCGCGGAGCGGGTGCTGCAATGGTGGCAGTATCGGCAGATCTTCCTCACCGACAGGCGCATCGCGGCGGGTGTCGAGTTCTGGCAGGAGCATCGCGATTCGCTCGAGCGGGTGAGCGCGGAGCAGGGCGTGCCGCCGCAGTACATCATTGCCATCCTCGGCGCGGAGACCTACTACGGCCGCATCACGGGCTCCTACCGCGTGCTCGATGCGCTATCGACTCTGGCCTTCGACTACCCGCCGCGCGAGCGCTACTTCCGCAGCGAGCTCGAGCAGTTCCTGGTGCTGGCCCAGCGGGAGAAAATCGATCCGCTGGCGGCGCAGGGCTCGTATGCCGGCGCCATGGGACCACTGCAATTCATGCCGTCGGCTTATCTCAGATACGGCGTCGACGGCGACGACGACGGACAGACGGACCTCTTCGGCGACTGGGATGACATCTTCGCCAGCATCGCGAATTATCTGCACGAGTGCGGCTGGCAGGCCGGTGGCCCGGTCGTGGCCGATGTCAGGATCGATCCGGGCGCCACCTTCCAGATCGATCCGGGCAATCTGGCGCTCGACGAGACGATCGACGGCCTGAATGCCCAGGGCGTGCGGGTGGACACCGCCGTGCCGGGCGATACGCCCGTGGTGCTGCTCCTGGCGGAGCAGCAGGACGGCCCGACCTACCGCGTCGGCTTCAACAACTTCCACGCGCTCACCCGCTACAACCACAGCGCCCTCTACGCGATGGCGGTCGATGAGCTGGCGCGCGCCATCGCGCTGCGGCTCACCCCTGCCAACCCTGGCGTCACGCCAGCGGTTGCGCCCACAGCGAAATCCACCGGCAATGCGGCTCGCACCGGCCGATCCGCTCAGTGAGCGCGGCGCATGAACGCCGCGGCCTGCGCCTCGCTGCCGCGCCGGCGCCTCATCTGGACGATCTCCCTGGCGGCGCTCCTCGCCGGCTGCGCAACCACCCCGCAGCCACAGCCGCCGCCCAAACTGCCGCCGTTGCCGCCGAGCATCGGTTCCATTCCCAATGCCGTGCCGCGCTTCGAGCCGCGGTCCCCGCACGGCAACCCGCCCTTCTACGATGTAGACGGCAGACGCTACTACGTGTTGGCTACCGCTGAAGGTTATGACGCGACCGGCGTGGCCTCCTGGTACGGGCCAACATTCGACGGGCTCCGGACCGCCGATGGCGACCGCTATGACATGTATGCCATGACGGCAGCGCACAAGACGCTGCCACTGCCCTGCTATGTGCGCGTCACGAACCTGAGCAACGGGCGCAGCATCGTCGTGAAAATCAACGACCGCGGTCCCTTCGTGGCCAACCGTCTGATCGACCTGTCGTACGTTGCCGCCGCAAAGCTCGACATGCTCGGAACCGGCACCGCGCTGGTCGAGGTGCAAGCCATCACGGCCGAGAGTGCCCCCGTGCTCAACCGGGCGGCGGAGAGCCCGCCCCCGACCCTGTACGTGCAGGTCGGCGCATACGGGGTGCGCAGCAACGCCGAACGCGTGGTCGCAAGACTGCAAGCGGCGGGGTTCCCCGGCGCCTTCGTCTTCGGGCCGCCCGTGACGCGCAGCCGCCTGTACCGCGTGCGCATCGGGCCGGTGAGCAGCGTGCCGGAATTCGACCAGCTCCTGGCCCGGCTCGCCACTCTGGGCTACCCCGGCGCGCGCCTGGTGGCCCCTTAGTTTATTGGCTAAAAGTCGCCTGGCGGCGCTTTTAGCGGCCAGCCGATTGACACATTTGATCCCGCGGCCCGAGGGCGGGTTGCTCGACCCATCCTGGGTCTCGCCCCTTCGGGGCCGGCGCTTCGCGCCGTCCAAAATCGCTCCAGGCGATTTTGTCGGGCCGCTTACTCACTTGCTTTCGGGCGACGAGATCGTACTATCCGCCCGCATCTCTATCTGCTGTTCACGAGGATTTCGAAGGATGTCCCGCTTTTCCGTCACCGCCCTGCTCGCACTCTCCGCCCTCGCGCTGGCCACCGTGGCCGGCGCCGCCACGCCTACTCCCCCGGCCCCGGATCTCGATGCCGGCTCATACATCCTGATCGACAGCCAGAGCGGCAATGTGATTGCCCAGAAGAATGCCGACGAGCGGATGGAGCCGGCCAGCCTCACCAAGCTCCTGACCTCGTATGTAGTCTTCGCCGCGCTGAAGGACGGCCGGATTAAGCTCGATGACCAGGTCACGATCAGCGAGGCTGCCTGGCGTACCGGCGGCTCGCGCACTTTCGTCAAGGTGGGCACCCAGGTGCCCGTCATCGACCTGCTCAAGGGGATGATCGTGCAATCGGGGAACGACGCCACGGTAGCGCTGGCGGAGCGCGTGGGCGGCACGACAGCGGGCTTCGTGCAGCTCATGAACGAGTATGCACAGCGGCTCGGCATGAAGTCTTCGCACTTCGTCGATGTCGACGGCCTGCCGGATCCGCAGCACTACACGACCGCCCGCGACCTGGCGACGGTCGCCAACGCGTTGATCCGCGATTTTCCCGAGTATTACTACATCTTCGGCATGAAGGACTTCACCTGGAACAAGATCAAGCAGCCGAACCGCAACGGTCTGCTGTGGACGGACCCATCGGTCGATGGGCTGAAGACCGGCCACACCGACGAAGCGGGGTACTGCCTCATCGCCTCCGCCAAGCGCAACGGCACGCGCCTCGTTTCGGTGGTCCTCAAGGCGCCGAAGTGGGCCTCGCGCGAGGCCGACACCGAGGCCCTCCTCAACTACGGCTTCAATTTCTTCCAGACGGCGAAGATCGCCACCGCGCGCGCGGCGATTCTCAAGCCGCGCGTGTATGACTCCGCCACCGGCTACGCCGCAATCGGCGCCGCGGGCGATCTCTATGTGACGCTGCCGCGCGGACGTACCGCAAGCATCACGACGAACGCGGGTCTGACCAGCCCGCGGCTGATCGCGCCGTTGGCGGCGGGCACCGTCGTTGGCGAGCTGACCGTGACTGACGGCAACGGCCAGGTCGTCGGACGCGAGCCGCTCGTCACGCTGGAGGCGGTCCCGGCAGGCGGCCTGCTGACGCGCGCGATGGATGATATCCG
Organism: uncultured Pseudomonadota bacterium; assembly: GCA_963833085.1. Classification (GTDB taxonomy): domain Bacteria; phylum Pseudomonadota; class Gammaproteobacteria; order Steroidobacterales; family Steroidobacteraceae; genus 13-2-20CM-66-19. Next base: position 75,199 of record CAWHWV010000025.1, read on the forward strand.
CCTCTGGTTTGTCAAATAGATTGGCGCACGGCCATGGCTGATCCTTTGCCGACGTGTTATCTGAATGACGAGTACCTACCGCTCGCCGAGGCGCGCATCTCGCCGCTCGACCGGGGGTTCCTGTACGGCGATGGGGTGTATGAGGTGATGCCGGTCTATGGCGGCCGGCCGTTTCGGCTGGAGGCACACTGCGCCCGCTTGAGCCGCAGCCTCGCCGAGGTCCGTATGGATGATCCGTACGGCCGGTCGGAGTGGTGCGACATCTTCGCCACGCTCGTCACCCGCAATGGCGGCGGCGATCAGTACATCTACTGGCAGGTGACGCGCGGCGCGGAGCGCGGGCGCAATCATGCGCCGCTTCCCGACATTCCGCGCACGGTGTTCGCTTTCTGCGCGCCGCTGCCGGTCGCCTCGCCGGCGGTGTTGGAAAAGGGTGTTTCGTGCGTCACCGCGGAGGACACTCGCTGGGCGTGCTGCAACATCAAGTCGACAGCGCTTCTTGCCAACGTGCTGCTGCGGCAACTGGCAGTGGACGCCGATGCCGCCGAGACGATCCTGCTGCGCGATGGCGAACTGATGGAGGCATCCGCCTCGACGGTGCACGTAGTCATCGGCGGGGAGCTTCGCACGCCACCCAACTCGAGAAAGATCCTGCCGGGAACGACACGTGGAGTGGTGGAGGAGCTTGCCGCGCGCGTTGGTGTGCCATTCCGGGCCGCCGCCATCAGCGAAGCGGAGCTGCGCCGCGCGGACGAGATCTGGATCTCCGCCGCGACGCGCGAGGTACAGCCCGTGACGGCGCTCGACGGCAAGTCCGTGGGCGCTGGGCGCCCTGGCCCCTTGTGGCGCCGGGTGTATGATGAATTTCAGCGTTGGAAGCAGGAACTGCAGCCTCAGCCATGGCGATGAGCGAGCCGCCGCCGCTGCTCGAGTTTCCCACCGACTATCCGATCAAGGTCATCGGCCGGCCTTCGGATGAGTTTCGGGCGCGCGTGCACGCCATCGTGCTGCGCCACGCGCCGCTCATCGAGCCTGAGAGGGTCACGGAGCGGCTGAGCGAAAACGGCAACTTCCTGTCAATCAGTTACCGCATCCGGGCGGAGTCACGCGAGCAGGTCGAGGCGCTGGCCACCGACCTGAAGTCCTGCGAGGGCGTACTGACGCTCATTTAAGCCACCTGCGGCGGCGGGGTACCTCCCTGTACCTGACATAAGACAGGCTGTAACCGGTTTGTCACCGGCGGATAACCGGCGGGCGACTGACTGCACCTGAGGGCGCCGGTACGATCGATCGCGTGTCGATCACACTCGATCAATTGACCAAGCGCTATCAGGGCGTCCCGGTCGTCAACGATGTCTCGCTCGAGATCGCGGATGGAGAGTTCTTCGTCCTTCTCGGGCCGAGCGGCAGCGGCAAGAGCACGCTGCTGCGCGCGATAGCGGGGCTGTCGGGGCTGGACCACGGGCGCATCGCACTGCATGGACGCGATGTCACTCATGTCGCCGCGCGCCGGCGCGGAGTGGGACTGGTGTTCCAGAACTACGCCCTGTTCCGGCACATGACGGTGGCGGAGAACATCGAGTTCGCGCTGCGGGTGCGGCGCATGCGCGCGGCGGAGCGGCGGCGACGGCGGCAGGAGTTGCTACGCCTCGTGGCGCTCGACGGGTTCGACGAGCGGCTGCCGGGGCAACTCTCCGGCGGCCAGCAACAGCGGGTGGCGGTGGCGCGGGCGCTGGCGCACAAGCCGGAGGTGCTGCTGCTCGATGAGCCGTTCGGCGCGCTCGACGCCAAGATCCGTGAGGGACTGCGGCGGACCATCCGCGAAGTGCAGCGGGAGCTCGGGATCACCACCATCCTGGTGACCCACGATCAGGAAGAGGCGTTCGCCATGGCCGACCGGATCGGGGTGATGAACTTTGGCAGGCTGCTCGAGATCGGCAACCCGCAGGACCTCTATACCCGCCCGGTGACACGGTTCGTGGCGACGTTCCTCGGCGCGGCCAATCTCCTTCTGGCGCGACAGGGCAGCGATGGACCGCGCTGGGGAGCATGGCCCACGGCGCTGCACAGTCCGGGCGTTGGCGTGTCGCGCGAGCGGGAGGTCGTTGCGGTAGTGCGTCCGGAAGAGATCGAGGTCGCGCGCTCGCGCGAGGCACTCACTTCCGCGAGTTATCTGGGTCACGGCGTCGTGGAAGAAGTGGTCTTCACCGGCGCGCTGGAGCGGGCACGCATCCGTCTCGATGAGGCCCCCGACGCCCCAATTCTCGCACACGCCAACGGGGACGGTGGCGTACTCCTCGAGGCCACGCGTGCGCAGTTCGAGCAACGCGCCTTCGCGATCACACTTGGCCAGAGCGTCACCGTCGGTGTCCGGCGGGCACATATCCTGCCGACCCCACTCTCCAGCTTCACCATCTGTGCGCCCAACGGCTCGGCTGCCGAGAGGCTCGCCGGCAACCCATTGCTGCTGGATCTGTCCTCGCGCATGAAGACGCGCATCCGCCGGCACCTGGAGCCCATGTTGGGAGGCTCGACGTCGATCCGAGGTACTCCGGCATCGCTGCCCGGTACGACCGTCATCGCGGCGGCCGGCGACGTGGCCTCGGATACGAAGTGGCTGTTGGAGCACGGAGTGGAGGAAATTCTCATCCTGCCCGAGCATGCGTCCTCGCCTCAGCGGGTGCTGATTCACTGGACGGACGACTCAGCGCGCAGGGCGACCCTGGCCGTATCCGCCAGCGTCCTGCGGCATCTTGCGGCGGAAGCCATCTACGTCGACGTGCTCCCCGAGGAGACCCTCGCGCCCGAGCGCTCGTCCGGGATCCGAGCCCTGCTCGATGCCAGGTCAGAGGCGCGCGCGGCGCATGGCCTGGAGATCCGGACGGAGATGCGGTTCGGTGTGGCGGCACAGGCTCTCGAGCAGCAGTTGGACGAGTCGCCCGGACAGATGCTCATCGTCGGTATCGCGAGCACGAGTCAGCTCGCCGGCGAGTTCGGGACGCTGCTCGCCAAGCCGCGCTGGCCGGTGCTGCTGGTCCATCGCGAGCGGGAGGCGGCGGCGCACAGTCGCTCCGCGGCGTGAACTGACGCAATGAGAGACGGGCAACCCACCGTCCTGCCCGGATTCGGGCTGACGCTGGGATTCACTACATTCTTCCTGAGTGCCGTGGTGCTGCTGCCGCTCGCCGCGCTGGTGTTGCTCGCCGCCTCGACACCGCTGCACCAGCTTCTCGATGCGGTGGCAAGCCCACGGGCGCTGGCGTCTTACCGACTTTCGTTCGGCGGTGCGCTGCTCGCGGCCTGCATCAATCTGGTTTTCGGTTTCATCATCGCCTGGACGCTCGCCCGTTATGAGTTCCCGGGGCGCAGGCTGATGGATGCGATGATCGACATGCCGTTCGCGCTGCCTACCGCGGTCTCCGGAATCGCGCTCACGGCGGTCTTCTCGGCCAACGGCTGGCTGGGACGTTATCTGGCCGAAATCGGCATTCACGTCGCCTACACCCGTCTCGGTGTCATCCTGGCAATGACGCTCATCGGGATGCCCTTTGCCGTGCGTACCGTGCAGCCCGCGTTGCTCGAGGTCCAACGGGACCTGGAGGACGCCGCGGAAACGCTCGGAGCCGGCAGGTGGTATGTGTTTCGCAGAGTGGTCGTGCCCGCAGTGCTGCCGGCGATACTCACCGGATTCACCCTCGCCTTCGCGCGCGCTCTCGGCGAGTACGGCTCGGTCATCTTCATCTCCGGCAATCTGCCGATGAAAACCGAGATCACGCCGCTCCTCATCGTCATCCACCTGGAGGAGTTTGATTACCGCGGCGCCGCGGCGCTCGGCTTCGTCATGCTGGCGGCCTCGTTCGTCATCCTGCTCGCGATCAATCTCCTGCAGGCGTGGGGCAGGGACCGCATGGTCCGGAGGGGCACGTAATGGCGGGCGGCGCCCACTCCGAGGCCCTCGAAGAGCTCGACACACGCCCCGGACGCGACACCATCGTCGGCGCCCTCGTGCGCCGGGGCTTGATCGGTCTGTCCGTGGCGTTCCTCGCGGCGCTGCTCCTTGCGCCGCTCGCGGTCATCTTCGTTACCGCATTCCAGAACGGGCTGCGGGCGTATCTGCACGGCTTCGCCGATCCCGACACTCAGGCCGCGATCCGCTTGACGCTTCTCACGGCGGCCGTCGTGGTGCCGGTCAATACGGTCTTCGGGCTCGCCGCCGCATGGGCAATCGCGAAGTTCGAGTTCCGCGGCAAGAGCCTGCTCATCACCCTGATCGACCTGCCGATCGCCGTCTCTCCGGTCATCTCGGGGATGCTCTTCGTGCTGCTCTTCGGCATGCGGGGCTGGTTCGGGGCCTGGCTGGCGGCGAACGGCATCAGCCTGGTCTTCGCCATCCCGGGTATCATGATCGCGACGCTCTTCGTGACGTTCCCCTATGTCGCGCGCGAGCTGATTCCGCTCATGCAGCAGCTCGGCAACGACGAGGAGGAGGCGGCCATCACCCTGGGCGCCGGGGGCTGGATGACCTTCTTCCGTGTGACCCTGCCCAAGATCCGCTGGGGACTGCTTTATGGAGTCATTCTCTGCAACGCGCGCGCCATGGGAGAATTCGGCGCAGTATCGGTGGTCTCGGGCCACATCCGCGGATTGACCAATACCATGCCGCTCGCCATCGAGGCGCTCTACAACGACTACGACTTCACGGGCGCGTTCGCGGTCGCCTCGCTCCTCACCCTGCTCGCGGTGCTGACCCTCGTGCTGAAGTCGCTGGTGGAGCGCACCGGATATCGCCGGCGCTGATCCAATGCTCGACTTCCTGCGGCACCGCCGATTGACCGCGCTCTGGCCCGATCCGGCCAACACCAGCCTCGCGTGGTGGATGTCCGCCGTGCAGGTGCTGCTGGTGCTGCTGGTCGGCATTGGATTGTCGGCGACCGCCATCGGAATGCTGCGCGGCCTCGCCGAGAGCCAGGGCAAGGCACGGGTGCTCCTCGCGGGCGCCACGGCCCACGAGGACGTGCGCCGGATGACCGAGGACGCCCTGAACTCGGCGCGCGTCCTGGCGCAGCGTCCGACACTGCAACGGCTGCTCGATGAGCACCAGAACGAGGCGCTGACGCCCTTCCTGCAGCGATTCTGCGATACCTCGCAGCTCGATGCCTGCGCCGTTTTCTCCGGCGCGACGCTGCTCGCGGTGACCGGCCCGACGCTCGACTGGCAGGGAATCAAGTCAGAGAGCGCCGAGCAGGGCCCGACCTTCCTGGTCCTGCCGACCAACCTGCGGCTCCCCGGGCTCGGGGCGTTCGTATCCATGCCGGGCCCGGGGGACATCCGAATCTACGTGCTGAGGCTCCTCGACGCGCGGCTTGCGCATGAGCTGACGGATCGGGTCGGGACCGCGATCCGCTTCCTCGATTACCGCTCCTACACCGCCGATCCGGTGACCGCGTACACGCCGCTCTATTCCGCGGCGCTCGCGGACGGGCACTCCGCAGTGCGCCGGATCGACTCGCTCGGAGTCTACGAGGCGAGCGTGCCCCTCTTTGCATCGAGCGGTGAGGCCATCGGCTTCATCGATGCGAGCCTGCCGATCACTCTGGTGGAAAGCTCGACGACCCGGCTCATCCGCAATCTCGTTCTGACCACCTTGTTTCTCGCCGCAATCGCGGTGCTTGCCGGCACGATCCTGAGTCGGCGTGTCGTCGGTCCCGTCAAGGCGCTCACCGACTCCGCGGTGCGCATCGGACAAGGCGATTTCTCCGCCTCGATTCCGCCGGGCGGCGCCGCCGAGGTCGGCGCGCTCGCCCATACCATGGAGGACATGCGCCGCAATCTTCTGGAGCTGACGGGAACGCTGCGACGGCGTGAGGCTGAGGCGCAGGCGGTGCTCGGAGGCATCGTCGAAGGCGTCTACGCAGTCGATCAGCATCGCAACGTGCGCTATCTCAATGCGCAGGCCGCGCGTCTCCTGCGCATCGAGCCGCAGGAGGCCGTCGGCCGATTCTGTGGCGATGTGCTCCAGCCCCTGCAGGAGGAAGGCAGGCGCCCTTGCGATTACCGGTGCCCCATCCTCAAGGCGCGCTCCGAGAGCAGCGCGCAGTGCGTCGAGCGGCTGCAGCGCGGCGCCGAGACGCGCACGGCGGTCATCACCAGCGCCGGACCGGTCGACGGACTTCAGGTGCAGGTGATCCGTGACGAGACCGAGCTCGAGGCGGTGCGCCGCGCCCGCGACTCGGTACTCGCCAACATCTCGCACGAGTTCCGCACTCCGCTCGCCGCGCAGCTCGCCTCGATCGAGCTGCTGCTCGACAATCTCGACGCCATGGCGCCTGCTCAGCGCCGCGAGCTCACCGAGTCGCTGCAGCGCGGCACGCTGCGCCTCACCCGGCTGATCGACAATCTGCTCGAGAGCGTGCGCATCGAGTCCGGCCAGCTCGCGATCCGCCGCCAGAGCGTCGACCTGGCGGAGGTCATCGAGGACGCGCGCGCGCTCATCGGCTCGCTGTTCGCGCTCCGGCGGCAGCGCCTGGAGGTCTCGCTGCCCGAAGAGCTGCCGCTCATAGAGGGCGACATACACCGGCTGACGCAGGTGTTCGTGAACCTTCTCGCCAACGCCAACAAGTTCGCGCCGGAAGACAGCACGGTGCGCATCGGCTGCGCGACCGACGAGGGGCGGCTGGCGGTGTGGGTGGAGGATGAAGGCCCCGGGCCGTCCTCGCCCGCTGGAGAAGGGCTCTTCGCGCCCTTCAGTCGCGGCGCCGAGCAGGAGCCGGAGCCCGGTGGGCTCGGACTCGGTCTCTGGATCGTGCGCTCCATCGTCGAGCGGCACGGCGGCACGGTGACCCTGGAGCGCACCGAAGCGGGCCGGACCCGCTTCACGATGACCGTACCCGTGGAGGTGACTGCGTGAAAATTCTGGTGGCGGACGACGACCGCGATCTGCGTGACCTGGTCGGCTTCACGCTGACACAGGCCGGCTACCTGGTCATCAAGGCCCCGGATGGGACGGCCGCCATCCGAGCCGTCGCCGATGAGGCGCCCGACCTGGTCATTCTCGACATCAACATGCCGGGCGCGAGCGGGTTTCAGGTCTGTGAAACGGTCCGGCGCAACTCGCGCGTACCCATCATGATGCTGACCGTGCGCGGCGAGGAGGAAGACCTGGTGCGAGCCCTCGAGCTCGGCGCCGATGATTACCTCACCAAGCCCTTCAGTCCCCGCACTCTGCTTGCGCGCGCCAAGGCGTTGCTGCGCCGAGCCGGCACGGAAAGCGCGTCGGTCCTATCGTCCGGGACGCTGAGTCTCGATACGGACGAGCATACCGTGCGCATCGGCGAGGGGGAGGCCATACGCCTCACAAAGCTCGAGTTGCGGTTGCTGCAGATGCTGCTGGCAAACGCCGGCCGCACCGTCAGCTCGGATCGCCTGCTGGTGCATGTCTGGGGTCATCGCGGCTCCGGCGACCGCCAGCTCCTGAAGCAGCTCGTCCATCGTCTGCGCCAGAAGATAGAGCTGGATCCGGCCGCGCCGCAGCGGCTGCAGACCGCCTCCGGGGCCGGCTACAAGCTCATAGCGGACTGATCGAAGACAGGCGCCTCCCGGCACGACCTTTTCAGGCCGCGCCGGGGAAGCTCGAGCATACGCGTGTCAGAACCAGAGCTGCGCCCGCGCTCCGATGGTGTTCGGCTTGTCGGTGCCCGCCTTGCCGAGATCGGCCTCCCCGTGCTCGTAGTCCAACACGAAGCGCACATGGTCATTGGGGTAGTAGTTGAGCCCTACCGTGACGAGCGTGACCTTATCGGCCGTCGCCTCTGATCCTTTGGCCCCCGCCAGAGCGATCCCCTGGAACGCACTGTTGTAACCATCGTTGCGAGCCTCGTCGTAGCGCACGGCGACTTCCCATGCGCCGTAGCTATGCGCGGGAACTATGCCGAGGTAGGTGGCATCCTGAGTGTTGTACTGGCGCGTCTCGCCCGTCAGCGTGTATGCCGCTGTAGCGGTATACGCGGTGACGGTGTTGTCCGGCTCGCCGAACTGGCGAAACGCGACGTTGTCGTATTCCGCCTGCACGTACGCCGGTCCATAGGCCCCGGCAAGCTCCCCGCTGAGAGCCCTCGAGTGCGGCCGGGCGCCCGTGGTGCTGGAAACGGGATAGCTCGCCAGCGTCAGCTTCTCGTCGCTGTCGTAATTGTTACCGTACGCGTAAGCCGCGGTCAGCGCATTGGTGCCTGCCGTGCTGCTGCCCGTTGCGGCAGTGGAGTCGATGATCGATGCCCCGAGGTGCAGCCAGAGATCCTTATCGACTATCGGCGCATAGGCGATGCGCGCGTTGTAAGCCGAGCCCTGGGTAATGGTATCGGTGCTGCCCGTCTGCTTGTGCAGCGACGAGACCGAGGCGCCGAGCCACAGGTTGTCGCCGCCGGTGAAGCCCTGGTCATGCCATTCGTAATATGCTCCATTGGTATAGGTCGCCACCGCATTGACACCGCTCGACGAAGCAATGTTGCGCTCGAGGAACGGCGTGTCGGGATTGCGGGCGATCTCGTCCAGGCTGGCCCACGGCTTGTCCTGGCCAAGGAAGAACGAGCCGTGGGGCAATAGGCTGTGCTCGAGCCACGCCCTTTGCAGCGCGCCCGATACCGTGTCGTAGTCAATGTGATAATTGAAGCTGTACACCTTGCCGGCCAGAGTGATCCAGGCGCGCCGGAATCTGAAGGCGTCATTCGAGCTGCCGTTGGCGACGCCGCTGCCGATCTTGCTGCTGCTGTCATTATCATCGGCATACGCGTCGAACTGGATGAGGGTGCCGACGGCAGCCGAAAAATCGCCGTTCGACGATACGACCTTGATGCCACCGGTGGTCGTCACCACGTCGGCATGCGCGAGACCCACACCCGCGGCTGCGAGCGCGGCGACGACGCCGCTCTTTACAAGGATGTTCATGCGCTAGCTTCTCTCTCTGTTGCCATGTTGCTCGAGTCCATCTGCTTGAATTACTGCCCAGTTTATTCGGTCACCGGTTAATTTCCGGTGTTATGTTGGTGCAGATTGAGACCGGTTTGTCACCGCGGCAGAACCGCGCCGGCACCGGCCGCGCGGCGGCGGCACCCATCCGTCACCGAAATAAGACAGACTTTGCCACCTCTCTACCTGCAGGATGCGCCGCGTCCCCGCCGTTGCGGGGCCAAGCGGCAACGGAGGTTCTATGACGACAGTTGCGTTGGCCGACGATCGACTCGGGATCTGCGTACGGCTGTCAGGCGGAATGTCACTGCGGGCATGGCTTGCGGGCAGGTGGGCGATTCTCTTCTCGCACCCGCAGGACTTCGCCCAGGAGCAATTGGAGATGGACCGCTGGATCAGCATCCTGAGTCAAAGTTTCAGGGCGCAAGGCGTCGCGGCAGCCGCACTGTGTCCGGCAAACGGCGATCCGCAGGAGAGCTGGCTGGGGCGGCTGGCCGCGTTGAGCCGGGAGTACGCCGCGACACTGTCTCTCGAGCTGCCACAACCGGCGGCGCTGACGGACTTCGTCGCAGGCGCCCTGCGCGCCGACATCGCCCGCGGCGGCCCGCGATTCGCCATGATCATCGACTCGGACGCGCGCTGCCGGCGTACATTGCACTATCGACTGCCGGGCGAGCTCCCGTCGCCATTGGAGCTGATCGGGTGGGCGGTCGCCCAGCGCAAGAGGGATCATGCCCAGAGGGTCACGCCCGAGGCCCTGAAGCGGTTGCTCCCGTTCCGTTCAGGCTGGGCGAGGGTCGCATCCCACGGCATGGCACAAGCCGGCCGAAGCTGACGGCCCCTGGGCCTCAGACCGTCCGGGGCGCGCCGCCCGACGGTTATTGATGTCCGGGCGCCACGCCCATTGTGACATCAAGGCCTGCTTCAGGGCCGCCAGGCTCCGAGGCCGCCCGCTGCCTCGAATACAGCAAAATCCGCCTGATTTTCACCCGTTTGGCGGCCGGCAGAGGGCCGGCCGGGACGACGCTGTAACAGTGCCGTCATCCTTCTGAAATACGGTCGTCGCACAAAGGTCGCACAGTACGCCCCGGCCGCACGGTCGACGGCGGAAAGGCGCCATTGGGACTCTTGCCAGATGCCCGCCGACTGCGCGCGAAGGCCACCAAATCCCACCCATAATCAGGAGCCTGATGATGACGCGCCCGAGCATCGATCTCTTTCGTTCGCACCAAGTTCCCCGCTCTCGCTGCTACGCGATAGCCGCGGCCGTCGCGGTCTCTCTCGGAGTGGTCTCGGTGCCGGCTCTTGCGCAGACCGCAACCGCCCCGGCCCCCGCCATCGACGCGGGCCCGCTGACGCTCACCTTCGGCGGCTTCACCGAGCTTGCGACCATCTATCGCAACCGTAACCAATCGGCGGACGTCGGCTCGGACTTCAATACCGGCATTCCGTTCTATGACAACACGAACAGCCAGATATCTGAGTTCCGCGAGAGTGCCCGGCAGAGCCGGTTCTCGCTGCTAGCCCAGGGCGAGGATTTCGACGGGCTGAAGCCGGAAGCCTATATGGAGACCGATTTCCTGAGCTCCGGTACGACCTCGAATTCCCGTGAGAGCAATAGCTATACCCTGCGCATGCGGAACTTCTACGGGCGGCTGCAGACTGACTACGGGTTGGACGTGGTCGCGGGCCAGAGCTGGAGCCTTGCGACCCTCTACAAGGACGGCCTTTACGTCCGCGACGAAAACGTGCCGCTCACCATCGACGCCCAGTACGTCGCGGGATTCAACTGGACCCGCAATCCGCAGCTGCGCGTCGTCGAGCACTTCAGCAAGGCCTTTTCGCTCGGCGCATCGCTCGAGAGCCCGCAGACGGTGACCTCGAACGGCATCAACGCGACCGGCCTGCCGACGGGCACCAGCTTCCCGCCCTCGAGCGTCAATTACCAGAACTCGGGTGACTCGGCAGGACTGGAGAACAACACTACGGCTTACACGGATGACCCGGCGCCCGACGTAATCATCAAAGCAGCGTTCGACCCCGGCTTCGGGCACTACGAGGTCTACGGCCTGGGCCGCGAATTCCGCTCGAGCATCGACAGGTCGAGCAGCACCACCTCCGGCGGCGGCGTCGGCGGCGGCATGATCCTGCCCGTCATCCCGAAGATGCTGTCGTTTCAGGTGAGTGCCCTCGCCGGCAAAGGCATCGGCCGATACGGCTCGTCGCAGTTGCCCGATGTCACGATGAAGCCGACCGGCGCGCTCACCCCAATCAAGGAGTACGAGGCCCTCGTCGGACTCATCCTCACGCCGACCGATCGGCTCAGCGTCTACGCCTACGGCGGCCGCGAGAAAGAGAGCTCGACGTACTACAACGTCGGTGGCGCCACTTATGGCTACGGCGCGCCGGAGTTCACCAACTCGGGATGCTATGCCCTCAGCGGAACCTGTGTGGGCAACACGAAGTCGATCGATGACGTGACCGCGGGGTTCTGGTGGAAGTACTACCAGGGCCGGATTGGCAACCTGCAGTTCGGCGTCGAGGGAGAGTATCTGCAGCGCGATGCCTTCACCGGCGTCGGCGGTGCTCCGGAAGCCAACATCTTCGTCGGCATGGCTTCCTTCCGCTACTACCCCTACCAGAAGTAACCTATCGAGCGCCCGCGTCCGGGAGCCCCCTTGGGGCTCTCCGGATGGCAGGGCCGCAGCCCCGAGGGCGCTTCGCGGTAACCGATACGAGACCCCCGCTCGACTGACTTGCTACCGTCGGCGCCCGGAAACTATGCGCTCACCCGGCACGGCGTCAGCTTGCATGAATCTGAAATGGTTGGAGGATTTCCTCACTTTATGTGAGACACGCAGCTTCACCGAGGCTGCGGCCAGGCGCTTCCTGACCCAATCGGCGCTCAGCAAGCGCATGCAGGCCCTGGAGATCTGGCTGGGGGCGGGAACGTTACTGGACCGATCCACGAATCCCGTGGGAATCACCGATGCCGGGCTCACTTTCAGGGAGACGGCAGCGCAAATCCTCACCCTGCTGAATTCCGCACGTCGAGCCGCCTCGAACGGCAGGATCGACACCAAGAACATATACGTCTCGTCCACTCATTCGCTGTCCGCGACCTTGGTGCCGGCGCTGTCAAAGCTCCTGAACGAAAAGCTTTGCGACCAGACGGTATGCCTGCACGTCGCCGCCAATAACTTCGGCGAGGCGTTATCACGCTACGAGCGTGCCGAGTGCGATTACTTTTTGTGCTATACCAGCCCCTTCCATGATGTTGCGCTCGATCATGACGCGCACTCCAAACTGACACTCGGGACCGACTATCTGGTTCCGGTCAGCATACCTACCGCAAGAGGCAGCGAGCCCTACTACGCGCTCAGGCGCGCTTCCGAGCGTCCATTGCCTTATCTGGGATATACGGAAGAATCACATCTCGGCAGGTTATTGCAAAGCCATGCGGCGTTTGCGCACATTGCCAACAGGCTGGTGGCGCACGCAAGGAGCGCCCATGCGGAAACATTGCGGGCTGGCGCGCTCACCGGCCTGGGGGTCGCATGGCTGCCGTACAGCCTGATAAGAAGCAACCTGGAGGACGGAGACCTTACGCTGGCGAGCAATGATGACGCTCATTACGTCCCGTTGACCATAGATGTATATCGTCAAAGAGATGCGTCTCGTGACGAAGTCGTGAAGTGCTGGGAAATCTGGCGAACACACGCTCTCAACCTCGACTATCTGACGCCCGCGCTCCCGGGAATCAGCTAGCGGCGAGCCGCCGGCAGTCAGGCCTTGCGCGCCACCGCACGATCGCCTTGCCGCGGCAGTTCCGATGTTCGCCAATCGGCCGGCAACCCCTGGCGCCGCCGAACCTGCGCCACATCGAGCAGCATGCATCCGGCCCAACGGTACACGTTGTTTTCCATGACCGTGCGGCGCATCAGTCGCATCCGCTCCCTGCGCTCTTCCCGCGGCATCGCGATCGCCGCCTCGATGGCCGCCGCGGTCTCCGATATGCAGAACGGGTTGACCAACAAGGCCTCGACCAGCTCGCGTGACGCACCCGTGAAGGCGCTCAGGATGAGGACCCCGTCCTCGTCGTCACGCGCGGCGACAAACTCCTTGGAGACGAGATTCATGCCGTCGTGCAGGCTGTTGACCAGACAGAAATCCGCCGCTCGGAAGAGTTCGAACACCTCCGCCGCGGAGTGATGTCGGTCCACGAGCACAATAGGCTTCCAGGAAGAGCCGGCGAATCTGGCGTTGATCCGCTCCATCTCGGTCAGCGTTTGTCGTTGCAGGGCCTGGTAGGCTGGCAGCTTGGACCGCGTCGGAGCCACGACCTGCAGCAGTGCGACGCGCCCGCGCAGGTCCGCCCGCCGGGCGAGAAGCGCCTCGAGAGCGTGGAAACGCTCCACGATCCCCTTCGTGAAGTCCCAGCGCTCGACGCCGACACCCAGGTGCACGCCCGGCCCGATTTCATGATGCCTGCGGATGCGGGCGCGCGCGGCGGCGACCGAGGGCAGGCCCTCGAGCTGCGGCGGCGGCCACTCGATGGATATCGGGTACGCGGTCACCCGGCAGACATGCCCTTCCACGGTGACCGTCATCCGCTCGTGATCGACGCGGCACTCCAGGAGTTGCTCCGCGGTGGCGAGAAAATTGAGGCAGTACTGACGCGTATGGAAGCCGAGGATATCGGCGTCCAGCAGGTGCCTCATGATCTCGTCCTTCCACGGACACACACTGAATGTCTCGGCGCTGGGCCAGGGGATGTGCCAGAAGAGCGCAACTGTCGCGGTCGGCTTGCGCTGGCGGATCAGCCGTGGAAGCAGCGCGAGGTGATAGTCCTGGATCAGGATGACCGGATCGGCTCGGCGCGCTTCGCGCGTCACGGCGGCCGCGCCGCTGCCGTGAGCCACCCATAACCCCCCGCAGGCGCGCACGATCGGCTCGAGCGCCGTCACCATGCCGCTTGCGGGGACCTCCAGAGTGCGACCACCGTCCGCACCGCGATTGTGGACGTAAGGCTCCCGATTCGACACCACGATCACTTGGGGCGAGCCGAGCTCATCCCGCACCAACCGCTGCAGGGTCGCGGCGGTCCAGCTGGCCCGGTAATCGTGCTCTGGGCTCTGTCGGCTCTGAAAGGGTCGCGACAGCGTCTGTCTGATAGAGCGAAACATCCAACCTCCCGCCTGGCTCCATGGAGTGCCCGGGGATGCTGTGCGGCGGGCGGTTGGAAAGTCAATCACATCCCGGTGACGGAATAGTTACGTGTCAGAGATCGCGCTCGAGCGCGCGATCCACGGCAGCGCTCGCGCTTCGGACCTCGACGTAGAAGTGGGCAGCCGGGAGACGAATGACGGCAAAATCGAACAGAGGGGGAAGTTCAATAGCCACCGCTCATTCGCCGGCCCGGCGCCCAGGGATACGATACTACGGCCCGCCGGATCCACAAGTAACACTTTTGCATACCGACATAGGTACCCGACATGTAGTGTTACCACTCCGATACTTGGTGACGACCGATTTCGAACCGCCGCTCGTCTACACTCGCGAAACAACGACCGCGGCCCTGGACGAGGCCGCCGGCACACGACCCTCGAGTCAGGCAGGCCTCAATCATGAGCACTCCGGCGACTTCGGCCCCGATCCAACATCACGCGGCGCACCCCTCGGGCTGGCGCGAGCTCTGGCTGAAGGAGGATTGGTGGGCGGTCTGGCTGGGACTCGGGATCGTGCTGGTCGCATACGCCTTGTTCGCGCGCGGGCACAGCCTGGAGTGGATCGCAGTCAGCCCAGCGAAGTGGTCGGATTGGTCCGACATCGCCAACCACTTCGCCGCGAGCTGGCCGCGTTACATCGCACAGTTTGCGCTTTGGGCCGCGCTGTTCTCGGTCGCGCTCCGAGCGCTCGGATATGACCTGCGGCAGTTCCTGCCGGCATTCCTCCTGGTCTATCTGTTCGCCGTTCTCATCTTCACGCTGGGGCAATGGAGCGAGGCCAACCGATACAACCTGGAGCCGCCGCTGGTCGCGCTCGCGCTCGGGCTCGTGATCTCCAACGTAGTCGGGCTACCTGCGTGGCTCGACGCCGGCTTCCGAGTGGAGTTTTACGTCAAGACGGGAATAGTTCTCCTGGGCGCCACCCTGCCATTCACGCTGATCGCCTGGGCCGGCCCCGTCGCGCTCCTGCAGGCCTCGATCGTCTCGTTGGTCACGTTCTTCGTGATCTTCACGACCGGCCGTCGTCTGGGCCTCGATCAGCGATTCGCCGCCGTCCTCGGCGCCGGAGGCTCCGTCTGCGGCGTCTCCGCATCCATTGCCATCGCCGGCGCTGTCGGCGCGCGCAAGCAGGATGCGTCCGTCGCGATCGCCACGGTGATCGCCTGGGCGGTCGTAATGATCTTCGCGCTGCCACTCGTTGCCCGGCTGTTGCATCTGTCCTCGGGAGTCGCCGGAGCGTGGATCGGCACGTCGGAATTCGCCGATGCCGCGGGACTAGCGGCCGCGGACGCGTATGGTCATATGGCTGGCAGCGTGCCCGGCATCGCCGGCACTCCGGAACAGTCGCTCTTCGCCTTTACGCTGATGAAGGTCATCGGGCGCGACATCTGGATAGGCGTGTGGGCCCTCGTATTATCAGTAATTGCCACCACGCGTTGGGAGCAGCAGGGCACGGACGCCAAGCCCGACGTTACGCAGGTTTGGTGGCGCTTCCCCAAGTTCGTCCTGGGATTTCTCGCGGCCTCCGCGCTGGTCACAGCGGTCTCGGCCCATTACGGCCAGTCCGCTTACCACGATACGGTCACGCCGCAGCTTGTCACACCGCTGAAGGATCTGAGAACGTGGGCATTCATCTTCTGCTTCTTCAGCATCGGGCTCACGACGCGCGCCCGTGACCTGGCGCGGATCGGCCCGCGACCATTCCTCGCGTTCTCCGCCGGTGTCCTCGTCAACGTCGTACTGGGCTTCGTTCTCTCTGCCTGGGTGTTTGCGCCGCACTGGCAGAATCTGCGCTGACACTGATTCGTCACTCTGGTTCGACGGACTTTTCTACCACTCCTCGGGCAGGATGATTCCCGGCCGCCGTAGCGGCGGCGGGGCAACGGATGGAGGCTCGGGCATGCGAACCATCGCGATCATCGGTGCGGGATTCTCGGGAACCGCGACAGCGGTGCATTTGCTGAAACGTGCACGCACTCCCGTACGGATCCTGCTGTTGGACGATCACCCGGAGCTGGCCGCAGGCTTGGCCTACTCCGCCGACCAACAGGATTGCCTGCTCAATGTGCCGGCCGGTCAAATGTCGCTCGACGCCTCGCGGCCGGGCGAGCTCGTCGACTTCGCCGGACGGCAGGGCACGCGGACAGGCGCGCAAGACTTCGTCTCGCGTGCCCTCTACGGCCGTTATCTTGCGGCGAGCCTGCAGAATGCGATCGAGTCCTCGGGGTTGGTATGCGCCCGCATCTGGGGACGAGCCAAGCGGCTCGCGCGGCTTCACAACGGCGCGCACTTCTGGCGGATCGATCTCGACGACGGTCATTTGCTCTTTGCCGATGAGGTTGTCCTCGCTTTGGGCAATCCGCCGCCGGCGCGCGTGTCCGCGCTCGAGCCGATGCGCGCCAAGCGTTGGTATGTAAGCGATCCCTGGAGCTCCTGGCCGCAGGAGAGGCTCGAAAGCGCACCCCGGCGCCTACTCCTGCTCGGCACCGGCCTCACAATGGCCGATGTCGCCCTGCGTCTCGCGCTGCGTGGCCCGGAGCCTCCCGAGATCCTGGCTTTGTCGCGACACGGCCGTCTGCCGCAGCACCAGACCGTGTTCAACCGAACGACACTGCCCGGCGATGCGATTGCGACCATCCGCGCATCAAGCGGATCGATTCGCAAGCTCGTGCGGATCGTGCATGCATTGTCTCGCGAGGTCACCGATGCAGGTGGCGATTGGCGGGAGGTCATCAACACGGTGCGCAAGATCGCTC
This sequence comes from uncultured Pseudomonadota bacterium, assembly GCA_963833085.1. GTDB lineage: Bacteria > Pseudomonadota > Gammaproteobacteria > Steroidobacterales > Steroidobacteraceae > 13-2-20CM-66-19. The sequence goes on from CAWHWV010000025.1 coordinate 92,144, forward strand.
CGGAGCTTTGGACGAGCCTTGGCATTGCGGAGAGGCGGCGATTCCTGAGGCATGTGCGCCCGCTTTGGGACGTTCACCGCCACAGGTTGCCGCCAGCCGCCGCGGAGGAGCTGCAACGACTGCGGGATGACGGCAGGCTCACCGTCCTGGCAGGCGTCATCGAGAGCACAAAGATCACGCGTTCCGGAATCGAAGTAGCGTGGCGGCCGCGCGGCGCCCGGCACCAGGAGCGGTGCATCGTGGGCCGGATATTCAACTGCACCGGACCCGACTATCGCCCCGCTCAATCCGAGAATGCGTTGGTACAGTCGTTGCTCTCAAGCGGCCTCATCGCACCTGATCGGCTCGAGCTCGGCATCCGCGCGACTGCCGATAGCGAAGTGGTAGGCGCCGACGGCCGTGTCGTGAAAGGCCTTTACTACATTGGCCCCTGGCTGCGCGCCAGGGACTGGGAAGCAACCGCGGCACCGGAGCTGCGCGAGCACGCCCGACGGCTCGCCGAGCGGCTCGCCGGCGCAGAACTCAAGGTTCATCCGCGTCAGGACTCGGAATCCGACCGGCGGCGGCTCACCGCGCAGGTAGCCTTTCGCTGATGTCGGCAAACCGCCGACCTGAGCTCTCTCGGACGCTATTCGGTACGTCAGTGGTCATACGCACGTGGTAACGTTCATAACAGCGTGAATTTTAACAAATGCCAAGGCAAATCGTCTTGAGTTGGTCACTCAATCGTGACAGCTTACCGCAATCGCGATTCCTCGAGAATCGGGAGCACTCATGAGCGATTCCACAATCGATGCTACGGGCAGTCGGATCGTACCCACCCCATCCGCCAGCGACCCTCGACTCGGGTCTACGATACTCGATGTCGTGTGCGGTCTGGACGAAGACATCGAATGGCACTGGACGATGACCGCCCTCGGGCAGTTTGTTTCTGGATATTCGATAGTCCGTCGGATTCAGCATCTGATTCAGTCGGCCCAACAAGCCGCAGAACCTTCTGCCCGGCGCAAGACGCGGTTCCGAAAGGGTGCGGCGATCCGGGCTAGACGCAGAGCGCGGCTATGAAGCGCACGGCGCCGCTCGCGCGCACATCCGCGATGCGATCTCCACCCAGACGACGAGCTCACCCGCAAGGACGCACGCGCCTAGCCTCGGGAGCGAGACCCGTAACTAAGCGCGTGGTCGTGCCGCAAGCAGACAACATCGGCCGATCGATTCTGGTTCTGCGCAGCCAGCGTGTCTTGCTCGATACTGAATTAGCCTCCCTCTACGGGGTTTCGACCAAACGCCTCAACGAGCAAATCCGCCGGAACGGCGCGCGCTTTCCGGTGGATTTCATGTTCCAGCTCACAATGGAGGAGGCTGCGGCTCTAAGGTCGCAATCTGCGACCTTAGAGGGCGGCCGCGGGCGGCACCGGAAGTATCTGCCTTATGCTTTCACCGAGCACGGCGCCATCATGGCCGCTACTGTACTCAATAGTTCCCGCGCCGTCGAAATGAGCATATACGTGGTGCGCACTTTCATCAGACTGCGGCAGGCCCTGGCCTCCAACAGGGAGTTGGCCCGCCGCTTTGATGAGCTCGAAGCGCGCTTAGAGAAACTTACCGCACACGATGAAGCCATCGCAGCCATCCTCTCGGCTCTTCGCAACCTGATGACACCTCCAACTCCGCCGCCCGAGAGCCGCCCTATCGGCTTTACCGCCGATCTGGGTCGCTAGCGCAACTTCGTGTCAGTGGGGTTGCAGACTGTTGATTATTGGCCCTTGGAATAGATCTGGTCGAACACCCCGCCGTCCGCGAAGAACTTCTGCTGCACGCTCGCCCAGCCGCCGAAGTCGCCGATGGTCGCGAGATCGATCTTCGGGTACTGCTTGGCGAACTCGGCCGCGACCTCGGGGTCGCGCGGGCGGTAGAAGTTGCGGGCAATGATCTCCTGCCCTTCTTTGCTGTACAGGTACTGAAGATACGCGGTGGCGAGCGGCCGCTGGCCATGCTGCAAGGCGTACTGGTCCACGACGGCTACCGGCGGCTCCGCGAGGATGCTGACGGACGGATAGACAATGGTGAGTCCCTCATCCGGCTTCTCGCGGATGGCGAGCATCGCCTCGTTTTCCCAGCCGATGAGCACGTCGCCCAATCCGTGCTCCACGAAGGTCGTCGTGGCGGCACGAGCACTCGTGTCCAGCACGGGCACGTGTTGGAATAGCTGGCGCAGGTATGCCTCGGCGCCGGCATCACCGCCTCCGGGCTGCTTCAGTGCCCACGCCCACGCCGCCAGGAAGTTCCAGCGAGCGCCGCCGGATGTCTTCGGGTTGGGCGTGACCACGGAGACGCCCGGCTTGATGAGATCGCTCCAGTCGCGGATGTTCTTCGGGTTGCCTTTGCGTACGAGGAAGACGATCGTCGAGGTATAAGGCGAGCTATCGTCCGGCAGTCGGGTCTGCCAGTTGAGCGGTAACAGCTTGCCCTGCTGCGCGATGACGTCGATGTCCGCCGCCAGAGCCAGCGTGACCACATCGGCACTGAGGCCTTCGGCCACGGAACGGGCCTGCAGCTCCGAGCCGCCGTAGGACATGCTCACCTGCACAGTCTGGCCGGTCTTCTTTTTCCAGTACTTCTCGAAGGCGGTGTTGTAGTCGCCATAGAGCTCGCGTGTCGGTGAGTACGACGCATTGAGGAGTTTCACCCCGGAGGCGTCGGGATGGGAGCAGCCGGAGACGGCGCCGATGACGAGGCTCGCGGTGACGAGCGCGGCTGCTCTCAGCAGCTTCTTGTGGATGACTGGCATTGCGAGTCCTTTGAAGGGTAACTGGCAATGCTGGGACGAGGGCAGTTATGCCGTCAGTCGGCGCGCGGTGACAGATCGGTTATGAACATCCGTACAGGTGTCGCAGCAGGTGCGGCTGCAACGCCTGGGCCGCGTCGGCCACGGAATCGACCGCGCTCAGGTCGGCCAGGCGGGTCATCTCCAGGTCTGGATAGCCGCAGGGATTGATGCGGCGGAACGGCTCGAGGTCGGCGCTTATGTTAATAGCGATGCCATGGTAGCTGGCGCCGCGGCGCACGCGGATGCCGACGCTCGCCAGCTTTCGGCCGTCGACGTAGACCCCGGGTGCTTTCTTGCGGCACTCGGCCACGATGCCGAGCTCGGCGGCGTAGTCGATGACGCTGCGCTCGAGGGCGGTCACGATGTCACGAACACCCAGGCCCGCGCGCCGGAGATCCACCAATGGATAGACAACGAGCTGGCCGGGGCCGTGATAGGTGACCTGGCCGCCACGATCGATCTGCACGACGGGGATGTCGCCCGGAGCAATCACGTGATCTCGGCTGGCGTTCATGCCGAGCGTGAACACAGGCGGGTGCTCGAGAAACCAGATCTCATCGGGTGTGTCGGGACCGCGCTGATCGGTGAGGCGCTGCATGGCGCGCCACGTAGGCTCGTAATCCACCAGCCCGAGGTTGCGCACGATGTGGGCTGGAGCGGATCGCGCGACAGCGTACGCTCCAGCCATCACATTGCCTTGCTGCGTGCTCAAACAGCCTTCTTCTCGGACGGAAGACGAGTGTTGTCGAGGCCGGCGTTGTTGCGATTGAGCGCCTGCTCAGCGCGATAGCTGGAGCGCACCAGGGGTCCGGAAACGCACTCGAGGAAGCCCCGCGACAGAGCACTCTCGCGGTAGCGATCGAACTCCGCGGGGGTGACATAGCGCTCAACGGGCAAGTGGTTGACGGTCGGGCGCAGGTATTGGCCGAGAGTGACGATATCAACTCCGGCGGCGCGCAGATCCGCCAGCGTTTCCTCGATCTCCGCGTCCGTTTCACCCAGGCCGAGCATCAGGCTGCTCTTGGTCAACACGGCGGACCTGTGCTGCTTCGCATGGGCGAGCACGCGCAGCGTCTGCTCGTACCCCGCGCGCGGATCTCTGACGGGGTGGGTCAGTCGGCGCACTGTCTCTATGTTCTGTGCAAAAACATCCAAGCCGGAGTCGACAACGCTCTCGACGTCCTGCAGCACCGCCTGGAAGTCCGGCGCCAGCGCCTCGACCGCGGTGTTGGGGTTACGCCGCTTGATGGCCCGAATACAGGCGGCATAGTGTCCCGCCCCGCCGTCAGGCAGATCATCCCGGTCGACGGAAGTCAGCACGACGTACTTGAGCTTCATCAGCTCGACGCTGAGGGCGGCGTTCTCCGGCTCATCCGCGTCCAGCCAGCCACGCGGATTACCCGTATCGACGGAGCAGAAACGGCAGGCGCGGGTGCAAACCGCACCCATGAGCATGATGGTGGCGGTGCCCGCGTTCCAGCACTCCCCGATGTTCGGGCACTTCGCCTCCTCGCAGACGGTGGCGAGGCGGTGCTCCTTCACTATGCCTTTGACTGCCTGAAAGCCCGTGCCCGCGGGTGCTTTGGCCCGCAACCACGACGGCTTGCCAGCCCGTGCCGGCGACCCTGGCGCCCATGCCGCACCCGCGGCAGATGCCTTGATGCCGTCCCGGATTGCAGTAAATCCTTGAGATGTAACGTATTTTTCACCGCTGCGCGGACTCTCGCGTGGTGCGGTCGCGCCGTCGGCGACGACGGGGATGTCTTTGAGGCTGGCCATGGGGCTTATTTTACGCCACCGGCTCCGGTGGGCCGCTCAAGTGCCTTGCGCCGCGCGCTCTCTCGCATCCAGCCATGCCAGGCGTTCCGGCGAGCCGATGTCGAGCCATTCTCCGCGGTATACCTCCCCGCGCAGGCGCCGCGCCGCGATCGCACGCTTGAGCAGCGGCAGCAGCGGAAACTTCCCCGGCGCGCACCCCGCGAAGAGCTCCGGCCGATATACCCCGATGCCCGTGTAGGTGAAGCGGTCGGCCTCGCGCTCCACCACGAAATCACCCTCCAGCCCGAAGTCGCCGCGCGGATGATGCGGCGGATTGGGCGCGAGCAGCAGCCGCGCCTCGGCGCCTTCCTCCAAGGTCGGAACGCGGCTGAAATCCATGTCGGTCCAGACATCGGAATTGACCACTAGAAAGGGGTTGGGGCCAAGTAGCGGCAGCGCGCGATGGATGCCGCCGCCGGTCTCGAGAGGCACGGGTCCCTCCTCGCTGTAGGCGATACGCACGCCATAGCGGCTGCCATCACCCAGAGTGGCGCGTATCTTTTCCCCAAGCCAGGACAGATTGATGACCACGTCCCTGACCTCGGCTCTGGCCAGCGCCTCGAGGTGATAGACGATGAGCGGCTTGCCGGCGATCGCGACGAGCGGCTTCGGCACGATGTCGGTGATTGGCCGCAGCCGCTCGCCGCGCCCCGCCGCAAGCAACATGGCGGTGCGAGGCCTCGCTGCATGCGATTCGGTCACGCCGGCCGGCCCGCCTGCCGGGCGACGCGCTCGTTGGCGCGCGTCAGCTCGGGGGCTACGCGGCGCTCGAGAAACGCTGAGAGATCGGCGAGCTCCGGATACAGCCGGCACGTCTCGCGTACGTAGTCGAGCGTCAGCGGCAGGTCGCGCAGATACCCCGGCTTGCCGTCCCGGTACCAGAGGCGCGCGAAGATGCCGAGGACCTTGATGTGCCGCTGCACACCGATGAGGTCGAACCAGCGCAGGAACTGCGCCGGACTGCCGCCGACACGCCCGCCGCGCGATTGCAGCAGTGAGCGATAGCCGTTCACCCACTCGAGCACGCGCTCCCGCGGCCAGCAGATGTAACAGTCTTTGAGCAGCGACACCAGGTCGTAGCCGATCGGCCCGCGCAGCGCGTCCTGGAAGTCGATCACACCGGGATTGCGCTCCCCGAGCACCATCAGGTTGCGGGAGTGATAGTCGCGATGCACGAACACTTCGGGCTGCGACAGCGCCTCGCCGATCAGAAACTCGAAGGCTGCGACGATGGTCTCGCGCTCCTCGCCGGAGAGCTCGAGCGCGAGATGCCGGTCGAGGAACCACTCCGGCATCAGTGCCAACTCGCGGGCGAGGGGGGCGCGGTCATAGGGCGGGAGCTCCGCGGCAGCGGCCGCGCCACGCAGCTGGATTTCCGCCAGCGCCTGCAGCGCATCGCCATAGAGCCGCTGCGGGTCGCCGCCGGCGCCGAGCTGCGCCAGGTATTGCGTGCTGCCCAGGTCTTCGAGCAGCACGAATCCCTGGGCCACGTCGGCCTCGTAAATGTGCGGGACGTGGATTCCGAGCGGCTCGAGGAGTGCCGTCACGCGTAGATAGGGCCGGACGTCCTCCGCCGGAGGTGGGGCGTCCATCGCGATGAGGGTGTAGTCCTCGCAGACCACGCGAAAATAGCGCCGGAAGCTGGCATCGCTCGAGGCGCGCTCGATGCGCGCCGGGCGCAGGCTGAGGTCGCTCGCCAGCCAACCCTGCAGGAGCGCGAGTCTCGCATCGTTCTCAGGCATTCGTTCATTATAATGCCGTCCCTCATGCCGCGTTGGAGCCCATTCTTCACCGCCCTGCTGTTGTTCGGCGGTCTCGCCCCGTTCCTGCGCGCCGACGAGCCGCCGACTCCCCAGGCCAGCCCGCCGCCCGCCGCGACGTCTCCCCCGCCGCGAGCCGCCCCCGGGACCACGAGCCGCCGGCGTGCGCCCGGCGAGAAATCGATCGCCGCCGGAGGCCCGGTCAGCCTGACGGGCGACCGCATGGTCGGCGTCAACGGCGTGATAATCCTGACCGGGCACGTGATCGTGCGTCAGGGAAATCGCACGATCAAGGCGAACCATCTCCAGTACAACCGCAACAACAACTCGGTGCGCACACAGGGCGGCATCGACTACACCGACCCGCTCGCGCATATCACCGGCTCGGGCGGCAGCTACTCCCCGACCGCCGGCGCGGATATCCAATCGGGGACCTTCAGCCTGGTGCAGCGCTCGGCACGCGGCGCCGCCAAGGAAATGCAACTCAGCCCGCAGGGACTGATGCGACTCGAGCATGTCACGTTCACGACCTGTCCCGTGAACGACCAGTCCTGGGTGCTGCGCGCCACACGGATCGCGCTCGACACCAAGAAGAAGGTCGGTACGGGCCGCGATGCGCAAATCGACTTCAAGGGCGTACCCATCATGTACCTGCCCTGGGTGTCGTTTCCGCTCGGCGATGTCCGCAAGAGCGGCTTTCTCTTCCCGGTGCTGGGTGAGAGCTCCACCAGCGGCGCGGAGATCTCGGTTCCCTACTACTGGAATATCGCCCCGAACGCCGATTTCACTTTCCAGCCGACGGAGTACAGCCGTCGCGGGCCGGACGTCGGCGGCGACTTACGTTATCTGACGCAGAACCAGCACGGCGAACTCACGTGGAACTATCTGCCGGACGATGCCGTATACCATTCGAGCCGCAGCAACGTGAAGCTCTTCAACGTCACCGATCTGCCCGATGGCCTGCGGCTGACGCTGAGTGGCGAGAACGTCAGCGACACGCAGTATTTCGAGGACTTCTCGTATGGACCGGAGGGCACGAGCACTCCCTTCCTCGACCGCAGCGCGGTGCTTTCCTATCGCGACCTGCACTGGAACATCGCGGCCATGGCTGACGACTACCAGACGATCGACAGCACGCTGGCGCTCGATCAGCGGCCCTATACGCGCGTGCCGGACGTCACGATCAACTCCGATTTCGGTTGGGGGCCCGGGGACCTGGTGAGTTACGGCTTCGAGTCCGAGGCGGTCGACTTCCAGCGCTCGACCGGCGTCACGGGTTGGCGCCTCGATCTCTATCCGACTACCTCGCTCAATCTCGTCGGACCGGGCTACTTCGTGCGGCCGTCCGTCGGATATCGCGCGACGCAATATCAGCTGTCGAACACCGTCCCGGGAGAGCCGGCGCAGCCCTCGCGGGCGCTGCCCATCGCGAGCCTGGACACGGGCCTGCAGCTCGAGCGCGCCGCAGGCTCCCGCGATCAGCGCACGATCACGCTGGAGCCGCGGGCGATGTATCTCTATGTGCCGTACCGCAACCAGTCGCAACTGCCGGTGTTCGATACCGCCGTTCCCGATCTCGATCCGGTAGAGCTCTTCCGGACCAATCGCTATGTCGGGACGGACCGCGTGGGCGATGCGAATCAGGTGAGCCTCGGGCTGACGACCAGACTGCTCAATGCGCTGGACGGTCGGCAGTACCTGACCGCGACGTTCGGGCAGGAATTCTATTTCACGAACCCGCGCGTGACCCTGCCCACCGAAGTGCAGCGCACCGACAGGCGCTCGGATCTGGTGGCTCAGCTTGCGCTGACCGCGTTTCAGAACTGGAGCGCGGATGGGGCGCTGCAATGGGACCCACAGAGCTCCCAGTCGCAGCGCGCAGAGATCGAGGTCCAGTACCGCCCGGGCCCGGACCGGGTGATCAACCTGGGATACCGCTTCGAGCGCGGCATTCTGGAGGATTCGGACGTGGGCACCGGCTACTATCCGCCACAGGCGACGATCACGACGCCGCTCTGCGGCACTCCCGTAACGCCTAGCTGCAACGTGTCGCAGGTGGAGCTCTCCAGCGCCTGGCCAGTCACCAAGACCTGGGACATCTTCGCCCGGGAGGTATACTCCCTGGCCGACCATGGGGCGCTGGAGAGCTTTGCAGGCTTCCAGTACAAGGCCTGCTGCTGGAGCGTCCGCTTGGGCGCCCGCCGCTACGTTGGCGCCCGACCCTTGACCAGCACGGCCCGAATGGGCCCGGAGGACACCGGGGTATGGCTGCAGCTGGAACTCACGGGGCTTGCCAGTGTCGGATCGGCGTCGGATGCCTCTCTCGTAGAGGCCATTCCCGGGTACACTCCCGCGGAAGTGAATTCCCGGTCATTCCTGGCCCCCTACTGAGGGGCCGTTCCACGAGGACAACAAGCGCATGCGGCGGTTTTTCTCCATCGGCTCCACCTTCAATGGTGGTGCTGCTTCTCGGCGCGCTGGCCTTCCAGGGCGAGGCGCAGGCACAGACCCGTGATCTGTCGACCCAGGGAACCTTGCTCGACCGGATCGCCGCCATCGTCAACGACGGCGTGGTGATGGAAAGCGAGGTCGACGCCCAGATGAAGGAGGTCACGGCCCGGCTGCAGGCGCAGAACATGGCGCTGCCGCCGGAGAGCGTTCTGCGCAAGCAGGTGCTCGATCGCCTGATCCTGCAGCGGATCGAGCTGGAGCAGGCGGATCGCGACGGTATCGCGATCTCCGACGACCAGGTCAACGCGGCGCTCGAGGACATAGCCAAGCGCAACAACATCCCCTTCTCCGATCTGCCGACGGTGCTCTCGCAGCAGGGGATCGATTATGCAAACTACCGCGAGGAGATGCGTCAGCAGCTCACGCTCGGCCTGCTACGAGAGCGCGACGTTTTGCAGCGCATAGTCGTCACGCCACGCGAGATCGACCAGTTCCTCGCCAAGCAGGCCAAGCACCCCGTGGCCAATCAGGAATACAACGTCTCGCACATTCTGGTCTCGGTGCCGCCGAACGCCACCCCGGACCAGCTCGCCCAGGCTCAGCAGCGCGCCAATGATGTCTACCAGCGTGCCAGCAAGGGCGAAGACTTCGGCAAGCTCGCCGTCGCCTATTCCAACAGCGAGGATGCGCTGCAAGGCGGCTCACTCGGCTGGCGCCAGGGCTCGGAGCTGCCGACCTTTCTCTCCAGCCTCATCCTGGGCCTGAAGGCCGGCCAGGTCAGCGCGCCGCTGCGCACCCCGACCGGATTTCACATCGTCAAGCTCAACCAGGTGCGCACCCCGCAGCACAAGGACATGATCGCGCAGATCCACGTGCGTCACATCCTCCTGAAGACCAACTCGCTGCAGGACGATGCGGTGGTGCGGCAGAGACTGGAGCAGATCCGGCAAAAAATACTGAACGGCAGTGAGACCTTCGCCGTCGCAGCCGCCGCCGCCTCGCAGGACCCCGGCTCCGCCTCGGAAGGCGGCGATCTCGGGTGGCAGAGTCCCGAGGTTTTCGATCCGAGCTTCTCCGCGCAGGTGGAGAACCTCAAGACGGGCGAGATCAGCCAGCCGTTCAAGAGTTCGTTTGGCTGGCACATCGTGCAGCTCCTCGGGCGGCGCAACCATGACGCGACGCAGGAAGTGGTGCGGTTGAATGCGATGGAGTCGATTCGCGCCAGCAAGGCCGATGAGGATACGGAGCTGTGGCTGCAGCATCTACGCGATGACGCCTACGTAAAGGTCATGACCGGCTGATCGGCCGCAGGCGCACATGTGCCGCGCATCGCACTGACCTCGGGGGAGCCTGCGGGCATCGGGCCCGACGTCTGTCTCGCCATGGCGGCGCGACGGCTCGATTGCGATCTCGTCTGTCTGGGTGATCGGGAAATGCTGGCGGAGCGCGCACGCGCGCTCGGGATCAAGGTCGAACTGCGGCCGTACGAAGCCGCGTCTCACCAACACATACCTGGAACACTCGCCGTGGAGCATCATCCACTGCGGGTGCCGGCTGTCGCGGGCCGACTCGATGCGCGCAACGGCCCGTGTGTCCTGCAGCTGCTGGAGCGCGCATGCGACGGCGCCCTCAGCGGCGAATTCGCCGCGATGGTCACGGCGCCGGTCCACAAAGGTGTGCTCAACGACGCCGGCATCCCATTCACGGGCCATACGGAATTTCTGGCCGATCGCACCCGCACGCCGCAGCCGGTAATGATGTTGGTGACGACATCGCTGCGCGTTGCGCTTGCCACCACGCACCTGCCGCTTGCGCGCGTGAGCGCTGCGATCACTGCCGACTTGCTGTGCGAGGTGCTGGCAATCGTCGACCGTGACCTCGCCCGATGGTGGGGCATCGGCCGCCCGCGGATCGCCGTGTGCGGCCTCAACCCCCATGCCGGCGAGAGCGGCCATCTGGGCGATGAGGAGATTCAGGTGATCGCGCCCGCGATTGCCCGCATGCGCGAGCGCGGTTTGCAGATTTCGGGACCCTTGCCCGCGGATACGGTCTTCGTGCCGCGCGTGCTCGCCGATTTCGACGTGGTGCTCGCCATGTACCACGACCAGGGCCTGCCGGTGATCAAGCACGCGGGCTTCGAGGACGCCGTGAACGTGACGCTCGGCCTCCCAATCCTGCGCACGTCGGTCGACCACGGCACCGCGCTCGACCTGGCGGGCACTGGCCTCGCTGACGCCGGAAGTATGGCGGCGGCCATCGATCTCGCCGTGCAGCTCGCGTCGCGGGCCACGTGATGCGCCCGGCAGGTCGCGGCGCCAGGCCCAAAAAGCGATTCGGCCAGCACTTCCTGCACGATCCGGCCGTGATCGAGCGGATCGCGGCTGCGATCGCGCCGGCACGCGGCGATGCCCTGGTCGAGATCGGCCCCGGCCGTGGGGCGCTCACTCGCTACCTGCTGGAGTCCGACTGCGCCTCGCTCGATGCGATCGAGATCGACCGTGACCTCGCCGCCACGCTGCGCGAGGAGTGGAGCGGCGACTCGCGCTTCTGCCTGCGCAACGAGGATGCGCTGCGGGTCGACTTCAGCGCCCTGGCGCGGCAACGTGGCGCCAGGTTGCGAGTCGTCGGCAACCTTCCCTACAACATCTCCACGCCGCTGCTGTTCCATCTCCTGCAGAACGTGGGCGACATCCGCGACCTGCACGTGATGTTGCAGCGCGAGGTGATCGCCCGCATGGCTGCCCAGCCCGGTGATCCCGCGTATGGACGCCTCACCGTGATGCTCTCACCATGGGTGGAGGTGGAGCGCCTGTTCGATGTCGGTCCCGGGGCTTTCCAGCCGCCGCCGCGGGTGTGGTCGGCCGTCGCGCGGCTCGTGGTTCGAGCCGGGCCGGCATTTCCGGTGTGCCCGGCGTTCCCTGCCGTCGTGGCGGCGGCCTTCGCCCACCGTCGCAAGACGCTCCGCAACGCGCTGCGCGGCCTCGCGACCGCGGAGCAGATCGAGAGCTGCGGGGTGGATCCGTCCGCCCGGCCGGAGACAGTCTCGCCGGCCCTCTTCAATGCCATCGCGAGGTAACGTGAAGCTGCCGACCGGCGCCACCTGAGTTAGGATTGTGTCAAGCCGCCTCCGGCGGCGGGCGACCCCGTGCCTGTGGCTTCACCGAGGGCCGGCTTATGTCTACTTATCCTTATCGTCGCATCCTGCTCGTCGTCGACCTGACCGAGGACAGCCTGCAGATCGGCAGGCGCGCACGCGATCTGGCGGCGACTCTCGGCGCCGAGCTGGAGCTGCTGCACGTGGTGGAATTCATGCCGGTCGAGCCGATGGGCGAGACTCTCATGCCCGCGGTCCGCATCGAGGACGAGCTGCTCGTGCGCGCCCGCCAGCGTCTCGCCGCACTGGCGGAGGAGCTCGGTCTCCCGGACGCCCTTCACCGCGTCGAGTCCGGAAATGTCAAAGCGGAGGTCGTACGGGTGGCCCGTGAGCGGCAGGTCGATCTCATCGTGCTCGGCAGCCGCGAGCGTCACGGCCTCTCGATTCTGGTGAACTTCACCGAGGACACCGTCCTGCATGCCGCGCCCTGCGACGTGCTCGCGGTGCGGGTCGGCAAAGCCGCGCCCGGGTAAAATCGGTCGCATGAGCCAGGAGTCGCACAAGATCCGCGTCGAGGTCACCACGAGCTACCTCGACGAGCAGTCGAGCCCCAGCGAGCAGCGATATGTCTTCTCGTACACCATCACCATCCGCAACGAGGGACAGCGCGCGGCCAAGCTCCTGACGCGGCACTGGATCATCACCGACGCGAATGGCAGGGTGAAGGAAGTCCGCGGCGAGGGTGTCGTCGGCGAGCAGCCGCATCTGGAGCCAGGGCAGGGCTTTCGTTACTCGAGCGGTGCGGTCCTCGAGACGCCGGTCGGCACGATGGAAGGCAGCTACCAGATGGTGGACGCCGACGGCCAGCACTTCGATGCGCCCATCGCACCCTTCCGGCTCGCGATTCCCGGAATCCTGCAGTGAGCCGCTATGCCATCGGCGACATCCAGGGCTGCTGTGATGAGCTGCGGGCGCTCCTCACCCGGATAGGGTTCTCCGCCGATCGCGACCGGCTGTGGCTCGTCGGCGACCTGGTGAATCGCGGCCCGCAATCGCTCGAGGCGCTGCGTTTCGTGCGCGCGCTCGGGGACAATGCGATCGTGGTCCTCGGTAACCATGACCTGCACCTGCTCGCCATCGCCTGCGGCTGCCACACCGCGCGTCGCTCCGATACGCTGGATGAGATCCTGCAGCGCCCCCGACCGCGACGCCTTGCTCGAGTGGCTCGCGACCCGGCCGCTGGCCTATTTCGAGGCGGGGGACCTCCTGGTACACGCCGGCGTCGTACCGCAATGGACGGTGGAGACGACGCTGGAACTGGCGCGCGAGGTTGAATTCGCGCTGCGCAACGATCCGCGCCATCTCTTCGATCACATGTACGGCGACGAGCCGGACCACTGGAGCGCGGACCTCGAGGGCACCGATCGCTTGCGCTTCGCCATCAACGTGTTGACGCGCATGCGCGTCTGCACGAGCGAAGGACGTATCAACTTGCGTCTCAAGGGGAAGCCTCCGGCAGCCGGCTCGGCGTGGCTTCCGTGGTTCGATGTCGAAAGCCGCCGCACGCGCGGCAGTCGCGTCGTCTTCGGTCACTGGTCGGCGCTCGGTCTCGTCGTGCGCGATGACGTCATCGGGCTCGACTCCGGTTGCGTATGGGGCGGCTCGCTCACGGCGTTCGATCTCGACGGCAGCGGGGCCGGCGGCCGCACGCCGATTTCGGTGTCGTGCGCCGGTTATCAATTGCCCGATGAATGAGGAGGCCGGTATGACGCCCCTGCAAGCGTTCAACCTTCACCGCTGGATCGACCAACACCGGCATGCCCTCAAGCCTCCGGTCGGCAACAAGCGAGTGTTCGAGGACGGCGATTTCATCATCATGGTGATCGGCGGCCCCAACTCTCGGCAGGATTACCACGTCGACCCGGGGCAGGAGTTCTTCTATCAGCTCGAGGGTGACATCGTGCTGAAGACCATGCAGGACGGCCGCCCGGTGGACGTGCCGATACGCCAGGGAGAGGTCCTGCTGCTTCCGCCGGACGTGCCGCATTCCCCGCGGCGGCCCGCCAACACGGTGGGTCTCGTCGTCGAGAGGCGGCGCAGGCCCGGCGAGCGTGACGGCTTCCAGTGGTACTGCGAGCGCTGCGGCAACCTGCTGCACGAGGAATTCATCGAGCTGACCGACATCGAGAAGCAGCTGCCGCCGGTGTTCGACCGCTTCTATGCCAGCCGGGAGCAGCGCACCTGCTCCCGCTGCGGCACGGTGCTGGAGCGCCCCGGTTGAATGCGCGATTGCAGGTGGGGGACGCGAGGTCCGCGTCGACCTCTCGCGGCCGTTCGACCTGAGCGTGGAGCTCGACTTCCAAGGGCCCCAGGTGCGGCACTTCGGCGCGCCGCGCGCCGGCTCGCAGCCCTACTCGGTCCCGGGTTTCCCCGGGTCGGTAGCCCGCGGCGCGAGCTGCAACTGCGAATCCATCACGCTGATCCCCCACTGCAACGGCACTCACACCGAGTGCGCGGGCCATCTGACACGGGAGCCGCTGTATGCGCAGCGAATCGTTCCGCGCGGCCTGCTGCCCGCACTGCTCATCTCCGCAAAGCCTGCGCCTTCGGATCAAACACCAGAGAGCTCCGACCCTGCGCCACATGCGGGCGACAGTGTGGTGACGCGCGGCGCACTGCAGGCAGCCTGGCCGGCGGAGCTGCCATTCAACGCCGCGGGCGTTGGTGATCCGCACTCTCCCCAACGAGCCCGCCAAGCGCACGCGCGACTACACGGATATCACGCCGCCTTACCTGACGCGCGAGGCGGCGCAATACCTGGTCGAGCGCGGCATCGAGCATCTGGTGGTGGACCTGCCCTCGATCGACCGGGCGCACGACGAAGGACGACTGACTGCTCACCGTCTCTTCTTCGGCCTTCCGGCCGGACAGACAGCCCTGGCCCGCGCGGCGCGATCGACGTGCACGGTCACCGAATTGGCGTACATTCCCGATCGAGGCAGCCGACGGGCCATATCTCCTCGAGGTGCAGGTGCCCGCGATCAACGGCGACGCCGTCCCCAGTCGACCGCTGCTTTATGCCGTCGCCCATTGACTGCAGTCATGAATTACGAGCCGACACTGGAGTTCGCCCGCCGTCTCGATGAGGCGGACCCGCTGCGCTCCTTTCGCGACCGGTTCGCGCTGCCTCGCGATGCTCACGGCGAGCCGCTGGTGTATCTGTGCGGGCACTCGCTCGGCCTGATGCCGCTGGCCGCGCGTGGCCTGGTCCTCGAGGAGCTGGACGATTGGGCGCAGCTCGCCGTTCTCGGGCACGAGCACGCCCGGCGGCCGTGGATCCCGTATCACGAGAACCTCCGCGACGGTCTCGCGAGTCTCACGGGTGCTCGAGCCACCGAGGTCGTGGCGATGAACTCGCTCACGATCAACCTGCATCTGCTGCTGGCGGCGTTCTATCGCCCGAGCGGCGACGAGGCGCCGCATCCTCATCGAGGCCGGCGCCTTCTCCTCCGATCGCCACGCCGTGGCCTCCCAGATCGCGTGGTGGCGACTCGACCGCGGGAGGCGCTGGTGGAGATGACGCCGCCCGCGGGCGCGGACACGATCCCGGAGGAGTCGATCGAGGCGTACCTGGACGAGCATGGCGGCGAGGTTGCGCTCGTCCTGTGGCCGGGCGTGCAGTACAGGACCGGTCAGGCATTCGACCTCGGCAGAATCGCGCAGGCGGCACATCGCGCCGGATGCGTGGCTGGATTCGACCTCGCCCACTCCATCGGCAACATGCCGCACGCCCTGCACGACATCGAAGCCGACTTCGCCGTCTGGTGCAGCTACAAATACCTGAACGCCGGTCCCGGGGCCATCGGCGGCTGCTTCGTCCACGAGCGGCATGACCGTCCTCATCTTGCTGGATGGTGGGGGCACGAGGCCGCTACCCGATTTCGCATGGGACCCGAGTTCCACGCCGCTGCCGGCGCCGCGGGCTGGCAGATCAGCAATCCGCCGATTCTCTCGGCCGCTCCCCTCATAGCCTCACTCACGCTGTTCGAGCAGGCGGGGCTGCAAAGGTTGCGGCAGAAGTCGGTGGCGCTGACCGGCTATCTGGAATATCTCATCGACCGTCTGGCGCCGGATGTTGAGCTCATTACGCCACGCACCGCTGAATCGCGCGGCTGTCAGCTGTCCATTCGCATCACCGGACCGCACGGGCGCGGCCAGCGCGTGTTCGATGCCTTGACCTCGCTCGGCGTGATCGGCGACTGGCGGGAGCCCGATACCATTCGCCTCGCCCCCATTCCGCTATACAACAGCTTCGCGGACGTGTTCCGCGGCGCCGAAGCGCTCGCCCAGGCCTTGCGCCGGCAGCCGTGAAGCCTCGCGCGGAGCAATCGGTCAACATCGTCGGCGCCGGCCTCGCTGGCGCCCTCCTCGCCGTGCTGCTGGCGCGCCGTGGATTCGCGGTCGAGATCTGTACGACCGCCGGCCCGACCCGCGGCCGTCGAGAGCGAGCGGGGCCGCTCCATCAACCTCGCTCTCGCCGCTCGCGGTATCGCCGCGCTCGAGCGAGCTGGCATGATGGAGCGCATCCGACCGCTCATGATCCCAATGCGGGGGCGGATGATTCATCCGCTCTCCGGCGAGACGCAGCTGCAACCCTACGGCCAGCGGCAGGATGAGGTCATCTACTCCATCAGCCGCGCCGACCTCAACCGCGTCCTGATCGAAGAGGCGGCGCGGCACCCGCGGGTACGGGCTGCGATTCCGGCACACCTGTCTGGCAGCCCAGCCGGAGGCTGGCGTGCTGCGCTTCCACGATGAGGATACGGGCAGGGAGTGCGATGTGCCGATTGCACCGACCTTCGCCACCGATGGTGCCGGATCGGCCGTTCGCTCGAGCCTCGCCCGCGCAGGCCTCATCAGCGTGCGGGAGGACCGGCTGGATCACGACTACAAGGAGCTGACTATCCCCGCGGCGCGCGACGGACGCCATGCGATGGAGCCTCACGCGCTCCACATCTGGCCGCGCGGCGGCTTCATGCTCATCGCGCTGCCGAACAGCGACGGCAGCTTCACGGCCACACTCTTCCTGGCGCGCAGCGGCCGAGACAGCTTCGATACGCTCACCGGTCCGGATCGTGTCGGCGAGCTGTTTCAGAGCGAATTCCCCGACGCGATGCAACTCATGCCGCATCTCATCGAGGAATTCGCGACTCATCCGCAGGGCCAGCTCGGGACTGTGTATACGCGAGCCCTGGCATGTCGGCGGCCAGGTGCTCCTGCTCGGCGACGCCGCACACGCCATCGTTCCCTTCCACGGCCAGGGAATGAATGCGGCCTTCGAAGACTGTCTCGTCCTCGACAGCCTGCTCGATCGGCACGGACAGTTGGGACACGCTGTTCGCAGATTTCGAGCGCTCCCGCCTCCCCAACACCGCCGCCATCGCGCAGATGGCGCTGGAGAACTACGTTGAGATGCGCGATACCGTGCGCGATCCGGCCTACCTCCGCCGCAAAGCGCTGGCAATGGAGCTCGAGCGCCGCTTCCCCGACCGCTTCATCCCGCGCTATTCCATGGTGATGTTCCACCCGGAGATCTCCTATGCCGAGGCGCTGCGGCGCGGGGTGGTGCAAGCGGAAATCCTGGCGGAGCTGGACGACCGGCGCGCGCCAGGAGAGGTGGATCTCGATATGGCGCAAGCGCTGATCGCGGAGCGTCTGGCCTGAGAGGATCGCCGCGCACCCGCTAACCGGATTCCGTATAGCCGTCGTTCGCTGAACCGCGGCCCGCGCCTGTGCGCGGAAGGCGGCCTTGACGCTCACCCGATGCGATGTATATACTTGTTGATACATTGACGAGAGGACGCAGATGTCAAGAACCGCAAAGCTCACCGTGCAGCAGTGGGGAAATAGCCTCGCCGTACGCATACCGGCCGCGGTGGCGCGTTCTGCGCATTTCGCCGTCGGGCAGCCCGTGGAGGTCTCGATCGCGGATGATGGGGTGCTCGTTAAGCGCGCTGGTCGGCCAAGGCTGACGCTCGCGCAGAAACTCGCCGCGTTTGATCCCGCCTGTCACGGAGGCGAGGCGATGGCGACCCGCCCGGTCGGATCCGAGGTGATGTGATGGCGGCCGGATCGCGGTGGGTCCCGACCCGCCGCGACATGATTTGGATCGACTGTAACCCGCAGGCTGGTCGCGAGATGAAGGACGTGCACCCGTTACTGGTGCTCTCGCCCAGGGATTTCAATGAGCGCACGGGAATTGTCATCGGCCTACCGATGACGACGGCGTCCTACAATGACACCAACCCATTTGCCATTAAGTTCATCGGTCCCAGGGGAGCCGTCAGCTACATTCTTGCGCATCAACCCAAGTCATTCGATTGGCGAGCCCGCGCCGCAAAGCGGCACCCTTGGGGGCAAGTCCCGGCGGAGCCCTTCGCCCTCGCTTGCGAGACACTGAATCAGATCATCGAAATTGGGGCATGAGGAAATCGGGGCATGAGCATGGACTCAGGTGACTGAAGCCCCTATAGCACTCCCGTTGGGCCTGCACATCCGTAGTCGGCTATCGGCAAACCTGAACGCCTTGTCGAGCTGCGGTACACAACGCGTTGCGAATTTGCATACGCGCTTGTGGCGCCCACCCGCGCAACACCCGTTTTCCTTTTCCGGCTCTCGGTGTGATTGGGGATTTCGCCGCAACGAGCGCTCAGCGCTTGATCAGGCTTGGCTTGATCAGGCTTGTGCAGGTGTCAGTCGCCGGGCGGCTCGCGAAGCGGGCGCGGATCCAGCGGAGCTGATATGCAATCGACTTATCCATCAGCGGATCATGATCGAGTCCTGGAAAGATTCGGAACTGCAGGTGATAACCGAGACGGCATGCCTTTGCGACGACCTGCTCGGACCGATTGCGGCGGTACGGTGTGATCGGCGCCGCCAGCCAGAACCAGCAGCGGGCGGGTCGGACGATGGCGAAGAGCCGCATTTTGCGCCACGAACTCCCTTACCCAGGGGTTTTCCTCAAAACGCGGCTTGACTGCTGATCTTCCGAGCAAGTGACCGAGCTGCATCGCGTAGCCGTAGGACCAGCAGCCGCTTGGTGGTTATTGTGCGGTACTGCGCCAAAGCGGGCTTGGTCAACATGTCTCCGACGTGGAACTGCGGAAAGCGTGCCTTGATGCCATACGCTCTGAGCACGGCAACCAGCTGTTTACCGCGTAAACGCATAAGCCAGGGCATGTTCATATCGCCGGCTACCGAGACGGCGCCCAGGTAATTGGGGTCATGCAGAACTGCTTCCTGCTGCGCCACGAACCAGGCCGCACCGCCGCCCTGCGAGTGGCCATCGACCACCCAGCGCTGCGACAACTGCGGCACGGCCTCCTGGGCGGCCTTTACCCCATTGATGACATCGCTAGCCTGTGCATCGAGGCTGGTGTACTCGTGCGGTACGTCCGTACCCAACCCCGCATAATCGGCGGCAACCACTGCGAAGCCTGCCCGCACGATGGGAAGCAGCCAGTCGGTGCCATGACCAAGATCCTTCATCATCGAGGGGGCGCAGACACGCGCGACTCCGGTGGTGCCGTGTGCCCAGGCGATCACCGGCCAGCCACCCTCAGGAGGACTGCCGGGGGGCAACAATACCAGCCCCGATGCGGGCACATCGTTGCCGCCAGCACTGCGCGAGTGATACAGAATACGAATCGCGCGCACTCCACTGGGGAGCGCGTAGCCGGTGACCACCACGGAACGTATCCGCTGCCCGGCACTGCCCGGCGGCAGCGGGGCGGGGGTATCGTAGAAGGAAGTGGCCGGCATTCTGTCCGCCTTTTCGTGCGCCAAGGCTTCCGCCGGAGTCTCGGGGAGATCCTGTGCACGCGAAGACATTGGGAGCGTGGCAAACAGGGCCATCGCCAGCATCGCAACCACCCCAGGGCGCAGGCCCGGCAACACGCGGTGGACTGAATCCGCGCCCGACTCAAATTGCAGCATCCGCCCCTCGTCTCGTTATTCCTGCAGGAGGAACCGGGTGCCTTTTACGCGCCAGGTCCCAACCATGTCAAATCGCGCGGACGGCACCCAGCGCATCGTGTCCAACGCTGGATTGCCGAATGTCTCGTTAGCTCCGTTATATACGACGTCAGCTCGCACGTTCGCATATACGTCCATGCGAACGCCCTGTCAGGGCTCGTGCTCGCTATACCTCCGGCATCACGATCGCGTGAGTTGACTTGACTTCCTCCATGACGAAATACGTGTGTGTCTGCTGCACGCCGCGTACCGATGCGATGGTGTCGCCTAGCAGGGTCCGGTAGGTCTCCATGTCTTTGACGCGCACCTTGAGGAGGTAGTCGAAGCCGCCGGCGACCATGTGGCATTCCATGATCTCGTCGTGAGCCCGCACCACTTCCTTGAAGTGCTCGAAGGCCTCCGGCGTCGTGCGATCGAGTGAGACCTCCACATAGGCCAGGAGGCCGAGACCGAGCTTGCGAGGGTTAAGGCGCGCGAAATAGCCGTCGATGAAGCCACCCGCCTCGAGCCGCCGCACCCGCTCCAGGGTCGGAGTGATGGTCAGATTGACCTCCCGCGCAAGCTGCGACACCGGGATGCGGCCGTCCTGCTGAAGCCGCGCGAGAAGCTTCCGGTCGATCCGATCGAGCCGCCGGTCGCTGGCTGGCGGGTTCTGCTGCGCTGAGGCTATTTTGGCGGGCATGGTAGTTAAATTTACTGCTAATAGCGCCTAAATGGAAAATTATCCTCTACTCTGCCGGCTATCATGAGGACAATCAACTAATTAATGCCAGGAACCCTGATCATCATGGCTGCCGTTCCCGAGACCCGTTCGCCCCTCCCGCCCGAAGAGAGCGAGCGCCTCCGTAGTCTGCGAGACCGCATAGCCGCAGCCACGCTGCGCCCAGAGCCGGAGGCGGTCGCGGAGATGCGCGAGGAGCTGCTTCCGCTGGCGGACCGGCTGGAGGCCGCCCGCCGGCGCGCCATACGCTGGGTGAAGGCGGTTCGCGAGCACGCGCGCTCCAGGCCGCTCGCCGAGTCGCTCCTCGATCAGTTCCCGCTCGACAGTGAGCAGGGGAAGGCGCTCATGAGCCTGGCCGAGGCGCTGCTGCGTACTCCGGACCCCGGATGCGCCGATCGCCTCATCGCCGAGCGGCTGGCCGCCCTGCGCCAAGGCGGGGTGAAGAGCTCCGACCTGACCGTCCGCATGTCCATGGCATTGCTCGGCACTGCGAGCCGCTTGTTGCCGGACCCAGGCGCGGCGCTCGCGGGAAATGCCAGCCGCCCGCTACTCACACCCGTCATGGCGCCACTCGTGCGCGGCGCGCTGCGGCGCGGGATGCGGATGATGGGTCGCGCATTCATCGTCGGGGAATCGATCGAGTCGGCGCTTGCGCGCGGCCGGCGCGACCCCGAGCTCTCGCTCTGCTCGTTCGATGTGCTCGGCGAAGGGGCGCGGTCCGAGACCGACGCGCAGCGGTATCTCGCCGCCTATGCGGCCGCAATCGATGCGCTGCGGTCACAGCCCCCCGGCTTCGTTCACCGCCGCTCCGCCATCTCGGTGAAGCTCTCCGCTCTCGAGCCGCGTTACTCGCTGACGCAACGTGCCAGGGTCATGGAGAGCCTGGTTCCCAGGATGCTGTCTCTCGCCCGCCGCGCCTGCAGCGCCGGCATCGGGTTGACGATTGATGCCGAGGAGGCGGATCGACTCGACCTGTCACTCGATATCGTGGAGGCCCTGGCATATGATGTCGAAACACGAGGCTGGGGCGGCCTGGGACTGGCCGTTCAGGCTTACGGCAGGCGCGCACCGCTGGTGTTGGATTGGGTCGCGGAGCTCGCCAGACACACCCGCCGGCGCATGACCGTGAGACTGGTCAAGGGCGCGTATTGGGACGCGGAGATCAAGCGCGCGCAGGAGCGCGGGCTCGACAGCTTCCCCGTTTACACCTCGAAGAGCGCAACCGACGCCAGCTACCTCATATGCGCGCGCCGGCTGTTTCAAGCCCCCGACGTCATCTACCCGCAATTCGCCACGCACAATGCGCTGACCGTGGCGGCAGTGCTGGCGATTGCGCCGGACAGTGCGATTTACGAGTTTCAGCGCCTCCACGGCATGGGGCAGGCGCTCTACGACGTGGTTCGCGCGGACACGCGCGACTTCCCGCGCGTACGCGTATATGCGCCGGTGGGCACACACGAGGAGCTGCTGCCTTACCTCGTGCGCCGGCTGCTCGAGAACGGCGCCAACACATCGTTCGTGCATCATTTTCTCAACAAAGACATTCCCGTGGAGCAGGTCGTGGGCCAAATCATGGGCAAGGTGATTCCCAACTCCGCCGCGGCCCCCGCGGCTTCAGGCGACGGCTCTCCCGCGCGGATCCGCGAGCCTGGCGACCTCTACCGCTCGCGGCGCAATTCCCGGGGCGCGGACTTCGGCAATCCGGCGGAGCTCGCGGCGCTGCAGGGCGAGCTCGCGGCGGCGGCGGCCGGGTCCTACCTGGGCGGGCCCGTTTTGAGTCATGGCGAGTCGGTCGAGCCCAACGTGCCGGTACGCTCGCCGGCAAATGCGGCGGAAACCGTGGGCCTGACGCGGGATGCGACCGAAGCGGAGATCGCGGGCGCGATGGCAACCTGCGCGCGGGCGCAGCGCGCGTGGGACGCGACACCCGCCGGAAACCGCGCCGCCTGCCTGGAGAAGGCGGCGGACCTGTTGGAGAGCCGGCGCGGCACTTTCCTCCACCTGTTGGTACGGGAGGCCGGAAAGACGCTGCCCGATGCGATCGCCGAGATCCGTGAGGCGGCGGACTTCTGCCGATACTATGCGGTACGCGGCCGCGAGCTGTTCGCCGCTCCCCGGGAGCTCGACGGCCCGGTCGGTGAGCGGAATCTGCTGTCTTTGCAGGGCCGCGGCGTGTTTGCCTGCATCAGCCCGTGGAATTTTCCGCTCGCCATCTTCACGGGACAGGTCACCGCGGCTCTCATGGCCGGCAACGCGGTCGTTGCCAAGCCGGCGCCCGCCACGACACTGATCGCGCATGCGATGACGCGGCTCCTGCACGAAGCGGGAATTCCACGCGACGTGCTGCAGCTTGCGCCGGCCGACGGCCCGCTCTTCGGCGCCACCGCGCTGACTCATCCGGCGCTCGCCGGCGTTGCGTTCACCGGCTCCACGGCCACGGCCGCGACCATCAACCGCACTCTCGCCGGACGGGAAGGACCGATCGTGCCGCTCATCGCCGAGACCGGCGGGGTGAATGCGATGATCGTCGATGCGACCGCGCTCCCGGAACAGGTCGTCGATGACGTGATCGCTTCGGCGTTCACCAGTGCCGGGCAGCGATGCTCGGCTCTGCGTGTGCTCTACTTGCAGGAGGAGATCGCGGACCGAGTCCTCGAGATGCTGATCGGCGCGATGAAGTGTCTGACGATCGGCGATCCCGCCGACCCTGCGACGGACGTTGGTCCGGTCATTTCCGCGGACGCGCAGCAGCGCCTGAGCAGGCACGCGGAGCGAATGACGCGCGAGGCGAAGCCCCTCTACTCCTGTCCGGTCGAGCATTGCGAGGGGAGCGGCCACTTCTTCGGCCCACGGCTCTTCGAGCTCAACTCGCCCAAGCAGCTGAAGACGGAGGAGTTCGGCCCGATCCTCCATGTATTCCGCTACCGCGCCGCGGACCTCGGCCAGGTGTTGGATGCGATCCGCGCCACGGGATTCGGCCTGACACTCGGGGTGCACAGCCGGCTGGAGAGCATGGCGGAGCACGCGTTCCGGGCGTTGCCGGTCGGCAACACGTACGTCAACCGCAACATGATCGGTGCGGTCGTCGGCGTGCAGCCGTTCGGCGGTCAGGGGCTCTCGGGCACGGGTCCCAAGGCGGGTGGCCCGAACTACCTGCAGCGGTTCGCCACCGAGCGGACCCTCACCATCAATACTGCGGCGATCGGCGGGGCCGTAGAGTTGCTTTCCTAGCTACTCCTGGGCCCGCAGGGCTTCCGCCAGTTCCGGGAAGGAGGCGATGGGCTCCCCGCAGACGTTGCCGCGGCAGACATAGGCCACGGCGGGGCCCCTGGGCGGCTTGTCTGCAATCGCCGCGGGCAGGTCCGAGGCGTCGGCGGGTACGGCGAGCACCATCCGCCGCGGCGAGTAGAGCTTCGCAAGCTCGCGCCGCCAGCTGTCGATCATCTCCGGCTCACCGCGCAACACGACGATTTCCGGCGGAGACAACATCTCCTCGAGGGCCATGAGCAGGCTGGTGTGGCCCTGCGGGTACCGCTCCATCACGGCCCATCCGGCGCGAATCGTCCGCTCCGCGGCCTCGAGGTAGCGTCCCTCGCCCAGAAGGTATCCCATCCGTTGCAGCACGAAGGCCGCGACACCGTTTCCCGCGGGGGTGGCGTCGTCGCCGAAGGACTTCGGCCGGTGGATCAATTGCTCGTGATCATCCGAGGTGAAGAAAAAGCCACCGGCGCTTTCATCGGCGTAGTGCTCGCAGGATCACTTCCAGCAACTCGCGGGCGAATTGCAGCTCATCGGCACGGAAGCGGACCTGCTGCAGCTCCAGGACGGCATCGGCAAGGAATGCGTAGTCGTCGAGATACGCGTTCAGATGCGCGCGGCCATCGTTGTAGGTCGCAAGCAGCCTACCTTCGCGCCAGAGCGTGCGGCGCACGAACTCGAGCGCCCGCCCGGCGGAATCCGCCAGCTCGTCACGGCCGAGCGCGCGCGCCGCGACGGCCAGGCCGCGGATCATCAGGCCGTTCCAGGAAGCGAGAATCTTGTCATCCCGTCCGGGACGGATCCTGCGCTCGCGTATGCGCAGCAATTTCTCTCGTGCCGAGTCCAATGCCGATTCGACTCCGTCGGGCGGACGGCCAAGCGTGGACGCGATGTCCTCGACCGAGCGGAAAACGTGCAGGTGCCAATGGCCCTCGAAGTTTGGCTCGCGATCGAGGCCGTACCGGGGAGCGAAGGCCTCGTATTCCTCCGCTGTCAGCGCCGCGCGCACTTCGTCGCGGTTCCAGACATAGAACTTGCCCTCGTGCCCCTCCGAGTCGGCATCCAGGCTCGAGTAGTACCCGCCTTCGGGCGATTGCATCTCGCGCCGCACCCAATCGGCGGTCTCCGCGGCCACCTTGCCGTAGAAGGCATCGCCGGTCGCTACATACGCATCGGCATACACCGCGAGGAGGCTCCCGTTGTCGTAGAGCATCTTCTCGAAGTGCGGGATCATCCAGTACTCATCGACCGAGTAGCGGCAGAAGCCGCCCGCCAGCTGATCGTTGATGCCGCCGTCGCCCATGCGCCGCAGTGTCAGGCCCGACATGTAAAGCGCATGCAGGTCCGGTGTGTCGCTATCGGCATCGGCCCGCCACTCCCGCAGCAGCAGCTCCAGCGATGTCGGGTGCGGAAATTTGGGCGCCCCGCCGAAACCGCCGAAGCGAGGGTCGAACGTCCGCTCGAGCGTCTGGCGGCAGAGGCGCAGCGGCGCGTCGCTCAGCTCGACAGCATCCTCGGGTGGCGGCGGGTCGAGCTGCGCGAACGCGGACATCAGCGCCTCGTTCTGCTGGCGCAGCTCCGCCTCGTGCTCGCGGTAGAAACGGGCCACGCGCAGCAACAACTCCCCAAAGGCGGGCAGGCCAAAACGCGCCTGCTTGGGGAAGTAGGTGCCGCCGAAGAAAGGCCGCCGGTCGTCGGGAGTCAGAAACATCGTGAGCGGCCAGCCGCCGGAGCGCTGCGTCAGCATCTGCTGGGCGATCTGGTAGATGCGGTCGACGTCGGGCCGCTCCTCCCGGTCCACCTTGATGTTGACATATAGCTGGTTCAGGACGTGCGCCGTCGCCTCGTCCTCGAAGCTCTCGGCGGCGAGCACGTGGCACCAGTGGCAGGCGGCATAACCGACGCTGAGGTGGATGGGTTTGCCCTCCTCGAGCGCCCGCGTGAAGGCCTCCTCGCCCCACGGATACCAGTCGACCGGATTATGCGCATGCTGGCGCAGATACGGACTGGTCTCGCCGATCAGCCGGTTGGTGTATTTCGGCGTGCCGTCCGGGTTCAGGTGTCGGGTATCCATGCAGCCGGAGAATACCCCTATCGCCAATTCTGTATACTGCCGGCCGCCGAACCGCCCATCGAACCCGCCTTGTCCTCTCCTTCATCCATTCCCCGCGCCGATACCGGCAGCGCCCGCGAGCTGCGTCTGAAGCGCGGCGAAGAGCGCCGCCTGTCCTCGGGGCATCTGTGGGTCTTCAGCAATGAGATCGATTCCGACGCCACGCCGCTCGCGGCGTTCGCGCCTGGAGATGTCGCGCAGATCAAGTCGCAGCGCGGCCAGTTCCTCGGGCACGCCTACGTCAACCCGCACGCGCTCATCTGCGCGCGGATCCTGAGCAGGGACCCCGCCCATCCCATCGATCGCGCGCTCATCGACACTCGCTTGCGCGCTGCGCTTACGTTGCGGCGAGCGACTCTATCGCGATCCGTACTACCGCCTCGTCTTCGGGGAATCCGACGGCCTGCCGGGGCTGGTTCTGGACCGCTACGGCGATGTGGTGGTGGGACAGATTGCAACCGCCGGCATGGAGGCATTGAAGGAGACGGTGGCCGAGGCTGTGCGCGCACTGCTTTCGCCGGCAGTTCTCTACTGGAAGAACGATTCCGCGGCGCGGCAGCTCGAGCAGCTGCCGCAAGTCGCGGCGGCCGCGTTCGGCGAAGCGTCCCGCGGAGATCACCGCGGTCGAGGCTGGCCTTCACTTCACGGCGCCGCTGACGCAGGGGCAGAAGACCGGCTGGTTCTACGACCAGACTCATAACCGGGCGCGTCTGGTGCGCTATCTCTGGCCTCAGGCGCGGGTTCTGGACGTATGCAGCTACGTGGGCGCCTGGGGCGTCACCGCTCTGAAGGCAGGCGCCGCAGCGGCAAGCTGCATCGATTCCTCGGAGACTGCGCTCGATTTCGCCCGCCGCAATGCGCAGGCGAACGGCGTCGCGCTGGAGACGATTCGCGCGGACGCTTTCGATGCGATGAAGGCGCTGCACGAGCGGGGTGAGCGCTTCGATGTCGTCGTGCTCGATCCGCCGGCCTTCATCAAGCGCAAGAAGGATATCCCGCAGGGGCAGGCGGCGTACCGCAAGCTCAATCAGCTCGCGCTCGCCCTCATCGAAGGCGAAGGGCTGCTCGTCTCGTGCTCCTGCTCGTATCACCTCGCGCCCGAGGAGCTGGTGACGGCCATCCAGACGGCCGCCCGCCACACCGGCCGCTTCGTGCAGATACTGGAGTCCGGCGGCCAGTCGCCCGACCATCCGGTGCATCCGGCCATCCCGGAAACACGCTATCTGAAGGCTTTCTTCTGCCGCGTGACGCGCGAGGTCGGCTAAACTTCGCCGCCATGATCCCGTACCCGAACATCAACCCGATCGCCCTTCGGCTGGGTCCGGTCAAGGTACACTGGTACGGGATCATGTACCTGCTCGGGTTCGCGTGCCGGGTGGCTGCTTGCGCGCCGGCGTGCCTCCCAGCCGGGCTCTACCTGGAAGCCCGTGGACGTCGACGATCTGGTCTTCTTCGCCATGGTGGGCGGCATTCTCGGCGGCCGGCTGGGTTATGTGCTCATCTACGGCCTCAGCTTCTGGACGGCGCAGAACCCGTGGTACCCGTTCGAGATCTGGGACGGCGGCATGTCCATTCACGGCGGTTTCATCGGCGGAGTCACCGCCCTCGCCCTGTTCGCATGGCGCCGCCGCCGCAGCGTCGCCGATGTTTTCGACTTCACGGCGCCTCTGCCGGAGCCCGGCCTCTTCTTCGGCCGCATGGGCAATTTCATCAACGGGGAGCTCTGGGGCAAGCCAACAACGCTCCCCTGGGGTTTCCTCTACCAAGGCAAGGTACTGCAGCCGTCGCAGCTCTACGAGGGCTTCCTCGAGGGCATCGTGCTCTTCATCGTGATGTGGTGGTTCACCGCCAGGTCGCGCCCGCGGTTGGCTCCTTCGGGGCTCTTCCTGTTGCTGTACGGCACCTTTCGCTTCCTCGTCGAGTTCGTGCGCATGCCGGATCCGCAGATCGGCTATCTCGCCTGGGGCTGGCTCACCATGGGCCAGGTCCTGTCGCTGCCCATGATCCTCATCGGCGGCGGCTGATACGCCTACAGCGCCCGCGTGCGCTCGGGTAACTTCGCCGCTGCGCAGTGAGCGCGCGCGATGAAGCGCGCTGCTGACTTACGCCTACAGCGCCCGCGTGCGCTCGGGTAACTTCGCCACTGCGCAGTGAGCCGCGCCCGATGAAACCCTACCTCGATCTGATGCGCCGCATCCTGGAGAGCGGCGCGCACAAGGGTGACCGCACGGGCACCGGCACGCTGTCACTCTTCGGCGAGCAGCTGCGCTTCGATCTGTCGCAGGGCTTCCCGCTCGTCACGACGAAGCGGATCCACCTGCGCTCGGTCATCTGCGAGCTGCTCTGGTTTCTCAGGGGCGACACCAACGTCGCCTGGCTGCGCGATCAGGGAGTCACCATCTGGGACGAGTGGGCCGACGAGCGCGGCGAGCTGGGGCCGGTCTACGGCAAGCAGTGGCGTGCATGGCTGGCGCCCGACGGACGCACCATCGATCAGATCCGCATGGCGCTCGAGCAGCTGCGCGGCAATCCCGATTCCCGCCGCATCCTGGTGAGCGCGTGGAACGTAGGCGAGCTCGAGCAGATGCACCTCATGCCGTGCCACGCGCTCTTTCAGTTCTACGTGGCCAACGGCAGGCTGTCCTGTCAGCTCTATCAGCGCAGCGCCGATGTCTTCCTCGGCGTGCCGTTCAACATCGCCAGCTACGCACTGCTCACCCACATGTTCGCGCAGCAGTGCGACCTCGAGCCTGGCGAATTCATCTGGACGGGCGGCGACTGCCACCTCTATCGCAATCATCTCGAGCAGGCGAAGCTGCAACTGTCGCGCGCTCCGTTCCCGTCGCCGCGGCTCAACCTCCGGCGCCGCCCCGCAACCCTGTTCGACTACACCTTCGAGGATTTCGAGTTCGTGGACTACCAGCACCATCCCGCCATTGCCGCTCCCGTGGCGGTCTGACATGACGCGCCAACCACTGTTCGAAGTGCGCCGCTCCCCCGTCCATGGCATGGGCGCTTTCGCCCTGCGCCGCATCCGCAAGGGCAGTCGCATCGTCGAGTATCTCGGCGAACGGGTGTCGCACGAGGAGGCTGACCGGCGCTACGAGACCAAGGATGCGACGGACGCCCACACCTTCCTCTTCATCGTCGACTCGAAGACCGTCATCGACGCGGGCGTCGACGGTAATGAGGCACGGTTCCTCAATCATTCCTGCAAGCCCAACTGCCAATCGGTGATCGAGCGCCGCCGCGTATTCATCGAGGCCACCCGCACCATCGAGCCCGGCGAGGAGATGACCTACGACTATCAGATCCAGCGCGAGGACGACGATCCGCCCGGCATAGAGGAAGTGTTCGCCTGCCATTGCGGCTTCCCGCAGTGCCGCGGGACCATGCTCTGGCCGCCGGATCCCCCAAAGAGCGCGCCGAAGCGGCGCCGGAAGGCAACCAAGCGTGCACGGCCGGAGCGTGACGCGAGGAAGCGCCGGAGGGATACCGGGCGCGCGCGCGGGACTGCCAGGAAGTCTTCGCGGCGCCGCTGAAGGCACGCGGCGCATATCCCATGAGCCACTCCAGTCGCTGGAGCCTGACGGCGGTCATCGGCGCGCTCGGCGTCGTCTATGGCGACATCGGCACCAGCCCGTTGTATGCGCTCGATGCGACACTGACCGTGGCCGGCCGTTTCAACAGTGAGCTGGTGCTCGGTGCCTTGTCCCTCATCCTCTGGGCACTGACGATCTCCGTCACCATCAAGTATGTCAGCGTCATCATGCGCGCGGACAACGACGGCGAAGGCGGCATCCTCGCGATGTTCGCTCTTGCTCAGCGCCAGATCATCGCCGGCAGCCTCTGGGCGCGCATCGCGCTGTGGCTGGCGCTCGCCGGAACGGCCTTCTTTTTCTGCGATTCTCTCATCACGCCAGCCGTCTCGGTGTTGAGCGCCGTCGAGGGCCTGGAAGTCCTGAATCCCCAGCTCAAGAGCGCAGTGGTCCCGGTGACCATCGGCGTGATCGTCGGTCTCTTTGCCTATCAGCGTCGCGGCACGGCGCGTATCGGCAGTCTCTTCGGTCCCGTCATGGTGGTATGGTTCGTGGTGATCGGGCTCACCGGCGCTGCCGCGATCCGGCGCGATCCGGTGGTGCTCGCCGCGATCAATCCGCTCTACGGGATAGAGCTCCTGATGCACCGTCCCGGGGTCGCACTCGCGATCATCGGCGCGGTGTTCCTCGCCATGACCGGCGGCGAGGCGCTCTACGCCGACATGGGACAATTCGGCAAAGAGCCGGTGCGCCTCGGCTGGTTTGTTCTCGTGTGGCCGGCACTCATACTCAACTACTTCGGGCAGGGCGCACTGCTGCTCGCACAGGGGCGATACCTGCCGCAGGCCCTCTACCTGCTCGTGCCCGCGCCGGCGCGGCCCTGGATGGTGATCCTCGCGACCGCGGCGACTGTCATCGCCTCGCAGGCGGTCATCTCCGGAGCGTTCTCGATGGCACGCCAGGCGGTGCAGCTCGATCTGCTGCCGCGCATTCGCGTCCTGCAGACTTCCGCCACCGAGCAGGGTCAGATCTACGTTCCCGTGATCAACTGGCTGGTGTTCATCGCGGTGATCGCCTTCGTGGTCGGCTTTGGCTCATCGGAGGCTCTGACGGGAGCCTACGGCGCGGCCGTGGTCGGCACCATGCTGGTGACCACCATTCTGGGGTCCTTCGTGGCGGTGACCCAGTGGAGCTGGTCGAAGTGGGCGGTGGGGAGCCTGTTCGGGATGTTGATGATCGTCGACACGATCTTCGTCCTCGGCAACATGACCAAGGTGCCAAGCGGAGGCTGGATCCCGCTCGCGCTGGCGGCGATCCTGTTCACGATCTTCATGACCTGGCGCAGCGGACGGCTGGAGCTGCGGGCCGCGCTCGCCAAGATGGCCGTGCCGCGGGCCGACCTGCCGAAGCTGCTCGCCGGCACGTATCGCGCCCATGGCACCGGAGTCTTTCTCGCCAGCGATCCGAACATCGTGCCTTCGGCGCTGATCCGCAACATCGAGCACAATGGCGTCGCCCACGAGCGGTTGATCATTCTCAACGTGGAGGTGATGCGCACCCCCCGGCAGGATCCGGTGCGGCGCGTCGAGATCGAGGAAATGCTGCCCGGTATCTACCTGGTCCACGCCCGCTTCGGGTTCATGGAGACACCGGACGTCGGTGAGGCGCTGAAGTCCTGCAGGGTTCGCGGGCTGAGAGTGTTCACCGAGGACAGCTCATTCTTCGTCGGCCAGCACGTGGTGCGCGCGCGGCCGCTGCCGGGCTGGAGAGGCCTGCAGCGGCGCCTCTTCGCCTGGATGCAACAGCACAGCACGCAGGCGGCGGAGTTCTTCCGCATGCCGTTCCGTGGTGTCGTCGTCCTCAATACCGTGGTCGAGATCTGAGGCCGCGCCGCGGCGGCCGCACATCATGATCCTGCAGCAACCTCTCATCTCTCTCGTTGCCGCCATGGCGGAGAACGGCACCATCGGGCGTGACAACGGCCTGCCCTGGCGGCTTGCGGACGACCTCAAGCGGTTCAAGGCCCTGACCATGGGCAAGCTCCTGTTGATGGGACGCAAGACCTACGAGTCGATCGGCAGGCCGCTCCCGGGGCGCACCAACCTCGTGCTCACGCGCGACCGGGAGTGGCGGGCAGAGGGTGTGGTCGTCGTGCGCTCGCTCGGGCAGGCACTCGGCATCGCCCGCGACGCCGAGGAGCTGATGGCGATCGGGGGCGCCGAGATCTACCGGCTGCTCATGCCCTTCGCCCGCCGCATCTACCTCACGCTGGTGCACGCGGAGATTCCGGGCGACACGTTCTTTCCGGATTTCGATCCCACGCAGTGGGCCGACGTCGAGTGCCACAGCTACCCGGCCGACGAGCGCAACGCGTACCCCTTCACGTTCGTGACGCTGGAGCGCAAGAGCGACCCGCAGGCGCCGGGCAACTATTGACGGAACAGGTCCTTCAGTCTGTTGAAGAAGGAGCCGGAGTGCATGTGTCGCAGCAGCACCGACCACTTGTCCTCCGCAAGCAGCTTCCGCTCCAGATCCGTCTCTTCCTTCTGCATCAGCTCCAGGACTCTGGTGTCTTCGTCATCCTCGAGCCAGTAGCCATGTTGGTTCGGACAGAACTCCATCTCGACATCGTAGAACCGGTAGTGAAACCGCTGTAGGCAGGCGGTGCATTCCGGGCACTTGTCGCTCGTGGCGGTCGAGCCGAACACCAGAGTTCCCTTCCAACGGTCGCCGAAATCGAAGACTTCGTCCTCGAGCTGGTCGAGCTCGTCGTGCTCGAACCACATTCCCTTGCAGGACGGACAGCAATTGACCGTGAGCTTGTGCCGCTCCGCTGGCTGCAGGTCCACACCGCACCTGGGACACTTCACTGGAACCTCCACTGGCTGACGTGCGCCGGACGATCATGGCATTCGACCGGCTGCTCGGCTAGAGGATCCCGGCCACGACCCCTGACTTGCATATGAATGATACTTGATGTAATCTTTCTGTAGAAAGGAAATTACGTGATCCTGCCCGCAGCAATCAGCCAAAGCGCCGCCACGGTTCTGTCGAAGGCGACCGCGCGCGCGGCCGAGCAGCTGGACGTACGCCAGGCACAGCTCGCCAAGGTACTGGGTCTGAGCGCCGCGACGACATCGCGCTTGGCGTCGGGCAGCTGGGTGCTACCGGAGGGCAGCAAGGCATGGGAGCTTGCGGCAGCGTTCGTGCGCCTCTACCGCTCCCTTGCCGCCATCACGGGCGGGAAAGCGCAGGCCATGCGCGATTGGTTGCACTCCGCCAACGATGCGCTGGGTGGCGAGCCGGTCCAGCTCATTTTGACGGCTGAAGGACTCTTCCATGTCATCCAGTACCTGGACGCCGCGCGCGGTCGCATCTGAAGCGAAAGCCTGCGAGCTGACGCTGTGGCGCGCCGTCGAGGCGCAGCACGTAGTTGCTACGCGCGCTCTGGTCGACAGCCTGGCCGAACAGGAGGTCCTGGAGTCGGTGCTCGAAGCCTCCAAGCCGCGCGTGCCACCCGAGTGCGCCGGCTTCGACTATCTGCTCTACACCCCCTTCCGCTATCCGCCGCCATCGCGCGGCTCGCGGTTCCGCAGTTACGATGATCCGGGTGTCTGGTACGGAGCGGAGGCGGTGCGCACCAGTTGCGCGGAGCTCGGGTACTGGCGCTGGAGGTTCGTCATGGACAGCCGCGGTCTCACACGGCTCGACGGCGTACCACACACCGTTTTCCAGGCCCTGGCGCGCGGCAGGTCCGTGGATCTCCGCAAGGAGCCATTCGAACGCGACACAAGAATGTGGGGCGACCCCCAGGACTATGGCGCCTGCCATGCGTTGGCGCGAACCGCCCGCGCGGCCGAGATGCAGATCATCCGCTACGCGTCAGTTCGAGACCCCGAACACGGCGGCTGCGGGGCCGTACTCGACTGTCGTGCCTTCTCCGGCACGGGCGGCGTACGGCAACGCCAATCGTGGTTCCTGACCGTCGACAGGCAGCGTGCCTCGTGGGTACGCTCCGGCACACGCAGCGCCGCAACGTATGAATTCCTCTTTGAGCCCAACGCGAACGCCGCGAGCTAGGGTGGTGTTGGCATGAACTCGACTGCGCGGGACCGAAACAGGGTCACGACCAGCGTGCGCCCATCGGGCAGGAAACTCAGTTCCCTCGGGAATCCGCCCGTGGGCGCGGACATGAGCTCGATCTTGCCGGGGTTGGCGATACCCGCTATACCCGCGAGGCCTCCCGGTCGGCCCCGCTCGAAACGGGAAGAAAGGGCAACCCAGACCTGCTCGCCATCCGGCCGTATCGCCACCCCAACCGGTTCCGTGCCGATTGGGATGGACAGGGTCTGAACCCCGCCCCCGCGGCTCAGGCCGGCCGCGTCAATCCTGAGCAGCGCGTCATCGCCACGCGCGGTGACCCACAGCGCTTCGCCGGACGGTGACACGGCAACCCGTACCGTATCACAGCCCGCGGGAATGACAGCCACAACGGATTCGCGCGGATCGGTTGTGGCCTTGGCGACATCTATCTTCAGGAGCACTCCGACGGGATGCCGCCTGTCGTACCCGCTGTGCGGCGCGCAGCGATCCGGCAGCCCGGAATCATGCTGGCCCACCTCGCTGGTCGCATAAAGCCACTTTCCATCCGGTGAAACGGCAAGCCCGACAGGCGCTCCAGCCGTCGGAATCTGCCCAATGAGTGCGTCGCCCCGATGCTGTGGATTGCGCGCCAGCGCCAGGTTGAACACGCTTATGCGATTGGCATCTTCATCGCTGACGAAGAGCAGCTGCCCGTCCCGGCTGATGACATCATAGATCGGGCCGCCACCGTCGTACCCCAGCCGGGCGACGATCGGGTCGCCTGTAGGTTGCTCGAGCCGGGAGACATCGATGAGGTCCACGCCATCCCGTACCGTCACGGCGAGCAGTTGTCCATCGGGCGCGAGAGCCTCACCAAGTGCCGCGGCACTCGAGGCGACCTTGCGGACCAGGGTAAACGACCCTTGGACATTGCGCAGTACCGCAATCGACCCGTGGCCACGCCCGTCGCTGAGCGAGACGAATACCCAGCACCCGTCGCTGCTCGACACCGCGGAAAAGGGACGACCCGGAACAGCAGTGAGCGCGAGCCTTGCGGGAGCCGGGCAGCTCACGGCCGCCGCGACCGGAAGGCAACCGGCCAGAAGCAGGAACGGGCAGACGCACCAGACAGGCCGTTTCATGTCATGTCACGGCAAGACAAGCCTCACTTCTGCGGCGAGTCTGCGCTATCGAAGCTCGGTATCGAAAAACATCAGTGTGGCGGCGGCATTGCCCACACGCTGACTGAACGATGCACCGATGTTCCCGTGGCCGGCGGCGCGGCGCGTGAGCAGCAGCACCGGCAAGCCGGACGTGGTGGCTGCTTGCAGCGCGGCGGCGAACTTCCGCGATTGCCAGGGCGCAACCCGCGGGTCATTCTCGCCCGTCTCCAGCAATACGGCAGGATACCGTGTCTGCGGGCGCACGTTGTAGTAGGGTGAATAGGCGTACAGAGCGCGAAACTGCGCGGCGTCGGCGACAGTTCCGTATTCGCGCTCGTTGTACACGCCGTTCGGCCACAATTGGTGACGGAGCGTGTCGTAGATTCCGACGAAACTCACCACGGCGCGAAACTGCTGCGGGTGCTGGATCAGCTCCGCGCCCATCAGCAGCCCACCATTGCTGCCGCCGATGATCCCCAGATGCCGCGGCGAGGTCCAGCCGGCGGAGACCAACGCCTGCGCCGCCGCGGCGAAATCGTCGAACACGTTTTGCTTGGCCGTGAGTCGGCCTTGGCGATGCCATGTTTCGCCGAACTCGTCACCGCCACGGATATTCGCCACGGCGTAGACGCCACCGCGCTCGAGCCACGCAAGGTTGGTACCGACGAATTCCGGTACGACGGGTATGTCGTAACCGCCGTACGAGGTCAGTATTGCCGGCGTGTCGGCTCCCTTTGGTGTCGACCGCAGAGCGATGACGGTCACCGGAACGTGCGTACCGTCCTTCGAGATTGCGGTGACGCGGTACGTCCGGACGTTGGCATAGCCCGGATCGGGGGGTCGTACCGCAAAGACGGTCCGCGCAGAGCCCGACGCCGCCTCATAGAGCGCCCAGCGGCTCGGGATGGTCCAACCGGAGTAGGCGATGATCGCCTGCGATGAACCGGGCTCGGACGCTATCGCGTCGATGCCGATGCCCATCTGCGGAAGCGGAACGCGGCGGACGAAGCGCCCATCGCTCGCATACTGATCGACGCCCCAATCCGGCCCCCACAGCCTCGTCACCAGGAATCCGCCCTGGATGGGCGAGACGTCCTGCATGACCGAATTCTTCTGCTCTGCGACCAGGGTGGAGACTTTACCGTCCCGGCTCACCGCAACGATGCTCCCGTGGTCGCTCTTGCCGAACGCCACGAGCAGCAATCGGTCGCCGTCGAATGCAGCGGCCGTGACGCCCTCGTCGGGTCCAAAGACCCGCCGCCACTTTTGGTGACTACGCACATACACCAGATACGGAGTGGCATCCCCAAACTGGACCAGCGCCGCGGCCTCCTTGGCGTCGGGCGAGGTGAAAAGCTCGTACTCCGCTATGGGCGAGAGGCCTTGCCCGAACTCGGGCCGATCGCTCGACTGCGGGGTGCCGAGGACATGATGATAGAGCGATGCCCCGAACGGCGAGCCGTGCGGCAAGCGTGCATAGGTAAATCCCCGTTCGTTCTCATCCCAAGCAACGGCCGAGTTGGTGGTGCCGCCGCCCGCATCAACGAGGGCATCCGCCAGGGTTTTCCCCGTGGCCGGGCTGACCACGTGAATGGTGGTCGCCTCGCTGCCGTTGGCTGACGTGCCGTAGGCGACGTACCGACCCGAAGGTGACGGCCAGACCTCCTGGATAGCCACATGTCCGCCCGAAGGATTGGTATCGACCAGGACGCGCTGCGGGCCGTCGGGCCACGCTTGCGCCACGAGCACCGGCTGAGCCTGCGGCGGCGTGTCGCGCATGAAGAAAAGCGTCCCGTGGACGAGCTGCGGCTCGTACTGGTTCGTACTCGTGATTGCAAGCTGGCGCACGCGCTCGGTGATCGAGCCGGCGTCCTTGAACTGACCCATCACGCTGTCCGCGTACGCGTTCTGCGCGCCGATCCAGGCCAGTACCTTCGGGCTACGGGCATTTTCGAGCCAACGGTAGGGATCGTGAACGGTGACACCGTGCATCACCGTAACGACGTTATCGCGAGGCGTCGGCGGCGGTGTCGCGGCGGCGGCGGAAAGGGAGAACACCGCCGAGATGAATGCGCACCAGCAGGCGGAACTGCGATTGAAAGGTCTCAGCATGGTTTGTCTGCTCTGGAGGCGGAAGGTTGAGCACTCACTCAGGCCCGCGCATCATACCGCAACAGCAGGTCCGGCCATGCCGGTGCCCGTCGCCATCACGCCTCGGACGGCCGCTGCTCATACCCGCAGCCCGATGGCGCGCATCAGCTCGAGCCCGTTGCTTTTCGTCACGACGCCATCCCGCAGCCTGTAGTCGAACCGCATCTGCCCGTTCTCCATATGATCCTCGAAGTGCATGTTGCGCAGGACGCTATCGCCCAGTCCGCCGAGCTCTGTCAGCGCCAGGTCATGGGTGGTCGCGAACCCGATTGCGCCTTGCTCGACGAGGGCTCCCAGGATCCCCTCCGCGCCGACGCGCCGATCGTTGGAGTTCGTGCCCTGTAGCATCTCATCGATGAGGAACAGGAGCGCCGGCTCTTGCCCTGAGAGGTCCTTGAGCTGACGCAGCCGGGTGATCTCCGCATAGAACCGCGAGCTGCCTTCGCGCAGCGAGTCGTTGACGCGGATGCTGGCGCCGACCTGCAGAGGTGTCAGCTCGAGGGCCTGCGCTCGGACCGGCGCGCCGGCCATCGCGAGCACCACGTTGAGGCCGACCGACCGCAGCAGCGTGCTCTTGCCGGACATGTTCGAGCCGCTGACCAGCCAGACGCGCGCGGGATCCGTAAGACTCACGTCGTTGCGGATGCATTTCGACCTGCGGAATCAACGGGTGCCCGACCCCCCTGCCCCGCAGGCACGCGCGGCCTTCAACAAAAGCGGGGAAAGGATCGTCCGGTTGCTCGAAGCTGTACTGCGCGAGCGATGAGAGCGCCTCGAAGCGACCAGTCGCCTCCACCCATCCGCGAACAAACATTCCGTACGTCCGACGCCAGCGCTCCGCAGCCAGCGCCGCGTGCAGCGTGTACAGCAGTGGAACTCGGAGCCAACCCACCATGAGGTTCTTCCGCTGCTCCGACAGCATGACGACTGTCGCGAGCCGACTGATTCGGGCAGACGCGCGGATTCCGCCCGAAGAAAGGCCGTCAGTCAGCGCGCGCATCGGCGCCGAGTCGAACCTTTCCCGCTCGATCTCGAGAAGCAATCCGCCAAGGATCTTCAGACCATCGAAGTCGAAGGCACGCTCCGCGGGAAACAGGATCTGCTGCACGCGCTTCCCTGAGCCGATACAAGGTGATCGCTTCGAGCGTCAAAACCAGCAGCAACGGCGTCCAGATAGCCGGTCAGCGATCCCGCAACCAACGCTGCAACGAATGACGCGGGGAGCAAGTATGCAGCCCATCGGATCCATGCCTCGCCGAGCGCGGCGGGCGCCTCGGCCCAGGCGAGCAATCTTTCCGGGTGAAGGACGGGCTCTCGCTCGTTGCCCAGAGCGTCGATGCGCTCTCTCAGATCCAGGCGGTCGCGCAGGTCCAGGACTCCGGCCTGCCGCTGACCGATTTCGGCCACGGCTGCCGGTGCCAGGAGCCAACGCGCGAGCGTCTCCTCACCCATTCGCGTGCGTGCGGCGCAGAGCAGCTCGAAGAGGCTCCCTTCGCCAAAGAGATCCAGGTCGGCGCTGTAGACATGATGGACGTCGCCGAATCGCTCTCCCCGGTTGCCACCTCCGGCCCAGCGATCCTCCAGGCGAGCCACTCCTCGTCGATAGAACTCCGCCGCGCGGCCGATGTGTGAGTGGCGGCGACGGAGAACGGCGTGGTACGCGACTGCGCAGATGAAGGCTACAACAGGCGCGAGCAGCCAGGCCGCCGACAGCCAGTGCTCGCCCCAGGATGACCAAGCCAGCGCGAGAACGACAGCCGCGAGCACGAGGCGCGCGGCGCTCACCCGCTCCTGGGCCGCTTCCAGCCGGCGCATCGCCGCCTCTCTTGCGGCAAGTCGACTCGCGTATTCCGGGCCCGGCATCACCAGCGATCGCCTACAGTCCGCTGGCCAACGCCAGGGCGCAGGGCTCGGATACTTTCAGAGGTCAGCAGCTCGTCGGCGCGCGTG
Source organism: uncultured Pseudomonadota bacterium (assembly GCA_963833085.1). Classification (GTDB taxonomy): domain Bacteria; phylum Pseudomonadota; class Gammaproteobacteria; order Steroidobacterales; family Steroidobacteraceae; genus 13-2-20CM-66-19. The sequence continues at coordinate 131,109 of CAWHWV010000025.1, forward strand.
CGGCCGAGATTGACCGCGGCGATCGGTTTGCCCGACTGCGCAGCCGCCTGCACGAACCGATAACCGGAATACACCATCAGCGAGGAGCCGACCACGAGCACGGCATCGGCCTGCTCGAGCTGCTGCATCGCCGCATCGACCCGAGGCCGCGGAACGCTCTCTCCAAAGAATACGACGTCCGGCTTCAATACCCCATCGCAGCGAGTGCACGCGGGAACCGCGAATTCATCGAACGGCAGCCCTTCGAGGTCCGCGTCACCATCGGGGGCCGGCAATCCGTGCAGCCTGCTCCACTTGGGATTGCGCCGCAGCAGCTCCCCTTGCAGCTCCTCGCGAGGCACGAGGCTATCGCACTCCATGCATCGAACGCGGTCCAGCCGTCCATGCAGATCTATCACATTCATGCTGCCGGCAGCCTGATGCAGCCCATCCACGTTCTGCGTGACCAGCTGCTGCAGCCGCCCCTGCTGCTCGAGTCGCGCCAGAGCCGCGTGCGCTCCGTTGGGCCCTGCCCGCCGGAAGCGCTGCCAGCCGACGAAGCTCCGTGCCCAATAGCGTCGCCGCACCGCTTCGCTGCCCATGAATGATTGAAAGTTGACCGGCGGCGAGCGCTTCCAGCCGCCGTCCGCGTCGCGATAGTCCGGGATGCCCGAATCCGTGCTGCAGCCCGCCCCGGTCAGGACGAAAAGCCTGCGGTGCCGGGCGATGAAATCGCGTAGCGAGGCTATCTGCATGTATTGGCGAGCTTACGCCAAATCATGCCCGAAGTGCCGCGGCGGTATACTCCGCGGCCATCCGTGACGAATCCGGAGGGATAGTGGAAGCCAGGCGTGTAGCTTTGATCACAGGCGCGGCACAGGGTATCGGGCGTTGCATTGCCCAGACTCTCGGCGCGCGCGGATATGCGCTTGCGCTGAACGACGTACGTGCTCCGGTGGATACGCTCACTGCTGTGCGCAGTGCCGGATGCGAAGCCATCGAAATCGTCGGCGACGTCGCCGACGAGCGGGTGATCGAGGCAGGTGTCGGGCAGATCATGTCCCGCTGGGGGCGGTTGGACGTTCTCGTGAACAACGCGGGAGTGAGCTGCATCCGCCCCGCGCAGGAGACCTCCACGGAACAGTTCCGCCGCGTTCTCGAGATCAACCTGCTCGGCGCGTTCGTCGCCGCGCGCGCAGCGGGCTCCGTCATGCTCGCACAGCGTTCCGGGAGCATCATCAACATCGCCTCGATCGCGGGTCTGGTCGGCATCGCGGACCGGGTCGCGTACAACGCCTCCAAGCACGGACTCATCGGCATGACTCGCACGCTCGCGGCCGAATGGGGCGGGCATGGCGTGCGTTGCAATGCGGTATGCCCCGGTTGGGTCAAAACCGAGATGGACGTGGCGGACCAGGCGAGCGGCAGCTACTCGGATGCGGATATCACCGACCGGGTGCCGATGGGTCGCTTCGCCTCGCCCGAGGACATCGCAAACACGGTGAGCTTCCTGGCAGACCCCGCCGTGAGCGGCTTCATCAACGGTCAGGCCATCGCCGTGGACGGCGGCTGGACGGCCGACGGCTCCTGGGAAAGCCTGCGGCTGCAACACCGCTGACAGGATCGGGGAAAACATCGATGCGAGGTAGAGATCTGATGCGGCACCTTGGCGGCGCGCGGCTGCTTGCTCTGCTCCTGGCACTCGCCGGGCCCGTCCCGGCCTTCGCGTCGCACTGGATCGAAGTCGGCAGCAACGGCGGCCCCGATAACAAAGTCATGGTGGACACCGATTCGCTGCAGAAGCTCGGCCAATTCACCCTGGTCGACATCATGACGGTGTATCCCGCGCCGCTCGTGAATTCACACGACATCGAGCTCGATCGCTACATTCAAAGGACCGCGATTGACTGCGCAAGACGTACCTTCGTCGCCGTGAAGACGACCGGCTATCTCAAGGGACAGAGCGTGGGCACCAGCCGGGAGCTCAAGGATTGGCGAATCATGACGGTACCGCTGCCGAGCGATCCCACTTCAAACCGCATCTACGAGATAGTGTGCGGACCGGCTGCGCCGACGTCGAGCCCGAAGCCAAAATGATCACCGCACGCCGCGTATCCGGCGTATTGCGCTAATCGGCGTCAGGCATCCGAACTCACGTCTCTCGCAAACTCCGCGAGCAGCATCGCGTAATCTTCCACCGGGGGAAACTCGGCGTAGCTGTGCACGGCCGGTGTCGTTACCCACGGCAGCTTCGTCCTGGTCCATGTCTCGATGAAGGGCGAGAACCAGGACACATCATCGAGCATGGTGGCGCGCACGTTCACGAACTCCGGCAGGAAGCGAGTGACTATCTCCGGCGGACGAGTAAACATCCAGCTCATGCACGACGGACAGAAGAAGTGCCGCAGCTCCGGATTGCGCAGGCCGCCGAGCACGGGCTCACCGCGCGTGACCTCGAAGCCGCGCGTCGGGATGGCCGCGCTCAGCGAATAAGCGCTGGCACTCATCCTCTGACAGCCGGTGCAGTGGCAGGCCATCGTCAGGATGGGCGGCGCGCTGATGCGCAACTGAATCTCACCGCAGCGGCAGTGACCGGCAAGCGGAAGTGTCAACTGACTCATGGCGCCTCGACTACGCGACCCGCGCTACGTCGATCTTGCGGATATCATCGATGCCGTAACGGAGCATCGCGAGACGTTCCAGTCCATAGCCGACGCCCATGGCGACGTGCCGCGCCGGATCGCCGCCGAGATGAGCCACGACCCGGTCCGTGAACACACCCCAGGCAAGCACTTCCAGCCATTCGCCGTTCTCGTCGACCTCGAGCTCCCATGCGCGCTCGCACATCGGATATTGCACCGGCACGATCTTGACCGATCGTCCGGGCAGCGCCCGATCCACCGACTGCAGCACGCGACCCGTCAGTTGCCACTGATCGACCTTGTGCGCGCTCATCGAGCCACAGCACTTCGAGCTGGTGAAACGCTTCCAGATGTTTGGCGTCGGCCTCGCATACGCGGTAGACCTTTCCGGAAGACCAGACGCGAATCGGCTGTCCTTCATATCGCGCGGTGAGCAATAGCGGCAGCGTCAGGTCGTAGCGCAGGATCCTGTTCGCATCGACCTGGTGCAGCTCGGACGGCTTCACGTACATTGCATCCTTCACGATCGCGCTCCGCTACATCCACGATCTCCGGCAACGGCAGCTCGCTGAACTCCGGATATGCAGTCGCGCAGTTGCCGCAGCACGCGGCCCACGGGATTTTCGGGGATATCGGTCAGCCGTGGACTGGCGAGCAACTCGACGATCTTGCCGGGCAAGTGAGCCGCGACCGCCTCCGGGTCCACTCCGCGTTCTTTCACCATCTCAATCTCCTCAGCTTCGATGTATTGGCGCAGCCTGTTGCGGATCCGTTGCAGGCGCTTGCGCATCGTTGTCTCGGTCATTCCGGCGGCTTCCGCGAGACGGGCAAGCGACCAACCGCCGTGATACCGCCGGTCGCAGATGCGACGCTCCTCGGCGCTCAGCGTGAGCAGGGCTGCCGCCAGACGATGCCTCTGTGCATCGGACCAACGCTTCTCCGTCTCATCGAGCACTGGCGTGCTCACGACATCGTCCAGGTCGAGCAGTGTGACGCGGCGGACACGGCGCAGGTTGAGCGCAGCCGTGATCACGATCCGACGCAGCCAGCCCGGGAAGGCGGCCGGGTCTTCCAGATCCCCGAGCCTCCGGTAGGCGCGCAGGTAGGCCTCCTGAACCGCGTCCTCGGCGCCCGCGGGATCGCGCAGCACGCTCGCCGCAACGGCCAGCGACATCGCCTGGGTGGCCTGAACGAGCCTGCCATAAGCCGCCACGTCACCGGCTCGAGCTGCCGTGACGAGGTCGCTGAGTCCATCGGCTTCGCAGGTCCTGGTCATCGGTCACCTAAAGACACGTCATTCCCCAAAACGTGACAGGGCAGGCAGGACAAAACGATCATACTTCGCGGAGTGCTATGATGTCCGTCAGCTACGGTCGGGTTGAAACAAGAGGCGTCAGATGCTCGAGCCCCGTCGTCACCTCAAGCATGCCGCATGGGTCGCCATGGCGGGCACCCTGCTGCTTCTCAGCGGCTGCGGCATCAATACCATCCCGACCTACAAGCAGCAGGTCGATGCCAGCTGGAGCCAGGTACTGAACGAGTACCAGCGCCGCACGGACCTGATTCCGAACCTGGTGGCGACCGTCAAGGGCTACGCCGCCCATGAGGCGGACGTCCTCGAGGCGGTCACCGAGGCTCGTGCGAAGGTGACCCAGACCCAGATCCCGTCGGACATTCTCACCAACCCGAAGGCATTCCAGGCGTTCGAGCAGAACCAGGCAACCCTGGGCGGCGCGCTGTCGCGCCTCATGGTGGTGACCGAGAACTACCCCAACCTCAAGGCCGACCAGAACTTCCTCACCCTGCAGGCCCAGCTCGAGGGAACCGAGAACCGGATCGCCGTGGCGCGCCGCGACTACATCCTCGCGGTGCAGCAGTACGACACCGAGCTCACCACCATCCCGGGCCGCTGGTACCACTCGCTCTTCTACGGCAGTTATCAGCAGGTCCAGAACTTCACGATCTCGGAGCAGGCGCAGCAGGCTCCCCAGGTGAAGTTCTAGGGCCGGCCGGACCGGGACGCGCAGAGCGGATGGCGTCCGTGAAGCAGACATGTCTCGTGAGCGCGAGGCTGAGGGAACGAGCGGCCCACTGGTCACACTGGCTGCTTATGTCGCTGCTCATGCTCGCGGCGATGCCCGCCGCCGTGGCGCAGAACTCGCGTCGATGCGGGCATGCCGCCCTTTCCCGCGCTGACGGGCCCCGTCGTGGACGATGCGCACCTCCTGCCCGAGGATGTGTTCGACCAGCTGTCGCAGAAGCTCGCCGCCTATTCCCAGGCAAACGGCACACAGCTGGTCGTAGTCACACTTCCAACCCTGAACGGCTATCCCATCGACGACTACGGATACCAGCTGGGACGCCACTGGGGCATCGGCCAGAAGGGTAAGAACAACGGCGTGCTGCTCATCGTGGACGTCGGGCGAGAAGCAGGCGCGCATCGATGTGGGCTACGGACTCGAAGGGACGCTCACGGACGCACAGAGCTTCCTGATCATTCACGACATCATCGCGCCGCGCTTCCGCACAGGCGATTACGCCGGCGGAATTACCGCCGGAACCGACGCGATACTCTCGGTGCTGGGCGGTAAGCAGCTTGCGGTCGAGCAGCAGCAGGTCCGGGAGCGCGGAGGAACCGGCTTCCTGATGTTCGTCATCCTCATTTTCGTCGTCTTACCGCCTGCTGTTTGGCGGTGGCGGACGGGGAGGGCCCGGGCGTATGGGAGGCGGCTGGCTGGGGTGGCTCCTCCTCGGGATGCTGAGTGGCGGCGGCGGCCGCGGCGGGGGTTCGGTGGTGGTGGCGGTTTCGGCGGTGGTGGCTTCGGCGGCGGCGGTGGATTCTCCGGCGGCGGCGGATCTTTCGGCGGCGGCGGCGCCTCGGGAGGCTGGTGAGGCATGATCCGCTTCTCCGCAGACGACAAGGCGAGAATCACTGCAGCGATCCATGCGGCGGAGAAGAACACGAGCGGCGAGTTCGTGGCCGTCGTGGCTCGCGCCAGCGACCACTACATCCTGCTGCCACTCCTCTGGTCGGCGATACTCGCGCTGCTGTTTCCGGGCGTCTGCCTGCTCGCCGGACTAGCCACTCGCTGGGTCCAGCTCTACCAGATCCAACTGCTGATTTTCATCGGCCTGGCCGTCCTGTTCCTGTCCGTACCGGGACTGCATCTGAGGCTCATTCCTCGGCACATGAAGCACGCGCACGCCAGCCGGCTCGCGCAGGCGCAGTTCTACCTTCAGGGTGTGCAGCTCACACCGCACCACTCCGGCGTGCTGTTCTTCGTCTCGCTTGCGGAGCGCTACGTCGAGATCGTGGCCGACAAGGGAATCCACGAGAGGCTCGGCGAAGAGCACTGGCAGGGCATCATCGACAAGTTCGTCGCGCAGGTGAGCCACGGTCGGGTGGTGGATGGCTTCGTCGATGCGATCGGCGCCTGCGGCGCCGCCATGGCCGAGCACTATCCGCCGGACCCCAACGAGACCAACCAGCTCTCCGACGGCCTGATCGAGCTATAGCTCCCGGGCCGCACGCCGACGCCGGATCTCAACGCCCGGCGGCGATCTGTATCGTTCCCGATTTAGGCGGCATCAGAACCGCCAGGACGATCGCCACGATCAGGAGCGCCGGGACGTCTCCCAACAGGTGTCCACGGTGTTGGGGATATACGATCGATTGCGCTGCCATGATTCCGCCGTGTACGACGCTCGACCAGATGGCAAACCAGATCAGACTGCGATTCGACAGCGGATCCCGCGACGCCATGAGGAGAAATACGCCCAGCGTGGCATAAATTCCCAGAATCATTTGCAGGTACACGGACTGTCCCGTGTGATGCCAGGCCCAGCCCGCCGGCCATACGATGGTGAGCGGATAGACGCCCACCAGGAATATCAGGCCGACGACGATCAAGGCAACACGGAGGAATTTCATGCGCGATGTGCGTATTCATGAGACGCCCCTTCTATTTATCGCGCAGCCAGATGCTGGCCGGCCCCCCTCTACCCGACCGTCTTCCCCACGGCCTCCGCGAAGTATCCGATGTTGTCCATTCGCAACCCACAGATGTTGATCCGGCTGTCGTCCATCATGTAGACATGGTGCCGCTCGCGCAGCTCGTGGACCGCTTTGGTGTCGACGCCGAGATAGGAGAACATCCCGCGCTGGCGCACGATGTAGCCGAAGTCCTTGCGCGGGCAGGTTGCTGCGAGCTGCTGCACCGTCGCGGTGCGCAACCGTTGGATCCTCGAGCGCATCGCATCGACCTCCGCCGCCCACGACGTACGTAGCCGCTCGTCCGTCAGGATGCCGTGCACGATGGCCGCACCGTGGTCCGGCGGCATGGAATAGAGGCCGCGCGCGATCCGCATGAGCTGACTGATCGCCGCATCGGCCGCCGCCGGCGTCGCGCTCAGAGAGTGCAGCGCCCCGGTGCGCTCGCGATAGAGGCCAAAGTTCTTCGAGCACGAGACCGCGACCAGCACCTCGGGCAACTCTGCGCAGAAGAGCCGCGGTCCGTAGGCGTCCTCCGCCACTCCCCTGCCGAGGCCCTGGTAGGCGATGTCGATGAAGGGCAGCAGCGAGCGGCGGCGTACCAGCGCCAACAGCTCGCGCCACTGGCCATCCTCGAGATCCGCGCCCGTTGGGTTGTGACACGAGGCGTGCAGCAGCACCACGGAGCGCGGCGGCAGGCGATCGAGCGCAGTGAGCATGGCGTCGAAGGCCACGCCGCCGGTGGCCGGATCGAAGTAAGGATAACGCTCGAGCCTCAGCCCACAATTCGAGAGCAGAGGCACATGGTTGGCCCAAGTGGGCGTGCTCACATGCACAACCGCATCGGGTGCGGCCGCACGGATGAGCTCCGCGCCCAACCGCAGCGCACCGCACCCGCCCGGCGCCTGAATGGTCCGCAGGCGGCCCGAGCCGAGCGCCCGGTGCCCCTGCCCCAGCACCAGTCGCTCCATCGCTTCGTTGAATCCGGCGTTGCCGACCGCGGCGACATAAGTCTTGGTCGTCTGCCTGGCGAGGAGTGCCTGCTCCGCATCGCGGACCGCCTTCATGACAGGAGTCTCGCCGGCATCGTCGCGATAAACGCCAACGCCGAGATCCACCTTGCGCGGATCCGAATCGGCGCGAAAGGCGGCCATGAGGCCGAGAATGGGGTCCGGCGCCAGCCGGTCGAGATGCTCGAGCACGTGTTCTCCTGTTTTCATTGGCACAAAGTCGCCTGGCGGCGCTTTGCGCGGCCAGCCCTATGACTTTGTCGGTCCCGCGGCCCAGGGAGCGGCCCTGGGCCGCTTTATTATTTGCTTTTGGACGGACTTCGGGTTGGCTAAATTTGCGTCCGAGGGTCCCCGGCCTCGGTGGGATGCGGCTCCGCGAGGGCCGCGAGCAGCAGCTCGACGAGCTCACTGTCCCAGATCTGCTGCTCCGGGCCGGTCACGGCGACATCGGGCACCATGAGGCTGGCGAGGATCAGCTCGCAGGCGCTGTCGGGATTGCGCCGCGCGAGGGAGCCATCCTTCCTACCCTGCTCCAGCAGCCGCTTGAGCCGCGTACGCACCATCATGTCGCGCTCGTGCAGACGCCGCTGCAACGGATCGGGCAGATTGCGCCCGCGGCGGAACGAGAGCAGGGTGCCGAGCTCCCGCCGCGCCTCGAGCGCGGCGACGAGAAACGCCGCCACCTTGTCGAGCGCGTTGCCGGGCGCGGTCTCTGCGCGCAACAGGCTGTCGGTCAGAGCCTGTGCCGTACGCGCGTAGCACTGATCGATGAGCTCGAAAGGGTCCTCGAGCCACTCCGGGGCGACTCCGAAGGGCTCACCGCCGGCCTCGACGGCGATGGTCGGCCAGGGAATGCGGTGATTGCCCCGCCGCGCAATCAGCCGCGTCGCCGCTTCGACGATCTGTGAGCGCGAAAGCCGCCGGCTCGGAAGCCTGCCGGGCGCGGCCGACCTCGACCCGAGCTCCTCGTTGGAAGCCGGCCGGGAAGCGAACTTGGCGAAGTCGAGCGCGCTCATGGAGTCCTCCTGGCATGCGTCAAGCAACGCCCATGCCAATCGCCTGACGACCCGTTACCCGCCACCGCGGCGGCTGAGCCGCGCAGATGTGGTGCATCCGGCGCCGTGCGCGCTCCGTGCCGGTGCAGGCGACACGAGTCAGGGAGCGGGAGTCGAGTTCACACTCTTCCGCCACCCGATTCTCAGCGCATCGCGGGCGGTCAGATAACGCGGCGGCTGTGCCTGCATCGATAGCGGCACGTTCTCCGGCACCGCGAGCGGCGGCTCGCCGCCCGCCTCCGTCTCGGCCACAGGACTGGCGCCCGGCGCGAGACGCGCCTGCAGAGCGGCCAGCTCCGCTGGCGGGTCCACTTCCTCCGGTGTCAGCAACAGGCGACGGCGGCGCAGCCACAGTCCCGCTCCGGTGCGGCTCGTCAGCATCGTGAGCGGCACAGCCAACACCATTCCAGCCAGCACCGGCAGCAGCCACCAGATGTATCGCGGAGCGAACGCGAGGATCACCGCTCCCCACGCAATGCCGATGACGAGATGCCACTTGTGCCGCAGGAGCGCTTCGACCACGCCGATGCCGCGATCACCCCGCTCCTGCACATGCCATGCCACCGGCTTGCCCATCAGCGTGGTCACGACGAAGGTCGTGTGGAAGAGCATCATCGCGGGCGCCAGCAGGATGCTGAAGAGCTGTTCGATGCCGAGGCTCGCGAGCAGTCGCCCGCCGCCGCCGAAGCCGCGCCGCAATCTCGCGTCCTGCAGGGCGAGCAGCGCACCGAAGAACTTCGGCAGGAAGAGCACGGCCACCGTGATCGACATCAGCGCCACGATCTCTCCATCCCGGTACTGCGGCCAGGTTGGAAACAGCGCGTAGGACCCAGGCGTGAAGTATTGATGCCCGTGGACGGCATCCAGAATAACAACGGTGGAGCTCAAGAGCAGCACGAGCAGCCAGATCGGGGAGCTGGCATATGACAGCACGCCGGTGATCAGGTGCAGCCGGCTGAGCCAGTGCAGGCCCCGCATGGGCAGCAGGCCGAGATGCTGCAGGTTGCCCTGTGCCCAGCGGCGGTCGCGCGCCGCGTAATCGATGAGGTTCGAGGGGACCTCTTCCCAGCTGCCGCTGTCGTCCGGCACCAGCCAGACCTGAAATCCCGCGCGCCGCATGAAGGCGGCCTCGACGAAATCGTGGCTCAGGATCTCGCCGCCGAGGGGCGGAGCTCCCGGCAGGCGCGGCAGGTCGCAGAAGGCGGCGAATGGCTTCAGCCGCAGGATGGCATTGTGGCCCCAGTAGTTGCCTTCCCCGAGCTGCCACCAGGCGAGGCCGCTCGCGAGCATGGGGCTCGACAGCCGAGCGGCAAACTGGATGAGCCGCGCGAATAGCGTTTCCCGGCCCACCGGCACCGGCAGCGCCTGGATGATGCCGGCCTGCGGGTTCGCGTCCATGAGCCTTGCCAGGCTCACCATTGCCTCGCCCGACATGATGCTGTCGGCGTCGAGCACGATGGCGTAATCGTAGGCGCCGCCCCAGGCACGTACGAAGTCGGCGATGTTGCCGGCCTTGCGGCTGACATTCTCCGGGCGCCGGCGATAGAAGATCCTCCCGCGGGCGTGGTGGCGCGCCGCGAGCCGGCGCCATGCGGCCTCTTCCGCCGCCGCAACGTCGAGCTTGCGGGTGTCGGAAAGAATGAAGAGATCGAATGCCGCCTGCTCCGGCAGCCGCGCCAGCGAGGACCAGATGACGTCGAGCCCGGCGATGACCCGCGAGGTCTCCTCGTTGTAAATCGGCATGATGATGGCAGTACGTCCGGCGAGAGGCCGGCCGGCGAGCTCTTCCGGCTTGAGCCCCAGCGGGTCGCCGCCCCGCAGACGGACCAGCATGCCGGCGAGTGCCGTCCAGAAGGCGCCGGTGATCCAGACGAAGAGGATGTAGAAGAGCACCAGGCCGATCCGCTCGAGCGTGGTCAACCCGTTGGCGGCGAGAATATCGCACATCATCGCCGTCGCCGCCGCGGCCGTAAGCAGCGTCAAAAGGAAAAACAGCGCCCGGCGCCAGCGCGCCGCGCGGCGCACGCGGCCGGCGTCCACGGCCAAGCTCCCAGCTAGGTTCCCGGTGTCCACTGGTAGTTCCATGTCTCGGTCAAGGCTTCGCCATACAAGTCCAGGTAACAACGCAAATCCACCGGATCATCACCCGAGGGTTTCACCTCCATCGTCACGCGCCAGACGCCGCTCTCGGGAATGCGCTGAACGGTGACATGGCTGATAGTACCCCCGTCCGCCGACACATCCGCATGCACTGGCTGCGATGGCAATAGAGAATCGAGGTCGCCGCCGGTGAAATCAAGGAGAACAAGTCGCATGCCTGACACCGGGGTGGCGCCATTCATTACCGGCCCGAAACGCGTGGCGATCGCCTCCCCGCCGGGGGGCCAGCGGTGGCCCGAGTCCAGGTAGGCCGAAAGCAGATAGGAGAAGCGGAACGGCGCACGCGGCGTCACTTGAGCGCTCGGCACCCAGTAAGCGTCGATATTGTCGTGGATTTCCTCGTCACTCGGGATCTCGACCAGCTCGATGCCGCCCTTGCCCCAATTGCCAAGCGGCTGGATCCAGTAGCTCGGCCGCCGCTCGTATTGCGAGTCCGGATCCTGGTAGTCGGCGAAGTCGCGGTCGCGCTGGATGAGGCCGAAACCCTTCGGATTCTCATCCATGAAGCGGTTGACCTGGAGCTTGTCGGGATTCTCAAGCGGCCGCCACAGCCACTCGCCCGTGCCGGTCTGCATCATCAGGCCGTCGCTGTTGTGGACCTCCGGCCGCCAGTCATCGAACCGGCCTCGGGTCGACCCCTCACCGTAGAGGAACATGGAGGTGAGCGGTGCGATACCGATTTTGTCGACCGTCTGCCGCGCATACAGCACTCCCGAGACCAGCACCTGGCTGATCGTGCCCGGGCTGCACGTCGAACTCATAGGCGCCAGCGATGCTCGGGCTGTCGAGGAGCGCGTAGATCGTCATGGTCCGCTGATTGGGCTGCGGCTGGACCAGCCAGAAATCGGTGAAATAAGGGAATTCTTCTCCCGCGGTCGTTGCGGTATCGATGGCGAGACCCCGCGCCGAGACGCCGTATCCGGCGTTGCGGCCCAGTGCCCGGAAATACGAGGCGCCGAGAAAGGCGATCACCTCATCCTTGAAGCCCGGCGTATTCAGGGGATAGTGCACGGCCAGGCCCGCGAAGCCGAGGTTGGCGGGCAGCGCGACCCGCGGCACGTCTCGCCCGAATGTGAACAGCGAAGGGTAGTACGCCAGGGTGCGTACACCCGAAGGCTGTACCTCGTAAATGTTGACACGGCGGTCGAAATTGAATCCCCGGTGGAAAAATTGCACTTCGAACATCGACTGGTTGTGCCAGAGCGCCGCGGCCTGCCTGAACTGGATCTCGCTGTACTGCTCGTAATTGAGGGTCGCGAGCTCGCGCGGCAGCGGCGTCGAGCGGATACGGTAGGGGCGCGCCGCGCGCTCCTGCGCAAACCGCTGCACCGTGGCGAAGGTGAAAGGCGGCGGCGGCGGTGCTGGTGCTGGCACCGGTGCCTGCGTCTGCGCCTTGGCCTGGAGGTGCCCCTTGGCCTGCACGTGTCCCTTGGCGCGCAGACTTCCCTTAGCCTGCGGGTGCGCCTTGGCTTGCGGGTGCGCCTTGGCTTGCGGGTGCGCCTTGGCCTGGCGGCGGCTGTTGCGGAGTGCTGGCGGTCTGACCGATCGCAGAGGTCAGCGAGAAGAGCAGTGCGAGGGCGGCGGCCAGCTGCGTTCGATGAAACGATAACACCAATACTCCCCGGGCAGTTCGCCTCAAATCATCCGCTCATGCCGCGCCCGGTTTTCGCGGCACAAACAGAGCCCCTCTGTCGCCATCGAGCGACAGTCCAATGGCTCTGCTCTGGTGGAATCCCGAGGGATTCTCGCAGCGTAACTCATTTGTAGTGTCTGAAAAACATGTCGGACGGCACTGACGCCTAACGGAAATTATCGACACCGGCGCCAGCCGCGGCGCTCGTGGGACCAAGACGACAATTATCGCCGATCCGACGCACCCAATTGGGAGGGGCATGCGCGGCGCTGCACCGCAGCGGTGCATTGGCCGCTGAGCCAAAGCGTTTCATTCACGCAAGATATTGATTATAAAAGATAAAGTCACTTGGCATGGGGGATGCTTGATCCGTCCGCCCACCGACATGCTTGAGCCAGAAAGAAGGGCCCCATGCAAAACCCCTTGTTGCACCGAATCCACATCGCGGCGCTGGTCGCCGCCGCGGGCGCCGTGCCGGCCGGGGCGTTGGCGGCCGACTCCCCGGCCACGACGCTGTCGCAGATCCTGGCCAACTCCGGCATCACGGAGTCCGGCTATGTGGCGGCCTCCTACTACGACTCGTCGGGCTATAACACCTTCCATCAATTCGATACCTCGCACGATACGTTCCAGCTCGATGAGGCGGGATTGCAGCTCGCCTATCAGCCGAAGTCCGGATTCGGCGCCGTGGTCGATGTGATTGCCGGCGAGGACGCGAAGATCGTCGATGCCGCCGAGAGCGCCGGCGCCAGCGCCAACTCGTTCGACATCCTGCAGGGATATGCCCAGTACGCCACAGGCAACCTGACCGTGCAGGCCGGCAAGTTCACCACGCTGGCGGGCGCCGAGGTCATCGCACCGACCGGCAACACGAACTTCTCGCGATCGCTGCTCTTCTTTGCGGAGCCGATGACTCACACCGGCCTGCGCGCCACCTATGCCGTCACCGGCACCTTGAGCGTGATCGTAGGAGTCAACAACGGCTGGAACTACACCAAGATCGACTACGGCTCGAAGACCGGCGAGCTCGGTGTGGCCTTCAGTCCCAACAAGTACTTCTCGCTCACCGCGCAGATGTATGCCGGCAAGGATCCGCTATACGGCGCGGAGCGGACGTTCTTCGACACTGTCGCGACAATCAATGCGACGTCGGCTCTCTCATTCGTGGTGAGCTACGATTGGGGCAAGCAGGAGACCGGCACCGCGACCCCGGACACGCTCACCGGGGGCGATTGGGACGGCGTCGCCGCGTACGTGAACTATCAGATCAACACCCAGTGGCGCGTGTCGCTGCGCGGCGAGTATCTCGACGACAAGGACGGCACCACGGTCGTGACGGGCACGCCGCAGGACCTCAAGGAGGCCACACTGACCTTCGGCTACGACCCGGTGGCGAGCTTCGAGCTGAGAATCGAAGGCCGCTACGATACCTCGAGCGAGCCTACGTTCATCAAAGCCGAAACGCCTGTCGTCCAGTACGGCAGCAACCAGAGCGAGGTGGCGCTGCAAGGCGTTTACAAGTTCTAGTTGAAGCGCTGGTTCCGGGCTCCTGCCCGGCCCAGCGCCGCGATCACGTTCGGGCCACCGACCGCCGCGGCGGCACGATGAGGCCGCGGCCGGGATCGTAACCCAGGATCGCCAGCGCCATGAAGACGACGAGAGCCCCGACGACCACGGCGCATGCCTCACCGTTGAACTGCTCGTACAGCGCGAAGCGGACCAGCTCGACGGCATGCGTGAACGGGTTGACCATGCAGATGTAGTAGAGCTTCTGGTTCGCCTCACGCACTGTCCAGAGCGGGATAGAGCGCGGACGAGGCGAAGAACATCGGGAAGATCACGAAATTCATCACGCCGGCGAAATTCTCGAGCTGGCGGATCGCCGACGATATGAAGAGGCCGAGCGCACTCAGCATCATGCCCGACAGGATCAGCGCCGGAAGCACCGTGAGGTATCCGATGGGCGGCGGTTGGATCCCCCAGAAATAGGCGATGCCCAGAAAGACATAAGACTGCAGCACCGCGACGGCCACCGTCGCGACCATCTTCGAGACCAGCAGGAACCACCGCGGCAGCGGGCTCACCAACAGGGTGCGCATGCTGCCCATCTCGCGGTCCCACACCATCGACAAGGTGCTCTGCATGGCCTGGAACAGCTGGATCATGCCGATCAGGCCGGGAGCGATGTATTCCTCGTAGGGAATGTACGTCTGGTAGGGCGGAATGATCGACACGCCGAGGACGAAGCGGAATCCGGCGGCGAAGATGACCAGCCATACCAGCGGCCGTACCAGGGCCGCGACGAAACGGCCGCGTTGATTCACGAAGCGCAAGCTCTCGCGCCACACGATACCGCGCAGACAGCGGTAATAATGTACGGGCCTCATTCGCCCCGCTCGCCGGTCAGGTTATCGAACGCCTCGCGAATCGACGGCGGCGTTCGTGCCGCGGATCACATCCGGCACCGGCCCCTCCGCCAGGATCCGGCCCCGGTGGAGCACGATCACGCGGGCAGCGGAGTCGACCTCGTCGATCAGATGGGTCGCCCACAGCGCGGCGAGCCCTTCTTCGCGACACAGCATGCGGACATGGTCGAGCAGGAACTGGCGGCTTGCGATGTCCAATCCAACCGTCGGCTCGTCGAGGAGCAACATCTTCGGCTTATGGACCAGGGCACGCGCGATCTCCACGCGACGCCGTTGGCCGCCGCTCAAGGTACGTGCCTTCTCGTGCATCCGCTCGGTCAGGCCAACGCGCTCGATCTCACGCTTGATGCGGGCGGCCGCCTCGCGACGCGGCAAGCCATGCAGGGCGGCGTGATAGAACAGGTTTTGCGCGACCGATAGATCGGGATCGAGGGTGGGCAGCTGGAATACGACGCCGAGCCGGGCGAGCGCTTCCGAGGGCTTCTGCTTGATCTCCCAGCCGAAGATCCGGATCGAGCCGCCGCGGTGATTGTAGAGCCGGGTGATCAGAGAGAAGAGAGTCGTCTTGCCCGCGCCATTGAGGCCAAGCAGCATCGTGCGGTCGCCGCGCTTGAGCTCGAAGGACACGTCACGCAGGGCTTGTCGCTGACCGAACGCGTGGCTGAGCCTTCTCGACGACGAGCGGCAGTGCCTCCGAGTTCGGTGCGTTTCGGTCCACGGTTTACTCGACGGGCGTCGCCGCCGCAGCAGCGGCGCCAATCAGCTCCCGATGACGGCGGAGGATCTCCTCACGCAGCAGCTCGATGTCCGCGCTGCTGTGGCGACGATCACGCGCCAGGCTCACCGGGACGTCCGCCACGACATGGCCTGGCGTGCCGGACAGCAGTACCAGGCGGTCGGCGAGCACCAGCGCCTCGCGGATGTCATGCGTCACGAACAGCACCGTCGTCGGTCGAGCGTGCCACAGCTTGAGCAAGAGGTCACGCAACTGCTCCACCGTATCATGATCGAGCGATACGAACGGCTCATCCATGAGCAGCAGATCGGGCTCGATCGCAAAGGCGCGCGCGATGGACACCCGACGGCTCATTCCCACCGACAGCTGCGGCGGATACAGGTCCTGCTCCTTGGCGAGGCCCACCGCCTGCAGCATGTCTTTGACGACGGCGTCGCGCTGCGGCGGCAGCACCAGCGCGATGTTCTCGTAGACCGTCCGCCAGGGAAGCAGCCGGGGCTCCTGAAAGACATAGCCCACCCGCGCCGGCTGGCCGTCGGGTCGCGGCGCGAGCCGGATGTCGCCGGCAAAATCGCGGTCGAGCCCGGCCACGATGTTGAGGAACGTCGTCTTGCCGCAGCCCGACGGGCCGACCAGGGCCACGAACTCGCCCGGCGCGACCTGCAGTGACAGCTCCGGCCAGTGCCACATGGGATTGCGCGCCGCGCGCGCGCGGATACCGCTTTTCGCGGATATCTGCCACCAAGGCCGGCGTCACTGGCGCCACGCCGAAGCGCGCCGCTCCAACGGCTGGAAGACCGCCCACTCGATCAGCTGCATGACCACCATGAAAGCGATGCTGTAGGCGAGGATGCGGGTCACGTCGAACTGCTGGAAGTAGAGCTGGATCTCGAAGCCGACGCCGTTGCTGCGGCCCAGCAGCTCGACGATGAGCACGATTTTCCATACCAGCGCCAGGCCGGAACGGGCGGCCGCGAAGGTATAAGGATACAGCTGCGGCATGATCACGTGCCGCAGCGTCCGCCAGCGGCCGACGTGGAAGCTCGCCGCCATGTCCGCATAGCGTCGATCGAGCGCGCGCGCGCCTTCGCGCAGCGTCACCGCGGTGTTCGGGATCTTGTTGACGGCCACGGCTCCGATCGCCGCCGCCTCGGTGAGCCCGAACCACACATAGGCCAGAACGATGATCACCAGCGCCGGCAGGTTGAGCAGCAGCACCAGCCAGCTGTCGAACAGCGCATCGATGGTCCGCGAGCGGCCCATCACGATGCCAATCGCGGTGCCGACGACCATCGCCACCGCGAAAGCGGCGGCGACACGCGCCAGCGTGATACCGAGGTTGAAAAGGAGCGGACCGTGGACACACTCCTGAGCCAGGGCAACGAGCACGGCGCTGGCCGAAGGCAACAGCCTGCTGTGGATCGCCGCGGCCACGATCTGCCACACCGCGAGAAACAGGGCGATCGAGCCGATGCGCTGCGCGAGCGAGGATGCCGCCGTCCATGACGAGGCGCGCTGTGCGGTGCTGGCCACGCTCATTCAGTAATTCACGGTGTCGAGAAAGGTACCTGGCTGCAGCGTCGCGCCGGAACCCACCAGCGCCTGACCGCCGACCTTGGCGAATACCGCGTACAACTCCTGGGCCTCGCGCCGCTCGTCCTTGCCCCAATGTGCCGGAATGCCGGCCCGGAACGCGTCACGCAGCGCCTTCAGCTCCGCGGGATCGCGCGCCCCGGTTTTCGGGCCGAGCCAGTTCCATTCGGCATCCGACGTCGCCAGGATGGAATCCGCCTGCTGCGTCGCGCGGACGAAGCCGGCCAGCGCCTGCGGATGCTCCCGTGCCCAACGCTCGGACACGACATAGCCCACCATCGGAATCACCGTCTTGAAGCCGAGCTGCCGCAGGGCATCGCTCATCGAGAGGACCACCGGCAGGCCGCGGCTCTCCAGCGGGGCGGCAAAGTTCCAGTAGGTCAGCACGGCATCGAGGCGGCCCGCCAGCAGCTCCTGATTGAGAAGCGGCGGCGCGCCGAACGACAGCTGCGCGTCATGCGCCAGGTCGATGTGCTGCTCCTGCGCGAGCGCCTGCAGGATGACCCAACTCTTGTCGAGGGGGCTGCCGGCCACGCCGAGCCGCCGATTCCGCAGGTCGGCCAGCCGATGGATCGGCGCGCCAGGCGCCGCGACCAGCGCGCCGAGAGCGGTCGAAAACGGAAAGAACGTCCAGTCCGCTCCGGCCGCCCGTTGGCGCGAAACCCACAGCCAGTCCGCTACCACGCAATCGACGCGTCCCGCCTGCAGCGCCACCAGGGTCGCCTGATTGCTCGCCAACTGCACTTCGTCGATGTCGATGCCGAAGGTCTCGTCGAGCTCGTGGTGCTCGATGACGTCCATGACCCAGCTCACGGTACCGAATTTCAGCACCCCGATGCGCAGCGTGGAGTCCGCCTGAGCAACTCCGTGCCCGGCGGTGAAGGTCACGAGAAGCGTGAGGGCTATCGAGCGGACGCACCAGGCAAACAGTTGGGTGGCGCGCATGGGCAAGTCACGGGACCACGGCGATGCCCCACGGCAGACGGCCGACAGGGACGGACTTCACCGCTTTCTCCGACGACACATCGATGATCGTGACGTCATTCGTGAGGCCGTTTGCGACGTAGAGCTTGCTGCGATCCGGGCTGAACGTGAGTTGCCAGGGTCGCTGACCGACGAGGATGTACTTCTCCACTTCATAACTCCTGGCATCGACCACGGCAACCCGATTGGCACGCCCCAGGGCCACGAACGCGGTACGGCCGTCGGCAGTGAACTGAATGCCGAGTGGGCCGATGTATTGCTTGTCGACGCCGGGGATCTGGAAGTTGATGACGTGTACGATCTGATGGCTGCCCGGGTCGATCACCGAAACCGTTCCTCCGACCTCCGATGAGACCCACAGATACCGCTGATCCGGAGTGTATACCGCAACCCGCGGCCGCGTGTCGACCAGGACATTGGCCACGACCTGCCAGGTTTTGGTGTCGATGAAATGCGCCATGCTGGTCTCTTCGGAGACGACCACCACGATGCGCCCGTCCCTGCTGACGGCGAGTCCTTCCGGCTCTATCCCGACCGGGACCTGTGTGATCCATTTGCCCGTGGCGTAATTGATTATCGTGACCAGGGCGTTGTTTTCATTCGATACGTAGAGTTTGTCGCCGGACAATGAGGTCGCCAGCGTTTCGGGGTCCGGTCCGGTATCTATCCTGCGTACCACCTTCAGCGTCTTCGTATCGATGACATCGATGTTGCTCGAGTCGCCATCGCACACCAGGACGGCCTTGTGGTCGGGGGTCTCGATGATTCCCCTGGGCCTCTGATCGGTCGGAATCGTCGCGATCACCTTGTAGCTGTCGCCGTCGAGCACGGTCACCGTATCGTCGACTTCGTTGGAGACGAAGAGCTCGCTGGCACGGGCCCGCGCGGCAACGGAGCACAGGACGACGGCAGAAGCGAGTAGCGCCGCGCAGCGCCCGGTCATTGCGCGAGGCGGCATTGTGTCTCCGGCTGATCGAAACCCAGGGTGTCGGTCGTGTTCTCCGGGTGGAGGAATCCAGCCTGCGGCGACATGGAGACCACCATCAGCGGCTGCGCGAGCAGCACCGGCTGCCGCAGTTGCTGATCCCAGGTGCGAAACGTCAGACCTTCCCCCTTGAAACCGGCGACGAGAAAGCCGTCCGATCTCAGGTACGCGCGTATTCCGCCCGGGGACGTCTGTCTCCCCCGCATGACCGCATCACCGACGATGTTGACGGCAAGCCAGCCGCCATAGTCGCGCTCGGCCATTTCACGGTGCGCGAACAGCTGGAACCTGTTCTGCATCTGCAGGGCCGAATAGGACTGGAAGGCCGGAGTCCAGGACGTCGCCACGAGACCTTGCGTGCCCACGATCGGGCGGGCATCGAAGGTGTTGTAGGGCAGATAATCTCCGAACAGGTCCGTCTCGTCAGCGACGAAGAGGACATCGTAATCGGAGCCGACCTGCGTCGCGAGAGGCATCTGCGTTTGAATCTGCTGATAGCCGGTGTCGCTGCGGCGTGAGCCGGGGTTGTAATCGTAGCTTTTGGCGGCGACGACGCGGGCGCCGTAGCGGGCAGCCGAGCGGCGAACGTCCGCGGCGTAAACCGCGTCCTGCGGCGTCGGTCCCTGCAGGAGAAACCACCGGCTCCAGCGCTTCTCCACCAGGAATTGCGCCAGCGCATCGGCCCGCATCGCCTGGCTCGGAAGGATGTGAAAGACGTTCGCCCGGCAATCCCGCTGCCGCAGGCTGTCTTCGGTCGTCCTCATGTCCAGGATCAATGCATTCTTCGCGGCCGGTGCATCGGCGAGCTTCAGGAGATCGTCCGCACGAAGATCGGCCACGATGACCGCGGGCCCGGGCGCAAACACCTTGCGGGCCTGCGCGGCCACGTCGGCTCCCGCCGGAAGAGTCACGACGTACAGCTTGAAATGCCAGCCCAGGAACTTGCCGGTCGTATTGATCTCGGATGTGCCGTCCTCGGCGCCGGCCAGCCCGAGGTCGTCAGGGTTGGTCTCCAGTAGCGAGGGCATGATCCCCGGGCCGGGATACGCTTCGCGGAGGTAAACGATCGGGAAGGTGCGCGCAGCGGCGGGGCCCGCCGCCGCCGCAGCCACCAGGGAGTTGCTCACGCCGGCCAAAGCCAGCATGAGCAGCCCCGACACCCGAGCGGCGCATCGCCCGATCATGCTCAGGTCATTTGTATTTGTGACCCGGAGGCCCGTCGTAGGCCGATCGAATCCAGGTGATGATCTTCCATAGGTCGGAATCGCTCTTGATCAGCGGACCCATCGACGGCATGGGAGCCACGACGTTCTCGATGGTTTGCCGGTAATAGCCGGCCGCAGCCAGCTTGTCCGACCCGAGAGAGACGAGGCGGAAGAGAGTGTCGTCATCGCCGCCGTAGATCCAGACACCGTTGATCAGCGGGGGACACATGCCGCCGCCGCCGCCGCCGCCGTGACAGCCGTTGCAACCGTAGTTGAAAAACAGCTTGTGGCCGGCTGCGGCCATTGCTGCGTTGCCGGTGTACGGGTTATGAAGCGATCCCTTCGGGGCCGTCGCCACAACCTGCAGCGGCGGTTTGCCCGTGATGGGAGAGCCCTTCGCGGAGGAAGGGGTTGCGGCCCCGGCGGGAGATGCCGCGACCAGCCAACACCCCGCTCCAATCAGCGCCAAGGTGGAAACGACCACGCCTGCGAAGCGTCTCATCATATTTACCTCCGGTTGTTTCAGGGTATCGTGCGTCGCCGCTCAGCGGCGAACGAGCAAATCGAGAGTCCGTACCGCGCCGAGATTGTCGTTCCTGGCTGCGATATCGCGCGCGGTCTCGCCCGCCGCCGACTTCAGGTGCGGATCGGCGCCGGCCTGAATCAGCAAGGCGATCATCTGCGGAATTGTCGTGCGCAGCCGCGATCATGAGCGCGGTCACGCCATCGGCGTCGACCGCATCCAACTTTGCCTTGTGGGCCAGCAAGGCGCGGGCGGTATCCATCGGGCCATGCTCTTGGAGTATCCGGACCATGCTGTCAGCTTCCGGCGGCAACTCGCTGGCGACGACCATGAGCGGCGTCAGCCGGTGCGTGCTGGCCGCAGCGTTCACGTCCGCGCCCGCTTCGATGAGGGCATATGCGGCATCGAACTGCTGCTCCTCGATGGCGAGCGACAGGGGCGTGAAGCCGCGAGGCGCCCCCTTCTCGATGCCTGCCCCATGGGCCAACAGAAACTCGATGGCCGCGAGCCTGATCGCGCTGCACCGCGCCCATGAGCGGCGTCAAGCCGTCGCCGTCGGGCCGATCGACTCTCGCCCCGTGCTTGACTAGAAGCCGCATCATCTCGATGCATCCTGCGCGGGAGGCCGTCGTCAGCGCAGTCTCGCCCAGATTGCTCAGTCCGTTGACGTCGGCGCCCTTCCCGAGCAGATAGCCGGCGCGATCGACGTCATTGGCGAGGACGGCGTCATAAAACTCATTGTTGACGCTCGACCCTGCCGCCAGCCACTCGTCGACCTGCGCGCGCGAAACCGACCAGTGTGTCGGCTTGCTCTCGGTCTGGGCCACGGACTGCATCATGTAGCTGCCGTGCGCGGCAAGGTTGCCCGGGACGACACAGTCGGCGCACTGCACCAGCGGCACGCCATACTTCCTGAGAATGCCTTCGATCTCGGCTCGGTTCCCCTTGAGGGCGTCGTCGAGCGCGAACTTCAGCACCACATCCTGTTTCGGCACGCCCATGCCCTAAGCTGAATTCCATGGGTACGTTGCTGTCCATGAGATTGGTGGGCTGAATGGTGACCGGCGCGCCTTTCATGGTCTTCAG
This sequence comes from uncultured Pseudomonadota bacterium, assembly GCA_963833085.1. Taxonomy (GTDB): domain Bacteria; phylum Pseudomonadota; class Gammaproteobacteria; order Steroidobacterales; family Steroidobacteraceae; genus 13-2-20CM-66-19. The sequence goes on from CAWHWV010000025.1 coordinate 153,117, forward strand.
CCAACCCGCCATGGGCCCCCACGCGGCGGCGATGTCCAGCTTGCCGTCGACCACCTGCTCGACCTGTCGCCAGGGCTGATGCGCCGGGACCCATTCGGTGTCGCTGGCCACCGGCCAAAGCTGCACGTTGGTGCGCACACCGTGGTTCGCGAGTGCCTCACGCAACGCGGAGATCTGGAACACGCCCACGCGCAATTGTTTCAGCCGGGCGTCGTCCAGGCTCTTGATGGCAAGGTTCTCATTGGTCCGCCACACGAGCACGTAGGTCGTGCGATAGATCGGAACCGTGGAGAGGAGGTCCTGATCGTGATCGGGCATATCGATCAGGATGTCGCATTCGTCGGCCGTTCCGAATGCCTGGCCCACGATGTCGCCGTCATAGGAGCGCCAGAAGTAGCTCAGCCTGGCGCCCATCGCCTTGGCGAGGACATCGAGAATCTTGTTTTCGTACCCCTCCTGGGCGCGATCGGAGAGCGGCATGTTGCCCGGATCCGCGCAGACGCGCAGGGTCCGGAAGTGCGCGCTCAAAGCGGCCTGCTTGGCGGCGTCCAGCTCGGCCCCATCCAGGTCATCGAAATCCTTGCCTGTCCAGGGTCCCTGCAGACCGGGCGAAGTGCCCGCGGAGTTGGTTGGGTTGGTATCGGCAAAGGCGGCCGGCGCGAGAAGGGCGGTCAGCAGGACGGCCGCCGGCATCACGCAGCGGCTCAGTCGCTGCATTAAAGGCATCGCGTATCCTTGTCGGAGACGATCGTCTGGGAGCACCCCGCGCAGCCCACGCTGCCGCGGGGTGCCCCAGATCACTCTATCACATCCCTGAAGTACCTAATCCTGCAGACGGAACGTATACACCTCGCCGCCCTGCGGTACCTCGTTGAGGTGCGTTGCCTTGGCCATCGCCGTCGCCCCGATCGCCCCGTACTTGTCGTTGAGATCGAGACCCGCCGTGACCGGCAGCCCGATCCAGCCGCCTATGCCGGCCATGATCGACACGTACTGATGCCCGCCGATCGAGTAGCTTATCGGATTGCCGATGATTCCCGAGCCGAGCTTCCGCGACCACAGGATCCTGCCGGTCTTCGAGTCGACCGCGCGGAAATCACCGCCCGTGCTGCCGTAGAACACGACGCCGCCGGCAGTATTCAGGGTTCCGCCCCAGTTCGGGTACTTGTCAGGAATGTTCCACACCGTCTTCCCGGTCACGACGTTGAAGGCCTTTATGCGGCCCGAGACGCCCGGGACTTCCTCATACATGTAGACGTTGGCAAACACGTAAACCACGCCCTGTTGCAGGCTGGTACGAGTCTGCGGCGTGTCCTGCATGCACCAGTTGTTGGTCGGCACGAAGAACACCTGCGGATTGCTCGGATCGACCGACGCCGGCTGCTGATCCTTGCCGCCCATCGCCGAGGGGCAGGCCTGCGCCATCTGATTGACCAGCAACGGCGAGTGCTCGTACACCTTCACCGGGCGGTCCGTCTTCATGTCGACCTTTTCCGCCCAGTTCACCGTCACGTACTTGTGCGCTTCCAGGAGCGTGCCGTTCGTCCGATCGAGAACGTAGACAAAGCCGTTACGATCGAAGTGAACCAGCGTCTTGCGCTCCCTGCCGTCGATCTTCATGTTGACCAGGATGGGCTCGTTGACACCGTCATAGTCCCATTGATCGAACGGCGTCATCTGGTAGACCCACGCCACCTTGCCCGTATCCACGTTCCTGGCGAAGATGCTCATGGAGTACTTGTTGTCCCACTTGCCGTCGTTGCACGCCTCCTGGGTGGGCGGATTCGCGCCGCAACGATAGGCCGGACTCCACAGCCCGGGATTGCCTGACCCGTAATACACCAGCTTGAGCTGCGGGTCGTAGCTGTACCAGGCCCAGGCCGCGCCGCCGCCGCGCTTCCATTCATCGCCGGGATAGAGCATGCCGATATTGTGGCCGGCAGTGCCGTACTGCGGATTGGCCTTGTTGGTCATGCTGGTGAGGCCTATGTCCTCGTCGGTGCCGTTGTCCCAGTATTTCCAAACCAACTTGCCGGTCGCGAGATCATAGGCTTCCATACGTCCACGCGCTCCGAACTCGTCGCCACCGAAGCCGGTGATCACCTTGTCATTGGCGATCAGCGGCGCGTTCGTCACGGTCTCACCGGCGTCGGGATAGGCATGCTTGACCTGCCAATCCACTGCCCCCGTCCTGGCGTCCAGCGCGATGAGATATCCGTCGAGCGTGTTGAAGATAACTTTGCCGTCGGCATAGTTCAGACCACGATTGACGGTGTCGCAGCAGGCGCGCGGCACGGCCGAAAGATCGCGATCCGTCTTCTTCAGGTAATTCCAGACCTCGACCGGATGATCGGGGTCCGACAGGTCCAGCGCCTGCACGATGTTCGGCCATGCGCTGACGAAGAACATCATCGGCTTGCCGCCGACATCGACGACGATCGGTTGGCCCTCGTGGCCGCGCAGCGCTCCTGTCGACTGCGACCAGATCATTTCGAGGTGCTTGACGTTGGACGGCGTGATCTGCGTGAGAGCGCTATGGCGATCGAGCCACAAATTCTGGCCCATGGACGGCCAGAGATCGGGATTTGCGCTCGCATGCATCTCCTCGGCATCCGATCCCATTTGCGCAAAGGCGGTTCCGCAGGCCAGACCCGGCCGCCAAGAGGATGGCGGCCGGCGTCAGTACCCTGCGCCAATTTGGTAACTTCATATGTCCCCCTTTTGTGAGAGTGCCGCCCAGGCGAGTGTGGTCGCCCTGACGGTCAAGGATCGAAACAGATAGCTCATATCTCCTCCAAATTCTTGGTTCTTCGGAAATACGGTCGATTCCCACGCTCCTCCACGAAAGACAACCGGGGGAAGCGACGCCTTCCAAGGCGGACATGGTTTCGGACGCATGTCGGGCACGGTCGCGTTGTCGGGCGCTATCAATACACCCGGCGATACCCGCCTGCAACCGCAAACCCGGCGCGGATGCGCCCTCGCGAATCAGCCGCCAAAATGAGCCACTTGAGTGTGTCAGCAATGGAACGCCGTGTCTCTTTCGCGAGACCTGACATTACGCACCTGTAAGGTTGAGGGGTGCGCCGCGGAACGGCAGGTCCCTAACACGTGGCGGCGATCGCCGGAGCACTCGCCGCCAGCTTCAGCGTCACCGCAGGGCAAGCCGGTGCCTTCAAGCGAGGACACTTAAAGTGTCCTCGCTCCGGCGAGCGCCCGCGCAGGATGCGCGGGCCGGGGGCCCGGCCGCCATGGAGGGCCAGTGGCACGGCCCAGCTCTTAACGTCCCAGATCCCCCCTGACCGTGCGCCCCCTCCCAAATGCCCCCGCCGTTCCCTGGGCGGTGAAGAACCGTGCTATGTTTATAGAGTTTTACCGGCCACCCCCGTGGAGCCCCCGATCGCCATGCCGCCCAGTCCCACCGCACCGAGCTCCCCGTCCCCCGCCGCCGCAGGGGCGCCCCTTATCTGGACGAATATCATACTGTTTTCATTGACTTTTCTCGGCTGCCGCGGTGCTCGTCCCCTGGTACGGTCTGACGCATCACCTTTCCCTGACGGCCTGGGTGCTCTTCGGCGTCTTCCTCATCGCCAACGAAATGTCCATCACCGCCGGCTATCACCGGCTGTGGGCGCACCGCACGTACGACGCCCACTGGAGCCTGCGCCTGCTGTTCGTGATCTTCGGCTCGATGGCGCTGCAGAACACCGCCTGGGCGTGGTGCAGCGGCCATCGCCGGCATCACCTCAACGTCGATGACGTCGACCAGGACCCCTACTCGGCTCTGCGCGGCTTCTGGTTCTCGCACATCGGCTGGATGGTGCGGGAGTACCCGAGCGGCCGCGAGGACTTCAGCAACATCCCCGATCTGCGGCGCGACCGCATGCTCGCGTTCCAGCATCGACACTATGTTCCGCTCGTGCTCGCCACCAACTTCGGGCTGCCGCTCGCGTGCGGCTGGCTGGTGGGCGATCTTCTGGGGCTGCTTCTTCCTCGCCGGCGTCCTGCGCCTGGTGGTCAGCCATCACTTCACGTTCTTCATCAATTCGCTGGCGCACATGTGGGGCGAGCGACCGTACACCGAGGAAAACACCGCTCGCGACAATCCGGTGCTCGCTGTGCTCACCTTCGGCGAGGGCTACCACAATTTCCATCACGAGTTCGCGCACGACTACCGTAACGGCGTGCGCTGGTGGCAGTGGGATCCGACGAAATGGCTGATCGCGAGCCTGCAATGGGTCGGGCTGACGCGGCGGCTGAAGCGCACGCCGGTCTTCCAGATCCAGCGAGCGTTGCTCTCGATGCAGTTCACCCGCGCGCAGCGAAAGCTTGCGAGCCTTCCGGCCGCGGCGGCGCCTTCACGAGTAACCGAGCTCAGCCAGCGCGTCGCGCACGAGTACGACACCTTCCTCGCCGCCGTCGCGGAATGGGCCAAGGTGAAGGAGCAGTGGCTGGAGGAAAAGAAGCGCGCCGTCATCGAGCACTGGGACCACTCTGGTTTCCAGCAGCAGCTCAAGGAGCTGGAGCGGCGGCTGCGGCTGCAGCGACGCAGGTTGCGGGTGCTGCAGGCACAGCTGGCCTGATCGGCGAGGTCCCCCATGGGACGCATCTTCGAAGTCCGCAAACACACGATGTTTGCGCGCTGGAACCGCATGGCGAAGCAGTTCGCGCGCATCGCCAAGGACATCACCATGGCGGTGAAGTCCGGCGGCTCCGACCCGTCCTCGAACCCGACGCTGCGCCGCGTGATTCAGAACGCGCGCGCCGTCAACATGCCGAAGGACAAGATCGAGGCGGCGATCAAGCGTGCCTCGGGACGCGATGCGACCAGTTACCAGGAGGTGCACTACGAGGCGTACGCGCCCCACGGCGTGGCGCTCATGGTAGAGGCCGCGACCGACAATCCGACCCGCACCGTCGCGTCCGTACGCAACATCGTTACGAAAAACGGCGGCAATCTCGCCACGTCAGGTAGCGTCGGCTTTCTCTTCAAGCGCATGGGGGTCTTCCGCCTCGACCCGACAGGCATCGACCAGGATGACCTCGAGCTCTACCTCATCGACCACGGACTCGAGGAGATGGGCGAGAGCACGGGCGAGAAGGGCGAGCCGCAGCTCGTCATCCGCGGCGCCTTTGCCGATTTCGGCAAGCTGCAGGAGGCGCTGGAATCGCGTGGCATCACGCCGCTCTCCGCGGAGCACGAGTACATCTGCACCGTGCCCACGGAGCTGCCCGAGGATCAGGCGACGGAAGTCCTGGCCCTGATCGACAAGCTAGAGCAGGACGAGGACGTGCAGAAGGTATTCCATACGCTCGTCTGATCTCGAGGCACAGGGATGTGCCCCGCCGCCGCAGGTGGCGGAGGTCTCGGGCAAAAACCGCGCTTTTGCCCGAGACCGCGCTGGGCCGGGCAGGATGCCCGGATCCAGCGCCATCACTAAGGATGTGGCTGTCCCGGTGCGGGCGGCGCGGGGCGCGGCATCTGCATCGGGGACATCGGCGCTGCCGGCTTCGGCAGCTGGACGCTCAGCAGATCGACGTCGAATATGAGCATCGCTCCCGGCGGGATCGGCGCTCCCATCGGCGGGCTGAGATCGTAGGCAAGCTGCGGCGGGATGAAGAGGCGGTACTTCGCACCGGGCTTCATCAGCTGCAGCGCCTCGTTCCAGCCCGGAATCACGTGACCCACCTGAAAGTTCGCCGGCTGGCCACGCTTGTAGGAGCTGTCGAACTCCGTGCCATCGAGCAGCGTGCCGCGATAATTGACGACCACGGAGTCGCCCATCTTCGGTGCGGTGCCCTGCCCTGCCTTCAGTACCTCGTATTGGAGGCCGCTCGCGGTGGTGACGACACCCTTCTTCTTGCCGTTGCGGACCAGAAAGGCGTGCGCCGCGGCATGGTTCTTATTGCCGGCGCTGGCCCGCGCGGCGACGATCAGGGTGCGAATGTCCAGCTGATTCTGCTGACCGAACGTGCTCTTGCCGCTGAGCCCATCGCGCAAGCCCTGCATCAGCCGCTGGGTCGAGATATCGCTGGGCTGGACGGCTGCGCGGCGAAGGCTCTCGCCCATCGAAAGTCCGAGGCTGTAGCTGCCTTGGGATTTGGTCTGCGCCGGGCTCTGGGGCTTCGACTGCTGCGGGGCGACGGTCATCCCCTGGGCCAAGGCCAGGCTGCTGCATGCGAGTAGGGCGGCGGCAGAGACTGCGGCCGATCGGATCATGGTTCGTGCGACAACGTGCTTCATCTGAGAATTGTATATTGCCGGCACGCGGGCTGCGGCTCTTTCGGGAATCACCCCTTGATCGTCATCCGCCAACTCTGCCGCAGCTTCAGCGAGGGTACCGGCGTGCACCGGGTGCTCGACAGAGTCGATGCCAGCATCGACGCCGGCGAGGTGGTCGCGATCGTGGGCCGCAGCGGCTCCGGCAAATCGACCCTGCTGAATATCGTGAGCGGGATCGACCGCGCCGACAGCGGCGAGGTGGCGATCGGCGGCCGGATCGTGACCTCGATGCAGGAGCCGGAGCGCACGCTCTTTCGACGCGCCCACCTCGGGTTTGTTTACCAGTTCTTCAATCTCATACCCACGCTCGACGTCGAGGAGAATGTGCGCCTCGCCCTCGAGCTCAACGGGATCCGCGGTGCCGCGGCCCGCAGGCGCAGCGCCGGCATCCTCACCGAGGTCGGACTGGGCGACAGGCTGCGGAGCGCCGTCGACCGGCTGTCCGGCGGCGAACAGCAGCGGGTGGCGATCGCGCGTGCGCTGGCGCACGAGCCGGCCGTGCTGCTGGCCGACGAGCCCACGGGGAACCTGGACGAGGAGACAGCCTCGCAAGTGCTGCGGGTGCTGCTCTCCTCGAGCAAATCGCGCGGGACGACGCTCATCATCGTGACGCACGACGCCTGGCTGGCGCACAGCGCGGATCGCGTTCTGGAGCTGCACGAGGGTAAATTGGATACCGCGCGCGCTCCCGCGCGCCGCACCGGCTGCAGCTGATGCCTGGTCCGGCGCCTACACTCTGGGCCGCCAGCCTGCGCCATTTCCTGCGGCAACCGGCACAACTCGCGCTGGCGCTCGTGGCTCTCGCGGCCGGTGTGGCCACGATCGTGGCCGTCAACATCGCCACCGCCAGCTCACGCCGGGCATTCGAGCTGTCGATGCGGGCGGTCAACGGCCCTGCCACGCAGGTCATCACCGGGGGACCGCAGGGTCTCGATGAATCGCTCTATGTGCGGCTCGTCACCCAGGCCCCCTTGAGCAGCGACCCGCAGCCCGTGTACGCCCCCGAGGTGTCGGGCTATATCACCGTTGCCGGTCGCGTGATGCAGCTTGTGGGCGTGGACCCGTTCGCCAACGCCGCCATGGATGGACCGAACGAAGACATGACGGCAGGTGCGGTTGGCGGCGCCACGCTCACCGAGCTGCGACGCTGGTTTCTCGAGCCCGGCGCGGTCGTCCTGGCTGCCGGCGCCGCGCGACAGTTGGGACTGCGCGTAGGCGAGCCACTCACCGTGGATGTCGGCGGCGTGTCGCAGCGAGCAACCCTCATCGGCCTGTTGAGCGGCGACCGGCCTGGCGATGCCACGCTGATGCTCACCGACATCGCACAGGCTCAGGAATGGTTGGGTCTGGCGGGCCGCCTGACTCGTATCGATGTCAGGATGCCGCGTGGGCCCGCGGGTCGGGCGGCGCTCGCCGGGCTGCGGCGCGAGCTTCCGCCCGGCGCGCAGCTCGAGCAGGCTGGCGGCCAGGTGCGCGAGACGCTCGAACATGGCGAGCGCCTTCTCCACCAACCTCACGGCCATGAGCCTGCTGGCGCTGCTCGTCAGCGCGCTGCTCATCTATGGCGCTGTCAGCTTCACCGTGATCCAGCGCCGACGCAACATCGCGGTTCTGCGGGCGATCGGAGCGACCCGCCGCGAAATCCTGACGATCGTCCTCGGCGAAGCGGCCACGCTCGGCGCGGCGGGAGCGGGGCTCGGCATACTGCTCGGGCTCGCGGTCGGCCATGGGCTCGTCCATCTGGTATCGCGGACGGTCAATGATCTCTACTACGTCGTCGCGGTCCGGCAGGTTGCTCTGCCCGCCGGGACTATCTTCGAGGCGCTCGGCGCCGGCCTCGGCACCGCGCTGGTCGCGAGCCTTCTGCCGGCGCTCGAGGCGGCCGGCAGCGTGCCGCAGCTCGGGCTCAGACGCTCCGTACTCGAGGGCCGCGCGGCGCTCGTGGCCGCCCGGCTGTCCTGGCTCAGTCTGGCATTCGCCCTCGCGGCGTGCGGCCTGATCGCAGGGTCCCGCCGCAGTGTTTTCGCCGGCTTCGCGGCGCTCTTCATGCTCCTCCTGGCTGTCGCGGCGCTGACGCCTTCGGTGCTGCGCGCTCTGGCAAGACTCGCCGCGAGGGCTCTCGGCGGCATCAGCTCCATGGGACGGCTCGCCCTCGAGGATGTCGCCGCTTCCCTCAGCCGCACCGGTATCGCCGTGGCCGCCCTCGGAATGGCGGTCGCAGCGATGATCGGCGTGTCGATCATGGTGGCGAGCTTCCGGATATCGCTCCGCGACTGGCTCACACAGACGATGCGTGCGGATATCTACGTTGCGGCGCCTGGCCCGGGCGTCGGCAGCCCGGAGCGGCGAATCGAGCCCGCCGTGCTGGACGCGTTGGTCGCAACACCCGGTGTTGCCGACCACAGCTCGAGTCGTTCCGTCGTCGTGCGCTCATCACGCGGCGACATCGCTCTCGATGCGCTGCACCTCGCGCCCGGCAGTTATGCCGGCGTCGACGTGACCGCCGGGGATCCGCGAACCGTGTGGACCGCTTACGACCGTGGCGCCCTGCTCCTGTCCGATTCGCTCGCGTGGCGCCTGCACCTTCTGCCGGGCGATCGCCTGTCACTGCTCACGGTGTCGGGACCGCGCGAATTCCCGATCGCCGGCATCTACCACGAGTATGGCAGTGGGCTCGGCAGCGCAATGATGAGCATCGAAGTCTACCGCCGGCTGTGGCGTGACGACGCCATCACCGCAGTTGGCCTGTATCTCGCGCCCGGTGTCGCTGCGGCGAAGGAGATCCCCCGACTCCAGGCCGCCGCCGGCGGACGGCAGGCGCTGCTGATTCGATCCAACGCCGACATCCGGGCCATGTCGCTCGACATCTTCGACCGGACTTTCATCATCACGCGGGTGCTCTACTGGTTGGCGGCCGGAATCGCGGCGGTCGGCCTGGTGAGCGCGCTCCTCGCGTGGGAGCTCGACAGGAAACGCGAGCTCTCCGTGCTGCGCGCGCTCGGGTTGACCCCCCGGGGCGCGGCGACGCTCGTCGCGGCCCAGACCGTCTTCATGGGAGGCGCCGCGCTGCTCGCGGCGATCCCCGCCGGCCTCATCATCGCGGTGGTGCTCACCAAGGTCGTCGACAGGCGCGCGTTCGGCTGGCACATCGAGATACACCTTCGCGGCGCGCAGTTCCTCAGTGCGCTCGCGCTGGCGCTCGCCGCGGCGCTCCTCGCGGGCCTGTATCCGGCCTGGCGAGCGGCCGTGGGACCGATCGCAGCCGCGATGCGGGAGGAGTGAGGGTGCGCTCAGCGGCTCCTGCGACGATCGCGGCGATGGCTGTGCTGGCAACGGCGCTCCCGGCGCATGTCGTTCGTGCGCAGCAGCCTGCGTTCGCGCAGGCGCTCGCGCCGCAGCCGCTCGAGTTTCCCCGGGACCAGGGGCCCCATCCGGATTACCGCCAGGAATGGTGGTACCTGACTGGCAACCTGGACGCTGTTGGTGGCGAGCGCTTCGGGTTCGAGCTGACCATCTTCCGCTTCGCGCTGGCGCCCGGCACCGCGGCCGCTGTTGTTGGTTCCAAAACCGGCGCGGGAAGTTCTCCATGGCGCACGCGTCAGGTCTATCTGGGACACTTCGCGGTCACCGATGTGGCACGCCATCGATTCCGCTTCGCCGTGCAGCGGGCACGCGGCGCGCTCGGGCTTGCGGGCGCGCAGGCGAATCCGTTCCGGGTCTGGGTCGGCAATTGGCAGCTCGGCCAGAACGTCGTGCAGGCTGCCGGACAGGGCTACACCCTGTCGCTTACCGCGCGCCCGCTGATGCCTCCCGTATTCAACGGCGAGCGCGGGTTGAGTCGCAAGTCGGGCGAGCCCGGGAATGCGACCTATTACTACTCCATCCCGCGCGTTTCCGTTCAGGGGACGATCGTGGCCCACGGCCGGCCGTTCCGGGTGCACGGCCTGGCCTGGCTCGACCGGGAATGGGGCAGCGGCAGCCTCGGGCCGCGGGAGACCGGCTGGGATTGGTTCGGGCTGCAGCTCAGTGATGGCTCCTGCCTCATGTTTTATTTCCTTCGCGACCGCGATGGTACCGAAGATCCCTACAGCGCTGGCACCTGGGTCGACTCCGGAGGCAACGCCCGGCCGCTCTCTCGGGGTGACGTGCGCATGGAGGTGCTGAGTTACTGGACCGACGCGGGCGGCGCCCGCTACCCGTCGCGATGGCGCCTGGTGGTGCCGGCAACCGGCCTCGCAGTCACGGTTGATCCTGTGCTTGCGGACCAGGAACTCGTGACCTCACCCAGCTACTGGGAGGGGTCGGTCGATGTATCCGGCACCCGCGCCGGACGGCCGGTCGCCGGACGTGGCTACGTTGAGTTGGTCGGATACGCCGGAACGACTGCCGGATCAGCCGGAATCAGATGACGCCGCCGCGCGGTTGCGCAATGATTCGTGCCCGTGCACCAGCTCAGGAGTCGATCCATGCGACGCTCATTCGCTTCCGCGCTGACTCTCCTCCTTGTCGCCGCCCCGGGCGCGTATGCGGCGCTGCCGAACGGCGCTGCGGCCCCGGACTTCACGGCTGCGGCCTCCCTGGGAGGCAACACCTACAGCTTCTCTCTGGCCAACGCGCTGAAGAAGGGCCCGGTCGTGCTCTACTTCTACCCCGCCGCCTTCACCCCCGGATGCACGATCGAGGCGCACGACTTCGCCAAGGCGATGCCTCAGTTCAAGGCCCTGGGCGCCACCGTGATCGGTGTCTCCCACGACGGCATCGCGAAGCTCCAGCGCTTCTCGGTCAGCGAGTGCCGCAAGCAGTTTCCGGTCGCCTCCGACGCGAGCGGCACCATCATGAAGGAATATGACGCCGTCCTCGCCAAGTATCCCCAGTACGCCAACCGTACTTCATACGTCATCGCGCCGGACGGCAAGATCCTCTATTCCTATACCAACCTCAACCCGGCCGATCATGTCGCCAACACCATGGCCGTGGTGCGGCGTTGGGACAAGGCGCACAAGGGAGCCTGAGACCCAATGAAAGTTCTCAGAGGCATCGTAGCGGCTGCCATCGTCATCGCGATGGGGATGACGACAACAACTACTGCATTCGCGCAGCTGAGCCGCGGCGACCGTTATTCGGGCGTGCCCTGGGCGACGCGCTCGCCGGTCCTCGCGCAGCACGGCATGGTCGCGAGCGAGCAGCCGCTGGCCTCGGAAGCGGCGGTGCAGATTCTCAAGCAAGGCGGCAGCGCGGTGGATGCCGCCATCGCCGCCAATGCAATGATGGGCTTGATGCAGCCGGTGCTGAACGGCATCGGTGGCGATCTCTTCGCCATGGTTTACGACCCCAAGACGCACAAGCTCTACGGCTATAACGCCTCGGGCTGGTCGCCGAGAGGGCGTGACCTGGCCAGGATGACTGCCGAAGTTGCAGCCGCCTACAAAAAAGCCGGCATGACGGCCATGGCGCATATTCCACCGGTCGGATCGCTGCCGATCACGGTGCCGGGCGCGGTGGACGGATGGTTCGCGCTGCACGGCAGGTTCGGCAAGCTGCCCATAGCCGAAGACCTCGCGCCGGCCATCGCGTATGCCAGCAACGGCTTTCCGGTGACGGAGCTCATCTCGCAGTACTGGAAAGGCAACATGGCGGCGTTCGCGCGCTACAAAGGCCTGATCGAGGAAAGTGCCAACGCGCGCCACACCTATCTCATTGCCGACGCCCATGGCGGTCACACGCCGGCTCAAGGCGAGATTTTCCGCAATCCCGATCTCGCGCACACCCTGTCCATGATCGCGCAAGGCGGACGCGACGTGTACTACAAGGGCGCGATCGCGCACACCATCGACGCTTATTTCAAACGCATAGGCGGCGACCTGCGTTACTCGGACTTCGCGGACTTCCACGGCGAATGGGTCGAGCCCCTCTCGGTGAACTATCGCGGCTATGACGTGTACGAGCTGCCGCCCAACGGCCAGGGCCTGGCGGCGCTCGAGATGCTGCAGATCCTCAAGCACTTCGATCTGAAGAAGATGGGCGCCGGCTCCGCCGACGCCCTGACGGCGATGCTGGAAGCCAAGCGGCTCGCCTACGAAGATCTCGCCAAGTGGTATGCCGACCCGCGCTTCTTCCATGCGCCGCTCAAAGGGCTGCATCTCCGATGCCTACGCGGAACAGCGGCTGAAGGCGATCGACCTGAAGCACGCCAATCCGAACATCGGCCCCGGCGATCCGCGACTGTTCCAAGGAGACACGATCTATCTCACCACCGCCGACAAGGACGGCATGATGGTCTCGCTGATCCAGTCGAACTATCGCGGCATGGGCTCGGGCCTGGTGGCGGATCATCTGGGATTCATGTTCCAGGATCGTGGCGAGCTCTATTCGCTCAACCCGAAGGACGCGAATGTCTATGCGCCGCGCAAGCGGCCGTTCCACACCATCATTCCGGCGTTCGTGATGAAGGACGGCCAGCCCTTCATGTCATTCGGCGTGATGGGTGGCGACATGCAGCCGCAAGGCCATGTGCAGATACTGACCGACATCATCGACTTCGGAATGAACGTGCAGGAAGCGGGCGATGCGGCGCGCTGGCGCCACTATGGCAACGCCGAGCCGACGGGCGAGCCATCCAAAGGCATCGGCACGGTGGAAATGGAGAGCGGCTTCTCTCCCGCCGTGAAGGCAGAGCTGGAGAAGCGCGGCTACAAGGTCGTTCCGGGCACCGGCAGTTTCGGCGGCTATCAGGCGATCATGGTCGACCCCAAACAACATGTGTATTGGGGCGCGAGCGAGATGCGCAAAGACGGCGAAGCGATAGGTTATTAGTACATTCGCTCGGCAACGAGGAACAGGCGCGGAAAGGCCAGAAGTACGTTGCCGTCGGCGAGCGCAGGGTAGGCGGCGGCGATTCCGGCGGTATAGAGAGCGATGAATTCCTTGCGCTCCGCGTCCGAGAGCGGATCGAGGAAAGGCCGCAGCCCGGTGGAGCTGACGAACTCGACGATAGCATCGGCGCCGGGAAGTACGTGATGGTAGGTGGTGCGCCAGATATCGAGCCGCGCAGCCATGGGTCGCAACGCGTCGTAGTAGACGCCCGCGGGCGGTAGCGGATCACGCGCCGCGCCAGCGAGGCGTCCGCTCCAAGCGCCCGCAAGGGCCACCTCCCGCATCAGCCGGTGCGTCGGCTCCGACAGGTTGTCGGGCATCTGCACGGCGAGAGCAGCTCCTGCCGGCAGAGCCGCCAGCACGCGCGGCAGGTGCTCGAGATGACGCGGGACCCACTGATAGATGGCGTTGGCAAACACGAGCTCGACGTCCGCATTGGGCACCCAGACATCCGCGTTCGCGAACTCAAAGCGCACGTTCGGCAGGCGTCGACGCGCTTCCTCCAGCATCGCCGGCGAGTTGTCGAGGCCGATGACTTCCGCCGCCGGATAGCGGGCCGCAAGCAACTCCGTGGAATTACCCGGCCCGCAGCCTACATCCACGATCTTTCGCACGCCACTGAAGCGAACCTGCGCCAGCAGGTCGCGGGCCGGACGGGTACGCTCGTCCTCGAACTTCAGATAGGTCGCGGGCGACCAGTCAGTGGAGCTCAATCTCGCTTCTCACGCTGCTGCTCCTGGCGCTGCTGCCGCTGCTGCTCGCGATGTGCATGGCGTTCCGTGGTCATCCATACCACTACGTCCCATGCGTTGTGGATACCGATGAACAGAAGCAGCAACACCGCGGCGCTTACCGCATAGAGGGAAATTACCACCTCAAATTGCAAATTGAAGGCCGTGACCGCCAGCGCCAGATATGCGAGCACCGGGAGAACGACGTTCCAGATCCAATCGGAGCTGAATGGCTTGTAAGCACCCGAAGAGAACCTGACCATTTGGCGGACGAGTGTCGCGCAATAGATCAGTCCGCCCACGCCGGTGGCGGCAAGCAGGACTCCGAGTGTCACCGCCGTCTGTCCGGGAATGCACAGCAGCGCCGACAACCATAGCGCGGCACTGAAATGCACCGCAGTCGGGGTGATGAACACGCGCGTACCCGTGAGGCGAGTCGTCGCCGAGCCAGTGTCTTCGCCTCTCTCCGCCGAGATCGTGATCACGACGAAAGTGAGTCCCGTGAGCGCGCCCGCCGACGAGCCTACGAGCGTGTAGAACGCCTGCCAGTCGGCCAGGGCAAGTGCGTGATTCAGCGAAGGTTCCGGCATGGATGCATTCTACCGATTGGTGGTGATGGTCAACACCGGGTGCTGGGGCGGCGATACCGTCGTGTAAAGCGTGTCCTGTCCACCCGTCCGGATAGCGCCGATCCACACGTAGCCAGGCTTGGCGATGCGGATGTCATAGCGAAACGCATTGCCGCCGCGGCTAACGGCGCCTTCAATCCGGGCGGGCCGGTCGAAGTAGACCAGCATCAGCGATTTTCCAGACGGCGCATCCCGCCAGTCCATCGTGCCCACAGGCTCGATGCCATCGCGCTGCGAGGGCTATGGGGGCCAGCCGGGCGAGACGCGCATCGGGGGGCGTAATCTTCATGAAGCGAAGCTCGAAGTCGGTCGGCCCGAGCTCACTCTCCAGCGCCCCCTGCGTGCGATTGAGATCCAGGGTGAAGCCGCCGGACGTCCGGCTCACCGGCGCGACAAACGCGCCAGTATTGGGCGCACCGTGGAAGTCGCCCACGATGTAGGGAAAGATCAGCCGGTAGCCGCCGGCGGGGGACGGGCCGACGAACTCGACCGAGGAGTGGATCACCCAATCGGGATGATGGGGTCCGCGGCCGCAGCCCGCCAAGGCGACGAGCGCCGTGCAAAAGCAGATCAATAAGCGGCCCAGGGCCGTTCCCTGGGCCAAGTAATCGAACGAGTCAGAGCCCCGCGCCAATCAAGGAGGCGGATTGGCAGGGGTTGCTTGGGTACCTTGCGGCAGCGGACTCGCTTGCGCCCCCGGATTGGCCTGTGTCCCCGGATTGGCCTGCGCCGGCGGGGCGGTCGGCGAGGCGGGCTGGCTCATCTGCGGCGGCGTGGCGGTGATGACCGCGCGGAACTGCTGCAGCTTCTGCTTGATGACGGCGGCGTTCTGCGGGCCCATGCGGATCAGCAGCTTCTGCCCCGCGGGCAGCGCCTCGAGCTTGGGATCCGAGAACTGATAGAACACCTTCGGCCGGACGACGTAGATCGGGCCCGGTACATCCGGGGTAGCCAGCAGGCTGTCGATGGCGAGGACCATGCGGTCGTTGAAGTATTTGCCCGGGTACCCGAGGTTCTCATACGCCTGTTGGAACAGCGGGTACAGGCGGAAGTAGATGGCCGCCAGCGCTTTCGGATCCATTGCGCTCACGACCTGCATGGCCGGCGCATAGCGCGCGTAGTTCTGGTCGCTGAGAATCGTCTGCCCGGCCTGGGTGTCGACCGCCGTGTCGCCGGTCGTGGGTTGC
The DNA here is from genome assembly GCA_963833085.1 of uncultured Pseudomonadota bacterium. Lineage (GTDB taxonomy): Bacteria > Pseudomonadota > Gammaproteobacteria > Steroidobacterales > Steroidobacteraceae > 13-2-20CM-66-19. The sequence goes on from CAWHWV010000025.1 coordinate 168,820, forward strand.
ACCGGCCGCAATTCCGCCGCCACCTTCTTGCGCGGCAGGTTGTCCACCGTGACGACGATGTCGCGGACGATCTCGTGCGGTACCAGGAACTTCGCCACCGCCGGCTTGCCGAGGAGTCCCGTCAGCGAGTCGCGGACCACCGGGTCGCTCCGATCGAGCGGCGGGAGCGGCGCCTGTTGCTGTCCAGCCTCAGGCGGGATCGGATGCTGGATAGCGGGAACGGGTGGCGCCGCGGGCGGCGGCGTGACAGCCGTATTCGGTGCGGGCGCTGCCGGCACGGGCGAGTAATATCGGTAGTAGACGCCGATGGCGATGGCAGCGGCGATGACGATTCCGGCCGACCACCAGATGGCTTTGTCCCGGAACGACTCCTCCGGATCCGTCGCCTTGTTCCACATCCAGCGGCTCTCCGCACAGTGACGAATCGAGATACTCTACTCTGATCGCGCCTGGATCGCACTTGAGCGTCACCCGCGCTTCGTACCCATGCCGCAAGTCATTCAGCCGGCCTTTCACCCCGCCGTCAACCGCTGGCTCGAGCGCGCCTTCGAGGCGCCGACGCCGGCGCAGGAGCAGGCGTGGCCCGCGATCCAGGCAGGCCGGCACACCCTGATTGCCGCGCCGACAGGCTCCGGGAAGACACTCGCCGCATTCCTGGCCGCGATAGACCTGCTGGTGCGCGAGGCTCTGGAGCGCGGCGGACTGCGGGACGAGACCTACATTGTTTACGTCTCCCCGCTCAAGGCGCTTTCCAACGACATCCGCCGCAACCTCGAGGCACCGCTCGCCGGCATCCGCGACGAGCTGCGCGCGATGGAGCTGCCTGATATCGAGATCCGCACCTTCGTGCGCACCGGTGACACGCCGCAGCACGAGCGGCAGAGCATGCGCCGGCGCCCGCCGCACATCGTGGTCACCACTCCGGAGTCGCTCTACATTCTCCTCGGCTCGGAGTCCGGACGCGCCATGCTCGCAAGCGTGCGCAGCGTCATCGTCGATGAGATCCACGCGATGGTCGGCAGCAAGCGCGGCCTGCACCTGGCGCTGTCTCTCGAGCGCCTCGAGGCTCTGGCCGGGCGCCGGTTGACGCGCATCGGACTCTCGGCAACCCAACGTCCGATCGAGGAGGTTGCGCGGTTTCTCGTCGGCACCCAGCAACTGCTGGCCGACGGGGAAGCCGACTGCGCGATCATCGATATCGGCCACGTCCGCCGCCGCGACCTGCAGATCGAGGTGCCGGCGACGCCGCTCGAGGCGGTCATGTCGGGCGATGCGTGGACACAGGTGTACGACCGTCTCGCCCAGCTCGCGGGCGAGCATCGCACGACACTCATCTTCGTCAACACCCGCCGGCATGCGGAACGGGTCGCGCGCCATCTATCGGAGCGCCTGGGCGAGACCCTGGTCGCGGCCCACCACGGCAGCCTGGCGAAGGAGCTGCGCCTCGCGGCGGAGTCGCGCCTGAAGCGCGGCGAGCTCAAGGCTCTGGTCGCGACCGCATCGCTCGAGCTCGGCATCGACATCGGTGACGTGGACCTGGTCTGTCAGCTCGGCTCGCCGCGGTCCATCGCGGCCCTGCTGCAGCGCGTCGGACGCTCCGGGCACAGCCTGGGCGGTACGCCGAAAGGCAGGCTTTTCCCGCTGTCGCGCGACGATCTCATCGAGTGCGCGGCGTTGCTCGACTGCGTCCGGCGCGGCGAGCTCGATCGCCTGCGGATTCCCGCCAAGCCGCTCGATGTGCTCGCGCAGCAGATCGTGGCCGAAGTCGCGGCGCGCGAGTGGGCCATCGACGAGCTGTTCGCCCTGCTGCGACGCGCCTACCCCTACCGCGACCTGCAGCGCGCCGAGCTCGACGATGTCATCCGGATGCTCGCCGACGGCTTCACCACGCGACGCGGCCGCCGGGGCGCCCTCATCCACTACGACGCCGTCAATGGCAAAGTGCGCGGCCGGCGCGGCGCGCGTCTGACTGCGCTGACCTCAGGCGGGACGATACCCGATACGGCCGACTACACCGTGCTGCTCGAACCGCAATCGCAGCCCGTCGGCACGATCAACGAGGACTTCGCCGTCGAGAGCCTGCAGGGCGATGTCTTCCAGCTGGGCAACACCTCCTATCGCATCCTGCGCGTGGAGCAGGGTACGGTCCGGGTGGAGGACGCCCATGGCCAGCCGCCCTCGATTCCCTTCTGGCTCGGCGAGGCGCCGGGCCGGTCCGATGAGCTGTCGCAGGGCGTCTCGCGTCTGCGCGGCGAGGTCGAGAGCCGGCTCGACGGCGGCCTCGAGGCGGTGGTGCGCTGGCTCGAGGACGAAGTCGGCATCGCCGGACCGGCGGCGGTGCAGGCCGCAGGCCATCTCGCGGCCGCACGCGCCGCTCTCGGCGCCCTGCCCACCCGGCAGAAGGTCGTCTTCGAGCGCTTCTTCGACGAGGCGGGCGGCATGCAGCTCGTCATCCACTCGCCGTTCGGCAGCCGCGTGAACCGCGCCTGGGGGCTGGCGCTGCGCAAGCGCTTCTGCCGCTCCTTCAACTTCGAGCTGCAGGCGGCGGCGACCGAGGACGCCATCGTGCTGTCGCTCACCACCGCGCACAGCTTCGAGCTCGAGGAGGTGGCGCGCTACCTTCATTCCAACACGGTGCGGCCGCTGCTGGTGCAGGCGCTGTGCGCCGCGCCGATGTTCCCCGCGCGCTGGCGCTGGAGCGCGGCGATCGCGCTCGCGCTGCCGCGGTTTCGCGGCGGCCGCAAGGTCCCGGCGCCGCTCGCGCGCATGGCGGCGGAGGACCTCCTCGCCTCGGTGTTTCCCGACCAGGTGGCATGCGCCGAGAACCTCTCGGGCGAGCTCGAGATCCCCGATCACCCGCTCGTCCGCCAGGCGATCCGCGACTGTCTCGAGGAGGCGATGGACATCGACGGATTCGAGGCGCTGCTGCGCGGACTGGAGAGCGGCGCCGTAGCGGTGGTCGCGCGGGATCTCACCGAGCCCTCGCCTCTCGCCCTGGAGGTGTTGTCGGCGAGGCCCTATGCGTTCCTCGATGACGCCCCGCTCGAGGAGCGGCGCACGCAGGCGGTGTTGAGTCGCCGCTGGCTCGACCCGGAGGCGGCCGGCGACCTCGGCGCCCTCGATCCATCCGCCATCGCCCGCGCGCGCGCGGAAGCCTGGCCCGATGCGGCCGATGCCGATGAGCTGCACGATGCGCTCTGTTGGCTCACCTTCATGACCGAGGCCGAGATGGCCAAGCGGGCGGACTGGGCGGGATGGGCCGCCAGCCTCGCCGCCGGCCGCAGGGCCGCCCGCCTGAGCTCGGGCGGCGTGACGCTCTGGGTCGCCGCCGAGCGTCTGCCGCTCTTGCAGGCGATCCTCCCCGGTGCGCAGCCGGAGCCGCCCATCGAAGCGCCAGCCGCAGTACTCGAGGCTCTGGGGCGAGGACGAGGCTCTCGTCGAGATCGCGCGCGGACGCCTGCAGGGCCTGGGCCCGGTCTCCGCCGCCGCCCTGGCGGGGCCCATCGGCGTCTCCGCGGGCCGAATGGCGCCGGCGCTCGCGGCGCTGCAGGCGGAAGGGTCGGTGATGCACGGCCGTTTCACTGCCGAGGCGCCCGAGGACGGGGAATGGTGCGAGCGCGGATTGCTCGCGCGCATCCATCGCTACACCGTGAAGCGCCTGCGCGCCGAGATCGAGCCGGTCGAGCCGCGGGATCTGCTGCGGTTCCTGCTCGAGTGGCAGCGAGCCGCCCCACGTGCGCGCATGGAAGGGCCTGACGCCGTTGCCGCGGTGCTCGCGCAGCTCGAGGGCTTCGAGGCGCCGGCGGCCGCCTGGGAGACGGAGATCCTGCCGGCGCGCATCAACGAGTACGACCCGGCGTGGCTCGATGAGCAGTGTCTCGCCGGCCGCTTCGTATGGGCGCGGCTCGCGCGCCGCAGAGCCGAATCCGGACCGACCGCGGGCCCGGTCCGCGGCACGCCCATCGCGCTGCTCGGCCGGCGACACCTCCGCGCCTGGGCGGCGCTGGCGGGGCCGGTGGATGCCGCCGCGCCATCAGCGAAAGCCCGCAGCGTGTTGGAGCACCTCGGCGCCACGGCGCCTCGTTCTTCGACGAGATCGTGGAGGCTTCGGGACTCCTGCCCTCGCAGGCGGAGGAGGGGTTGGCCGAGCTCGTCGGGCTCGGCCTGGTCAACTCCGACAGCTTCGGCGGACTGCGCGCCCTGTTGGTACCCTCCGATCGCCGCAGATCCTCCACCGGCCTGCGCCGCCGTCGCCGCGCGCTCTTCGGCATGGATTCGGCCGGGCGCTGGGCGCTGGTACGCCGCGAGCAGAGTGCCGCCAGCAACGGCCGCACGGACGCCGACAGCATAGAGCTCGTCGCTCGTGGACTGTTGCGGCGCTGGGGGGTCGTTTTCTGGCGTCTGATCGCGCGCGAGGCCGACTGGCTGCCGCCCTGGCGCGAGCTCCTGTTCTGCTATCGCCGCCTCGAGGCGCGCGGTGAGATCCGCGGCGGCCGCTTCGTCGCCGGGCTCTCGGGCGAGCAGTTCGCCGCGCCCGAGGCGGTGGGACTTCTGCGGGAGGTGCGCCGGCGGACGCGCGAGGGGGAATGGATGTCGCTCTCCGCGGCCGATCCGCTCAACCTGCTCGGCATCCTGACACCGGGCTCACGACTGCCCGCGCTCGCCGGCAACAGGATTCTCTACCGTGACGGCCTGCCGCTCGCCACGCTCGCCGGCGGCGAGGTGCGCTTCCTCGAGACACTGGATGCGGCGGCGCAGTGGGAAGCGCGGAACGTACTACTGCGGCGGCATGTGCCCGCCGCCCTCGCCGACATCGGCTGACGTCGGGTTCGTCGCCGCGCTTGGCGATCGCCGCGCCCGAAGCGATAGAAGAGCGTACGCCGCACCTCCTGCTGTTGCGCCTGCTCCCAGGCGCGCAGCAGGTCGCGCCAGCTGAGATAGCCGACCAGGCTCGAGTCTGCGCGGGATATAACGGGGACATGCGCCCCGTTGCTCTTGAGCATGCGGGTGATCACACCCTCCAGATACTCATCCGGATGCGCCAGCGGCACCGTGGTGCCGACGAGCAAGGCGCCGATGACCGCCTCGGGCGGCTTGCCGGCGCGCAGCCAGGACTGCACCAGGGGCGGATCGACGACGCCCAGCACCCGGCGCTGCTCGTCGATGACCGGAAAGCTCGGATGACGCGTCGCCGGATCGGCGAGAAAGGCGAGCGTCTGCTCCAGAGTCATGTTGGCCGGAAGCGTCTGCACCTCGCAGGTCATCACTTCGCTCACCGTCGCCAGCGCGAAGGGATCGACCCGATACTCGCGCAGCAGGTGGTGGCCTCGCCTCGCGATCTTCTCCGTCAGGATGGAGCGCTTGAGCAACAGCACCGTCACCAGGTGCGCGGTGATGCAGGCAGTCGCAAGGGGCAGCAGCACGTGTGTGTTGCCCGTCACCTCGACCGCGAAGAAAGTCGCGGTGAGCGGCGAGCGCATGGTGCCGCCCAGGATGGCCGCCATCGCAAGCAACGGCCAGAAGCCGCCGCTCGCCGCCGGCAGCCAGGGCGCGAGCGCCGCACCGAGGCCGCCGCCCATGATGAGGAGCGGCGCCAGCACGCCGCCCGAGGTGCCAGAGCCGAGCGCCATCGCCCAGATCACCGCCTTGACGACGAGCAGCAGCAGTCCCGCCGCGGGCACCAAGCCGCCCTGCAGCATCTGTGAGATGTTGTGATAACCGAGGCCGAGCGCGTCCGGGTCGACGAGCCCGCCCACGCCGACGACGAGGCCGCCGATAGCCGGCCACCACATCCAGTGGATCGGCAGCTTCAGGAACAGGTCCTCGCAGGCATAGACGAGGCGCGTCAACAGACCCGACAGCACCCCCGACAGCAGGCCGATCAGCACCCAGCAGAAAAGCCCGGCCACCGATGGATCCATGCCGCCGTGGAACGGAAAGAGCGGCTGCTGCAAGCCGAGCCACGGCCGCTCCATCGCGGCCGTGATCGCCGCCGCCGCGACCGGAATGAAGCTGCGCGGCGTCCACTCGAAGAGGAGCAGCTCGACCGCGATCATCATCGCGGCGATCGGCGTGCCGAACACGATCGTCATGCCGGCTGCCGCCCCGGCGACCAGCAGCGTCTTGCGCTCGCCGTCGGTCACGGGCAGCGCCTGCCCGATGAGCGAGCCGATCGCGCCGCCCGTCATGATGATCGGCCCCTCGGCGCCGAACGGGCCACCCGTGCCGATGGAGATCGCCGAGGACAGCGGCTTGAGGATGGCGACCTTGACGTCGAGGCGGCTGCGGCCGAGCAGGATGGCTTCGATGGCTTCCGGAATCCCGTGGCCGCGGATCTTGTCGGTCCCGTAACGCGCCATGAACCCGATGACGAGCCCGCCGATGACGGGTACGGCGACCGCGGCCAAGCCGAGGGGCGAGGCGGCGAGGGAGAGATGGGCGAGCGTGGGGCGGCCGAAATAAGCGATATTGGTGAAGAAACGGATCAGCTCGAGCAGCACCAGGCCGGCGAGCGCTCCCGCCGTGCCGACCAGGATGGCAATACCGGAGATGAGGAGGACGCGCGGCTTGGTGGTGAAGTCCCCGAGGCGACGGACTTCCTCGAGGGCAAGGCCCAGCAGGCGGCCGTCGCCGCCGTTCGACGCCCCGGCGGCGTCCTCTTTTTGCGCCGGAATCTTCACATCACAGGACGTGCACAGCTAATCCACAAGCATTCCACAGGCGGAGCCGGGATATGCTTCCGCGCCATGCCCTTCAGGCTCCCCAAGCGCCAGGTTCGCCGTGGCGATGCCACGGTCCTCGGCACGTACCTCTTCTCCAACCGCACCGTGCAGGTGCTGTCGACCAGCGACGAGCGCATCGTTTGGACCTGCGATTGCGAGCGGTTCCGCCGCCAGGGACAGCGCGATACCCCTCTCTGGTGCAAGCATATCGCGAAAGCCGCCGCACGACGCTCCCTGGAGCGCCTGACCGCCCGCCGCATCGGCCGGATGCCCGTCGCCGAGAGCCCGCCGCTTACGCCTCGATGAGGCCGTGCCGAATGGCGAGCAGCGTGAGCTCGGACTGGTTGGAGACACCAAGCTTCTGCTTGACGTTGTAGAGATGCGTGCCGACCGTGGAGGCCGAAAGCCTCAGGTCATCGGCGATGCGCTGCACGCTGGCGCCGCGCGCCAGGCGGATGAAGACGTCGAATTCCCGCTCCGACAACCGCTTGATGGGCGATGATTCCGCCCCCCCGATGTCCTCGAGCGCCAGCCTCTGCGCGACGCGCGGATCGATGTAGCGCTGCCCGCTGCCGACACCCGACACCGCCTCGAGCAGGGCCTCCGGTGCGCTGCGTTTCGACAGGAAGCCGAGCGCTCCCTCGCGCAGCGCCCGCCGGGCATGCATCGGGTCATCGTGCGCGGAGAGCGCAAGCACCTTCGCCTGCGGGTCGTGCGCGCGGATGCGCCGCAGCGCTTCGATGCCGCCCATGCCGGGCATGGCGATATCCATGACGACGACGTCGGGCGACAGCTCGAGGTAGCGCTGGCAGGCGGCCTCGCCGGATTCTGCCTCGCCGACCACGGCGATGTCGGGCCTCGCCTGCAGCAGCAGCCGAAAGCCGGTGCGCACCACCGCGTGATCATCGACCAGCAGGATGCGGATCATGCGCTCACCCGCGGCAGGCCGGCGAGCGGTATCTCCGCCATGAGCAGCGTGCCACGGCACTCGCTGTTGCGCAGAGTCAGCTTGCCACCCAGGTGACCGACACGCTCGCCGAGGCCTCGCAGCCCGTAATGGCCGGGCCGCGACCAGTCCTCGGGCAAGCCGACACCATCATCGGTGACGGTCACCGTCAGCCTGCGGGACTCGGCACGCAACTCGACCTCGACACGCGAGGCGTTCGCGTGGCGCAAGGCGTTGATGAGCCCCTCCTGCACGACACGGTAGGCGGCGAGTGCGACACCGGGGCCGGGGTTGACGGGCCAGCTCGTGCCGCAGAGTGAGCACGACGGCGGGATGCCGCCGCTGCAGGTCGCGCACCAGGCCCTCCAGCGCTTCGGAGAAGCTGAGGCTATCGAGCGCGGTCGGCGCCAGCCGCGGTATCAGGCCGTGCATGGCGTCGTAGAGACGCGCGGCCTCATCCGAGATGAGGCGCGCCGCCTCCTGCAGCGGCGGTTGGCTCGACTGGCCGACGATCGCCTGCGCGAGGCTGCGGATCGCGGTCACCGACTGCCCGAACTCGTCGTGCAGCTCATGTGCGATCAGGCGCCGCTCCTCATCCAGCCGCTGCTCGATCACGACGGGCGCCACGGCCCGCTCGACCATCCAGAATGCGATGCCGTTGACGATCACGAGCATGACGGCGGCTATGGCGAACAGCCGCCTGATGGCATCCCAGCCATCGAGGATGCCGCGCGAGGGCGCGGCCTGCACGATGAGCTCCAGGCCCGAGGGAAGGGGGAAGATGTAACGGGGGATGCTCGGGGCGACGAGGTGCGCGAACCAGGCGGGCGCGTAGCGGCCTGCCTTGTAGGTGGCGGGCGGCGAATGATAGACCACGCGGCCGTCGGGATAGGTGAGGACTATGTCGTTGGAGCGCACATGGCCGAGTTGTGTCAGGAACTGGCCAACGGCGCCCGTGCCGCCGATCAGCCCGTAGACGTTGACCAGGCGGCCGAGGAGCTGGATGGTCACCTGATTCGCCGACAGGATGTCCTCCCTGACACGCGAGCGCGTGAGCTGCACCTCGGATACGACCAGCACGATCACCCAGGCGACCGTCAGGCCGGTGACCACCAGATGCAGGCGCGTGCGCAGATTCATCGGCAAATGCCGGGCTCGAGACTCCGAGCGCCATCGTATCAGCGTCACGGCATTTGCGACTCATGAAAATCACGAGGCGCGATTCATGATGATCCGCTTCCCCGCACCGGCGCGCTTTGGCGAGGATGGACCGTCGGGCCATCCGGCCCGGCTTCACGGTAGACGACGAGGAGCTTGTCATGAAGTGGGAAACTCCGCAGGCGATTGACTTCCGCTTTGGCATGGAAATCACGATGTATATCGCCCATCGCTGACCGGGAGCGCGCGGCGCATGTGCCGCGGTGGCGGCGCATGCGCCGCCCGTACTGTCGCTGCGAATGAGAATTCGCGTCCTCGGGTCTGCCGCGGGCGGCGGCTTTCCGCAATGGAACTGCAACTGCCGCAACTGCGCCGGAGTGCGCGCGGGAACCCTGAGGGCGCGCGCCAGGACGCAGTCATCCATCGCGGTCAGCGGCGGTGGTGAGGCCGGCGCCACCGGCTCTGCGGATCCCCGCTCCTGGGTACTGGTCAACGCCTCCCCAGACATCCTCGCCCAGCTTCGCGCTCATCCGGATTTTCAGCCGGGCCGCTCGCCGCGTGACACGGCGATCTGCGCCATCGTGCTGGTCGACGGACAGATCGACCATACGACCGGTCTTTACATGCTGCGCGAGTCGACGCGCGCCTGGCCGCTTTGGTGCACAGATGCGGTGTACGCCGATCTGACCCTGGGCAACCCGGTCTTCGAGGTACTGGCCCACTACTGCCGCATCGAGCGCCGACGCATGGCACACGAAGGTACCGACTTCAGCGTAGAGGGGATCGCGGGTATCCGTTGGCGCGCCCTGCCCGTCGCGGGCAAACCCGCCCCCTACTCCCCCAATCGCGAGTCTCCCGTGCCAGGTGACAACGTGGCGCTGAGCATGACCGATGAGCACAGCGGCAACGCCCTGTTCTACGCCCCCGGCCTGGGCGACATCGACGCGGCCACGTGGCGGGCCATGCAGTCCGCCGCCTGCGTGTTGGTGGATGGCACGTTCTGGAGCGACGATGAGATGCCCCGGCTCGGCCTGTCGCGCAAGCGGGCGCGCGACATCGGCCACCTCGCGCAAAGCGGTCCGGGCGGCATGCTGGACTGGCTCGGACGGCTGCCCGATCACACGCGGAAAATCCTGATCCACGTCAATAACACCAATCCCATCCTCGACGAGGACTCCCCCGAGCGGGCCGAGCTCGGCCGCCGCGGGATCGAAGTGGCCTGGGACGGAATGGAGATCGAGCTATGAGCGCGGCCGCCTGGAGCCCGTCCGAGTTCGAGAGTCGGCTGCGCGCCAAGGATCGGGCCTATCACATCCATCACCCTTTCAACGTGATGTTGAACTCGGGCCGCGCGCGGCCGGAGCAGATCCGCGGCTGGGTGGCCAACCGCTTCTACTATCAGATCAACATTCCGCGCAAGGATGCCGCCATCATCGCCAACTGCGACGACCGGATGGTCCGCCGCCACTGGGTGCAGCGCATTCTCGATCACGACGGCTACGGCGATGATCCCGGAGGCATCGAGTCGTGGCTGCGGCTCGCGGACGCGGTGGGCCTCGAGCGATCGCGGGTCGAGAGCCTGACCGATGTGCTGCCGGGCGTGCGCTTTGCGGTCGATGCCTACGTCAACTTTGCCCGCGGCGCACCGTGGCACGAGGCGGCCTGCGCCGCCCTGACCGAGCTCTTCGCGCCCCAGATACACCAGCAGCGGCTCGCCGGCTGGCCGGAGCACTACCCGTGGATCGACCACGGCGGCCTGCACTACTTCCAGAGCCGCGTGAGTCGCGCCAATCGCGATGCCGATTTCGCGCTCGCGGCCACGCTGGAGCGCTTTCGCACCCGGGCCGAGCAGGAGCGGGCACTCGACATCCTGCAGTTCAAGCTCGATGTGCTCTGGCAGATGAATGACGCCATGGCTCTGAAATACGGGGTGCATTGAAATGAGGTTGCGGTGATGGGGAGCGTCGACACGGCGGCACGTCCGGCAATAGGGTTGGGCTTTCGGCTGCAGTGGGAGCCGGCGCAGGAGGCGCATGTGCTCCTCTATCCCGAGGGCATGGTGAAGCTCAACCAGACCGCTGCCGCGATCCTGACACGCTGCAACGGCAGGCGCACGGTCGCTGACATCGTCACGGACCTCGAGAGCACATACAGCCTCGCCGGGCTGACGCAGGACGTCTGCGCATTCGTCGCCCTCGCGGTGGAGCGGACCTGGCTGGAGCTGCGCTCGTGAGCGATCCGATGCTGACACCGGCCTCGCAGCCAGGCATCGGCTCCGGACGCTCCGGTCCGCCGCTCTGGCTGCTGCTCGAGCTCACTTACCGCTGCCCGCTGCACTGCGTCTTCTGCTACAACCCGACCGACTTCGGCAGCGTCGGCCCCGAGCTCGAGACCGCGGAGTGGCTGCGCGTGCTCGCGGAGGCACGGGAGCTGGGGTCGGTGCAGCTCGGACTCTCCGGCGGCGAGCCCCTCGTCCGCGACGATCTCGAGACGATCGTCGCCGCCGCGCACCGGCTCGGCTTCTACACCAACCTCATCACATCGGGGGTGGGTCTCACGGAGCCGCGTCTGCAGGCGCTGCGGGAAGGCGGCCTGGATCACATCCAGCTCTCCTTCCAGGACAGCACGCGCGTGATGAACGACTTCCTGAGCAGCACCCGAACCTTCGAGCTGAAGTCCAGGGTGGCGGCGCTCATCAAGAAGTATCACTACCCGATGGTCCTCAACGTGGTGCTGCATCGTCTCAACATCGATCACGTGGAGGAGATCCTCGGCATGGCCGAGCGCATGGGCGCCGATTACGTCGAGCTCGCCAACACCCAGTACTACGGCTGGGCGTGGCGCAATCGCGACGAGCTGCTGCCGACCCGGGCGCAGCTGCGGCGCGCGGAGGACGTCACCGCCCGCTTTCGGGAGCGCGTGGGCTCGCGCATGCGGGTGTTCTTCGTGGTGCCCGACTACTTCGAGACGCGGCCGAAGCCCTGCATGAGCGGCCTCGGACGGGTGTTCCTCGGTATCGCGCCGGATGGGGTCGCGCTACCCTGCCAGGCGGCGCGGATGCTGCCAGGCCTGGCCTTCCCGAACGTACGCGAGGCGAGCGTAGGCTCCATCTGGTACGACTCGCCGGCATTCAACCGCTACCGCGGCGAGGACTGGATGAAGGAGCCGTGCCGCACCTGCCCGGAGCGCTCGCGCGACTTCGGCGGCTGCCGCTGCCAGGCTTACCTTCTCACGGGTGATGCGGCGAACGCCGACCCGGTGTGCGATCTCTCGCCCCATCATCACCTGGTGACGGAGGCCGTGGATCGCGCGGAGCGGCGCGGGACTGCGCTTGCTTCCGAGCATCCGCTCGTCTTCCGCACCATCGCGCAGGCTGAAGTGATACATTCGCGCCGCATGGCCGTGCGACCGGTACTCAAGATGGGCGAGCCGCTGCTCTGGCAGGTGGCCGCTCCCGTGCAGCGCTTCGACGCGGAGCTCACCGCGCTCGTCGCTGACATGAACGACACCATGCGCGCTCTGCACGGCGCCGGCCTCGCGGCGCCGCAGATCGGTGTCAGCCTGCGGGTGGTCATCTTCGAAGTAACGTCCAATCCGCGCTATCCCGACGTCGCGCCGATACCCTACACCGTGCTGGTCAATCCCGAGCTGACACCGCTGGGCGAGGCTCAAGAGGAAGGTTGGGAAGGCTGCCTCTCGGTTCCCGGGCTGCGGGGGCTCGTGCCCCGATTCAGGCACCTGCGGTATCGGGGCTTCGACATCGAGGGCGCACCCATCGACCGCACGGTGGAGGGATTTCATGCGCGGGTGGTGCAGCACGAGGTCGACCACCTCGACGGCATTCTCTACCCGCAGCGCCTCCGCGACCTGCGGAACTTCGGCTTCGAGGACGCCCTCATCGGCCGGATGACGCCGATGCCGGACTGATCACTCCGGCGACCCGGTGTTGGCTCCTGGATCGAAGCGCATCGGCTTGGTGACACCCATGCGCGTGAGCTCCTTCAACAGCGCTTCCGCAAGCTCCTGATGAGTCGCGCGGTCGAAGAGCGGCGCTGCATCCCAGTCGTAAGCCCAGGGATGGGCCGTCCTCAGCTTCGCCGGCTCGTCGGCATAACGGGGAATGACATGCGCGTGGAGCGCCGGCTCGAGGTTGCCGAGGATGGCGTAGTTGATTCGCTCCGCTCCGGTCACCTTGAGCACTGCGTCCCCCAGACGCGCCAGGTCCTGCAGGAAGAGCGTGCGCTCGTGCGCGCCGAGGGCGTTGAGGCTGGGGGCGACAGGGTCGGGAAGAAGCAGCGCGTAGCCGCGCAGGAACTGTCGCTCACCGAATACCGCCCAACCTGAGAAGAGACGCGCGATGACGCGCGGCTCGCGACCCGCCCTGGCGGCTGCCACCTGCCGGTGAATCGCCGTCTCCGGCGCGGCTTTGGGGTCGCTTTTCAACACCCGACCCCCAGCCCGCGGAGCGCGCCAACCGTCGTGTCGTAGCCGCCATGCACGATGCCGTGCCAACCGCGGCGGCGCGCCGCCACGATATTTTCCGCACGATCGTCGATGAAGACGGTCTCCGCCGGCGTCAGCGAGAAACGCCGCTCGGCCTCCACATAGATGCCGTCGTGGGGCTTCATCACGCCGGCGAGGAACGAGGGCAGCGCGCCGTGACCGATGCGGTGCAGCTCGTACTCACGCGAAAGGTGTGTCCAGTGCAGATCGCCTATGTTGGACAGGAGGTAGACGCGGTAACGATCGCTCAGCCGGCGCGCGAGGTCCACCATCGCCGGCTGCAGCTCGAACATGTCGACCCAGCTCGAGTGCGCCGCCTCGAGGTCCATGGGCCGCGACGCCAGCGCAGCGCAGCGCGCGAGTAATCCCTGGCCATCCATGCGGCCACATTCGTGATCCTCGAGCGCGATGCGCGCCAGCACGGAATCGAGATCGGGCGCCTGCGCGCCGTGAGCGGACAGGAAGTCGAGGAACGGCTGGTGGTCCAGATGCACGAACACCCAGCCGATGTCGAACACTACGTTACGAATCAAGCCGCCTCCGTGGATCTGCGGGTTGCCGCGCCATTCTACGGCGGCCCCGGCTCGGACGATGTGCGGTGGCCGGCGATTTGAGCCGAACGCTCACAACGGGAACGGCATCACGGTACCGGTGTCACCAGGTGTGCCGTTCACGGCAACCACCGTCGCCTTGGGGAAGAAGTTGAACTCCGAGGCACTGGCCCACGTGTACGCCCCCATGGCTCTGCCGACGATGAGATCACCCGCCTCCAGCTTCGGCAGCAGGAGATTTTCCGCGATGACATCGATGCTGTCGCACGTGGGGCCCGCCAGCACCGACGGCAGGCGCTCCTCACTGTCGCGCAACGGCTCCACCGGATAGCGCGCATGATCGTAGAGCTGCCCGCTGTAGGAGCCATAGAGCCCGTCGTCGAGGTAGTACCACCAGTGTCCCTCGCGGCGCGCGCGCCCCATCACGGACGCGACACCGATCACGGCCGGCCCCACGATGTAGCGGCCGGGCTCGGCGATCACACGCACCCTCTTGGGAAGCTTGGCCAGCGCCTCACGCAGTGACTCGCAGAACCTGCCGATGTCCTGCACCGGCTGCGCGTAATCGATGGGAAAGCCGCCGCCGATGTCGAGCGTGTCGAGCGGTCCGAGCTTCGCCTTGCGCCCCGCGGACATGAGCTTCGCGCAAGCCAGGATGGCCTCGACGTGCTTCGCCGAGTCGGTCGCCTGCGAGCCGACATGGAACGACATGCCGCGCACGGTGATGCCGAGCTCCGCCGCCAGTCGTGCGATCGCCAGCGCGTCCTCCGGGTCGCAGCCGAACTTGCGCGACAGGTCGCACATCGCCCCGGGGCTGCGGAAGGAGACGCGCAACAGCAGCTCGACGCGGTCGGCCAGCCGCTCGAATTTGCGCACCTCGTCCGGGTTGTCGACCACGAAGGTACGCACCCCGAAATCGATTGCGTTGCGGATGTCCTGCGGGCGCTTGATCGGATGCGTGTGAATGCACCTGTCAGGAGTGACGCCGAGACGTCGCACCAGGTGCACCTCGCCGGTCGTCGCGAGATCGAGGAAACCGCCTTCCCCCAGCACCGTGCGCACCACCGCCGCGTGCGGCATGGGCTTGAGCGCATAGTGGAGGTCGACGCCCGGCAGGGCGGCGCGCAGCTTCCTGAACTGCACCCGCACCCGCTCGCAGTCGAGAATGATGAGCGGCGAGCCGAACTGCTGCACCAGCCGCCGCACCTCCGCGGGCTGGAACGGATCGACAAATCGAGCGCGGCGGGTCACGGATCGGTTTTTTATGGCAACACGGCCAGAGTGCCGCTGTCGTCGATGTCGCTGACGCTCGCGGCCGCCCGCACCAGCCGGTCGCGGATTGCGGTCCAGGGCTCACCCTCCGGCACGTCCTGGACCAGGATTCGCTGACAGCCGGCTTTGTCCAGCGTGCGCAGGTTGGTGTAAAGATCGTGCCCGAACTGCTCCGGCCGCCGGCCGGCATTGATCCAGGTGACGTACTTGTGGGCCTTCAGCGGCAGCCGCTGCGCCAACACCGCCACGCGCCGCCCGCCCTCCGAGAGTGCCGCGGCACGGGCGTCTATCTCGCCGGACGGTACGATGGTCATTGGAGTCGTGGGCGCGTAGTGCGAGGATGTGCCGCCGGGAACGCGCGGCGACTCGACGTCCGCTCCGATGAGCAGCTCGCCGATGACCTGTCGGATCTGCGGCGCAGTGATCGCGCCAGGGCGCAGGAGCCGTACGCTCTGCCCCTGGAAGGCGATGATCGTCGATTCCAGCCCGATCTGACACTCGCCGCCGTCGAGAATCACCCTCACCTGCTCTCCGAGCTCCTCACGCACGTGCTCGGCGCGAGTCGGCGAGAGTCTGCCGTAGCGATTGGCGGAAGGTGCGGCGATGCCGCCGCCAAAGGCGGTCAGGAGCTGCTGCGCCATCGGGTGCGAGGGCACGCGAATAGCGACGGTGTCCTGCCCGCCGGTCACGGCATCGTGAACGTTGGCGGCGCGAGCCATCACCATGGTGAGCGGTCCGGGCCAGAAGCGCTCTGCGAGCGTCAGGGCGGCCTCCGGCACCTCCCGCACCCAGCGAGGCAGGAAGCGCGGGCTGTCGAGGTGCACGATCACCGGATGACTGCTCGGCCTGCCCTTCGCCTCGAAGATCTTGCGGACCGCGGCGGGGTTCTGCGCATTCGCGCCCAGCCCATAGACCGTCTCCGTGGGAAAAGCGACGAGCTCGCCGTCGCGCAGCGCCTGCACGGCGGTCTCGATCTCGACCTGGGTAGCTCTGACCACTCGAACCATGATGGCGTGGATTCTAGCAAGGCCGGCCGGCGATCCCCCGGATCATTCCAACCGTTGCATTTTCACGACAGCTCGGCGACTCATGTCGACTTCGAAACCGTGAAGCAGCACACGGCGCGCGCTCTTTTCCAGGCACAAGGATGTGCCCCCATCAGAAACTACGCCGCGTCCAGCCGTCGGGCGTCTGCAGAAGCTCATAGGCGGGCCAGTAGTGCTTGTCGAGCTTGAGGGTGATCACGTCCGGAGCATTGTTCCAGGTGATCGTAGTCAGTCGCAATGAAGAGCGGTCTGGTCGGCCGGCAACCGCCCTGATGAACGCGTCGAGATCGGGCGTCGGCTGGCCATCGACTTGTACGATGCGGCGTCCCGGGTAGAGCCCATAGCGCGCCGAAGGCGATCCGTATGCGAAGTAGTCGACATAAACGCCCACGGGAGGAATGCCGCGCTGCGCGCGCATCGCTTGGAATGGTGCCTGCAGCGTTGCGCCTGCCCATTGGACGACTCTCTCGAGTTCCGCTCCGGACAGCGCCACCGTCGGCACCGTGAGCGTCTGCTCGCCGCCGCCTCTCCAAACCGTCACCTGCACTTCGGCGTGATCCTCGGTCGCCTGCTCGACCTCGCGGAATTCCGTGACCACCTTGCCGTCGAGCGCCAGCAGGAGATCGCCCGGCTGCAGCAGCGAGGACGCCGGCGAACCGCCGGCCGTGCGTATCACAGTCAGCACCTGACGCTCCGTGGGACTGTGGTCGGCAAGCCTCGTCGTCCAATCCGCCGAGAGCCCCATCTGGCGTGCGCTGGCAAGCGGCTCAGGATCGAGCTCGACATCGAGGGAATGCAATGGACGGCCGCTGCGCACGCGATCAACCATGTCTGCGACGACGCCGATTGGCACGCCGCGCATAGCCTGCGCGATGCCGCTGTCGTTGTCATACGCGAAGCTTGACCAGGTTCCGAGTACGTTGCCGGACGCATCCGTGAGCACACCGTCGAAGTCGCTCGGCGGGTTGACCAGGCCGACGGTCTCGATGTTGGTATCACGGAAGCGCATGGTGCGCGAAAGGGGCAACGCGAGCGGATCGATGCTGGCGACCTCCGTTGCCCGCGAGTGCATCTGGCTGTCGTCGCCGAGTCCCACCACCCAGATCGGCTCGCCGGGCGTGAGCTTCTCGGGCTTAAGAGTAGCGGCTGTCACCGGCGTCGTGCCGATGAGCCTGGGGTCGTAGGCGACGATCGAGAAGTTATGTACGGGGTCGACGTAGACGACTCGTCCAGGCACCTGGACTGTCCCCGCGAACGTCACCGTGACGTCGCCGAGCGAGACCGGCACCGTGTCTCTGTCGACCACCACCAGGCCGCGCTGTGCGTCCACTATCAGCCCCGTGCCATGGTAGAAGTGCTCGGTCACGCCGGAGACCGAGTACGGCATGCTGAACGTCACCGTCGCAAGCGAGGGGGCGAGAGCGGTGAGCCGCGGGTCCTGGTACTTCGGGAAGCGCGTGGAGCTGACCGGATCAGGCTTGGGCGCCGGCCCCGGCCCGAGTGGCGTGCAGGGCCAGGTGCCGACGTCATCGTCCCGTACGCAGTGCGCCGCCGGGTACCACAGCCGGTCCATCCGGAAGGAGCCGAGCTCGCTGCCGTTGGTATCATCGACCGTCGTGAAGCGCACGTTGGCGTAATCGCCGTCACCGAGACTGCCGAGCGCCCGGCGGAAGTCGCCGAGATCGTCGATCGGCATGGAGTTGACCTGGCTGATCACGGCGCCGCGGGGAATTCCGGCGGCCCCGAACACGTATCCGGAGTTGGCGACGAACACGCCGCGCGGCGGCACGTTGAGCTGGCGCGCCTCCTCGTAGGAAAGCGTGTTGACCACCGCGTCGCCGAACTGCACGTAGCTGCTCGGCGTGATGGCGGTCAGGTCACCGACGGGCAGCATCACCGACACCGGCTTGCCGCCGCGCACGAGATCCAACCGGATCTGCCGCCCGACCGAGGCGTCGAGCGTCTCCTCGACCGGATCGAACGTGGTCACATAACGGCCGTTGATCCGCAGCAGGATGTCTCCCGGCTGCAGCGCGAGCGCGCTCGGCGTCCCCGGCAGCACGCTCGCGACCGCCAGCATGCCGGTGCGCTGCGGAAACTGCCTGCGCACGGTCGCCTCGATGCCGAGCGGAAGCCCCAGGCGCTCGAGCTCGTCGTAGGGTGTGTAGTTGAAAACCGTATAGAGCGTGCCGCGGGGGACCGGCTTGCCGTCCTGAATCAGCTTCAACGCCCGCCGCACGCGCTCGAGCGGCAGATAGAAGCTCGACGCGGAGTTGTCGGCGCCGCCGGCGTTGAGTGCGACGACCCGGCCCTGGATGTCGATGACGGGGGATCCGGACGAGCCGCCGGAGGTGCCCGACGCCGCCTGCATGTAGAAGGTATTGAAGTCGTTGTACTTGCCGAAGCCGTAGTCCGGCGCCTCCCGGTCGAGCCGGGCGAGCGTGCCGGCGAGGATCGAGAGCTGCTCGCCGGCGTTGTTGCCCACCACCCTGATCTCCCGGCCGACCTCGGCGCCCTGGGGATAGAGCTCGAGCGGCTTCGGCTGGATGTAGTGCAGCTTCTTCGGATCGTAATGGTAGAAGCCGAAGTCGTGCACGGGATCGCGGTAGATCGGGTAGAGCTGCACCACCTCGCGGTCGAGGAAGACCGCCTCGGCGGTGACCGGCCCCGGGGTCACTACGTGCCGGTTGGTAAGGATGATGCCGCGCTTGGCGTCCACGACGAAGCCGGTCGCCTGCGCGGTCTCGTTCCAATCCGTGTCGAAGGCGCGCACCTCATCGACGTTGATGGAGACGACACTGCTCGCTATGCGCTCGAGCGTGGCTGCCCAGGTGGGGTTGGCCTCGCCCACCACCGCCTGGTGGGCGAGATGCGCGGCTTGGCGTGTTCCGCCCGGCAGCCGCGAGACGGCCTGGGGCGCCGCGGCGGCGAGGCCAAGGGGCGCGCAGGCGGCGAGCAGAAGAAGAAGGCTAAGACGTTGGGGGAATCGCATGGGCTCCGGTCGGCTTCCACGTGAGGTCCAATTGCTTGGCCGCCCGAACGTCATCCAGGCGCCGTACGGGCATGGTATGCGGAGCGCCGGTGACGCGCTCGGGTTCTTGTGCGGCTTCGGCGAGGATCTCGCCCATGGCGGCGATGAAGGCATCGAGGGCCGCCTTGCTCTCGGTCTCCGTCGGCTCGATGAGCAGGCACTCCGGCACCAGCAGCGGGAAATATGTCGTGGGCGCGTGCATGCCGTGATCGAGCAGCCGCTTGGCGAAGTCCATGGCCGTGACACCGAGCTCCTTCGCCTGGCGCTTGAGAGTGATGATGAGCTCGTGACTGGCGCGGCGGTCCGGGTAAGCCGCATCGAAGCCGGCGCGGGTCAGTTGCGCGAGGAGATAGTTGGCGTTGAGCGTGGCGTACTCACTCACCTTCGCCATTCCCTCCCGGCCGAGCATGCGCATGTAGATGTAGGCGCGAAGGAGTACCCCGGCGTTGCCCATGAACGCCGAGAGCCGGCCGATCGACTGCGGCAGGTCCCGCTCCGTCAGCCAGCAATAGCGCTCGCCGCGCCGCCCGACGATCGGCACCGGCAGGAACGGCGCCAGCCGCGCGCTGACTCCAACCGGTCCGGCGCCGGGACCGCCGCCGCCGTGCGGCGTGGAAAAGGTCTTGTGCAGATTGACGTGAATGACGTCGAAGCCCATGTCGCCCGGCCGCACCTTGCCGAGAATGGCGTTGAGATTCGCGCCGTCGTAATAGAGCAGACCGCCAGCAGCATGCACCGTGTGCGCCACTTCTTCGATCCGCCGCTCGAACACGCCGAGCGTGGACGGGTTGGTCAGCATGATGCCCGCGGTCTTGGGACCGACAGCGGCCTTCAGCGCTTCGATGTCGACGTCACCTTCAGCGTTCACAGGCACTTCGCGCACAACACAGCCGCACATCGTGGCGGTGGCGGGATTGGTGCCGTGGGCCGCTCCCGGCACGATGATCTCGTTGCGCTGCAGATCGCCGCGCGCGCGGTGATAGGCGCGAATCATGGCGACGCCGGCGAATTCGCCCTGGGCGCCGGCCATCGGGCTCAACGCCACGGCCTGCATTCCGGTCACGGCCTTCAGCATCTCCTGCAGCTCGTACATACAGGCGAGAAATCCCTGTCCCACGCTCTCGGGCGACAGCGGATGGCGCGCCAGCAGCTCAGGCAGCATCGCGTACTGATTGCAGGCCTTCGGGTTGTACTTCATCGTGCACGACCCGAGCGGGTAGAAGTGCGTATCGATCGAGAAGTTGAGCTGTGACAGGCGCGTGAAGTGCCTCACGGCCTCGAGCTCGCTGACCTCGGGCAGTAGGGGCCGCCCGGCCCGGCGCAGCTTCGCGGGCAAGTCGTCGGTCGCGGCCGGCCCGGGATCACGCGGCCACTGGTCCTCGGCGCCACGGCCGGGGACGGAATACTCGAAGATGGGTTTTTCCAGTCGGGTGCTCATGATGTTGCAGCCTCAGGCCGCGCGCGCTTCGCGCATGCATTCGGCGAGCGCGCTCGCATAGCGCTCGATGTCGGCGGATGTCTTGGTCTCGGTCGCGCAGACGAGCAGCGCGGGCCCGAGCTCGGGATAGTGCTCGCTCAGGTCCAGGCCGCCGAGGATTCCGCGCGCGGTGAGCTTCTCCAGCACCGGCGCCAGCGGGCGGTCGAGCGCGATGGCCTCCTCGTGGAAGACGGGACCGCGGAACAGGCGCCGCACGCCCGGCACCCGGGTCAGCGCGCCAACGAGCTCGCGCGTGCGCGCGTGCGATGCGGCGGCGACCCGCTCCAGGCCCGCGGGTCCCATCAGCGACAGATAGACCGTCGCGGCCGTCACCAGCAGCCCCTGGTTGGTGCAGATGTTGGAAGTTGCCTTGGCGCGGCGGATGTGCTGCTCGCGAGCCTGCAGCGTCAGGGTGAAGCCCGAGCGTCCGGCCGCATCCAACGTACGGCCGATGATCCGGCCCGGCATGTGGCGCACGTGCTCCATGCGGGCTGCCATGAAGCCGAAGTACGGGCCGCCCGAGGAGAGCGGCACGCCGAGCGGCTGGCCTTCGCCTACCGCGATGTCCGCGCCCTTGTTCGCGTTCCTTGGGGCACCCCACTGACCCGGGGGTTTCAGGAGCGCCAGCGAGGTGGGATTCACCACGGCGACCACCAGGATGTTGCGCGCGTGCGCCCAGTCGCAGAGCGCATCGACGTCCTCGAGGCGTCCGAAGAAGTTCGGCTGCTGAATGACGAGCGCGGTGATGTCCTGGCCGTCGTAGCGCTGCCAGCGCGCCGGCGGGAATACAGCCCTCCTCCGTGCAGTAGGGCAACTCCTCGAAGACCAGCTCCTGATTGCCCGCCACGGCCGCAGCCGTCCTGCGGTAGTGTGGGTGCACGGTGGTCGGTACGAGAATCCGCCTCGAGTGCGACTTGCGATTGGCGCGCACGGCCATCAGGCACGCCTCCCCCATGGCGCTGGCGCCGTCGTAGAGCGATGCGTTCGAGACCTCCATGCCCGTCAGGCTGGCCATCATGGTCTGGTACTCGTAGAGGAGCTGCAGCGTGCCCTGGCTCGCCTCGGCCTGATAAGGCGTGTAGGCGCTGTAGAACTCGCCGCGCGTCGCAATGGCCCACACCGCCGCGGGGATGTGATGCTCGTAGGCGCCCGCACCGATGAAGCAGAGCGGGCGCCCGTCGAGGCGCGCCCGCTCGGTCATGAGGCGGCCGACTTCCATTTCGCTCGCGGCTTCAGGCACGCCGGCGAGCGCAGCCAGCCGCAGATTGGCGGGGATCTCGTCGAAGAGCTGCTCGATGCTGCCGACGCCGATGGCCTCGAGCATCGACTCGACATCCCCGCGGGTGTGAGGGATGAATGCCATCAGTCGCCCTCCTCCGCGATCAGCTTCTCGTACTCCGCGGGGCTGAGGAGCGTCGCGCTCGGCGCCGCCCGACGGCCGTACGCGCATCAGCCAGCCCTTGCCGAAGGCGTCGGAATTGATGGCTTCGGGCTCCGCGGCGAGCGCCGCATTGCTTGCGGTCACCTCGCCCGCGATGGGCGAGTAGACATCCGAGGCGGCCTTGACCGACTCCACGACCGCAAAGGGCTCACCGGCCGAGAGCTTGCGCCCGGCCTCGGGCACCTCCACGAACACCAGGTCGCCGAGCGCATGCTGGGCGTGATCGGTGATGCCTACCTCCACCGTGCCATCGGGCAGGGTGCGCAGCCATTCGTGGGTCTTCGTGTACTTGAGATCGGAGGGAACGTTGCTCATGCGGCGCTCCAGACTTGAGCTTGGATTGGAGATCGGGGTAACGGTTCGGAATCGACGGCGCTTGAATCACTTCCGGCTAGACCAGCGCTTTGCCGTGACGGACGAACGGCGGCCGCACGATGCGCGCATCGAGCAGCTTGCCGCGAATATCGACCTGCACACTGGCCGCAGCCGCGGCCGGCACGCGGGCCAGCGCGATCGAGCGCTCCAGAGTGGGGGAAAAGGTTCCGCTGGTGATCTCGCCTTCGCCGGCATCGGGTACCAGCACCTTCTGATGCGAGCGCAGGACGCCACGGCCCTCGAGCAGCAGGCCGACCAGCTTGCGCTGCGGCCCGCGGGCGCGAATCGCCTCCAGTGCCTCGCGGCCGATGAAAGCCCGCGCGCGCGGCTCGAGCGCCACCGTCCAGCCGAGGCCGGACTCGAATGGGTGCGTGCGCTCGTCCATGTCGCTGCCGTAGAGATTCATGCCGGCCTCGAGGCGTAGGGTGTCGCGTGCGCCAAGCCCGCATGAGGTAACACCGGCGGAATTCAACGCCTTCCACACCCGCTCGAGCCTCCGTCGCGGGCAATATAATCTCGAAGCCGTCTTCGCCGGTGTAGCCGGTGCGCGCGACAAACCAACCATCGATCTCGCGTCCGAAGAACGGCTCGAGAGCAAGCGCGCTCGTGGCGCCGGCAGGTGAAAGCAGGCTCGCCGCCTTGCCGCGCGCTTCCGGACCTTGCACGGCCAGCATGGCGAGGTCTGTGCGCTCGACGATGTCGACGCCGAATTCCGCCGCATGCCGCCGCATCCACGCGAGATCGCTGTCGCGCGTGCCCGCGTTGACGACCGCGCGGAACCCGGACTCTTCAAGAAAGTAGACGATGAGATCGTCGATGACGCCGCCCGTCTCATTGAGCATGCAGCCGTAGAGCGCCTTGCCAGGCACCTTCAGCTTGCCGACGTCGTTGGCGAGGAGCCGCTGGAGGAATTGCCTCACGCGCGCACCCTTGAGGTCGGCGACGCACATGTGCGAGACGTCGAAGACGCCTGCGCCGCGGCGCACGGCATGGTGCTCCGCGATCTGCGAGCCGTACTGCAGCGGCATGTCCCAGCCGCCGAAGTCGACGATCCTGGCGCCGAGCTTCTGGTGCAGGTCGAATAGCGGGGTTCGTCGTGTCACAGGTACTCCGGAATCCAATCGAGTGGCGGCAGGCATACGATGCCCTTGCCGCCCTCTGTCCGGTGACCTGAGAGATCGGGCGCCGACGGCGCCGCTCCCCTTCGGTGGGTGGGCGCCAGCGGCGTCCACCACTCTCCAGAGACCCCGCGATCTGCCGTTCGTGTGCCTGAGCGTTTCCGGGCGGAGCTTGCGCCTTCGGCGTTCCGGCGGTGGCCGGACTCTCTCCGGACAGACCGAATATGGGGTCGCGAGCATCATACCATGTAAAATCTCCGGTCCCAGGAAGCGCTTCTCCGGCAGGTACCATGTCCTCTCATCCAGCGTCGCAAGTCCGTCCAGGTGTCCATCGGCCCCATCCGGGTGGGCGGGACGGCGCCGATCGTCGTGCAGTCGATGACGAATACCGATACGGCGGATGTCGAGGGCACCGCGCAGCAGGTGAAGTCGCTCGCCCGCGCGGGGTCGGAGCTGGTGCGCATTACGGTCAATACGGCCGAAGCCGCGGAGGCGGTCCCGCATATCCGTAACCGCCTCGACCAGCTCGGGGTGACGGTACCGCTGATCGGCGACTTTCATTTCAATGGCCACAAGCTCCTGCGCGAGCATCCCGGATGCGCGGAGGCGCTGGGCAAGTACCGCATCAACCCGGGTAACGTCGGGCGCGGCAGCAAGCGCGACCCGCAGTTCGCGGAGATGATCGAGACCGCCTGCCGCTACGGCAAGCCCGTGCGGATCGGCGTCAACTGGGGCAGCCTCGACCAGGACTTGCTCACGCGGCTCATGGACGAGAATTCCTCGCGGGCAGAGCCGCTCAGCGCGCAGGAGATCATGCGCAATGCCGTCGTACTGTCGGCGCTGGAGAGTGCGCGGCGGGCTGAGGACCTGGGGATGACCCACGACCGGATCATTCTCTCGGCCAAGGTGAGCGGCGTGCAGGATCTCGTTGCGATCTACGCCGACCTGGCGGGGCGATGCGATTACCCGCTGCACCTCGGGCTGACCGAAGCGGGGATGGGATCGAAGGGGATCGTGGCCTCTACGGCGGGGATTGCGGTGCTGTTGCAGCAGGGCGTTGGCGACACGATCCGCGTATCGCTCACGCCTGAGCCGGGGGGGGATCGGACGCAGGAGGTCATCGTGGCGCAGGAGATCCTGCAGACAATGGGGCTGCGGTCGTTCCTGCCGCTGGTCACAGCATGCCCGGGGTGCGGACGGACTACGAGCACGGTGTTCCAGGAGCTGGCGCAGAGCATTCAGACGCATATCCGGCATCGGATGCCGGAGTGGCGTCGGGAATACGATGGAGTCGAAGACATGACGGTGGCGGTCATGGGGTGCGTCGTCAATGGACCGGGAGAGAGCAAGCACGCCAACATCGGCATCAGTTTGCCGGGGACCGGGGAGCGGCCGGTGGCGCCCGTGTACGAGGATGGGGAAAAGACGGTCACCTTGAAAGGTGATCGCATTGCGGAGGAGTTTCAGGAATTGCTGGAGCAATACATCGCTCGGAAGTTCAGCAAGAAGAGTATTGCTGCTGCCGGGGCTGCCGTGGCTTGAAGGAGACGCATATGAGCGAGCTGGCTGAGAAGCATTGCAAGCCCTGTGAAGGCGGCGTGGCGCCCTACTCGCGCGAGCAGGCGGAGCGGCTCATGAAGCACCTCGCCGGCGAGTGGGTCCTGTCGAAGGAAGGGCCGTACCTGCGGCGGGAGTTCAAGTTCAAGGACTTTTATCGGACGATGAGCTTCGTCAACGCGCTCGCCCACATCGCCAACATCGAGGACCACCATCCGGACCTCGAGGTGGGATACAACTACTGCCGTGTGCAGTACACGACACACGCCATCAAGGGTTTGTGCGAGAACGACTTCATATGCGCGTCGAAGATCGACGCGATTCCGCTCAGCTAGCCTGGGCGAGCTCCGCTGGACGGCGGGAACGCGTTGCGTGTTCATTGAGTTGTAATCGCGGGAGCGAGCCGAGTCTGCACCAGGTAAACGGCCGTGCCGACGCCTACCAACGCAAGCAGACCGAGGATCTCCATCCGCGACCCGAGGGCGATCGTCGCCAGCATGCCGGCGATTCCGATCATCGCCGCGCTACCGAGCCAGCGAAAATTGAGCGCCTTACCCGCAAGGGCTACGTTGCTGCGCGCCAAACGCCATGCCGCGAAGCAGCCCGCGATGTAGAGCGGCGCGGTGGCGAGCGTCGCAAGTACCGCGAGCTCGCCGAAGGTTCCGGTGAGCGCAAGTGCGATGACCAGCGCCGCATAACTGAGGATGGCGACATAAGGCGCACGGCTGCGCGGATGCACACGACCCAGGGCGCGCGGAAGCAGGCCGTCGCGCCCGAATGCAAACAACATGCGGGGAGTGCTCAGGATGTCGCTGCCCATCCACCCCACCATCACCAGGCCCGTTCCCGCCACCATGAATGCCCGCATGGCCGGACTGACGCGCCCCATCGCGTCGGCGAGCGGCGAGGTCGACGCAGCCAGCGCCGAGCCCAGGATGCCCTGAGCGACCACCTGGATCGCGAGATATAACAGTGTCACCGCGGCCAGCGCCAGTGCAATCGCCCTGGGTATGGTGCGTGCCGGCCGCGCGACTTCCCCGCTCGCACAGAGCGAGCCTTCCATGCCGCTCAGGGCGAACATCGCAAGAATGACGGCGCGTCCGGCATCGACGGAAGTCAAGCGGGGCTGAATGGCGAAGTTGGCTCCCCGGACGTAACTTGCGCCGACGAGCACGAAAGCGATCAGCGGAATGAGCTTGACCGCGGTAGCGACGCCCACGAGCCGGGCACCTCGGCGCACGCCGCCCAGGTTGAGCAAAGCGATAGTGCCCACGAGACCGACGATGGCCGCGGGCCGGACGAAAGCCGCGAGCCGCAGCGGTGTCACGCTCGCCACGACGGCCGCGAAGGCCGCGGCGACCCCACCGCTGGCGAGCGCGTCGCTGACCCAGAGAAGCGTGCCGCAGACATAACCGGACAGCGGTCCCAGCGAAGCTTCGATGTAGCCGTAGGCCCCGCCGCTCGTTGGAACACGACTACCGCCTTCGGCGAAGCAGACAGCCACTGCACCGATCGCCACGCCGCAGGCGAGGAACGCCACGGGTGCATAGGCGCCCACAGCCGCGGCAAGCGCACCCGGCACCGCGAAGATGCCGGCACCGACGATCATGCTGACGATGCTCGCCGCGAGGCCCCAGGTTCCAAGCCCTCTCACCAGTCCGGCGTCACGCGCGTCGGCCTTCATGCCGGCGGCGACCCAATGCGCGGGCAATCGACCGCCGTCCGCGCCCGCAGCCGCACCGGTGCGGTCTCCGGGAAGAGCATGTACGCGACCTGACCGATCAGCGTGAACCCAGTCAGATACCAGGCGGGAGAGGTCGCGCTGCCGGTAAGGTGAATGAGCCAGGTCACCACGAGCTGGGTCGTGCCGCCGAAGAGCGCGACGGCGGTGGCATAGGCAGTGCCGAATGCGCCGCTCCTGATACGCCGCGGCAGCGCCTCGATCATTGCGGCGCAGAAGGTCCCAAAGTTCCCATAGGAAAGCGCCGAGAGCAGGACCGTTCCCCAGATCAACGCGGTGGCTGAGCGCGCCGCGCCAACCCAGGCAAACACCGGGTAGATGGCCAGCAGAAAGGCGAGATTGCACCAAACGTTGATCGGCCAGCGGCCATATCGATCCGACAGGCGCCCACCGAGCAGCACGGCCGGGATGCCCGCAACAAAGCCCGCAAGGACCGCGAGGAACCCCGTCCGGGCCGGCAAATGCAGAGTCGACTGCGCGTAAGTCACGATGTAGTCGAGAATGTACGTGCCGACGGTACCTGCGGCAATGATGACCAGGCCCAACACGATGATCCGCCAATGGCGCCGCGCCAGCTCGCCGCGCCCCGGTTCGGCCGCGTGAGCCGGCGATGCGCCGGCAATGCGGGGCGCCTGCGGCGTGTCTGCCTCTCCCTCGTGGAGAGTCTCGCAAAGATTGACTCGCAACCAGTAGCCGACCGGCACTGTCGAGGCGCCGACCAGGAAGGCGATGCGCCAGCCGTAGGCATCCAGGCTGCCAGGGGGCAACAGGGCCGCGAGCGCCACTCCGACCAGACTCCCCATGGCCAGGGCGATGAGCTGGCTCACACCCTGCCACGAAACGGTCTGCCCGCGCTTCCCGGGAAGGGCTACTTCCGCGAGGAAGGCCGTATTCGCGCCGACTTCGCCGCCGAGCGAAAAGCCCTGTATCAGGCGCGCCAGCACCGCCAGCACGGGCGCGGCCACACCGAGCACCGCATAGGGCGGAATGACCGCCAGCGCGACGATGGACGCTCCGATCATCACCAGAGACAGCAACATCGCTGGGCGGCGCCCAACCTTGTCGGCGTAGGCGCCGAGCACCAGCGCCCCGATCGGCCGCGTGAGAAATCCGGCGCCGAAGGTGCCCAGCGACAACATCAGGCTGATGTAGGCGCTGCCCGCCGGGAAGAAGGCATGCCCGATCTGGATGGCAAACAGCGCGTAGACGAGGAAGTCGTAGAACTCGAGCGCATTGCCGATCGTCGCGGCAAGGACGTCTCGCGCTCGGGGCGCGGATCGCGCCGCCGGATCGACGCGTTGCGTATTCACGGCGCCCCGCTCGGCTGCGTTCACGCTGCCTGGCATCGACCGATCCCCCATGCGAGAACCGACAACCGGAGCCCGGCGACCCGGTGGCCGGGTCGCCGGAGAGATCCTCACTTGCCCGGTATGAGCGTCAGATCCTTGTCGTAACTCCAGGCGTCAGACCAGTGCTCCGCGATGGCCCCCAGAAGCTTCTGGTGGTTGGCCTCGGCCGCGGCCTTGCCATAGGCGCTGCTCATCAGGTCCTTGGCTGACGGGCTCGGGTCCTGGCCGACGTCGGCCCAGGACTTGTTGGGCCAGACCAGCACGAAGTCTTCACCTCCCTGGCCCGCACCATTGATGTCGTAGCCCGCGAAGTGGCCCTCCCAGTGGGCCTTGTCGGCAGCCGCGGCGAGCATCCCAAGAGCGTCTCTGAAATTACCCGCCTGCCCGACTTTGATCCGATGATCCGAGGTCCTCGAGTGATGAGTTGCATGATGTCCCCTCCGAAATGTGCTGGATGATTTGTTGTAGCCGCCGCAAATGACCCGCCCGGAGCCTGGCCAGGCTGGCCAGGCTGGCCGTTTGCAGATCGGGCCAGTCTGCCCGCACCGGCGGCGCCGCACTTTGCCGCCCGTCTCACGGGATCGGCTGAGATCAGTCACTCGGTGGGCAACCGATCGTAGGTCTCCGGCCCCGACGCAGCCACGAGTCATGCGGTGAGACACATGGCAAAGCGCGGCGGCGCCAGCGTGGGAGCATGGCGCCGGCTGTACGGTCAACAAACCATTCTGGCGCTCAAAGCATGTGCAGCGGCAGTGAAACAGACCCCGGCTCACTCCGTGCCGGTCCCGCCCTGAGGACTGGCGTCTTTTACGAGGGGGCGTCCGGATTACACGCGTATCGCAAAGTGAATGCCGAGACGTGCGCAGTCTCCGTGCGCGATGATCCGCGCAGCTTCCGCGCGCAGTGCCGCGTCTACCACCTGGGGTCCGCCGTGCTCGCGGACGTGCACAGCAGCTCGTTGCGATACCTCCGTTCAGCGTGTCACGTCGCGCGCGGCGCCTATGATCATTATCAGGTTACCTTCAATCTATCGGGCCAGATCCACTACCGATCGGGGCGCCAGTCGGTGATCGTGCGCCCCGGCGACGTCATCATCCTGGACAGCGCGCGGCAGACCGACGCGTACGTTCGTGCACCGGATCAGGGCTCGGCGCGCGTGCTGACACTGTTCGTTCCGCGCGCTGCGCTGGCGCCTTTGCAGTGGGCTCCGGGCGGCGGACATCTGCTTCTGTTGCAACGCGAATGGCCCATGGCACGCTCGGCGCACGATCATCTGTCGCAGATACTGCAAACCATCGAGTTCGAGCCGCAGGCTCAGGTGCAAGCCGTGGCGCAGGGCCTGATCGGATTGCTGGCCGGCAGCTTGGGCCGCCGCAGACAGCTCCTGCCTGCGATGCGTCAGGCCGCTCACCCGTCGGCCGCCGATTCCCTCGAGCGCCTGATCGAGCGGCGCCTCGACTCGCCCGCACTCTCCCTCGGGCTGCTCTGCTCCCACTGCGGCTGCTCGCGCGCGACGGTATACCGGCTGCTCGAGGCGGATGGCGGCCCGATTCGGTACATCCGGCAGCGGCGCATGCAGCGGGCGTTCCGGGAGCTCATATCCGGCCGTGCGTCGGACCGGCCGCTCCTCGAGCTGGCACGTCGGCATCGCTTCGCGAGCGAGGCGACATTCAATCGGGCCTTCCGCCGCACGTTCGGAATGCCGCCGGGCGCGGTGCGCGAGATCGCGGCCCGCTCGCGACGTGCGGCGCTCGCTGGCGGCGCGGCTGTGCTCCGCGCGGGCGACGAGGGCGCCCAAGCGATCACCTGGATCAGGACACTCGGTCAGGGCACCTGAGCACGGCACAGGGACCGCCTGTGCGCGAGCCCCTGGCATCCCCGGACGCCGTACCCTCCGCGCACTTTGCCGTTTGTCTCAGCGGCAGTACACTTAACGCGGCGCGGTGTTCGCAACCGCCGTGCGCCCTG
This sequence comes from uncultured Pseudomonadota bacterium, assembly GCA_963833085.1. Classification (GTDB taxonomy): domain Bacteria; phylum Pseudomonadota; class Gammaproteobacteria; order Steroidobacterales; family Steroidobacteraceae; genus 13-2-20CM-66-19. The sequence goes on from CAWHWV010000025.1 coordinate 199,075, forward strand.
AAAAGAACGTTAAGACTTTCCGCTCCATGGGGTCCTCGCAAGCATGTCCGTCGCACGCCGGCTGCCCGCGCTGGCGCTCGCGCTTGGTGCCCTGGGACTGCCCATTGCGCGCGCCCAGCAGGTGCCGGCTCCACCGGGCAGAGCCTCCTTGCGCCGCCACCTCCAGAAAGTGATCGTGAGAGCCACGGCGGAAAAGAGCGGCGAAGCCGAGCAGAGCGTGCCCGTCTCCATGACGGTGCTTTCCGCGGCGCAACTGCGACAAACGCCGATGGACTCGCTGTCGGACCTTGCCGCCCGGGTTCCCGGACTCGAGGTGAACGGTATGCTCGGCGAGGGCACGCCGCTCTTCGCGCTACGCGGTATTTCGGCACTCGACGACGGACGTTCCCAGGCGGGTCCCTTGGCAACGTACGTCGACGGCGTCTACGAGGGTAACGTCGTGCTCATGGGCGTCGATCTCTTCGACCTGGAACGGATCGACGTGCGGCGTGGGCCGCAGGGAACGACCGATCCCATGAGTGCGACCGCCGGAGCGATCGACTTCATCACTCGGCCGCCGGGGTTCGATGAGCAGGGCTATCTGACACTCGGTACGGGCGACTACGGCCGCCGGAAGGCCGAGGGCGCGGTGCAGGGCGCGCTCACGGACAGGCTCGCGGCCCGCGTGGCCTTCACCTATACGAAAGTCGATGGCTTCGTTCACAACCTCCTGCCGGGACATCCCGACCTCGATGGTGTGGATCAGTACGGCGTGCGGCTCTCGATGCTCTACCGGGTGAGCGACGATCTCGATCTGTCGCTGCGGTATTCCCGGAGCGTGCAGGACCCGCAGAATTACGCTGTCATCGACGGCTGCGTGACGCCTCCGATCCCGGCGGGCTGCGTTCCGGGCGGCGTCGGATTCACAGGGTACTACCGCACCGTCACCGGCGCGCTCTCCGGCACTCCGCTGGCCGCGGACGAGATCGCGCAGAACTACACGTTGCGGCGCCGCCAGGCAACCCAAGGCGTCTCGCTCACGGCCGGCTGGAGGCCTTCTTCGGCGCTTGCGCTCACCTCGATCACCTCCTGGAATGAGGGTTCGCTGTTCAACCCGGAAGGAACGGACGGCGCGCCGATCAATGTGCTGAAGACCGTTTCGTACGAGTACGTCGGTCAGACCGCCGAGGATCTGCGGCTCTCCTTCTCCGCCAACGAGCGCCTGACTCTCCTCGTCGGCGCCCGCTATCAGCACCAGGATCTCCTCGATACCCTCGGGGTGCAGCTGCTGGACGACCCCGCGTTCGGCACCTATCACGACTGGCGCGACTGCGCCGCGAGCTCCTTCGGCCCAGGTGTGGGCTACGCGGCCGGCAGCCTCCTCAACCCAGGTTGCGACTATGCGAGCGGGTTCGACGAGCGGGAGGACAGCTCCGCCGCCTTTTCCAACCTGGACTACCGGTTGAGTCGCCGGGTCACGGTGCACACCGGCCTGCGGTTCGAACATGACGAGGCGGTGCAGAGCCACGCGTTCGCGCAACTGCGCGGGAGCGACGGGGTGCCCATCGCCAGCATCGTGCCGGGCATGCTCGTCAATGGCGCGTACGTGCCGGTCGAGGCGCTGCCCGGCTCTCCGGATTACACGCAGATCATGGCGGCGACGACGGGCCAGACGCTCGCGGACTCGATCGGTACCTTCCGTGCGGCCATCGACTTCAAACCCACCCGCGAGAGCCTCCTCTACTTGAGCTACGCCACCGCTTACCGCCCGGGCGCCTTCAATCCAGTGTTCTACGCCTCGGCGGAGGATCTCACCCGCGTCGAGCCGGAGAAGCTCGGCACCGTCGAGGCGGGCCTCAAGGACTCCTGGCTCGACGAGCGTCTGCTATTCGATGCCGCTGTCTATCACTCCCAGTACGCGGATCAGCAGTCGCTCGATACGCTGCCCACCGGCCAGCAACTGCTCATCAACCTGCCACGCTCGAGGATAACGGGCGGCGAGCTCGAGATCGCCGTGCGTCCCCTGCCGCGGCTGCTGTTGGACGCCGGCATGGCGCTGCTCGAGACGGACATCCAGGAGGCATGGATCGACGGCGGACTTCTCGATGTCTCCGGGAACCGGCTGCCTTTCGCGCCCTCCGTCTCGAGCACGCTCTCGGCGGACTGGAGCGTCTTCTCGTGGCGCTCCACAGCGCTCGCGCTGCACGTCGATGGAGTCTATACCTCGAAGCAGTACTTCGATCTCGCCAATGATGAATCCATTGCTCAAGGGGGCTACGGGACACTGAATGCGCGCGCAACACTCGAGTCCCCCGGCGGCCGCTGGTCCGTGAGCGGCTGGTGCCGCAACCTCACCGACAAGCTCTACTGGACGGATGCCGTAAACCTCGAGGCGCTGGGATTCGATTACCGGCACCCGGACGTGCCGCGGATGTACGGCGTCGATCTGACGGTCCGCTTCTGAGCTCATGAGCGATACAGGCAGCAGCTCACCGCAACCGGCGCAGCCCCGCCGTGTGATGACTTCCGACGTTTATCTCGAGGGAAAGGCGGGATTGCGCGTGTACAGCGACGCAATAGCCGAGACGTCCGAAGTCTCGCCTCTCGGCGATCCGGCATGCTTTCAAGTACGGAGCCTTGTCCATCATCTGGGAGGCGCCGTGCTCACGGACGTGCAGAGCAGCTCCGTGCGATACCGGCGCTCCGCGCGCCACGTCGCGCGCGCCGCTTACGATCACTATCAGATCACCGTGAATCTGACGGCCGACATTCTCAACGAGTCCGGGCGACAGTCGGTGACGCAGCGCCCAGGCGACATCCTGATTCTCGACAGCGCGCGGACGACGCACTCATACATCCAGGCTCCGGGCCACGGCGTCACGCGTACTCCGGCGATCTTCATCCCGCGCGCGGCGATAGCACCGCTGCTCAACGGTCCCGCCGATCAGCATTTCCTGCTGATCAGGCGCGAGAGTCCGCAGGCAAAGTTGCTGACCGATCACCTGATGCACATGCTCGAGACGATCGGGGCCGACCCTGAGCCTCGGATCGACCCGGCATTGCAGGTCCTGACCGGACTGCTGGCCGGGGTGCTGGGCAGGAAGGAGATCTCCGCGGCGGCGGGAGCCGCCATGCGGGAAGCGGCGCTCGATTCCCTCAAGCGCCTCATCGAGCGTCACCTCCCCTCGCCCAGGCTCTGCACCGACTTGATCTGCGCGCGCTCGGGCTGGTCCCGCGCAACGGTCTATCGGCTCTTCGAGGCCGAGGGCGGCCTTGCCCGATACATCCGCCAACGGCACCTGAACCGCGCCTTTCGCGAGCTGATCTGCGGGCCGCCGTCCGGTCGGCGCATCCTCGACCTGGCGGTGGATTGTCAGTTTGCCAGCGAGGCGACGTTCAGCCGCGCCTTCCATCGAATGTTCGGGATCCCGCCCGGCGAGGTGCGTGAGTTGGCGGCGCTCTCGCGGAATGCCGCTTCCGCAGGCCGGCCGCCGCAGGACGCCGGTGGCGTCGGCGACGCCGATGCCATTCGCTGGATCAAACTCCTCGACGCCGGCCCGTGATCTTCAGCGGAACGTCCCGCCCTGGCGCACGACTTCGGGCAGCTCGCCGTCGAGGCCCAGGGCGTGGGTGATGAAGAACCGCTTGACCTCGCCGGTGCGGTTGACCAGGGCGAGGCCGCGCTGCGCGATGCGCGAGAGAGGGCCGACGCCGTGCGCAAGATAGCGGTTGAAACCGTCGATGGCGAGAGCGATGGGCTCGATCTCGCTTTTCCGCCAGCGCTCGTAGCGACGCAGGACGCTCTGGGCGCCGGGGTCTTCGCGCATGCGTAAGGCTGCGGAGATCAGCTCGCAGAGTGCGGCAGCATCCAACAGACCGAGATTGACACCCTGCCCCGCCAAGGGATGTACGACGTGCGCCGCATCACCGATCAATGCACACCGGTGCGCCGTGAAGCGATGCGCGGTCAGCTTATGTAGCGGAAACGACAGGCGTTCCGTACGTAGCTTTGCGGCGCCTAACACACGCGTCTGATTGGCGTAGCAGCTCTTGCTCGAAGTCGCTCTGTGACATGGCGAGGAGCGGTGCAGCCGCGGAGTCATCGGCGGACCAGACGACGGAGCTGCAGCCGTCGGCGAGAGGCAGGAAGGCGAGTGTCCCGGTACGGAGGAAGCGCTGCCACGCGGTGCGCTCGTGGGGCAGCTCCGTGCGGACGTTGGCCACGATCGCGGTCTGGCGGTAGCTGGACGTTTCCGCGGAAAGGCCGATCGACTCGCGTACCGACGAGCGGGCACCGTCCGCGCCCACGACCAGCCGGCAGGCAAGAGTGCCTGCGCTCGTTTCGAGCTCCACGTGATGATCGTGTACGCGCAGCCGCGAGAGCTCTCCCGCGATGACCCTGCCGCCCGCGGACTCGAAGGCGGTGAGCGCTGCCGTCTGGATGAGGCGATTCTCGACGATGTAGCCGAGGTTTGGCTCGCCCGCGTACGCCGCGTCGAACTCCAGTACGTCGCGGCTTCGCGGTTGCACGCTCTCGTGCCACACGCGCATCCGCTCGTACGGCTGCATGCGTGACCGCGGAATCAGAGGCCATGCACCTATGGCCGTCAGGATGCGCTCGCTTGCGCGGGATAGCGCGGAGACACGCGAATCAAGAGGGGCATCGGGCGGGGCGGCGGCGGGCCTGTTGAGCTCGAGGACGGCAACGCGCAGAGGTTGGCGCGCGTCCTTTGTGGCCACCTGCAGCAACGCCGCGGCGCTGGCCCCGACTGGGCCGCCGCCGACGATGAGCACATCCAACGGCTCGCTCGAGGCGAACGTGCCCATCGCGTAGGTCATTGCAGCGGTAAGCCTCGGGCCAGCCGGGGCGTGGGTCCGCCGAATCCCAGACTCACTCGCGCAAGCGCGCGCTTGGCGGGCGGCGAGAGATCGAATGCCAGCAACCCGAGGTTGCGCACGAGGCTGACACCGGGTATCCGGCTGCCGAAGAGCTTCACCAGGCCGTCGGTGAAGCGCACGACGCCGCCGCGGTCCGCCGCGCGGTCCCCGGCGAATTTACGCAGCAGCTCCGCCGATCCCACATCACCCGTGGCGTCGGCGATCACCTCGGCGAGCAGGGCGGCATCGCGCAGCCCCAGGTTGAATCCCTGGCCCGCGATCGGGTGCAGCGCCTGGGCGGCATTGCCGATGAGCACGGTGCGGCGCGCGACGGTGGTCGCCGCACGACTCAGCTTCAAGGGATACGATGCGCGCCGGCCGATGCGCCGGAATCTGCCGGCCCGCCAGCCGAAGCGGCTCTGCAGCTCGGCGAGATAGGCATCGTCCTCCAATGCAAGCATCTCCGCCGCGCGCTGCGGCGCGCACGACCAGATGGTTCCGTAGCCGCCGCCGCGAAGCGGCAGCACCGCCATCGGCCCCGTGGGCGTGAAGCGCTCGTAGGCGGTGCCATCGTGAGCTCGATCGCCGACTACAGCGGCGGTTATCGCCACTTGATCGTAATCCTCGACGCCCGCTTCGATGCCCGCCGCCGCGCGCACGGTGGAATGTGCACCGTCGGCGGCCACCAGGAGACGCGCCGATGTCACTTCTCGCGCGCCGGTGGCCGTGACCACCTTGAAATAGGCCCGCTCGGTCGTGATCTCGAGATCCTCGATGCCGGCGGGCACGCGGATCTCCACGCCGCTGACATCCGCGAGGCGGCGCCACAGCGCCGTACCGATCACCCTGTTGGGAACGACGTAACCGAAGGCATCGATCCCGTGATCCGCGGCCTTCAGGCGCGCGAATCCGAACCGACCGGCATCCGAGACATGAATGGCACGGATCGCCGCGGCATCGCGCGAGATCTGGTCCCAGACACCCAGGCCTTCGAAGATTCGGCGGCTGGCATTGCCGAGAGCCGTGGTGCGCTCATCGAAGCTCGGTTGGGCCGCGGAATCCGGCGCGACACTTTCGATGAGCAGCGCCCGCACGCCCGTGCCCGCAAGGCCGAGCGCCAGGCTCGCGCCTACGAGGCCGCCGCCGATGATGGCGACGTCGAACTCTCGATGCGCGGCCCGCGGCGCGGCGGCAGCGGGGCTGTTCGAATCAGTCATGGGCGCTCGCGGCTCGAGACATCAATCTCTCGATGGCATCGACATCCTTGGGCACGCCGTCGGTAAGAACCTGGACACCGGTCTTGGTGACCACGACGTCGTCCTCGATGCGCACGCCGATCCGCTGCAAGCGCTTCGGCACGCCGCGCGCGCCCGCGGGAATGTAAATCCCCGGCTCGATGGTGAGCGCCATGCCCGGCTCGAGCACACGCCACTCGTCACCGATCATGTAGTCGCCGACGTCGTGAACGTCCATGCCGAGCCAATGGCCGGTGCGGTGCATGAAGAAGCGCCGGTAGGCGCCATCGCGCTCGAGCTTCGCAGGCCGGCCCTTCAGCAGACCGAGTTTCACCAGCCCGTGCGTGATGACGCGAACCGCGGCCTCGTGCGGCTCGTTCCAGTGGTTGCCCGGACGCACTTGCGCGATCGCCGCGCGATTGGCCTCGAGCACGACCTCGTATACGGCGCGCTGCTCCGGCGTGAAGCGGCCGGCGACCGGGAAGGTACGCGTAATGTCGGAAGCGTAGGACTCGTACTCGCAGCCGGCGTCGACCAGGAGCACATCGCCGGCCTTGAGGGGCTGATCGTTCTCGCGGTAGTGCAGGATGCAGCTGTTGGCGCCGCCGCCGACGATGGGCTGATACGAGGTATCCGCGTTGTGCAGGCGGAACTCGTGGATGATCTCCGCCATCACCTCGTATTCCTTGAGCCCGGGCCGACAGAATTGCATCGCGCGCACGTGCGCCCGGGCGGCAATACGCGCGGCTTCGCGCATGAGGCCGATCTCGACGCGCGACTTGTAGAGCCGCATGTCGTGCAGGACGTGATCGAGGGCAACGATTTCCTGCGGCGGATGCCGGCCGTTCCTCGCCTGGGTCCGCAGGCCGTTCACCCAGCCGACGAGCCGCTGGTCGAACTCCGGGTACATGCCCATCGAATAGAACACCTTGACGCGGTTCTCCATCAGCCCGGGCAGGATCTCGTCGATGTCGGTGATGGGAAAGGCGTCGTCCGCGCCAAAGGCGCGGCGCGCGCCCGCCGGACCCGCACGCCGTCCCTCCCACGTCTCGCGCGTGGGGTCGCGCTCGCGCACGAAGAGAATGTATTCGGCGTGGTCGCGCCCGGGAACGAGGACCGCGACCGACTCCGGCTCGTCGAAGCCGGTCAGATAGTGGAAGTCGCTGTCCTGCCGGTAGGCGTATTCGACATCGTTGTTGCGGTGCCGCACCGGCGCCGCCGGCAGAATGGCGATGGAGTCGCGACCCATGAGCTTCAGCAGCGCGCGGCGGCGGCGCGCGAACTCGCCGCGCAGGTCCTGCCGGCTCGCGCTCGCCGATCGCGAGACATGGGGAGGCATTGCGCGCCGTGCGGCGCTTCTATGGCGAATCAATGAAGCGGTGCTCCGGGTGAGGAGGGCTGGCCCCGCACGGGCTCGAGCTCCTCGAAGAGGACCTGCACGCTCACGCGCACGAACTCCACCAGCTCCGCGTAAGCGTTCTCGTTCGATTCCTCGGTCTGGGCGATATCAACGCCGACACGGCTGATCTCCGTGAGGTCGCGCACGATTTCCCCGACGTCGCCCGGGAGGCTGCCGGCATCCTGGACGGCGCCGGAGCCCAGCCCGTACAAAAACCCCTGACACCATTGGGCGAGCGCGGTGGCACGCTCGTCGATCGATTGCGCATCTTCCGGCAACAGCAGGTCGAACTCCATGTCCGGCGCCCGCAGGGAGCCGGTGGTCTCGGTATAGAGCTCGCGCAAGGTGGCGGCGGCGAGCGGTTGCGCCCGCCCCTCCGGCAGGATCTCGAGCAGCCAGTCCTCGAAGCGGTAGCCGACGGCGGTGCACAGGCACCCGGCGAGCGTCCCGTGCGCCTCGGCGGCATCGGTCAACGCGCGCTCATCCGTCAGAACGTGCTGAATGTCCGCGTAGATGGCTTGGATCATGCAGATCGCGCATTATATGCCTTTGGGAAAACGAGTTACGATTGACCCCGCTGACAGCGCGGCACTATAGTCGGAGCCACCATGAGCGACACCTCCAAATCACAGCTCGATCTCGAGCTGGCGCGCCTCAGCCGGCGTATCGAGGAGCTGGTGACCACCGTGGATCATCTGCGGGAGGAGAACCGCGCGCTGCGTCAGCGGCACGAGTCGCTGACCACCGAGCGCGCCTCGCTCCTCTCGAAGAATGAGCAGGTGCGCACCCGCGTCGAGGCCATGATCGGCAGGCTCAAAACCCTGGAGCACGGCGCATGAGCAGTCAGGATCAGGCGCGCGTCAGCGTGCGCATCATGGAAAAAGAGTACGTGGTCGCCTGCCCGTATGACGAGCGTTCCCAGCTCCTCGACGCGGCGGAATTCCTGAACGGCCGCATGCGCGAGATTCGCGACAGCGGCAAGGTCGTGGGGCTCGATCGCATCGCCGTCATGGTGGCGCTCAACATGGCGCACGAGCTGCTGCAGGTGCGTGGCCGCGATGCCAAGGCCGAAAGCGATGCCGGCGGCAAGGTTCGTGCCCTGCGCGAGCGCGTCGAGACCGCGCTGGAGCGGGCGCAGCAGCTCGAGCTGTGAGACACACGACCGCCAAAAGGGGGCGGCGTTGGTGTAGAGTGGCTCCCGGCGTCGCCTGCGGTGTTCGACAAGCGGGCCGGGTTACCTCGGACCCTAATTGAAACACCCACGGGGCAGGGCTCGTCGGCAGCACTGTGCAAGTCCGCCATGAGCGGAAAGCCTTACCTGTCACAGCACGTCCCACTTGTTGCTCAGGTTCGAGAGCAACGGTCCGCACCGGCACAGGCGGGTGGCGCTTCCTGATTCCAGCGTGACCGACGCCCGCAGATCCCTGCGGGCGTCGCTGCGGGCCAGGCGCCGGGCCGTGTCCGCAGCGGAGCGCGCGCGCGCCGCGAGGCAAGTCGCTCGTCATGCCGACGGCATCCTCCATCTCCGTTCCGGTCGGCGCATCGGCATTTACGCCGCCACCGCCGAGGAGCTCGACACTTCCAGCTTGATCGCGCTCGCGCTGAACCGCGGCTGCCTCGTCTATCTGCCGCGCATCGACCCGCGTTCGCACGTGCGCTCCATGTGCTTCGCACGGATCACGGCGGCGCCGCGCTCGCTGCGGAGCAACCGCTTCGGCATCGTCGAGCCCGCTGGACCGCAGCTCGCGAGTGCACGCCTGCTCGATGTCGTGTTCCTGCCGCTCGTCGGCTTCGATCGTCACGGCACTCGCCTCGGCATGGGAGGCGGCTACTACGATCGCGCGTTCGGATTCAGGCGGCTGCGCGCCTGCTGGCATGCGCCGCTGCTCGTCGGCATCGGTTATGCATCGCAGGAGGTGGAACGCATCGCGCCGGCCGCGCACGATGTGCCACTCGATCTCGTGATCACCGAGCGCGGCGTCATCCGCTGTGTGAGACGCAGCTAGCACATCCACGCCACCCTTGCTTGTATTTTTACTTCACCTGTATATACTCCGACCTCGGACTAACCCGACAACTGGAGAGCCAACATGGCGAAGGCGAAAAAGAAGGCCAAGAAGAAAGCTTCAAAGAAAAAGTA
>CAWHWV010000026.1:0-168953 GCA_963833085.1 uncultured Pseudomonadota bacterium
CGACGGCTCGGTGCTCATCCAAGTCCCGGCCGATGTCGCCTTCGAGATCAACATCCTGGATGCGAACGGGCGGCGGCTGCCGGGCTTCCCCGAGCACAGCGACTGGTTGCAGGTCAGGGCGGGCGAGGTGCTCAAGTGCAACGGCTGCCATACGCCCCCGACCCAGGCAAAGCCCTATTCTCACGGCCGCGACGGCCTGTTCCCCGCGGCCTATGCCGGAGCGGCGGGGGGCGCGCCGTTTCCCGACAGCGTCGCGACTTATCTGCCCACGGCCGGACAGACCATGGCCGAGGCGCGCGCGGCCGTTACCTGTCTGGGCAGCGACCTGTCGACGGCGCAGTGCAGCATGATGCCGAGCATCGATGTCCACTACATGGATGTCTGGACAAACACCGCGATGGGACTGACGGCAAATCCCGCCATTGCTTATCAGTACTCCGCGATGCCGTCCCCCGAGATCGCGCCGATCCCGACGGCCACCCCCGGGTGCGAGAGCAGCTGGGCCTCGAACTGTCGCATCGTCATCAACTACCCCGAGCATATCGAACAGCTCTGGACCCAGACGCGGACCGACTCGGCCGGCAACCATACCTGCACCCAGGGCGGCTGCCACAGTCCTACGAACGCGGCCGGCGCCGCGGCGCAACCAGCCGGCAACCTCGATCTGTCGAACACAGCTTCCAACGCGGATGCGGACGAGCTGGTTTCCTACGTCGATCTGCTCTTTCCTCACAACGTGCCCGGGCCACCCGATGCCAACGGCAACCCGACGACGGTCTCGGTGGGTCCGTTCCTCGATGCCGGCAGCGCCAACGGTCCGGACTCGAGCGCCTCGCTCGCGCTGTTCGCGCCCAACAGTGGCGACAGCCGCCACGCGGGGATCCTGTCGACCGCCGAGCTGCGCATGATCTCCGAGTGGCTCGACATCGGCGCACAGAACTTCAACAACCCGTTCGACCCGAACGTGCCGAAGAATTAGGACCCGCTTGCGCAGCACCGCCACCGCTCTGCTCCTGCTGCTCGCCGTACTCATGGCGCCCGCCGTGTGCAGCGCGCACCTGTTCGCGCGCCACGCGCGCCGTTACGTGCAGGTGTTCGTCAAGACCCCGTATCTCGAGCTGCATACGGGGCCCGGCCGTGGCTATCCGGTATTCGATGTCGTCGCGCAGGGGGACAGCGTCATCGTGCTCTTCCGCCGCACGCAATGGCTCAAGGTTCGCACGCGCCGGGGCGTCGAGGGATGGGCGTCGGAGGACGACATGCTCAAGACGGCGCTCGCTGACGGCGAACCGCTGCCGTTGCGGATCGGCAATCGTGCCGGCTTTACCTCGCACCGCTTCGAGGTGGGCGCCTTCGCCGGCGAGTACGGCGGCGCGAACTACGTCTCCGCTTATACCTCACTGTCGTTCAACTCGCAGATGGCCGTCGAGGCGGCTTTCGGCCAGTTCCTCGGCCGTTACTCCAACGGGGTGACCGCCGACATCGGTCTCACTCACGTGCCCATGCCGCAGTGGCGGCTGAGCCCCTTCCTGATGGTCGGCATCGGAATATTGCACGTCGAGCCTAAAGCCACGCTCATTCAACCCTCGGACCGCACCGAGCAGACCGCATACGTGGGTGCCGGCATCCGCTACTACATCACCCGCAGCTTGTTCCTGCGCGCCGAATACAAGACTCATGTCGTGATCACGACGCAGAATCGAAATCAAGTGGAGGACGAATGGAAACTCGGGTTCGCGGTCTTCTTCTGACGGCGGCGCTCATGACGCTGCCGCTGTTGCCCGGCTGCGCCACGGTGCATCGCTGGCGGGAGCACCGTGCCGAGGTGCGGGCAGCCAAGGAAGAGGCGCGCGCCGAGGCTGCGCAGGCAAGCCCGTCGGCGGGCGGCGACAGCGTCCCGCCCGCTGTGATCCAACCGCAGGTCGAGCGGCAGAAAGTGGTGGTGCCGAGGATCCGCAGCTCGAATATCGAGCTCGGTGGCCATTACGGCGTGATGTCCATCGAGGACTTCGGCTCCCATCCCTCCTACGGGCTCGACCTCGCCTATCACATGACGGAAGACCTCTTCGTCCGGGCCGAGGTGGGCCGCTCCACCGGAGGACTCACCAGCTTCGAGACGCTGAGCGGCGGCCTCCGCCTGTTGACCGAAGGTGAGAGGAAGTTCACGTATTACGATCTCGGACTCGGCTACAACTTCCTCCCGGGAGAGGCCTTCTTCGGCCGCAGCCGTGCCATGACGAGCTCCTTCTACGTCGTCGGCGGCGCGGGCGCCACCCAGTTCGCCGGTGACAAGAAGTTCACCGTAACCGTCGGTGGCGGCTACCAGGTGCTGCCGCTCGACTGGATGGCGGTTCGCGTGGGCTTCGAGGATCACATGTTCAACACGAACCTGCTTGGCGCCGACAAGCTGACCAACAATCTCGAGGCAGGTCTCGGCATCACTGCATTCTTTTGAGGCTCGGAGGATACGTCATGAGGAATCGAATCGCGGCGCTGGCCGCCACCCTGATGCTCGCTCTGCCGGCTTGGGCCGGAGCCGGCGACGCACCGGCCCCCGGTTTCACGCTGCAGTCCGTCGACGGCAAGACGGTGACCCTGGGGCAGTTCAAGGGCGACGTGGTCATGATCAATTTCTGGGCGAGCTGGTGCGGCCCCTGCCGGCAGGAGATGCCGCTGCTCGACGACATCTACAAACAGTACAAGGACATGGGCTTCGTTCTGCTCGGCGTCAACGTCGAGCCCGACGCGAGCAACGCCAACGGCTGGCTGAAGAAGACGCCCGTGAGCTATCCCATTCTCTACGACCCCAAGAGCGCCGTCAGTCAGCTCTATCAGGTGCAGGCCATGCCCACGACGGTGATCATCGACCGCCAGGGCGTCGTGCGCTACGTGCACAACGGCTACCTGCCGGGTGACGAGAACCTGTACATGAACAGCATCCGGTCCCTGATCGTGCAGTAGGCCGCCACCATGCGCCTTTCATATCGCCGGCTCGCTTGCTTTCGCACCATGGCAGTCGCGGCAGCGCTGCTCGTCGCGACCACGGCGTGCTCGCCGATCGAGCCGTGGGTGAAGCCGTACGAGCGCGAGCACCTCGCCGATCCGATCATGGCGCTCGATCGGAGCCCGATCTCGAGCACCTACATCGACCACGTATTCGAAACCCGTGAAGGCGCGCGAGGCGCTACGGGCGGCGTCGGCGGCGGCTGCGGATGCAACTGAGGCTGACACGTCGCGGAGCACCTCGAGCCGCCCCATGCGGCTGGTGCATTCGTGCCACGGCGGCGCTTTTGTGCGCGGGCATTCCGGCCCTGGCCGGCGTGCTGCCGGAAGACAGCGTCGACGTCATGTACCACCGCTATCAGGGCGGCGGCATCACCGTCCAGGGGCCGTCGATCCTCGTCCAGAAGAGGCTCGGCGATCACTTCGCCGTCAACGCGCAGTACTACCAGGACATGATCTCGAGCGCGTCGATCGACGTGATGCTGTCCGCAAGCCCCTACAAGGAGACGCGCACGCAAAAGAGCGCGGGCGCCGAGTATCTGCACGGCAAGACGACCTACAGCGCGGGATTCATCAACAGCGTGGAGCCTGACTACAAGGCCAACACCTCGTATTACTCGATCAGCCAGGACATGTTCGGCGACCTCACCACCGTCTCGCTCAGCTACAGCCGCGGCTGGGACCAGATATTCCGCGACATCAAGGTGAACGGGCAGATCATCAACGACCCGACGTTTCACCAGCGGGCCGATCACCGCGTCTATGGCGTGAGCCTCAGCCAGATCCTGAGCCGCAATCTCATCGGCACGCTCAATTATCAGTTCTCCACCGACGCGGGCTATCTCGCGAGCCCGTACCGGTTGATCCGTTACGTCGATCCGAACAATCCGGTCGGCTACTCGCTCGCCACCCAGGTCTATCCCAACACGCGCACCATGGATGCCGCGTCGGTGTCGCTGAAGTACTATCTCGGCTATCGGGCGGCGCTCACCGGCAAGTACCGCTTCTTCACCGATTCCTGGGGCATCGTCGCGCATACGCTCCAGGTCGATTACGTGCAGCCGGTCTGGCGTCACTGGACACTGGACGGCAATATCCGCTACTACACCCAGGGCGCGGCCAGTTTCTACAGCGACCTCTTTCCCTACGCCAACTACTCCAACTACATGGCGCGCGACCGCGAGCTGGCGGAATTCCACAGCATCACGCTCGGCGCCGAGGCATCGTACGCCTTCTCGATCCCGCGCCTCACGTGGATACAGAAGAGCTCCGCGACGCTGAGCTTCGATCGCATGATGATCCATTACCTCGATTATCGCGACGCGCTGTACTCGAAGTACGATCCCGGCGTGTTCAAGGGCGGCGACGAGCCGCTCTACACGCTGAATGCGAATATCATTCAGGCGTACGTATCGATCTGGTACTGAACGCACGCTGAATGCAGCGCTGCCGACGCCCGCAAGCCGCTCGTCGCACCGACTCCCTCCAGCCTGTCGATCTGCGGTAAGCTGCACGCACCTTGCCGCCGGCTCCGGCTTGTCGGTGCCCGGCGACGGCATGGGGGAACTCAGGCATGCGTACCCGTACTCGCTTACTCACTACTCTCACTGGCGTCGCGCTCGCGTTCACGGCCGTTGCCGCACACGCGCAGGCGCTGGAGGAAGGACGCCTCCTCCTCGCCACGCAGACGCTTAACGATGCCCGCGACGCACGCGATCAGGGCATTCCCGACCGGCTGCTGGAGCGCGCTTACGGCATCGCGGTCATTCCCGATTTCACCAAAGTCGCCTTCTTCCTCGGAGGCTCGCGCGGGCACGGCGCGCTCGTGGTCAGGGACAGCACCGGCCACTTCACCGGTCCCATCTTCGTGACGCTGACGGGCGGCAGCTTCGGCTTTCAATGGGGCGTGCAGAAGACCGACCTCGTCCTGGTCTTCACTTCCAGGAAAGGCATCGAGGGCATCACCGGCGGCAAGCTGACGCTGGGCGGTGACGTCTCCGTGGCGGCGGGACCGGTTGGCCGCCAGGCGTCCGCTGCAACCGATCAGGCCTTCAACGCCGGCGTGTACTCGTACTCACAGACTCGCGGCATCTTCGCCGGAATCGCCCTCGCGGGCGCGGCGCTGACGATCGACGATTCCTCGAACGCGGAGCTCTACCATCATCCGGGGCTTCTCGCGTCCGAGATCATCTCGGGCGCCGTGCGCACGGATGACGATGCAGCGCGGCGCTTTCTGACCGCGGTCGACGCGAGCGTCGGCCTGCAGCCAGCCTCGTCGGTAGCCAGCTCGGCGCCGAATGCCCAGCAGCCGGCCCCGCGGCCGAATCCGAACGCCCCCCCGGCGCAGGCCTTTCCGCTGCAAGACAGCAACCCCGGCAGCAATCCTAATTAAATTAGCGCTGGATCCGGGCATCCTGCGGTAGTTGAAGCGCTGGATCCGGGCATCCTGCCCGGCCCAGCGCGGTCGCGAGCAAAAGCGCGGTTTTTGCTCGCGACCTCCGCCACCTGCGGCGGCGGGGCACATCCTTGTGCCTGGAGGAGAGGACGCACGTTGAGGCGTGAGCGGCGTTCGCGCGTTGGTGCGCGCGGCGGTGATTTCGGCTACAACACCGCGTTATGGCGTTGTTCGAGATCGTCATTGCGTTGCTCCTCGTCGGGGCGGTGCTCTCGCTGTGGGCCGACCGACTGGGGGTTCCCTACCCTGCACTGCTGGCGCTCGCGGGGGTCGCTCTCGCGCTGATTCCGCGCACACCTCGGGTCGTCCTCGATCCGCAGCTGGCGCTGGCGCTCTTCGTGGCGCCGATAACTCCTCGACGCCGCCTTCGATGCCTCACCGCGGGATCTGAAGCGCAACCTCGTCCCGGTGAGCGGCCTCGCAATCGGGGCGGTGCTGGTCACCATCGTTGCCGTCGCCGCGGTGATTCGCCACATCGTGCCCGGCATGAGCTGGGCCGCCGCCATGACATTGGGGGCGATCGTTGCGCCGCCCGATGCCTCGGCGGCGGTGGCCGTGTTGCGTCGCCTGCGGCCGCCACACCGCCTGGTGGTGATCCTCGAGGGCGAGAGCCTTTTCAACGATGCCAGCGCCCTGCTTGCCTACCGTATCGCGGCGACCGCGGCCGTGACGGGTGTCGTCGCGGGCTGGAGCGTGGTGCCCCTTTTCGTGGTGACCTGCGGCGGCGGCGTGATCGTGGGAATCCTTCTGGCGCGCTTGTTCATGTGGGCGTCGCGCGGCGTGCGGGACATTCCGATCGCCGTGCTGCTGCAATTCATCGGCACTTTCGCCGTGTGGCTGCTCGCGAATCGCATCGGGCTCTCGGCCATCATCACGATGATCGCGTATGCGATGACGCTTGCGCGCCGGGTGCCGATTAGAACCGACGCGCGGCGCCGGATCTCCTCCTACGCGGTGTGGGATGTGGTGGTGTTCGTGTTGAATGTGCTGGCGTTCGTGCTGATCGGACTTCAGCTGCGCGGCATCGTCACGCGCGTGCCTGATTCGCAATGGCACGTCTATCTATTCTCCGCAGCGGCGGTATGCGTCACCGTCATCCTGGTACGCATCGTATGGGTGATGTCCAACAACACGTTCGCACGCTGGAAAGTGCGCCGGTTCGGCTCGGGCCGCGGACGGCCGTTGACCATGCCGACGGCGGGAGGCGGCCTCGTGGTCTCATGGTGCGGCATGCGGGGCATCGTGACACTGGCGGCTGCCATGGCTCTGCCGGACGGCGCGGCCGGCCCGGCTTTTCCATACCGCGATCTGATCCTCTTCTGCGCCTTCGCCGTAGTGCTGGTCACCCTGATCGTGCAGGGCATGACTCTGCGCCCCCTGATGGCGTGGGTCGGGCTCAAAGACGATGGCACCGTGGACCAGGAAGTGCGCCTGGCAAGAGTGGAGACCGCCCGCGCGGCGCTCAAGGCTCTCGACGGCCCACATGCCTCCCCCTCGCTCGAGACGCTGCGCCGCGAGTACGAGGCCCGCATCCGCCTGGGAGAGGGTGAGCCGCAGGAGACCCCGGCGTTGCACTCCGGCGCTACCCTGGCCGAGGCGCTGCGGCGGGCCGTGGCGGCCCAGCGCCTTGCCCTGGTAGACCTGCGGGCCCGCGCCATCATCGGTGACGATGCCTTCCACATGGCCGAGGAAGAGCTCGACCTCCTGGAGCTGACGGCCGACGAGCGGCTCAGGCCCGAAACCTGATTCGGCTGCGTCAAAGGAGAGATGGGATTCGGCGGCGCGATACGGCAAAGTGGACCCCGTGAACGAAGCCGCAGCAAACATGAACCGGGCAAGCGCCGCCGGCCGCACCGCCGTCTCGGTGCTGGTCGCGATCAGCTTCTGCCACCTGCTGAACGACATGATGCAGTCGCTGCTCCCGGCGCTGTATCCGATGCTGAAGACTTCGTACTCCCTGACCTTCGGGGAGATCGGAATCCTCACCTTCACCTACCAGATGACCGCCTCGCTCCTGCAGCCCGTCATCGGCCATTATTGCGACAGCAAGCCGCGCCCGTATTCGCTCGCCATCGGCATGGGCTTCACCCTGGCCGGCCTCGCCATGCTGGCCTCGGCGCGTACCTATCCGCTGCTCCTCCTGGCAGCGGCGATGATCGGTACGGGCTCCTCCGTCTTCCACCCGGAGTCCTCGCGGGTGGCGCGCATGGCCTCGGGCGGCCGCCACGGGCTGGCGCAGTCCGTATTCCAGGTCGGCGGCAACTTCGGCACCGCCATCGGGCCGCTCCTCGCCGCCTTCATCGTCCTGCCGCATGGCCAGATGAGCGTGCTTTGGTTCTCTCTGGCCGCGTTGCTCGGCATCTTCGTACTCTTCAATGTCGGGCATTGGTACAAGGTTCACGGGGTAGCGCGCCTGAAGCCGCGCGCCGCGGCGGACGGCGAGCATGCAGGCCCCACACGCAAGCAGGTGACCGTCGCCATCAGCGTGCTGCTCGCGCTCATCTTCTCGAAGTACTTCTATCTCGCGAGCCTCACCAGCTACTACACCTTCTATCTGATCAGCCGCTTTCACGTGTCCGTGCAGGCCTCACAGGTGTATCTGTTCGTCTTCCTCGGCTCCGTGGCGCTCGGCACGATACTGGGGGGACCGGTGGGTGACCGGATTGGGCGCAAGTACGTGATCTGGGGCTCGATCGTAGGGGTGCTGCCGTTCACTCTACTGTTGCCGCACGCCAACCTGCTGTGGACTGCTCTGCTGACCGTCCCGATCGGCGTCATCCTGGCCTCGGCTTTTCCGGCCATCGTCGTCTACGCGCAGGAGCTGCTGCCCGGCCGTACCGGTACGGTGGCCGGGCTGTTCTTCGGCTTTGCCTTCGGCATGGGCGGCATCGGGGCCGCGGTGCTGGGCAAGGTCGCCGACTCGTTCGGCATCAACCTGGTGTACGAGATCTGCGCCTTCCTGCCGGTCCTTGGCCTGCTGGCGGGTTTTCTGCCCGATGTCGACAGTAGCGGCGGCGTCAGGCCGGCTCGGGACTAGGGGGTACTGCTAGCCACCTTCGGGGGCGGCACCAGCACCTCGGCGCTCAAGTGGGTGCCCAGGGTCAGCTGGTACGGGACGCAGCTCGAGCCGTAATCGATCTTTCGGGTGGTGAAGAGCGGTAGGAACTGCTGCTTGAACTGCTCGATCAGCTCGCAGTTGCCCTCCTCGTTATACCCTGAATTTACCGGCATCAGCACGACCTTCTTCCACTGAGCCTGCAGCGGCGGACCCGAGCTCTTCGCCTTGGAGGCCTCCGCTGACGAAGACGGCACGAGTACGCTCATGGTCACGCTGACGCCGGGGAACACCGTGGGACCTTCCGGCCGCACACATCCCATCTGCAGGACTTTGAGATTCTGGGCACCTAGCTTCTGCAGCATGTCCCTGATCTGGTCCTGCAGGCCGCCGCAGGAGTAGTGGGTCGTGAAGCCCTGGTAGATGAACTCGATGTGCTTCGGTACCCAGACGGCCGTCACGCTGTCCTGAGCCGTAGCCAGTGCGGGGACGGCGGCCAGGAAGGTGGCCGCGGCTGCCGCGGAAGTCACTCTGAGGATGGATCGGACGAGGCTCATGGCAACGCCTCCAGTTTGTTACATGCGTGTCGCAATAGACTTACAACGCAGCGGTCGGGTTCCGCGTTGACTGCCGTCATATTCACGGATATTGCTGGCGCTGCGCAACCGGCGGCGGCGCGTACTGGTACATCCAGGTCTCCGTAAGTGCCTGTCCATCGAGGGCCAGATACAGCCGCAGGTCGATCGGCTGCTCGCTGTCGTCCGGCACGAGGTCGAACATCGCTCGCCAGCCGTTGATCGGCAATAACGGCCGCGCCGAGGTGATCTCGACCTGGCCGTGCGAAGCGGTGATGACAGGGGTTACTTTGGCATCCGGGCCGAGCATGCCGAGATCGCCCCCCACGAAATCGATCACGAACCGCCACGCGAAATGAGTGCGCTTCTGGCCGACCACCCCGCCGATACCGTCGCGCGTCGCCTGTACTTGTGCCAGATGGGTCCGGAACGGATTCGCCCGACACCAGTAGATGCGGTAGCCGTACAGGTACTCCTGCCCGGGCTCGCTCTTGTCCGCCGGGTTCCAGAAGGCGACGATGTTGTCCATGGTCTCGTCATTGGTCGGGATCTCCACCAGCATGACGCCGCCCTTGCCCCAGGGAGCCTTCGGCTGCACCCAGCAGTCCGGACGCCTGTTGTAGAAGACGCCGTCGTCCTGATACTGCGAGAAGCGCCGCTCGCGCTGCATCAGCCCGAAGCCGCGCGGATTCTCGTCGATGTAGGTGTTGACGCGCAGCGCGCTCGGGTTGACGAGCGGGCGCCAGATCCACTCGCCGGAGCCGGTGTTCATCTGCAGTCCGTCGGAATCGTGGATCTGCGGCCGCCAGTCATCGTCCACGCGGCGGTCATTCTCGCCGACCAGGAACATGCTGGTGCAGGGGGCCACACCCAGGCGTTGGATCTCTTTCCGCGGATAGAGCGCCGCATCGACGTCCATGATCAGAGTGCTGGCGACATCGATGATGAACCGGTAAGCGCCGGCAACACTCGGCGAGTCGAGCAGCGCATGTACCGTGAGAAGCGACGAATCCTTCGCCGGCTTCTCGAGGTAGAAGGCGACGAAATCGGGAAACTCCTCCGGCTGCGACGTGCCGGTGTCGATCGCGAGACCGCGCTGCGACATACCGTACTGCCCGTCCGAGTCCACCGCGCGAAAGTAGGACGCTCCCTGAAACACCGCCCGATCGCTCGTCCAGTCGGTGTGAAAGAGCACGTTGAAGCCGGCGAAGCCGAGATCCTTCGGCAGGTCCGCGGGCTTCAGTCCCGACCTGCTGTAGTCGAACAGAGTCGGGTCGAAGAGGATCTCCCGGGCCTGACCGTTCTCCACCACGTGCAGGCGCACCGGCTTGGAGAAGCTGAAGCCGAGGTGATCGAAGCGGATTCGGAAGAAGAGATCCTCGCCGTACCAGAGCGCCCGATCGGGCCTGCAGACGATGGATTCCCACTGATCCCAGGTGAGGTGCTGCAGCGCCGGTGGCAGCGGCTTGTACTGCTCCTGGTAGGGTCCCACGGCCATCGAGCGCGCGAGGCCCTTGAGATTGGCATAGCTGAAGGGCTCCGGCTTGCCCATGAGCGTCACGCCCTTGGCGGGCGGCGCGGGCGCCTTGCGGCGGTTGAACACCCACGGCCAGGGCGCGAATCCCAGCATGGTGGAACCGCCCGCGCGCAAAAACCGACGTCGATGCATTACCTGTTCCTCTTCCTCAATAGCCCGGAGCGCAGCCCTTGCAAGCCAGCCGCATGCCTGACGGCGACAGTAACCGCTTATTTTAGACCGAGCGCGACCGTCACCCTGCCGGCCGCGGGCGCTTGCGCCGCGGCTGCGCTGATCCCGACGCGGCCGGCAGCGACGCCTCCGGCGGCAAGAATGGCGGCTCGGATCGCCTGGGCACGCTGCTGTCCGAGAGCCTGCAAGTCGGCATCGGATATCTGCGAGTGCTTGAGCAGGGCCGTTTGCATCTCGAGGATGGCAGGGTCGTAGGGCGGTACCTTTTGCGCCGCCGCGGGCAGCGGCGCCTTGGGGCCGAAGGCGTCATGGTACGCCGCGACCAGCAACCGGTAATGCTCCCCGGGAAGCTCCAGGACTTCCCGCCCAGCCATCGGCGCCGGAGTGGGTTGGCGCCTGCGCCCATGACCGGAGGGGGCGCCAGCGCCACTGCGGGCCAGCGTGACCAGCTCATGGCGCAACTGCCGTTGCGCCAGCGCCGGTCTGTCGATGTCGGGCGAGAACACGGCCGGCACCTGCAGCTGCAGTTGCGGCCGCTGCGCCAGCGCCTTGGCAACCGCGGTCACCCGAGCCTGCGCCGCCGGCAGCAGTGTCGCGCTTCCCGGCGCGAAGTCGATGCGATTCACGTCCGCGCCGCCGCCGAATAGCCGCCCCAGCATGGCGAAGGGCGCCGTGACAGCCTTTTCCAGCAAGTGGACGAGCGCCTCGCCGATGAGCGGTCCCAGACTGAACTGCGGATCGTTGAGACTGCCGGTCACCGGCAGTCCGATCCGAATCACGCCATCGCGGTCCTTGAGCAGGGCGATGGCGAGCCTCAAGGGCAGCTTGGTGGCATGCGGGCTCGGGACCTGATCGCCGAGCTGCAACTGGTCGATGACGAACTGGTGATCGGCGTTGAGGCTGCCATGGTCGAGCTTGTAATGCAGGTCGGCATCGAGCGTGCCGCTCGCGATCTTGTAGCCGGCGAAGCGCACCGCATAGGGAGTCATACGCGTGAGCTCGAGTCCGCGGAACGACATCTTGATGTCCGTATAGGTCGTGGCGGCCAGGAGATTCACCACGCCGCTGATGTCGACCGGGGCATAACGATCCACCCTGCCCTGCAAATCGACCGTGGCGCGCGAGCCCGGGTCGGACGAGAGGCCCTTGATCGTGCCGTGCAGATCCTGGATGCCGGTCGCGAAGTTGGGTTGCATCGAGAAATCGGCGTAATCAGTCGTACCGTTGGCGATGCGCACCAGGCCGATGGCCGTTGCCATCGATGCGGCGTGAGAGCTTGCGGGTGGCTTTCCGCTGGCTGCGGCAGTCTGCGCCGTCTTCACTGCCGCGGCCTTGTGCGACCCGCGCGGATGCAGCGCTTCCGACACGTTGACGGTGTGGTCCGCCCCGATGATGACCCGCGCGTACGGGGCCACCACCGTGATGTGCTCGATGCGCAGGCTCGCGGGGCTCGAGGCATAGCGGAAACCCGCAATGTGCAGGCGTTGCCATTTGATGAAGTCCTGCTTGAGGTCGTCGTCGACGGTGCGCAAGTCGTCAACGTCGAGACCGCCCGAGGCGCTCATCTTTCCGTTGGCTTGCCGGTCGATATCGAGCGTGGTGCTCAGGAACCCGCTGGCCAGCGTGAGCGCGGTGTATTTGGCGAAATACGGTTGCAGCGGGCGCAGGTCGAACTGGCTCAGCTCCAATTTCGCGCTCAGCGCCTCGGGTTGGAGCGACCCCTGGGCGGTCAGGCGCAGCTGCCCCTTGCCGTTGACGCCCGATTGCAGTGCGACCGTGAGCCGGTCATTTGGCGAGCTGTCATATCCGGTGATCCTGGCCGACAGCGGGCCAAGGGTCAGGTCGGCGGCCGGCTTGACGCCGCGGTCCTCCACGGACACACGCGTATCCGTGACGCGTATATCCGGAGCCGCGATGCGCCAGGCAGGGGCGTGAGAGGCGGGCGGCGGAGCGGCCGGGGCCGGCGCAGCAGCGGGTGCGGCGGTCTTGGTACCGAGAAGCTGCAGCAGGTTGAGCTGCCCGTGCTCATCGAGCCAGCCCCGCACATCGGCGCCGGCGAGCGCGACCTCACCGATGCGAATGGAGCGCCGGTCGAGATCGATGTGAGCGTTGCCCAGAGTGAAGCGGTCGAGCTGCATGTAATCCGAGGTCGCCTGCCGCGGCCTCACACCCAGGCCGCTCACCTCGGCCTGGGGCACGTCGATGATCATCCTGACACTCTGGGCAGAGGAGCCGTCGGAGCCGCTGTCGATAGCGAAGCTGCCCTGGAGCCCGACGCTGCCCCGCGAGATCTCAGCGGGCAGGATGGGACCCAGATACGTCGCTATCGTCCGGGCACTCAAGTCATCGAGCTTCAGCGTGCCGTGCAGTGCCAGCGGCTGCGCGCGAATGGTTCCGGTCAGGTCAAGCCGGCCGCCCTGGCCGATGGTGGCCGTGAGGTGATAGCTCCCGGCCGCAGCGCCCGTGGTGCTGAAGTCGTGCAGCTCGAAGCCGAACGGATTGAGGTCGAGGCGGAACGGTGCGGGCCGCGAGTCATCCTCATAGGTTGCGCTGCCGTTGGCGACCGCGAGTCGGTCGAGGAACAGCTTGAAGGGCTTGGAGGCCGGCACCGGAGTCTTCGCCCGCGCCGTCTGGGCGAAAGGTTTCTCGAGATCCAGGAGATTCAGTTTGCCATCGCGCCGCACCACCGCGTTGATGCGGGGGCCATCCAGCACGATGGCGGTCAGGCTCGGCGCGAGACGGGGCACGCTGGAGATGCCGACCGCTACCTCCAGGCGGCTGAAAGAGACCATCGGCCGGCCATCGGCATCCGGAAGGGAGAAATCCGCGATGTCGAGCGTCCAGGTGAAAGGATTGAAGCTGACGTCCCCGATGGAGAGCGTCCTGCCGAAATCCTTGGCGGTGAGCTGCACCAGCTCCGACCGCAGCAAGTGCGGTACCAGCAGAAAGCCTGCCGCGGCGTACAGGCCCACGAGGCCCACGAGAACCGCGAGGATGACCAGCCAGCGCCGACCCCGCACTCCGGGCATGGAGGCACCTATCTTGTCAGGTTACGAGACCCCTATGGCCGGACCATTATACCCGGATCAGTATCCGACGGCCCGGGCGGCCTCGGTACGCGGGTCGCTCGCTCCCAGACGCTCGCCGGTGGCCGGATCGACCTCGATGCACTCCGCATCGCCCTCGTCCCCGAAGGCGATGTGGTAGCCGTGGGCCGCAAGGAGCCGCAGCGTATCGGCTGAGAAGCGGTCCGGCTCCATGAAGATCTCGTCCGGCATCCACTGCTGATGGAAGCGCGGCGCCGCGACCGCCTGTTTGATGTTGAGGCCGTAGTCCGCGGCGTCGATCAGTACATTGGCCACGGTCGTGATGATCGTCGGGCCGCCGGGGCTTCCGAGGACCAGCCAGAGCTTGCCGTCCTTCAGCACGATGGTCGGAGTCATGGACGAGAGCGGCCGCTTGCCCGGACCCACGGCGTTGGCGGACCCCTGCAGCACGCCGAACATGTTGGGCACCCCCACCTTCGAGGCGAAGTCGTCCATCTCATCATTGAGGAGGAAGCCGAGATGCCCGGCCGTCACACCGGAGCCGTACCACGCGTTGAGCGTAGTGGTCACGGACACGGCATTGCCCGCCGCATCCACCACGGAGTAGTGGGTTGTCTGACGTGACTCCGGCGCTTGCCCGAGCACCGGATGCGCCACCGCATAGCGCGTGAGCTGTGGAAAGACGGTGGGGCGCGCGAGTGGCAGCGACGGGCTTGCATCCTGGGGCAGGATGGAGCTGCGCCATGCCGCGGCGTACCGCTTGTCGAGGAGCAGCATCATCGGCGAGTCCGTGTATGCCGGATCCCCCATGAATTCCGCGCGATCGAAGAAGGCGCGGCGGTAAGCCTCCGTGACCAGATGGATCGAGGCTGCCGAGTCGAGTCCGGCGCTTTTGAGGTCGTAGCCCTCCAGGATGTTCAACAGCTCGATGAGGACGATACCGCCCGATGAGGGCGGCGGCGAGCTGATGATGGTAAGCCCGCGATATGTTCCCCTGACCGGCTTGCGATCGAAGACACGGTAGTCGGCCAGATCCTTCGCGGTGATGAGACCGCCGCCCTGCTGCATGAAATCGGCGAGCTGCCGCGCCATCGTCCCGGTGTAGAAGGTGTCGGGATCGCGCTCGATGCGCTCGAGCGTGCGCGCCAGCTCCGGCTGCCGGAACACATCGCCCTCGTGCCAGCCCTTGCCGTCGTTCTGGAAGATGCGTCGCGAATCCGGAAACTGCGCCAGGCGCGTGACGCGACCCAGCAGGCTCGCATCAACGAAGCTGAGCGCGTAGCCCGTGCTCGCGAGACGGATGGCGGGGGCCATCACGCGCGCGAGTCCAAGCTTGCCGAAATGCTGCTCGGCATATACCAGACCCTTCACGGAGCCCGGCACGCCGATCGCCTTGTAACCCACGGTGCTCAAGCCCGGGATCACGTTTCCGGAGGCGTCCTGGTACATCGTCGCGGTGGCCTTGGCGGGCGCGGCCTCGCGGAAATCGATGAAATGGGTTGCGCCGTCATGCAGCCGAATGAGCATGAAGCCACCGCCGCCCAGATTGCCCGCCTGCGGATGCACGACAGCCAGCGCGAATGCGGTCGCGACGGCGGCGTCGATCGCGTTGCCGCCCGCCTTCATGACCTCGATACCGGCCTCGGAAGCCAACGCATTGCTGCTCGCGACCATGCCGTGCTCTGCGTGCACCGGCGCGAACTCGCCGCCGGCAGGCATGGGGGGAGCGGCCAGCGCCTGCCGAGCCGGAGCAGCCGCGATGAGAATCAGCAGGGCAAGGACTGGGAATCGCTTCATTGCGCACCTTGGGACAGCCAGATACGGATTTGGCCTGGCGGGGTGGGCCCGCAACGCCTTGCGGAAGTATAGGGCTTTGGCCAGGTGCGCAGACAGAGCGGCCCACGGGATTCCCATCCCCTGGGCCGCTCATCTACTACTTGCTTTTGATCGAGAATCAGACGCAGGCTCTGCGGCGGTCAGCGCGCCGGCAGCTGCGCGCTCGGACCGATCGGACACGAAATTCCCGTGCCCTTCAGCCCGCAATAACCATCCGGGTTTTTTGCGAGATATTGTTGGTGGTAATCCTCGGCGTAGTAAAACTGCGGCGCGTCATGAATTTCCGTCGTGATGGCGCCCATTCCCGCGGTGCTGAGCCGGCTCTGGTAGGCGCGCCTGGATTCCTCGGCAGCCTGTCGCTGTTCGGCGTCGGTGGAATAAATGACAGAGCGGTACTGCGTGCCAACATCGTTCTGCTGGCGCATGCCCTGCGTGGGGTCGTGTGATTCCCAGAAGGTCTTCAGCAGGTCCTCGTAATCGATCCTCTCCGGATCGTAGATGACGCGCACCACCTCCGCGTGCCCGGTGCGGCCGGTGCAGACTTCCTCGTATGTTGGATTCGGCGTGAAGCCACCCGCGTAGCCGACCGCGGTCGAGTACACGCCCGGGAGCTGCCAGAAGAGGCGTTCGGCGCCCCAAAAGCAGCCGAGGCCGAATACAGCCTCGCGCAGACCCGCGGGAAACGGCGGCACGATGCGGTGACCGTTGACGAAATGCGTCTGCGGCACCTCGAGCGGCGTGCCGCGGCCGGGCAGTGCTTCCGCGGCCTCGGGCATAGTGGTCTTCTTGCGGAGAAGGGCCATGTTCGAGCTCTCCAGGGGTGGCATCTCGCCGCGCGATCGACTCGCACGGCGCCCCTCGAATTGTGGGGCCGCCCGCTGCCAACGCAAGGGCCGGCCGAGAGTCCGTGCCCAGGCTCTCAGTTCGACATCAAGACGGGCAGTCGCAAGTGCGCGAGCAGGTCGCGCGTGACGCTGCCGAGCAGCATGTCGCGCAGCCACAGATGGCCGTGCGCCCCCGCGACGAGCAGGTCGGCTCCAGCGAGGCGCGCCTTTTGCTGCAAGGTATCCGCAATCTCGGCTGGCGCCACGTCGGTGAGCTGGACGCAGTGAGCCGAGATGCCGTGGCGCCCCAGATGCTCGAGCAGCCTCGGCAACGGCAGCGAGCCGTGCCGCCCGATGAAGTCTTCGGGATTGATGGCGATGACCGTCGTACGCTCGCTGCGCTCGAGAAGCGGCAGCGCATCGTTGACCGCGCGCGCGGAGGCGCGGCTCGAGTTCCAGGCGACCGCCACATGGGCTCCGAGCGTCGTAAGACCGCTCGCCTGCGGCACGAGCAACACCGGCCTGCCGGAGACGAACAGCATCTCCGCGGAGAAGCGATATCCTGCCGAGGTGCTTGCCGCGGGGATCTCGGCATCGAGGACACAGAGGTCCGCGTAGCGAGCGTACTGCGGCAGTACACGGCTCGCCTCGCCGTCCGCCAAGCGCCATTCGATCCCGATCCCGTACTGTGCCGCGACGTGCTCGACCTCCGCTCGCGCTTTGGCGGCGGATTCGTCGAGCGAGGCTTCGGCGTCGTGATTGAGCTCCTGAACCTCTCCGAGAGGACGTCCGGCGAGCTCCGCCGTCTTGCGGTGGGCGAGCTGTGCCGGGTTCCACTCCCGCACGTAGAGCGCCGTCATACCGCTTCCGTGGCGGCGGGCGAGGTCGGCTGCGAGCTGCAGGTGCAGCGACGAGCGATTGGTCTGGTCCAGCCAGACGAGCATGTCTTTCAGTGCCATGGTCAGGGATCTTTGAGCGGGTCGTTGCGGGCTAGGGTGTCCTTGAAGATGGCGAGCGACCGCCGGCAGCGGCCGGTGAATGGACGGCACGTCCTGGAATCCCTGCCACCCGCCTCCAAGGTCGCGATAGACGTCGATGAATTGATCGTCGACGGACGCCTGCGTCGCGACGTATTGCTCCTCGATCGAGTACTCGGCGCGCTCGGCCTCGACGACGTTCAGGTAGTCCGTGAGACCTCTGTTGTATCGCTCGGTCGCGAGCGTGACGGCGTCGCGGCTCGCGACCAGCGCATCACCTAGGCTGCCGACGCTCTGCTGATCAGCCCGGAACCGCGTGACCGAGGAGTCGACCTCGCGCACGGCCTCCTCGATGGTCGCCTTGTATTGCTCGAGCGCTGCCCGTGTTCGGAAGTTGGCGATCTGTACCCGGGCGTCGAGCTGGCCGAAGTCGAGCAGCGGCCATTCGACGCCCGGCCCCGCCGACCAGATGTGCTGGCCGAGAGTGGCCCCAGCGAGCGTGCCCTGCTGGAATCCGATGGCGCCGGTCGCAAAGAGCTGCGGGAACAAGTCCGCCGTCGCGATGCCGATTTCGGCGTTCGCGCTGGCAATCTCACGCTCGGCCTGCTCGACATCGGGCCGGCGGCGCAGCAGATCGAGCGGCAGCCCGGGCGATATGGCGGTGGGCACACTGGGGATCATGCGCGGCGTCGAGAGCTCGCGGACGAGATCCTCCGGGTATTCGCCCAGAAGGGCCGCGATCGCATACTCGCCGGAGCTCACCTCTGCATCGACGATCGGGATCTGCGCCTCGACGGTATCCAGCTCGCGCCTGGCAAGCATCAGGTCGAGCTCGTTCGTGATGCCACGCTGGTAGCGCTGGTTTTCGATGTCGAGCCCCCGTTGCAGCACGCTGGCAGCAGACTGCAGCACCGACTCACGCGTCTGCAGCTCGCGTAAATCGACATACGACTGCGCCACGTCGGCTATTACGGACACCAGTACGGCGTTGCGCGCATCGGCCGCGGCTTGTGTGTCATAGCCCGCCTGCTCGATCTCGCGGCGCACCTTGCCGAAGACGTCGATCTCCCACACCGCATCGAAGCCGCCGGCCGTCGTGATGTTGGTCAGTCCACGTGTGTTGGCCGCGGAGTGCAGCGGCTCACCGACGCGGCCGCGCGTAAGATCGTTGCCGGTCCCCCGCCCGAACCCGGCGCTCGCGTCTGCGACCGGCAGCACGGTACCCGTGAGGCCCGCCTCATAGAGGCGCGCCGCCTGCAGCCGATCGAGCGCGATGATCACGCTCGGGCTGCCCGCGGCGGCCCGCTGGATCAGCGAGTCGAGCTCGGGATCGCCGAGTGCCTGCCACCAGGTGCCAAGGTTGGTACTCGGCGCAGTGGCTGGTGCGCTCTTTGACTGAGGTGCGCCGGCGAGCGCCACGTACCGTCCGGGCACACGCATGCTCGGGGTGTGGTAGTTGGGCCCCACCGCACACCCCGTAAGGGCCGAGGCGGCGAGGAGCATGAGGGCGCGTTTCGCCAGGCGGCCGCCAGCGACGGTACCGCTCATGGATTGGCCATCCTCACGACCTCACCATTGACGAGTGAGTCCGGCGGATTGTTGATCACGCGATCCGACGGGGAGAGCCCGCGGAGAACCCGCACGTCATTGCCGAGATCCCGGCCGAGCGTGATCTGCTTGAGCTCGACCCGCCCGTCCCGCCCGACCACGGCCACCTGCAAGTCCGACTCGCGAAACACGAGCGCGGTAGTCGGAATCGTGAGCACGTGCGGGTTCGGGGGCAGGTTGAAGTGCACCTCCGCATACGTGCCAGGCTGGAGCAGTCCATTGGGGTTTGTCGCATGCAGCTCGACAAGCAGCGTGCGCGCGGCCGGATTGATCGCTTGGGCCGTGGTCGCGACGACCGCCTTGAATGTTTGCTCCGGATACTGCGGCAGGTCCAGGTCCGCAGTCATCCCAGGCTGGATCGATCCCGACATCGCCTGCGGAACCTGGACGAACACGCGCATCCTGTGGACGTCGGCCATCTGGAAGAGCTGCGGCGCGTTGCCAGCGCCGCCGCCACTACCGGCGGTAATGAGGTCGCCGATGTCGGTGTTGCGCGCGGTCACGACACCGTCGAACGGAGCCGTAATGTCCCTGAACTGCTCCAGTGCTTCCAGCCGGTCCACGGCGCCCTCATCCGATTTCACGTTGGCGATTGCAGCATCGTACCCCGCGACCGCACTCTCGTAGTCCGCCTTTTTCGACTGCCGCTCCTGCTCGGAGACGACGCCCTGGGGAGAATCGCGCCAGCGGACATAGGTCGTCTGCGCAAACTGCATATTCGCCTTGAACACGTTCACCCTGGCACGCGCGGCGTTGAGAGTCGCCTTCGCGGCTGCGAACTGAGCGTCGAGGTCCGGCGTCTCGATCACCGCGAGAACCTGACCCTTCTTCACGTGCGCGCCGTAATCGAAGTACCAACGCTTCACGTACCCGCTCACGCGCGCATAGATCGGGGCCGCGTACCAGGCCTCGATGTTACCGGGCAGGATGAGCTGTGAGGCGTGCACCTCGGGCTGGGGAAGTATGACGGCGACGGTCGGAGTCGCCTCGGCGTAGGTCCAGCTCGCGACCTCGTGGGCCTTGATTTCCCGGATCACGATCCCCGTGACAGCGATCGCAGCGGCGACCGCCGCGGCGATGATGCCCGCACGCCGCAGCTTTCCCGGCGGGAATGGGATGGGCCGCGCCGCATTGCCGGCCGGCAGCGGATGCGCGGCCTCGTTTGTGTCGCTCACTCGGCTCTCCTCATGGAAACTGGGTCAGGACAACAGCGCGCTCGTCTCACGCCGCTCCTGGAGATGGTGCTTGCGGTGCAAGACGCTGAAGACGGTGGGAACAAAGAACAGTGTCGCCACGGTGGCGACGATGAGGCCTCCGATGACGGCGCGCCCGAGCGGCGCGTCCTGCTCGCCGCCTTCACCGAAGGCCAGCGCCATCGGCACCATTCCGACGATCATGGCCAGCGCCGTCATCAGCACCGGCCGCAAACGGGTGACGCCAGCCTCGAGCGCAGCGCTCGCGGCGTCGAGTCCGTTTGCGAGCCCCTCGCGCGAGAAGCTCACGACCAGAATGCTGTTCGCAGTCGCGATGCCCATGCACATGATCGCGCCGGTCAGGGCAGGAACGGAAAGCGGCGTCCCGGTCATGAACAGCATCCATACGATGCCCGCGAGCGCGCCCGGCAGCGCGGTAATGATGATGAACGGATCGGTCCACGACTGAAAGTTGACGACGATCACGAGGTAGATGAGCACGACGGCGCTCACCAGCCCGAGGAACAGCTGGCCGAAAGCGGTCTGCATCGTCGCCACTTGGCCGCTCATCTTGACATACGATCCCTTGGGCAATTCCTTGCGCGTCTGGTGCAGGATGCGCTCGACGGCCGTCGCGACGCCGCCAAGGTCGCGACCCTGGGTCGTCGCATAGATGTCGACGGCCGGCTGCACGTCGTAATGCGTGATTACCGCGGCGCTCGCCACGGGAACGATTTTCGCGAGGCCGCCCAGGTACTCGGGGATGTGCATCGTGTCGGAAGTGATCGGCATGTCCTCCAGATCCGACAACGTGTCCATCCGGTACTGGGGCATCTCCGTGACGACGCGGTAACGAACGTTGTTCTTGGGGTTGAGCCAGAAGTTCGGCGACACCTGGCCGCTGCCGGAGAGTGATACGAGCGTGCTGTTGGCCACGTCACGCTCGGTGAGCCCCACTTCCGCGGCGAGCGTCCGCTGGACGTTGACGTCGAGCTGCGGGTGATCGAACACCTGCTGGATGCGCGCATCGGCGATGCCCGGGACACGACGGATGCGCCGCAGCAAGGCCGAGGCATACGCGAAATTGGCCAACTGCTTCTCGCCGATCACCTTCACGTCGATCGGCGCCGGCTGGCCGAAGTTGAGGATCTGCGAGACGATGTCGGCCGGCAGGAACGAGAACGTCGTGCCGGGAAACTCGCGCGGCAGTTCCGTTCGCAGTGTCTTGACGTACTCAGCGGTCGGCGAGTGATCGGCGTTGAGCGTGATCAGCATGTCGCCGTCCTCCTGCCCGACGGTGCCGGTGTTCTGGTATGCCATGTTGATGCCGCTGGCGGGCAGGCCGATGTTCTCCGTGACGTTGGCGAGCTGGCTCGGCGGGATGACCCGCCGCACGGCGTTAGCGACGTCCCCGAACAACTTCGCGGTCTGCTCGACGCGCAGGCCCCCATGGCCGCGAATGTGCAGCAGGATCTCGCCGGAATCGACGCTCGGGAAAAAGTTGCGGCCGAGAAAAGGCGCAAGGCCGAAGGAAAGCACGACGCAGGCGAGGAATCCCACGATGAACCCTCTCGGATTCTCGAGCGCGGTCACGAGGAGCGATCGATAGAGATCGCGGAAACGCAGAAAGCGCTCCTCG
This sequence comes from uncultured Pseudomonadota bacterium, assembly GCA_963833085.1. GTDB lineage: Bacteria > Pseudomonadota > Gammaproteobacteria > Steroidobacterales > Steroidobacteraceae > 13-2-20CM-66-19. Next base: position 21,921 of record CAWHWV010000026.1, read on the forward strand.
AAGGCGATCTGAAAGCGCCTGAGCGAGGCGACGATCCAGCTCGACGATCGTGCGGCGGACGCGCCGTGACCGGCGTCGCTCGTGTGAGCGCGGATCAGATAGCTCGCCATCGTGGGTACGAGCGTCCGCGAGAGCAGGAACGAGCCCATGAGGGCGAAGACGACGGCCAAGGCCATCGGTCTGAAGAGGTACCCGGCCACCCCGCCCAGCTGGAACATGGGCACGAACACGATGCTGAGGCATAGCAGCGTGACGAATGCCGGCACGACGATCTGCTGCGCACCGTCGAGGATCGCGGGCACGATCGCTTTGCCGAGCTCGAGGTGGTAGTTGATGTTCTCGATCGTCACCGTTCCGTCATCCACCAGGATGCCCACCGCGAGGGCGAGTCCGCCGAGGGTCATGACGTTCATCGACTGGCCGCACCAGGAGAGCGCCACGAGGGAGAAGAGGATCGCGAGCGGAATCTCGACGAGGATGATGATGGTCGAGCGCCAGCTGCCGAGAAACAGGAGGATGAGAAGTCCCACGAGCACTGCCGCGATCACCATCTCGCGCACCACGCCGGAGACCGCTGCCCGCACGAACACCGATTGATCGTTCACGATGTCGAGGTGCAGACTCGACGGCAGTCCCGCCTCGACCCGCGGCAAGAGCTTCTTGATCTGCGCGATGATGTTGAGCGTCGAGGCCGCTCCAGACTTCAGGACGGACATCAGCACTGCGTCCTGGCCGTCGACCCGCACGACGTTCGACGGCGGCGGGCCGCCGTCATGCGCGTAGCCTACATCGCGCAGGTATATCACCGTGCCGTTGGCCCGCTTGACCGGCATGTCGTTGAGCTCGGAGCGTCGCAAGGGGTCCGCGTTCAGCTCGACGTTCCAGTTGAACGGACCCATCTTCACCTCGCCCGCGGTTGGCGTGAGGTTCTGACTATTGAGGGCGTCGACCACATCCTCGGCGGACACACCCTCGGCCTGCATTTTCTGCTGGTTGAGGTCGACCTGGACCCCACGGACCTGGCCGCCGTAGGGTGAGGGCAACGCCGCACCGGGCACCGTCTCGAGCTGCGGGCGGATGAAGTTCTGGCCGAAGTCGTAGAGCTGTGCCGGGCCGAGCGAGTTGCTCGAGAGCGCGAGCTGCAGGATCGGCACGCTCGAGGCGTCATACGCGAGCACATATGGCGGAGTGGTACCCACCGGCAGGAGCTTGATCACCGTCTGGGAGACCGCCGTCACCTGCGCGACCGCGTTGGCGATGTCCACGTCCGGCTGGAAGAAGATCTTGACGATGCCGTACCCGTTGTGAGAGTCGGACTCGATGTGCTGTATGTCGTTGACTTCCGTCGACAGCGTGCGCTCGTAGAAGTACACGATGCGCCCCGACATGTCCGTGGGCAACATCCCGGAGTAGCTCCACACGACGCTCACCACCGGCAGCTTGATATCCGGGAAGATGTCCGTCGGCGTGATGACCGCGGCGCGCAGGCCGAACAGCACGATGAGCAGCGCAAACACCACGAACGTGTACGGCCGCCGCAGGGCGAGCTTGACGATCCACATGGTTTACGCGGCTCCTTGGGGTAAGTGGGACTGCTCGAGCTCGGAGGCGGGCCGCGGGAAGCGGATGCGGAATCGGCTCCCTTGGTCGGGAGTGCTCTCCACCTCGACCGCCGCGCCGTGCGCCGCGCAGATCGACTTGACGATGGAGAGGCCGAGGCCCGCGCCGCCCTGGTCCCGCGAGCGGGAGCGCTCGACCCGGAAGAAGCGCTCGAAGACGTGCGGCAGCGCCTCGGGCGGCATCCCCATGCCGGTATCCGAGACCTCGAGCACACTCTGTCCGTCATGCGCTGCGACTCTGAGGCGCACCGTGCCGCCGTTCGGCGTGTACTTGATCGCGTTGTCGAGGAGGTTGACGATGACCTGCTTGAGCCGGGCGCGATTGCCTTCCACGATCACACGCTGAGGAGCGTCGCAAGCGACGCTGATGCTCTTGTCCTCGGCGAGCAGGCTCATCTGATCGGCCGTGGTCGCGACCAGCTCGGCGAGATCGAACTTCACCCACGCCGCGCTCGCCTCGCCGGTATCGAGACGCGACAGGGCGAGCAGCCCGTCGACCACTGCCGCGAGCCTCTCGACCTCCTCGAGCAGGCTGGCGAGCATCTCGCGCGTGCCGCCTGATGTCTGCGGATCGGCCGCCATGCTCTCGAGCTCGCCGCGCATCACCGTGAGCGGCGTGCGCAGCTCATGCGAGGCATCGGCGACCAGGCGCTTGGAGCCCTGGACGGCCTCCTCGAGCCGGCTGATCATGTGATTGAGTGAGAGCGAGAGCCGCTCGAGCTCATCCCCCGTGCGCTCTACGGGCAGCCGCTCGCTCAAGTTGTGCTGGGTGATTTCCTCCGCCTTGCGCGCGATCCGCACCATGGGCACGAGCGAGCGGCGTACCAGCAGGAATCCGCCGACCACAGCGATCGCAATCCCGATCGGCAGTCCGGTCGCGAGCGCGGCGAGCAACCGCCCGAGCGCCGCATCGATCGGCGCGGTCGGGGCGCCAACCTCGACGGCATAGCGTGTGCCGTTGGCACTGCGGTGGGTGACCGTCCCAACAACGAGCGACGCCCCGTCCGGCAACCGGACTTCCCGCCAGGACGGGGACGCAGGCAGCTGTCGCAGGGGCGCAATGTCGGGCACGAAGCGCCCGTCACGCGGCTCACCCGACTCGAACAGGACGGTGCCGTCGCCGCGTGTGATGCGGATGAACCGGCCGTTCGCCTCCGGCGCGTACAGTGTCTCGACCGACTTCGCCAGCGCCGGCTCGTCCGAGTGGCTGATGCCCTTGAGCAGCGTGTCGGAGATCTGCTGCGCGCGGCGCATCTGGTCGTTGCGCATGCTCGACTGGAGGTCGTTCGCCACGACGGCGAACATCACGGCGCCGAGCAGCAGGAAGACCAAGGTGAGCAGCCCCGCGTACCAGGCGACCAGACGAAAGCTCAGCGAGCGGGTATTCACGGCTCGCCGCCCTCGCCCAGGTAGTAGCCGGCGCCGCGCACGGTCCGGATCAGCTTGGTCGCGAACGGGTCGTCCACCTTGGTCCGCAGGTGCCGGACATACACGTCGACGATGTTGGTGAGCCCCTCGAAGCTCTGGTCCCAGACGTGCTCGATGATCATCGTGCGCGAGAACACCCGCCCCGGATTGGTGGCGAGATACTCGAGCAGGGCGTACTCCTTGGCCGTGAGCTCGATCTTGCGGCCCGCGCGCCGCACCTGTTGGGTGAGCCGATCGATCTCGAGGTCCGCGACGCGCACGACGCTCGCGCGGCTGACCGGCCCGCGGCGCATGAGAGCCTTGACGCGCACCATCAGCTCCGCGAACGCGAACGGCTTGGTGAGGTAGTCGTCCGCGCCGGCCTCGAAGTTGCGCACCTTCTCATCCGTCGCATCGAGCGCGGTGAGAATGAGGATGGGCACGTGATGGTTGCGGCGCCGTGTGCGCCGCAGGATCTCCGCCCCGTCGAGCCCGGGCAGCATCAGATCGAGGATGACCAGGTCGTACTCGTAGGTCTCGATCATCTCCCACGCTGCATGCCCGTCGTACGCGACATCCACGGCATACCGCTCCGCGCGCAGTGCGCGCCCGATCAGGTCGGAGAGCTTCTTCTCATCCTCGATGACTAGTATTCGCATGGGTCGGACTCGCAGCGACAGGAAACCACGCCACGGTTAAAGGGAGGCGGACGGAAGATTAAAATCCATTCAGGTAGGCGTGTATGCTCTTGGTATCGATCCCGATCACGTCCTTGCAGCCGACCCGCCCCCACCTTAAGCTTCCGCGACCATGGGTATCAGCCAACCACAGAACCTGCCCGCGCCGCCCCTCGAGAGGCAGCGCCCCTACGGCGTCCGGGTGAGCCTTCCGCCCGGCGATCCGTTCCGCAAGATTCTCGGCCCCGAGTGGCACCGCAGCCACTGGTACCCCACCCCCGCGGAGCGCGATACCGCGCTCACGGAGATGAGCCGGCGTCACCAGTATTCGCGCGCCGGGGACAAGCCGTCGCTCGTCTTCGACAAGATCGAGAATCTCGCCGAAAGTCGGGGATTGTAGTTTATTGGCCCAAGGCGCCTGCGGCGCTTGGGCGGATGGCCGTGTGTCTCGTTCGATGTCGCGGCCCAAGGCGGCTTGGGCCGCTTAGAAAGTCCGGCCCAAAAACAGGTAGAACGACTGGTTGCCGTGGTCATCGTAGCCGGTGCCCAGGTAGACCGGCCCCAGCAGTGTGTCGGCCCCGAGGAAAATGCTGGCATCCTCGTGCAGGTTGGTGAACTTGGCATCGCTCATGTTCTGCCAGACGTTGCCCGCCTCCAGCGACATGCCGAGGTAGATCGGCACGTCGATGTACCCCGGCCCGCCGCGGTCGACCTGGCGGTAGACAAGCAGGCGGCCGATGCCGTAATGCGGCCCCCACAGTGAGTATTGCTTCAGCCCCGAGAGGTCGAGGAAGCCCCCGAGGGGGAACTCCATCAGCAGATCCGTCTGGCGCTCGAGGTCGCTGCCTCCCGAGAGCGAGAGCGAGACCGTATTGCGGTCCCGCCAGGTGTGGGCGGCAAGAAAGTCGAACGTCACCTGGTTCAGGGTCGGCACCCCGCCGACGACGTTGCGCTCGCCGCTCCACTGCAGCGTCGCCCGCTCGCCGGAATGCGGAAAGTTGATGTCGTCCAGGGTGTCGAGGGTGAAGCGCGTGAAGTAGGTGCGCGAGCTGAAGGCCTGATGCGGTGGAAAGGGGAGCTGCGAATCGTCCGGATCGCCGATCATGAGCCGGGAGCGGTCCTGCTCATGGTAGGCGCCGGCGCGGATCTCGCCCCAGTTGCCGAATTGCTTGCCGAAGTCGAGCCCGTAGTCGAAGGTATCCACGCGGTATTGCGCGCGCTCCTCCTGCCCGAAGAAGAACGGCAGGTTGCGATCCTCCACCGCGGTGTGCGGCATGACGAACCAGCCGGAGAAGTGCGACAGCGGCAGGAACACCTCCGTCGACAGTAGCGAGGTCTGGCCGATCTGCGCGTCCGTGACCCACTCCCCGCCGCTACGTGTGATCTCGGACATCACATACCGCGCCGCCAGATCGTAGTAGGAATCGCCCTCGAAATCGTCCTGCAGGCTGAGGCCGAAGCGCATGTAGTTGGGCCCGATGGAGTTGCCGCGCGCATCGACCAGCAGTCCATACTCATCATCCTGACGCACGACACTATAATCCAACGTGTCAAGGCCACCTTCGCCGTATAGCGTGGTGATCCTGCGTCCGACTGCGTCGGGATCGAGCCGCTTGCCGACGATGTCATGGAACAGCTCCTCGATCGTCTGCGAGTACGCCTCCGAGCCCGTTTGCACCTTCACGAAGTCGATGCGAGGTGGCGGCAGGCGCGGCGCCGCGCGCCGCTGTTCGTAAAGCTGGTACTGCGCGGGGCTCACCGCCAGCGCCGCCAGCTGGTCGCGCATCTGCCAGGCGGCTGCTGCGCCGATGCCCAACAGCCGGTGGACGTTGCCGAAGTCGAACGAGGACGCGTCACCGAGCGATGGCCGGATCAGGATGTCGTGCGGGCCGAGGCGCGCGAGCTCCTGTTGCGCTTTGCGCCGCATCAGGATTGCGAGCATCTGGCTGGAGATCGCCGCGACGCTGGTCAGCTTCTTGCGGGGCAGCAGCGGGAAGTCGACATCCACGACGATCACGACGTCGACACCCATCGCGCGCGCTACATCCACGGGCACATTGTCGGATATTCCACCGTCGACCAGCAGACGGCCGCCACGCTCCACGGGAACGAACACGCCGGGCGCCGACAGGCTGGCGCGCATGGCGCTGGTGAGATCGCCGGAGCCGATGACGACTTCCTGCCCCGTCTCGAGATCAGTCGCCACGGCCCGAAACGGCGTCGGCAGGTCATCAAAGCGGTCGATCCTGGCGACGGGAAGCGTCAGGAGGCGCAGGACTTCGGTGAGGCTCTGTCCCTGGATCAGCCCCATCGGCAGCACGGGCCGGCCGCCCCTGATGCCGATCGGAAACTCGACCAGGAAGTTCTCATCCTCCTGCTTGCGCCGCAGCGTCAGCTCCTCGCGCGGCGGGCGGTCGCGGAATGCCTCTTGCCAATTCACGGAACCGAGCGTCGCGGCGATCTGCTCCGGCGACAGGCCGCTGGCGTAGAGGCCGCCGACCACTGCACCCATGCTCGTGCCCGCGATGGCATCGATCGGCACGTGCAGCTGCTGAAGCACCTGCAGCACGCCCACGTGCGCGATACCACGCGCGCCGCCGCCCGAGAGCACGAGCCCGATCCGCAGTCGGTGCGGTGGGGGTTGCGGCGCGACCTGCTGCGCCAGCGCGGCCGCGGAGCAGACGAGCCAGAAAAGGGCCAGTGTGACCCGCAACCCGAGCGATCGTGACCACCCCATGACGCCGAGCATATCGCATCGCGCAACGTGCGAGGCCCGGCAACAGCCGCCGCGGCGAGATGCGTTACGATTACGCCATGGGAATCCTCTATCTCCTGCTGCCCTATCTGCTCCAGGGCACTGCAATCGTTCACTGCATCAAGACCGGCCGCAATTCGCTCTGGATCTGGGTGCTCATTTGGCCGGGCATCGGCGCCGTTGCCGCTCTTGCCTACATAGCGATCGAGATCCTGCCCGATCTCTTCCGCAGCCGCACGGCGCAGCGCACCGCGCGGGGATTCAAGCGCGCCGTTGACCCGTTCGCGGACCTGCGCCGCTACGAGAATGAGGCACGGCTTGCCGGCAACGTCGCCGCGCGGCAGCGCTACGCGGATGAGCTGGTGCGCCACGGACGCTACGAGGAAGCGATCGAGCAGTACGGGCAGGCGCTCACCGGGCTCTACGTCCACGATCCCAACCTGATGCTGGGCCTAGCCCGGGCACAGTTCGGCAGTGGCGCCACGGCTGCGTCGCGTGCCACCCTCGAAGAGGCCCTGCGCACGAATCCCGACTTCCGCTCGCCCGAGGCACACCTTCTCTACGCACGCGCGCTCGAAGGCGAGGGCAGCGTGCAGAAGGCGCTGGAGCAGTACCGGATGCTGGCCAACTCCTATCCGGGGGCCGAGGCTGCGGTCAGGTATGCGCAGCTGCTGGACACCCAGGGTCAGCGGGACGAAGCTCGCAAGGTGGCGCAGGAGTTGCTCGATCAGGCGCGCATCGCGCCGGGCCACTACCGGCGCGCGCAGCGCGCCTGGCTCGACGTCGCCGCGAGGCTGGCGAATTGATTGATTGGCGCAAATCGCTCCCGGCGATTTGCGCGGCCAGCCCATTAACTATCGTCGATCTCGCGGCCCAGGGAGCGGCCCTGGGCCGCTTATTGACTTGCTGTTAATGTAATCTTGTGGGACCGGGCCTGGCGCGGGCGATCTCATAGCTCGGTATCTGCTGCGTGATGCAATGGATGCCGCCGCCGCCGAGGAGGATCTCGCGTGCCGCGACGCCGACGATCGGCCGGCCGGGACAGGCCCGCCGCAGCACTTCGGCGGCCAGCTCGTCGGTGCGCGGATCGAGCAACGGCATGACGATGCCGCCGTTGGCCATGTAGAAGTTCACGTAGCTCGCTGCGAGCCGGTCGCCCGCGTAGCGCCGCTTCATCGACTCGCTCGGCACGAGTCCGCGCGCCTCCTCCTCGGTCATGTGGAGGGGACCGGGCATCGGGACCTTGAAGACTTCGAGGCGGCGGCCGTGGGCGTCACGCGCATCGTTCAGCCGCTCCCAGGCATCGAGTGAAATCGCGTACTGCGGATCGCGCTTGTCGTCCGTCCAGGTCAGGCACACCTTGCCGGGACTCACGAAGCAGGCGAGGTTGTCGACGTGACCGCTCGTCTCGTCGTTGAAGACACCGTTGCCCAGCCAGATGAATTGGTTGACTCCGAGGTAGTCGCGCAGTATGGCCTCGGCCTGCTCGCGCGTCATGCCGGGATTGCGGTTGGGGTTGAGCACACACTCCTCGGTGAGGAGCACCGTGCCCTGACCGTCCACATGGATGGCGCCGCCCTCGAGAACGATCGGTGCGGCGTAGCGGTCCCGCATCTCCCTGCCGAAGGCATCCGAGGAGATCTCACGCGGCACCGTCAGATCGCGCCTGTAGGGTTTGTAGAGACCGCCCCAGGCATTGAAGCGCCACTGGATGCTGCGCAGCGTGTCCCGCTGCTCCGCGACCACGAACGTCGGTCCGATGTCGCGCACCCAGATATCGTCGTATTCGATGCTCGCGGCCTGCACCCCCGGCGGAGTGATCGCTCTCACTTCGTCGAAGAGCGGCGCGCTGACGCCGAGATTCACCGGCTCGAAATGGCCGATCGCCGCTGCGACCTCGAGAACCGCCTCCTGCGCGGGACGCGCACCCTCGCGCCAGTTGTCGGTGCGCTCGGGCCATAGGAGCCACGTGGCCTCGTGCGGCTCGAACTCCGCGGGCATCCAGTAGCCTTCGGCGGCGGGTGTTTTCTCCCGCAGGTCGAAAGTAGCCTGATCGACGGTTTCCCAATACTCCTCGCCGAGCTCGTCCTCTTCTTCCGGAGTCATGAGTTCTGCAGCCTCATCCTGCTGTGTTTGAATCCGTACAGCGCGTATATCGCGAAGCCGAGTGCGGTCCAGAGCACGAGCCGGATCCAGGTGGCATTGGAGAGGAAGTAGGTCGTGCCGGCGCAGACGACGGCGCCCAGCGGACAGAGCAGCCACGCCGCCGGGACGCGGAACGGCCTATGGACGTCCGGGCGGGTAAAGCGCATCACCAACACTCCGATGCATACCACCGCAAAGGCCAGCAGGATCCCGATGGAGATCAGGTCGGCCAGTACGTCGAGCGGAAACACCCCGGCGATCAGCGCCGCGCCGATGCCCGTGACCACGGTCGCGACGTGCGGCGTCTTGAATCGGGGATGACAACGACTCATCGCCTTGGGCAACAGCCCGTCATCCGCCATGGAAAGGAGGATGCGGGGCTGGCCGAGAAGCGAAGTCAGAATCACCGAAGTCATGCCCGCGATGATGCCCAACTTCAGGAACACTCCGAGCCACGACAGCGCCGCATGCGCATCGAGCGCCACCGCGACCGGCTGGGCGTTATTGAGCTTGAAATATGGCACCATTCCGGTGATGGCGGCTGCCATCGCCACGTAAAGAACGGTAGAGATGACCAGCGTGCCGATGATCCCGATCGGCAGGTCGCGCTGCGGATTGCGCGCTTCGAGCGCCGTGGTCGATGCAGTATCAAAGCCGACGTAGGAGAAGAAGATGATGCCCGCTCCCTGCAGCACGCCCGTCCAGCCGAAGTGACCGAAGGTGCCGGTGTTGCGCGGGATGTAGGGATGCCAGTTGCCCGGGTCGATGAACTTCAGGCCGGCCACCACGAAGATCACGATCACCCCGACCTTCAGCGCCACCATGAGGTTGGTGGCATTGGCCGTTTCGCGGATGCCGACGTAGCAGAGCGCGCTCATGGCCGCGACGATCAGGATGGCGGGCACGTTGATGATGGAGCCGGTAGCGATCAGGTGCCCGGTCGCGCTCTCCCCCAGCGGCGCGTTGACCCAGATCGCCGGCAGGTGGATGTGCACCTCGGTGAGAAGGTTGACGACGTACGCCGACCAGCTCACCGCCACCGCGGAAGCCGATATGCCGTACTCCAGCAGCAGGTTCCAGCCGATGAACCAGGCGATCGCCTCACCGAGAGTGGCGTACGTGTAGCTGTAGGCGCTGCCTGGCACCGGCAGGAAGGCCGCGAACTCCGCGTAGCAGAGCGCCGCCAGCGCGCTGCCGAAGGCGGCGATGAGCAGCGACAGCGTGATGGCGGGTCCCGACTGGTTGGCTGCCACGGTACCGGTGAGCACGAAGACGCCGGTGCCGATCGTGGCGCCGATGCCGATCGACATCAGCGACCAGGCACCCAAGGTCTGCTTGAGGCGCTCCGCCCCGGCGAGCTCGCGCGGCTGTACGGGGCGTACGGCGAGAAGCTTGCGCAACAGGGATGGCTTGGCGCCGGGCTGCCGGGCGCCATGATCATCAGTCGCGTTGTACATTCGGCGATTGTAGCTCGTAAATGGCGCTGGATCCGGGCATCGCTGCCCGGCCCAGCGCTGCTTCGAGCAAAAAGCGTGGTTTTTGCTCGAAGCTCCGCCACCTGCGGCGGCGGGGCACAGTCCCTGTGCCTGGTCTACTGGATTCATGTGCTAGCATGTCGCGCTCGGCCGCGGCCTGCGGCGATCGAATTCCCGAGGAGTTCACCTAATGTCCACGGCCGTGCCCCTGAAACTCACGCCGCCCGCCCAAGGGGCCAAGATCACCCTGCGCGATGGCGAGCTGGTCGTCCCCGACAACCCCATCATCCCCTTCATCGAGGGCGACGGCACCGGCCCCGACATCTGGCGCGCCAGCGTGCGCGTGATGGACGCCGCGGTGCAGGCGGCTTACGGCGGCCGGCGCAAGATCCACTGGATGGAGGTGTTCGCGGGCGAGAAATCGAACCGCCAGTTCAACAGCTGGCTGCCGGATGAGACCGTGGCCGCCTGCCGCGACTACCTGGTTTCGATCAAGGGTCCGCTCACCACTCCCGTCGGGGGCGGCATCCGCTCGCTCAACGTGGCGCTGCGCCAGCTTCTCGACCTCTACGTCTGCCTGCGCCCGGTGCGTTGGTTCAAGGGCGTGCCCTCCCCCGTGAGACACCCTGAGAAGGTGGACATGGTGATTTTCCGCGAGAACACCGAGGACATCTACGCCGGCATCGAGTTCGAGGCCGGCACCGAGGAGAACCGCAAATTCCTCGAGCTCTTCAAGCAGCATTTCCCCAAGGCCTACGGCAAGATCCGCTTCCCGGCGAGCTCCGGCATCGGCATCAAGCCGGTGTCGAAGGAAGGCTCCGAGCGGCTGATCCGCGCGGCCATCCAGTACGCCGTCGCCAATAAGCGCCGCAACGTCACGCTGGTCCACAAAGGCAACATCCAGAAGTTCACCGAAGGCGCGTTCCGCAACTGGGGCTATCAGCTCGCGGAGCGAGAGTTCCCCGGCGACACCTACACCTGGGAGCAGTGGGAGCGCACCAAGGCTGCCGCCGGCGAGAAGGCGGCCAACGCAGAGATGGACGAGGCCAAGCGCGCCGGCAGGATCATCATCAAGGACGCGATCGCCGATATCACCCTGCAGCAGGTGCTGACCCGCCCCGATGAGTTCGACGTCATCGCAACCCTGAACCTCAACGGCGATTACCTCTCCGATGCCCTCGCCGCCCAAGTCGGCGGCATAGGCATCGCCCCCGGCGGCAACATCAACTACATGACCGGTCATGCCGTCTTCGAGGCCACCCACGGCACCGCCCCGAAGTATGCCAACCTCGACAAGGTGAATCCCGGCTCGGTCATCCTTTCCGGCGAAATGATGTTCCGCTACATGGGTTGGACGGAGGCAGCCGACGCCATCATCCACGCCATGGACAAGGCCATCGGCCAGAAGACAGTCACCTACGACTTCGCCCGCCTGATGGAAGGCGCGCATGAGGTCTCGACCTCCGCCTTCGGCGACGCCCTGATCCGCAACATGTGAACCAATGACGCTGCTGGACTGGGCCAGAAAGGTGCAGGCAATCGCCCAGAACGGGCTGGCCTTCACCACCGACCCCTTCGACAAGGAGCGATACGCCGAGCTCACGGAGCTGGTCGCCTCCATACTCGCCACCGAGCTCGGCATCCCCGTGGCCCAAGCGAAGGGATTCTGGGAGGGAGACGAGGGTTACGTGACTCCCAAGGTGGACGTGCGGGGCGGTATATTCGAGGACGACCGCGTACTGCTCGTCCGCGAGCGGTCTGATGGCAAGTGGACGCTCCCCGGCGGCTGGGTCGACATCAACGACTCCCCCTCCGGCGCGGTGGTGCGTGAGATCCGCGAGGAGTCCGGCTACCAGGCGCGGGCCGTGAAGCTCGCGGCGCTCATCGACAAGCGCCGCCATCCGCACCCTCCCGGCATCCATCACATATACAAGCTGTTCTTCCTGTGCGAGCGCATCGGCGGCGCCCCCGCGACCAGCAGCGAGACCGACGCGGTGCAGTTCTTTCCCGTGCGGGAACTGCCGGAACTCTCCACCGGACGCGTCCTCGCCTCGCAGATCGAGCGGCTGCATCAACATCAGCTGCATCCGGAGCTGCCGACATACTTTGACTGAGCCCGCGCAGCTGGCCGCCCGCCGGATCGCCGGCGCCTTCGCTGAATACAACGCGGAGTTCCGGGCCATCACACGACGCGCGCCCCTGCGGTTCGACGCGCTTGACTGGAAAGGCGGCCAGCGCGATGCCGTCGAGCGCATCGAGCTCTATGACCGCTCCGTCGCCCGCACGGTGGCGGAGCTGAGGGCGATGCTCGGCGACCGGGCGCAGGATCGAAGCCTGTGGACGCAGATTCGCGCCGACTTCGCCGCGCGCATCGCCGGCCTGCCCGATACGGAATTCACCAAGACCTTCTTCAGCTCGATCAGCCGGCGGCTCTTCGGCACGGTGGGTGTGGCCCCGGAGATCGAGTTCGTGGCCACCGACCTCGATCCGCTGGCGCACGTGACCTCCACGGTCACCACCAACACCTACATCAATCATGGCTCGCTCGCGCTTCTCTTCGAGGACCTGCTCGGCGACGTGCGCTTCCGCTCCCCGTGGCGGGACCTCGACAACAGCATCCGTCACGTGGCCACCGAGGTGCTGGCGCATCTCGCGGCCCGCGGCGAGCAGCGGGCGGTACAGCGGGTCGAGGTCATCCGCCCGGTGTTCTATCAGATATCGCGCGCGTATATCGTCGGGCGGCTGGTCGGACGCAACTTCCTGGTACCGCTCGTCATCGCGCTCAAGAACTCCGACGGCGGCATGCTGGTCGATGCGGTGATGCTCGCGGAGGGCGATGTCAGCATCGTCTTCAGCTTCTCACGCTCGTATTTCCACGCGGACCTGGAGCACGTGGCGGAGGCCGTGGTCTTTCTCAAGTCCCTGCTGCCGAAGAAGCCCGTGAGCGAGCTCTTCACCGTGCTCGGGCGCGCCAGGCAGGGCAAGACGGAGCGCTATCGCGAGATCATGCGCCATCTCGCCGACACGCCTGATCGCTTCGTCCCGGCTCCGGGGCAACGGGGGCTGGTCATGGTCTGCTTCACCCTGGCCTCGTTCGATGTGGTTTTCAAGGTGATCCGCGACCGCTTCCCCTATCCGAAGAACGTGCTGCGCGAGGAGGTCCTGGCGAAATACCAGCTCGTCTTCCGCCACGACCGCGCCGGCCGGCTGGTCGATGCGCAGGAGTTCCGCCGGCTGCGCTTCCCGAAGGCGCTCTTCGCCCCGGAGCTGTTCGCCGAGCTGCTCGCGGAAACCGCGCTCACCGTGCACGAGGCCGGAGAGCACCTGGTTTTCGACCACATGTACATCGAGCGGCGCATGACACCGCTCGACCTCTACCTGCGCACCGCCTCGCCGGCCGCGGGCGAGCAGGTGGCGCTCGAGTACGGCCAGTGCATCCGCGACCTCGCCCATACCAACATCTTTCCAGGCGACCTGCTGCTGAAGAATTTCGGCGTCACCCGCCACGGGCGCGTCATCTTCTACGACTACGACGAGCTCTGCCTGGTGACGGACTGCCATTTCCGCGACGTGCCGCGGGCGGCAAATCCCGAAGACGAAATGCGCGGCGAGCCCTGGTTCTACGTCGGCGAGCACGACGTCTTCCCGGAGACCTTCATCAGCTTCGTCGCCTTCGATGCCGCGCAACGCGAGGCGCTGCTGCGCACGCACGGGGAGATCTTCACGGCGAGATTCTGGCAACAGGTGCAGCGCCGGCTGTTGGAGGGAGAAGTGCTGGAAGTCCTTCCCTACCATCCGCACCGTGTACGGGTCGCAAGCGCCTAGGCGTCGAGCGCCTGTGTCACGTCCGCCAGAAGGTCATCGACATCCTCGAGCCCGATGGAGAGACGTACGGTGCCCTCGGTCACGCCCGAGACCGCCTGCTGATCGAGCGTGAGGTCGCGGCCCCCCATGATATGCGCCGTGACCACCAGCGACTCGGTGGCGCCGAGGCTCGCTGCCATGGAGAACAGCTGCAGCGCATCGGCGAACCGGCCGCTCGCCTCGAGCCCGCCCTTGAGATCGAAGCTCACGATGGTGCCGAAGTCCTTCATCTGTGCGCGCGCCAGAGCATGCTGTGGGTGTGACGGCAGGCCCGGGTAATGCACACGTGTCACCGCGGGGTGTGAAGCCAGGAGCTCAGCTACGCGCTGCGCGCTCGCCGACTGCGCCGTGTAGCGGATGAAGTAGGTCTTGAGGCCTCTGAGAATGAGATACCCCGCGTGCGGATCGAGCGTGCCGCCCATCATGCCGAAATCCGTCCGCAACGAGCGGATCAGCTCACTGCGTCCTATGACCGCACCACCCAGGACATCCCCTGCCCCGGAAGCGTACTTGGTGAGGCTGTGCACGAACACATCGACATCGTACTCGCCATGCTGGTGCAGGCCCGCGAACGTATTGTCCATCGCGACGAGAGCGCCTGCGCCTCGCGCGAGACGCGTGATAGCCGGGATGTCGGCAACCTTGGTCACGGGGTTGGTCGGGCTCTCGAACCACACGAGCCGCGTCGGATGCGCGGCCAGCGCGCGCTCGATGCCGGCGACGTCCTCGATCGAGAGCATCGTGTGCGTCACTCCGAAGCGACTGAGGAGGCGACGGACGAGATAGCGCGTCGGGTTGTAAGTCTCGACGAAGCAGAGGATGTGATCGCCCTGCTTGGTTAGCGCGAGCAGCGTCTGCGCCACCGCGCCGACACCCGAGGCTGTCACCAGACATTCCTCCCGGCCCTGGAGCTCCGCGAGCAGGAGCTCGAGCTGGCGCGTGGTGGGGTTCGAGGCGCGGGTGTAGAAGAAGCCGGGACGCTCGCCGCGCAGGTAGCGCTCGGTCTCTGCCAGCGTATCGAATTCGAACTTGACGCTCTGGTAGATCGGAGCCACCACCGCGTGGTTGTCGGCGGCAAGCTCCACCGGCGGCGGATGATTGACTCGGGTGGATTTCTTCATGCGGCCGTGAGCGTAAACCGATCCGCTTCCGGATGGGCAGGAAGCGTTTCACCTATCTCCGGTGCGGAAGCCTCGGCCCGTGGGCCGAGGGGGAAGCGCTGCTCCGGCAGCAAGTACGGGTGATCGATCGGTGGAGGAATATTGCGCATCAGAATATCTAACTGTATATTTGTACAGTATGAAGCGCTGCCATACGCGCGTCCGTGTCCTGAGACTGCGCATCAAGGACAAGCACCGCCCGATGTTGGCCGAGATGGCCCGCGCCGTAAATCTGGTATGGAACTACTGCAATGACCTCTCGATGCAGGTGCTGCAGCGGGAGAGCCGTTTCATCGGCGCACACGAGCTGCAGACCTATCTCAATGGGGCTAGCCGCGAGGGACTGGCGGTCGGCTCGGCGATCTTCCAGCAGGTGGCCGAAGAGTATGTGACGCGGCGGCGTCAGCATCGGAAAAGCAAGCTGCGCTGGCGCGTGAGCTTCGGTTCCCGCCGCTCTCTCGGATGGATTCCCTTCAAAGCCCGCGCGCTCCGCTCTGGCCACGGGCAGGTCTTCTTCCAGGGCCGCTGGCTCTCGCTGTGGGACAGCTTCGGGCTTTCCGCGTATGAGTTGCGTGCCGGTTGCTTCGCCGAAGATGCCCGCGGTCGCTGGTACCTCAATGTGACAGTGCCTGCACCGAGATCTCTCGAAGAGAAACTCGCTCCGAGTCCTGCGGATAAAGCGCTGGGGATCGACCTCGGACTTAAAGCTCTTGCGGCCTTCTCGGACGAGTCCGTTAAGAACATCGAAGCGCCTCGATTCTATCGCGACCTCGAGCCGGCGCTCGGTCGCGCCCAGCGGGCTAGAAAGAAGGGTCGGGTGCGAGCGCTTCACGCCAAGACTGGCAATCGGAGGAAGGATTTCCTCCATAAATGCAGCGCTGGGCTCGTCCGGTCTGGCTACGCTGCGATCTTCGTTGGAAACGTCAACGCCGCTAATCTGGCCAGGGGCGGACACGGCAAATCCGTGCTCGATGCCGGCTGGAGTGCGTTGCGAACCATGCTGCGGTACAAGTGCGATGACGCAGGGGTATGGTTCGAGGAGATCGACGAAGCGTTTTCCACCCAGACCTGCAGCGTGTGTAACAGCCGCACCGGCCCGCGAGGCCGGGAAGGTCTTGGAATAGGGGAATGGAAGTGTCGGGTATGTGGCACGATTCATGATCGGGACCGCAACTCGGCTTGCAACATTCTCGCGGCGGGACGTCGCCGTCTTGCAGAAGGAATCCCCGCCATGACCGCGCAAGCGGCGGCCTGACGAGGCCGGTGGCGGAGAGTACGTCAAGAATTGCGCAGTTGCGCTCCCAGGTCCGCGAGACGCGCCGCGGCCTCGTCGAGCGTCTGATCCTTCTTGGCGATGCAGAGCCTCACGACAGAGAGCTTGGGCGGCTCGGCATAAAAAGGCGAGAGCGGAATCGTGGCCACTCTAGCCTCGGTCAGTGCCCGCTCCGCGAACTCGACGTCACCGCACGGCAGCAGCGGGCCGAAGTCCAGCAGCTGAAAGAACGTGCCCTGGGCAGGCGGCAGCACGAAGCCCGAGCCGGCGAGCGCATTGCACAGGCGGTCGCGTTTCGCCTGAAAGAAGCCGGCCAGCTCGCGTCCGGTCTGCGGCCTCTCTGCCAGGTATGCGGCGATGGCACTCTGCAGCGGGTTCGCGATGCTGAACGTGTTGAATTGGTGGACTTTGCGCACCTCGCCCGTGAGCTCTGACGTTGCGACACAGTAGCCGACGCGCAGCCCCGTCGCATGCAACGTCTTGCCGAAAGAAAAGACTGCGAAGCTTCTCTGTCGCAGCTCCGGATGCGACAGCACCGAAGCATGTACCCGGCCGTCGAAGATCACGTGCTCATAGACCTCATCTGAGAGCACGACAATTTCGTGCCCCCGAATTACGGCTGCCAGCGCATCGAGGTCGTCCGCCGTCGCTGACGTGCACGCGGGATTGTGCGGCGTGTTGAACAGGATCAGGCGTGTGCGTGGAGTGACCGCCGCGCGCACCCGATCCCAGTCGTAACGGAAATCAGGAGGCAGCAGCGGTAGTCGAATGCATCGGCCGCCCGCGAGACGCACCGCCGGCTCGTAGGAGTCGTATGCGGGATCGAACGCTATGGCCTCCTCACCAGGTCCCACCACCGCCTGAACGGCGGAGTAGATCGCCTCGGTGGCGCCGAGCGTGACCGTGATCTGCGACTGCGGATCGAACTCGCCGCCGTAGCTCGCGGTCAGCTTGCGCGCAATGCGCTCACGCAACTCCGGGATGCCTTCCATCGGCGCGTACTGATTGTGTCCCTGACGCATCGCCTCGGCTGTGAGCTCCGCGAGCCGCGGGTCGATGTCATAGTCCGGGAAGCCCTGGCCGAGGTTGAGAGCGCCGAGCTCGCACGCGCGGCGCGACATGACCGTGAAGATCGTCGTACCGACGTCAGGCAGCTTGCTGCGGGAAAGCATCACTCGACAAGTCCTGCGGTGTCGTCAACCCGCGCTGAAATCCGCTTCCGCCGCCGCGAGCGCCGCACCGAGCACGCCGGCCTGATTGCCGAAATGCGCCGGGCGCACCTCCGCTTCGCAATGCAGCAGTGGCGCAAAATCCGCAAAGCGCTCGCTGATCGCGCCGCCCAGGATGAAGAGGTCGGGCCAGAGGAGCGCCTGCATGCGATCGAGATAGACGTTGACCCGGTCCATCCAGGCGCGCCAGTCGAGATTGAGGACCGCCTTGACGTGGGCCGAAGCGTATTTCTCGGAGTCCATGCCGTTCAGCTCCATGTGCCCGAGCTCGGTGTTGGGGAAAAGCCTGCCGTCGATGAAGAGCGCCGACCCTATGCCGGTGCCGAAGGTCAGCATGACGACCGCGCCTCTGACTCCCCGCCCGGCGCCCAGGCGCATCTCGGCGAGGCCCGCCGCGTCGGCATCATTCAGGAAGAGAGCGTCGCGATCCAACGTGCGCCGGATGAGCGTGGCTCCATCGGCGCCAATCCACGAATGATCGATGTTGGCGGCAGTGCGCGCCTTGCCGCTTTTGACCACGGCGGGAAACGCAAGCCCGACGGGACCCGTGGCGGCGGGCAGCTTGGCGGCGAGCGCCGCTATTGTCGGCATCATGCCCTCGGGGCTCGAGGGGTGGGGCGTAGGCGCCGAGATCAGCTCCCCAACGAGTTGTCCAGCCTCGACGTCCACCACGCCCGCCTTGATGAACGAGCCCCCGACGTCGACACCCAGCAATTTACGAGACATAGGCGCTTTCCGCTATAAGTTGGCCGGTCAAAGATTAGCGGCAGCGGCGAGCTGCGCATCGCGCTCCCGCCGTTTCTGTCGATGGCGCATCCACACCGCGGTGACTACCACTCCGCTCGCAACCACCGACACCATCAGAGTGGCGAGCGCGTTAACGTCAGGGCTGACTCCGAGCCGCACCTTGGAGAAGATCACCATCGGCAGCGTGCTCGAGCCGGGCCCGGCGACGAATTGCGAGATCACCAGGTCATCCCACGACAGGGTGAAGGCGAGCAGCCATCCCGCCAGCACCGCCGGCAGGATGAGCGGCAGCGTGATCCTCCAGAACACCTTCGCCGGGCGCGCACCGAGGTCCTGCGCGGCCTCCTCCAGCGACTCATCGAAGCCGGCCAAGCGTGACTGTACCACCACCGTCACGTAGGCCATGCAAAAGGAGATGTGGGCCAGCGTGATCGTGATCGCGCCCATGCCTTGCGGCCACCCGATGGCCTGCTGCAGGGCCACGAAGAGGAGCAGCAGCGAAAGGCCGCTGATCACCTCGGGCATGACGATGGGCGCGGTCGTCATGCCGACGAGAAGGGAGCGGCCGCGGAAGGCGCCAAATCGGGCAAGCGCCGTGCCGGCCAGGGTTCCGAGGATGGTGGATGCGGTCGCCGCGCAGATGGCCACACGCAGCGACAGCCAGGCCGCGTCGAGGACCTCATCGTCCGAGAGGAGGACGCCGTACCACTTGAGCGTGGGCGAGTGCGCAGCGTCCCATACTGTGACCAGCCGGCTGTTGTTGAAAGAGTAAACGATCATCGAGAGGATCGGCACGTAGAGGAATACGAGTCCCAGGACGAGCGCGGTACGCGAGAACAGTCCGCGCTTTCTCACGACCCGACCCTCCGGCGATTCACTCCGCCGTCTCCAGGTTGCCGCGCTCGACCCGCTGCAGCAGCACGATGGGCACCACCAGCGCCAGCAGGATCAGTATCGCGACGCCGCTCGCCACCGGCCAATCGCGGTTATCGAAGAACTCATCCGACAGCATGCGTCCGATCATGATCTGATCAGTACGGCCGAGCAGAGTTGGAATGACGTACTCGCCAACCGTGGGAATGAAGACAAGCAACGAGCCAGCCGCGATGCCAGGCAGCGACTGGGGCAGCGTCACACGCAGGAAGGCCGTGAGCGGCCGCGCACCCAGATCGGCGGCCGCCTCGAGCAAAGCCATATCGTGCTTCTCGAGGTTAGCATAGAGAGGCAGGATCATGAACGGCAGATACGAGTAAACGATACCAACGTATAAAGAGAAGTCGGTCTGCAGCAGGGTGACGGGATGGTGGATCAGGCCGAGGTACAACAACACATTATTGATGAGGCCGTCGTTCTGCAGGAGGCCGATCCACGCGTAGACGCGAAGCAGGAAGGACGTCCAGAACGGCAATACGATCAGCATCAGCAGGAAGCTGCGCCACGCATCGCTGGCGCGCGCGATGGCATACGCCATCGGGTACCCGATCAGAAGACAGAAGAGCGTCGAGACCGCCGCCACCATGACGGAGTAGAGGTAGGAGCGCAGGTAGAGCGGATCGGTGAAGAGATAGGTATAGCCCGAAAGGTGAATGCTGGGTACCGGCAACCCGTGCAGCCAGGTGATGAGCGGCGCATACGGCGGAATGGCGAGCCGCGCCTCGGAGAACGAGATCTTGAGTACGATGAGAAAAGGAACGAGGAAAAAGACGGTGAGCCAGAGCGCGGGTATGCCTGCAACGAGCCGCCGCGCCGAAAACCGGCGAGGCACTACTCTCCCCTCCGCACGCTGTTCCACTGGCGTTTCCTCTGGCCGTTACCTAACGCGTGAGGATCACGGGGCTCTCAGGCTCCCAGGAGAGCATAACAGTCGCGTGTCTCAGGTCCCGCTGCGCCGCGATGCCCGAGCGGTTGGGGAGAGTCACCCGGAAGGTCTTGCCGGAATCGATCTCGACCAGGCAAATCGACACGTCGCCCATGTAGGCGACCTCACGGACCTTGCCGCGCACCCGGTTCTCCACGCGCGTCTCTGCCGGCGATCCCTCGCTCGCGAGTGCTATCTTCTCCGGGCGGATCGCCGCCCAGACCGTGTCCCCCGGCGCGCACTCGACCTGCCGCCCCACCCGGACGGTGCAACCAGCGGCATCGCAGCTGATGGTCAGCTCATCCGCGCCGAGAGCCGCAACCCTTCCCTCCAGAAGATTCACGGAGCCGATGAAGTCGGCGACGAAGCGATTGACGGGCGCCTCGTAGATCTCCGCGGGCGTCCCCACCTGCACGATCTGCCCGCGATCCATGACGCCCATGCGCGTGGCCAGGGTCATCGCTTCCTCCTGATCGTGCGTGACCACGATGAACGTGACGCCGAGCCGCTCCTGAATGTTGAGCAACTCGAACTGTGTACGCTCGCGCAGCTTGCGATCGAGGGCGGCCAGCGGCTCGTCGAGGAGCAGCAGCTTCGGGCGCTTGGCCAGAGCCCGCGCCAGCGCCACCCGCTGCCGCTGGCCGCCGGAGAGCTGGTGCGGCTTGCGGCCCGCGTACGGGCTCATCTCCACGAGCTCCAGGATCTCCGCAACGCGCCGGCTGATCTCCGGACGCCTGAGCCGCTCCTGCTCGAGGCCGAAGGCGACGTTCTTCTCCACGTTCATGTGCGGGAAGAGCGCATACGACTGGAACATCATGTTGATGGGCCGCTCGTAGGGCGGCACCGCGCTCATGTCCTCGCCGTCGATGTAGATGCTGCCGGCGCTCGGCGTCTCGAAGCCTGCCAGCATCCGCAGCAGCGTCGTCTTGCCGGAACCGGAGCCGCCGAGAAGGCAGAAGATCTCGCCGCGCCGGATCTCGAGCGAGACGGTGTCCACGGCGGCGAACTCGCCGAACTTCTTGCTGACGGCCTGGAGGCGGATGTAGGGCGCCGCGGGATCGGTCGGCGTCGACGGTTGGGCGTTCATCGGCAGAATTGTCTGTCGCTCAGCTTCCTGTCTTGAAGTTCGTCCAGGCGCGGGTCAGCAGGCGCATGAACTGCATCGATTTGGCTCGTTCCGGAACCAGGGTATGCATCACCGCCGGCGCCGGATAGATGCCGGCGTCGTCCAGCACGGACTTGTCCAGGTACGGCCGCGATGCCAGATCGCCGTTGGCGTATTTGACGAGGTTGGAATTGCGCGCGGCAACGTGCGGGTCGAGCAGATAGTTGATGAAAAGGTTGGCATTGCGCGCATGCGGCGCATTCGCGGGAATGGCGAGCACATCGAAGTTCTCGACCGCGCCCTCCTTCGGGATGGAGTAGGCGATGGTGTAGGTCCTGCCGGCCTGTTGCGCGCGCACCTCGGCCTGCTTCACGTCCCCCGACCAGCCGAGCGCGAGACAGATCTCACCATTGGCGAGATCGTCTATGTAACGTGAGGAGTTGACGTAGCGCACGTAGGGCCGGATGGCCATCAGCACCTTCATGGCGGCCGCGAGGTCGGCGGGCGACTCGCTGTTCGGGTTCTTGCCCAGGTACAGGAGCGCGGTGCCGATGACCTCCGTCGGCTCATCGAGCACGGTCACGCCGCAGTCCTGGAGCTTCGAGACCACCGCGGGGTCGTAGAGCAGCCGCCAGCTGTCGACCGGCGCATCGGGCAAGCGGGCCTGCACCGCCTGCAGGTTGTAGCCCAGACCGGAAGTGATCCACATGTAGTCGGCGGCGTACTGGTTGCCGGGGTCGTACTGCGCCTCGCTGCTCTGGACGACGGGGTCGAGATACTTGAGGTTCGGCAGCTCCGATTTGTCGAGCTTCTCGAGCGCTCCAGCCTGGATCTCGAGCTCGAGGAACGGAGCCGACGGCACCACGACGTCGAAGCCCGTGTTGCCGGTGAGAAGCTTGGTCTCGAGGACCTCGTTCTTGTCGAAGACGTCGTAGTTGACCTTGATGCCGTATTGCGTCTCGAAATCCTTCACCACCTGCGGGTCGATGTAGTCCGACCAGTTGTAGACGTTGACGACCTTCTCGTTGGACTGCGATCCGCCGGAGCAGGCGGCGAGCAGCGTTGCGAGCGCCATGGCAAGACTTATGGAGAGCAAGCGTCGCATGGTCACACGTTGAGCAGCAGGTGCTCCCGCTCCCAGGAGCTGATCACCTGCAGGAAGACTTCGTACTCGGCTTCCTTGACGATGGTGAAGGCTGATACGAACGGCTCGCCGAGCAGCTTCACCAGCGGCTCGCTCGCGCGCAGCGTCCGCAGCGCCTCATCGAGCGAGCGCGGCAGGCCGAAGGGCAGGTCGTGCGCGCTGCCGGTGATGGGATCGCCCGGCTGCACTCCCTCGACCATGCCGAGATATCCACAGGCGAGCGATGCGGCAATGGCAATGTAGGGATTGGCGTCGGCGCCGCCCACACGGTTCTCGACCCGCCGATCCTCCGGCCCGGACATCGGCACCCGCAGCCCGGCGGTGCGGTTGTCATAACCCCAGTGCACGTTGATCGGCGCCGACAGATACCGGGTGAGGCGACGATAGGAGTTGACATTGGCGCAGAAGAGCGCCATGGCCGCCGGCATGTATTTCTGCAGGCCGCCGATGTGCGCGAAGAAGAGGGGAGAGGGAGTGCCATCGGGATTGCTGAAGATGTTGCGCCGCGTCTTCACGTCCAGCACGCTCTGGTGGATGTGCATGGCGCTGCCGGGCTCCTTGGCGTGCGGCTTCGCCATGAAGGTGGCGTATATCTTGTGGCGCAGCGCTGCCTCTCGGGCCGTGCGCTTGAAAAGGAACGCCTGGTCGGCGAGGTCGAGCGGCGGTCCGTGGATCAGGTTGATCTCCATCTGCGCCGGCCCGTCCTCATGGATCAGGGTGTCGATCTCGATCTCCTGGTCCTCGCAGAACTGGTAGATGTCGTCGAACAGCGGATCGAACTCGTTGACCGCCGCGATGCTGTAGGACTGCCGCCCGGGCTCCGACCTGCCCGACCGCCCCACCGGCGGCTTGAGCGGATAGTCGGCGTCCTTGTTCTGCTCGACCAGGTAGAACTCGAGCTCCGGGGCAACGACGGGTTCCCAGCCCCGCTGGGCGTAGAGCTCGAGGACATTGCGCAGCACGTGCCGCGGCGCCATCGTCACCCGCCGGCCGTCGGAGTAGAAGCAATCGTGGATCACCTGCGCGGTGGGCTCAGCGGCCCAAGGCACGCGGCGCACCGTCTTAGGGTCGGCCTTGAGAATGATGTCGATCTCTGCGGGGCTCATTGCCGCGCCGGTCTCCGGCGGGTAATCGCCCGTGACCGTCTGCAGGAAGACGCTCTCCGGCAGGCGCATGCCGCCGTCCTCGGCGAACTTCACCGCCGGCATGATCTTGCCCCGGGCAATGCCCGCCATGTCGGGAATGATGGCCTCGACTTCGGAGATGCCGTGGTCACGGAAGAACTGGCGGATCTCGCTAACCATGCGGCTGCCTTTCATCTGGATTCGGCGCGGTCACGGCACGCACCACCGAAGGCCGAGAACAACGCGCGCGACAGCGCGTTGTCCATCACCTTCCACTCGGGATGCCACTGGACCGCGAGCGCAAACCGTGCTGCGCCCTCGACTCTGAATGCTTCGATCAATCCGTCGGGCGCGCGCGCCTCCACGGCCAGCCCGTCGCCGAGCCGCTCGATCCCCTGCCAGTGAAGCGAGTTGACTCGTGCCCGCTCGGTCCCCGCCAATGAGCGCAGCAACCCGCCGGGCTCGAGGATCACTTCGTGAGCGGGCCCGTACTGTACTTCGAGCGGCTGGCTGTCGTCGTCCCGGTGATCGAGGTGACCGGGAACTTCGTGAACACGCTGATGGAGACTGCCGCCGAACGCGACGTTGACCTCTTGGAATCCGCGACAGATGCCGAGCACAGGCACGCCGGCCCGCACTGCCTTGCGGATGAGCGGCAGCGTGGTGGCATCACGGGCCGGATCGTGCAGCGTCCCGGGGTGGCTCGGCGGGCCCTCATAGTGGCGCGGCTCGACGTTCGACGGACTGCCGGTGAAAACGAGCCCATCCAGGCGCGCGATCAGCTCATCGAGGCGCAGCTCTTCGGCGAGGGCGGGAATGAGCAGGGGCAGCCCGTCGGCTGCGTCCAGCACCGCCCGGGCATATTTCTCGCCGACTGCGTGAAAGGGGTGTAGCCCGATCATCCGCCGGTCTGCGGGAAGGCCAATGAGGGGGCGAGCCGGTGACATCGATCTCTAATTAGACCACAGCAAAGCAAGACGGTGGTTTCGGTGAGAGTCCGCCGATGCCCTCTCCGCGAGGACACTTAACGTGTCCTCGCGCCGGCGAGCGCCCGCGCACGGATGCGCGGGCTGGGGGCCCTGCCGCCATGGACGGCCATGGCACGGCCCTCCCCGCCCTGCATCGGCTATGCTCTTCAGTGCCTTAGGCCCAAATCATTAATTTTACATAATTCATTCCCAGCGCCCCCACGTGGCCGCCCACGCCGCTTCCTATTACGCCGCCTCAGCCCGACCCGCCCCCGAGCGGACAGCGCTCGCGGGCTCGGTGGAGTGCGACGTCTGCGTGGTCGGGGGCGGCATCGCCGGCTGCTCGGCGGCGCTGCATCTCGCCGAGCGAGGCTATTCCGTAGTGCTGCTCGAGCAGCACCGGATCGGCTGGGGCGCCTCCGGCCGCAGCGGCGCCCAGGCGATCCACGGGGTGGCTTCGGGACAGAGCAAGCTGGAGCGGCTCATCGGCCGGACGGCAGCGCGCGCGGTGTGGGATGTCTCCATCGAGGGGCTCGCGCTCATGCGGCAGCTCATCACGCGCCACCATATCGATTGCGACTGGGTGGACGGCTACATGCTGACGGCGGTGAAGCCCCGTCACGATCGGGAGCTGCGAGTCGAGCTCGCGGAGCTGCAGGAGAGGCTCCAGTACCGCAGCGTGCGCTACATGCCCCGCGATGAGGTTCAGGCGACGCTCGCCACGCACCGATACGTGAGCGCGCTTTACGACTCCAACGGCGGCCATCTACACCCGCTGAACTACACGCTCGGGCTCGCTGCGGCCGCGGAGCGTGCCGGCGTCCGCATCTACGAAGACACGCGAGCCCTCGGCTTCACTTCAGCGCGCGTACGTACGCCGGGCGGCGAGGTTCGCGCGCGCTACCTGGTCCTCTGCGGCAACGTGTACCTCGGCAAAACCGCCCCGGCCCTGGCTGCCAAGATCATGGCGGTCGGCACCCACATCATCGCCACGGAGCCGCTCGGCGCGGAGCGCGCGCAACAGCTCATCGCCAACAATGCCGCGGTCAGCGACATGAACTGGGTGCTCGACTACTTCAGGCGCTCCGCCGATCACCGGTTGCTCTTCGGCGGCCGCGTCAGCTACTCGGGCCTACACTCCTTCGAGGCGCCGAGCGGCACGCGCACCCGCATGCTCAAGGTGTTTCCGCAGCTTGCCAACGTCGGCGTCGAATACTCCTGGGGCGGCTACGTCGATATCACCCTGAACCGCGCACCGCATTTCGGGCGCCTGATGCCGAACGTCTACTTCCTGCAGGGATTTTCCGGACACGGCATCGCCCTCACCGGGATTGCCGGCAAGCTGGTGGCAGAGGCGATCGCCGGTCAGGCGGAGCGTTTCGACGTCTTCACGCGCATCCCGCACCAGGACTTCCCGGGCGGCGCCATCCTGCGCCGGCCGGTGTTGGTGCTCGCAATGCTGTACTACCGCTTGAGAGATCTGCTGTGATGCGACGGGCCTGACATCAATCGGGCGGATTGTGCGCCCGGAGAAAAGCGACCGTCGCCTGCAGCATCTGCAGCCGGGTATCGCTGCTCGACAGCCAGTGATCCTCCTTCTTCAGTGTCACCAGCTGCGCATCCTTGTCCTCGCTTCGCAACGCATCGAACATGATCTGACTCTGTTCATAGGGCACCACGGTGTCGTCGCGACCATGGATGAGGAGTATCGGCGCCCTGACCGCAGCGACGTGCTTGATGGGCGAGATGGCGTCCAGCGCCGGGTCAGCAGCGCCCGAAACGCCCCAGAACCGGTCCCAGTAGCGGGTCGCATAGCGGTCCTGGATTCCCCCCCGGGTCTCCCACTGCAGCATCCGCGCCAGGTCGGAAATTCCGGCAACCGACACGGCACACCGATACACCGTCGGCTGCAGCGTTGCGCCGGCGAGCGCGGCGTAGCCACCATAACTCGCGCCAACGATGCATACCCTCGCAGGATCCACCAAGCCCTGTTTGACGAGATAACTGACCCCATCGGACAGGTCCGACTGCATCTTGCGGCCCCACTGACCATAGCCAGCCTCGAGCAGATGCTCATTGACATTGGAACCGCGGTAGTTCGGCCGCAGGACGGCATAACCCTGGTCGGCAAGAGCCTGCGACCACCAGTCAAACTCGGCCGTATCCCGCTCAGCCGGGCCTCCATGGGGCAGCACCACCAGCGCCAGATCATGGGCCGGCCGATCCGGTAGAGTCAGATAGCCCTGAATCTTCAGGCCGTCACCCGTCGCATAGGTGATGCTCCTCACTTCGAAGGGCTTGTCGATTCCCTTGTAGACATTGCCTATCGGAACGGCTCCCGGGTGCTTGAGGTCGATCAGCACGTAGCGGTAGCCGTAGTTCGGACCGTCGACGAGTACTACAACCCTGGAAAAATCCGTCGACGCGGAAACGAAATTCACCTGATCGCCGGCGAATGCCTTGACGATCGCCTGCCAGTTGAGGTTCCTCGCGGGATCAAAGAACACGTATTGCGGCAGATCCACCGTATTCACTCCACCGATCATCAGATCGGTGAACTCGTCCAAGAGAGGCTCGTCGAACACTTCCGCCGCAGGCATCGCCGCGAGCTTGCCGTCTGCGAGCGACAGCAGCAGCCACACTCTGTGGCCGCTTGCTGTCGACTCGATGAGCAGGGTATCGGCCGTGGGCCCGAACCCCAGAATCTCAGGGATATCCAGCGGGGCGTGACCTGATGCCGCTTCCGAGGGATCGCCGCCCAGACGGGAGACGCCAATGGACC
The DNA here is from genome assembly GCA_963833085.1 of uncultured Pseudomonadota bacterium. Taxonomy (GTDB): domain Bacteria; phylum Pseudomonadota; class Gammaproteobacteria; order Steroidobacterales; family Steroidobacteraceae; genus 13-2-20CM-66-19. The sequence goes on from CAWHWV010000026.1 coordinate 49,253, forward strand.
AGCGCTGCGCGAGCTCGTCGTAATCCCGCTCAGCAGCAAGCCGACCCTGGCTATCGAGCCGCCATTGCGTGTACGACGAGCCCTTGCGGAGGAGGCTCGTGCGCCCCGTCGTGAGATCGCAGCGGAAAAGCGCGATGGCATTCTGCGAGTCCGTCATGTAGTCGCCGGCCGCGTTCGTGTAAAGGCCCGGAACGAACAGCACGGTGTGCCCATCGACGCGTCTCACCGCTACGCGACCGACGACGGCGTTCATCACCTCATTCTTCTCGCCGAGCGTATCGCCGGGCAGGGTACGAAGCTCATTGCGCGGTATGTTGTAAACCCTGAGGAGGAACCACTCCAACCTGAAGCCATACGCCGCCGTAGATACGGAGGCCATGATCATCAGGTTGTCGGGGTCGGCCCATCTGATGTCGCGCAGCTTGGTCGTACCCGCCTTGACCCAGCGAATGATCTTGCGGTTCGCGACGTCGGCAATGAAAACGACCCGCATGTCGCCCTGGGTGCGTACGTACGCCAACCGCGAGCCGTCCGGCGATATCGCAACGTTCTCTATATCCGGCAGCTGACCATAGACGGTCAGCGGCACTGCGCGCCCGCTGGGCGCGGCGAGCACGGCTATCAGACCCAGGAGTGATACTGCGATCAGCCGGGTACCGGCCCGGCGCGCTGCCTGCGCGCATCCAACGACTGTCTGCATAACCCCACCACCCGCTTCTTCCGGACGAGAGCGGTAACAATCATTTGTTGTTTGCCAGCGTAACCCCGGGCGTCGCCGATTTCAAGCGCTTCCCTGCCCCAACAGTCTCTTATAGCAACTCGGCGATCTGCACTGCATTCAAGGCGGCGCCCTTGAGGAGCTGATCGCCGGCGACGAAGAGCGCGATCGAGCGGCCGCTCGGGTCGCTGAGGTCGCGGCGGATGCGGCCCACGAGAATCGGGTCCTGACCGGAGGCATCCTTCGGCATGGGGAAATAGTTGCGCTCCTGGTCGTCGACTACCTTCACCCCGGGCGCCGTCTGCATGATGTCGCGCACCTGCTCCGGGGTGATGGGGCGCTCGCACTCGAAGTTGATCGCGATCGAGTGGGCGCGCAGCACCGGCACCCGCACGCAGGTCGCGGCGATGCGGATGGAATCGTCGCCGTAGATCTTGTGGGTCTCCCGGATGACCTTGGTCTCCTCCTCGTTGTAGCCTGTCTGCGGATCAATCTTGGTGTTGTGGCTGAAGAGGTTGAAGGCGTAGGGATGCGGCAGCACGCGGTTCTCGTACGGCCGGCCCTCGAGATAGGCGCGGGTCGACTCGCGCAACTCTTCCATCGCGGCGGCACCGCCGCCGGAAGCGGCCTGGTAGGTGGAGACGATCATCCGCCGCAGGCGGTTGCTGCGGTGCACCGGCCAGAGCGGGGTGATTGCAATGATGGTCGAGCAGTTGGGGTTGGCGATGATGCCGCGGTGCCCGCGCACCGCCTCCGGGTTGATCTCCGGCACGACCAGCGGCACGGCCGGATCCATGCGGAACGCGGAGGAGTTGTCGACGACCACCGCGCCCTGCTCCACGGCGAGCGGCCCGAAACGCTTGGAGGTGCCGCCGCCAGCGGAGAAGAGCGCGATGTCGACGCCGCGGAAGCTGTCATCCTGCAATTCCTGCACGGCGAGCGGCTCGCCGCGGAAAGCCAGCGTCTTGCCGGCGGAGCGCGCCGAAGCGAAGAGACGCAACTCCGAGAGCGGAAAGCGCCTCTCCTCGAGACAGCGGATGAGCTCGACACCGACGGCGCCGGTAGCGCCGACGATCGCGACCACCGGCGCCGAGCCGGCCGAACGACCAGAGTGCATGCAACGACTCCAAAACGAACGAGGCCCCGACGGCGTTGCCGGCGGGGCCTCTGGTTGACTCGCGATGTTCCGACTCTGCTAAGCGCGCGCGAGATCTGCCAGGGCCCCCGCAAGGGGCGTCTTAATCATGATTTTGCGCGTTTTCATCAGACGGGACATACCGTATCGAACCTACCGGAAGCGTGGGTGGGTGTAAAGGGATTTTGTGTCGACGCCGTTCTCAGATCCGCCGGACCTCGAAACAGCGGTGGATCCGCGGGTTGCGCTCGAAATCGGGCGGCCGAGTGGCGGCGGACACGTCGCGAATCGCGAATCGCTCGGGCAGCGACGGGTCCAGTCGGAAACGCTGCGCGTTGGTGGAGAAGACGAGCAGACCGCCCGGCTCGAGGAGGCGCATGCAGGCCTCGATCAGCGCTGGATGGTCACGCTCGACGTCGAGCACTCCCTCCATGCGCTTGGAGTTCGAGAACGTCGGCGGGTCGAGGAAGATGAGGTCGTAACGCGCGGAGGCTCGCGCCGCATCGCGCAGCCACTCGACACAGTCCGCCTGAACGAACTCATGCTGCGGCCGCGTGCCGCCGGCGCCCCGAGGAGAGATCGCGCTGTTGCGCGCAAGATTGCGTTGCGCCCAGTCGAGATATGTCCGTGACATGTCGACGGAGGTGGTTGCAGCCGCACCGCCAGCCGCCGCGTAAACCGTGGCCGTGCCGGTGTAGGCGAAAAGATTGAGGAACCGCTTGCCGGCTGCGGCCTCCCTGAGGCGAGCGCGGGTAATGCGGTGGTCGAGGAACAGACCCGTGTCGAGATAATCGTCGAAGTTGACGATGAACTGCAGGCCGCCTTCGAGTACCACATGAAAATCGGAGCGATCGGCCATCTTGTCGTACTGCTCGCCGCGCGGCGTTCGTCGGCGCGTGCGCAACTTGATCCGCTCCCGCGGAACTCCAATCGCGCCAGGCAACGCCGCCAGAGCCTCGCCGCGACGGCGTCGGACCGCTTCGACTTCGATCTCCGCGGGCGCTGCGTACTCCTGCACGTAAAGCCACGCATCCTCCGGCTCCACGGTGCGGTAGATGTCGATCGCGAACGCGTACTCCGGCATGTCAGCGTCATAGAGGCGATAACACGACACGCCGGTCTTGGCGACCCAGCTCTTGAGCCGCTTCAGATTCTTGGCCAGACGATTGGCGAACATGCGCGCGCCCGGCGTATCCTGCAGGGGCGGCGCATCCTCCCGAACGAGCGTGCCTGGGCGCCGCAGGCTCGCCGCCTCCACCTTCATCCTGAGCAACCGGCACTCGATCGCACCATTCCAAAGCGTGTGGGTGCGGGCCGCGCGGATGCCGAGCTCCATGCCGAGTTGCGGCGCCCCGGTCAACACCGCCGCCTGCCAGCCCTGGAATCTCTCGCGGAGCACCTCGCCGAGCTCGCGATGGACGGCACGCGCCGCATCGAGATCCTCCATCCGAACGCCATATGGAGGATTGGTGCAAAGAAGGCCCTGGGTATTCGGCCCGGATTCGGACTCCCCGCCATCAGTCTCGGCTGCAGGCGCAGGAGCGGCGTTCGCCAGCTGGCGCACCTCGAACTGCACCCACGACCCGATGCCCGCGCGTTGAGCGTTCGCGCGCGCATCCCTCACGGCCAGCGGGTCGCGGTCCTGACCGCGAATCACGGCCGTCGGCTGCGCGCCCGCGAGGCAGCGCGCCTTCGCTTCTGCGCGCACCCGCCGCCACAGCTCCGCGTCATACCCACGCCAGCCGAGAAAACCGAAGTACTCGCGATGCAGGCCCGGAGCGCAGCGCGCGGCGATCAGCGCCGCTTCGATCACCAGTGTGCCGGAGCCGCACATCGGGTCGAGGAATTGAGCGCCCGCGGCCGCGAGCTCCGGCCATCCCGCCCGCATCAGCACACCGGCGGCAACGTTCTCCTTCAGCGGCGCCTCGCCGGCCGCCCCGCGATAGCCGCGGCGGTGCAGACTCTCACCGGAGAGATCGATGGACAGAGTGATCGCCGTGCCGTGGGCGTGCGCGTGCACACGGACACTCGGCCGATCCAACACGATGTCGGGCCGAATGCCGGTCGCCTCGCGCAGTGTATCGACGATCGCGTCCTTGAGCTTCAGGGCGCCGAAGTGGCTGTGCGTAATGGTCGGATGCTTGCCGCTGAAATCGCAGGCGAGCGTTGCGCCGGGTCCCAGATGTTGGCTCCAATCGCATTCGCGGGCGGCGGAGTAGAAGCCCTCCGCGCTCGCGGCCTCGAAGTGCGCGATCTCCAGAAATACGCGGTTCGCGAGCCGGGACTCGAGACAGGCGCGGTATGCGGTCTCAAGCGTGCCGGTGAACGCCACACCCGTCGTCCGCTCCCGCGCGTCGCTCGCGCCGAAGGTCGCCAGCTCTTTCGCGAGGAGATCGGCGAGCCCGCGCGGCACACTCGCCAGGAATCGAAGGGACGTCACGGTTTGGGGCTCGCAGAGCGCGAGCGAGCCCGGCGGTTTGTCTCCACGTATGGCATTTCCTTATGATAAGGGGCTCCCACCGCCCCAGCCACCCGCGAGCCCCCCATGGCAGTCTCCGACCCCCTCTCCCGCGAAGCGCTCGATGCGTTCTGGATGCCCTTCACGGCGAACCGCCAGTTCAAGGCGAAGCCTCGTCTGCTCTCCCGCGCCAGCGGCATGCACTACTTCACCCCGGACGGCAGGCAGATCCTCGATGGCACCGCAGGGCTCTGGTGCGTCAATGCCGGCCACGGCCGCAGCGAAATCACCGAAGCGGTGGCGCACCAGCTGGCCACCCTGGATTTCGCGCCCACATTCCAGATGGCCCATCCGTCCGCATTCGAGCTCGCGAACGCGCTCGCTCGGATTGCACCGCCAGGGCTCGATCGCGTGTTCTTCACCAACTCGGGCTCGGAGTCGGTGGACACGGCCCTCAAGATCGCGCTCGCCTATCATCGGGTGCGGGGCGATGCCGCGCGCACCAAGCTCATCGGACGGGAGCGCGCCTATCACGGCGTCGGGTTCGGCGGCATTTCCGTAGGCGGAATCGGCAGCACCCGCAAGACGTGGTCGGCTTCGCTCCTGCCGGGCGTGGACCACCTGCCTCACACCCACGACCTCAAGCGCAACGCCTTCTCGCGCGGTCAGCCCGCCCACGGGGTGGAGCTGGCGGAGGAGCTGGAGCGCTTGCTGGCCCTGCACGATCCCTCGACGGTCGCCGCGGTAATCGTGGAGCCGATCGCCGGCTCTACTGGAGTGCTGCTGCCGCCGCGCGGCTATCTGGAGCGCCTGCGCCAGATCTGCGACCGGCACGGCATCCTCCTCATCTTCGACGAGGTGATCACCGCGTTCGGACGTGTTGGCGCGCCCTTTGCCGCGCAGGAATTCGGCGTGACTCCCGATATGATCACCACCGCCAAGGGATTGACGAACGGGGTCGTGCCGATGGGCGCAGTGCTCGCGAAGCGATCTATCCATGACGCCTTCATGCAGGGGCCCGAGGGGACGATCGAGCTCTTCCACGGCTACACGTATTCGGCGCACCCGGTTTCCTGCGCGGCGGCGCTCGCCACGCTCGGTATCTACGAGCGTGAGGGCCTGTTGGGGCGGGCGAAGGAGCTGGCGCAGTACTGGGAGGATGCCGCGCACTCACTGCGCGGCTTGCCGCATGTCATCGACGTACGCAACTACGGGCTGATCCTCGGCCTGGAGCTGGAGCCGGCGGCGGGCCGGCCCGGCAGCCGGGCTTACGGCATCTTCGTCGAATGCTTCGAGCGCGGCGTGCTGGTGCGCCAGACCGGCGATATCATCGCGCTGTCGCCGCCACTAGTCGTCGAGCGTTCCCACATCGATCAGATGTTTGGAACGCTCGCCGAGGCGGTGCGCAATCAACGGTGACGATCGTGGCGCGCGTGCGTCATTGCCATCCAGGCGATGGCGGCAACGACTACGACACAGCCCAGCAGCAGGCCCATGTCGAATGTCGAAACGAGACGCGTCGACGCTATGGTTACGGTCGGAAGCATGGCAATTGTCCGTGGCAGCGGAGTTTCGGCTCGTGGCTCACACTGCCAGCCTCCATGGGCCGGGTGAAGCGGCGGTTCGCCAATCTGCGACGCTCTTCACCCGACCCGTGAGTTATGTTGCCTAGCGCGCATCCGCCACCGCAGGCCCTGAGCCGGTCGATTGGGCCACCTCGGCCCCCTGCAGCCGCACGGTCACGCGCCTGTCGAACGCGTACGCGTCCATATCACCCCGCGGGCTGGTCGATTCCGTGGAGCCGTGTCCTTCGATCACGAGCCTGTCCTGCGGGACTCCCGCCTTCTCCAACGTCAGGGCCACGGCCTCCGCACGCCGCAGCGACAAGTCATCATTGAGCGTCGCCGGGCCCCTCGGGTCGGCGTAACCGTCGATCCGTACCTTCGCCCCGGGCGGAAGCGATGCGGCGAGGGCACCGATCTTTTGCAGCGCCGACAACTGCAGGCTGTTGATGGCGGCAGCGGCCGTCTTGAAGGCCACATCGGTCTCGATGTCATCGGACAGCTGCACCGTGTGATCGAGCTGCGCCCGCTGTGCCTCGACGGCGGTCAGCGATTGGCTGGCCAGGTTCAGCTTCCCCGCCAGGGCCTCGCGGTCCTGCTGGCTCTCGCTGAGGCTCGCGGTGAGAGCCTGGTCCTGCGCTGCAAGCGCACGGTTCTGCGCCGCCAGATCATGATTGGCGACGCTCTGCTTGTGATAGTGATTGCCCAGAAGCGCGCCGGCGACCATGCCGACCATCGCGCCGATCGGCCCGCCCGCCGCCGCCCCAACCGCCGCCCCCGCCAGGACGCCGATGTTCTCCTGCTTGGACGCGGGTTGCTGCGTCCCAGACGCCGTCTGGGCCGCGGACGCCGGCAAAGCGGCAAGGGACATCGCGGCGATCGTGATACCCACCGTTCCCACACGAACTTTGTTGCTCAGGATGCTCATATGCTGGCCCTCTTGCTGTGTGCTGGCGCGCTTGGCGCCGTCGAGGACCAGTACAAGCCATGGGCGGGGGCCGGATCTGATGCAAAGCGGCCCGTGCCATGATCTTTAGTGGCAAATCCTGGCGGAGGGCTTTACTTGGGATACGTCAGGCGGTCCTGGATGGCCAGAAGGACGTCGCTGCGCGAGACCTCGCCGAGCAGGGTGTGGCGCCACTGGCCGGGAGTGACCGGCAGCGCGGTCGCCTGCTCCCGCAGGAAGCCGTCGAGCGCCTCGCAGAGCGGCATGTCGGGAGAGAGAGCGAAATTGATTGGCAGGGCAACCGCTTCCGCCGGCAGACCCCAGCCGATCTCGCCTTTCTGCAGGCGATCGAGCACCTTGCGCGGATCGAACCAGGCGACCAGGTCATCGCCGCTCGTCACATAGACCCGCTGCAGGGGGCGCTTGGGAAGCTGGTCGTAGATGTCCGCCAGACTGGTCGTGGCGGAGACCACGGCTGCGGCCGGCTTCACCAGCGCCTCGACCGTGCGCAGCCGCCAGTCATCGCCGTGCTCCGCGACGATCGCGCGGCTCAGACTGGCGTGGTAGACCGACTGTCCCTTCCGGTAGACCTTCGCCGTGTAGTGCGCCGTCACGCAGGCGAGCATGAGCGGCAGTACGACGTTGTAGTCGAGGGTCATCTCGAAGATCATCAGGATCGACGTGAGGGGCGCCTGAGTGGTCGCCGCGAGGAATCCGCCCATTCCGATCAAAGCGTACGCCGCCGGCACCGAGGCGGTGTGCGGCATCAGACCGTGCAGCACGCCCCCAACTAGCCCGCCGACGGCCGCGCCGATGAAGAGTGAAGGCGTGAGGACACCGCCGACGCCTCCCGAGCCCACCGTCGCGGAAGTCGCGATCACCTTCGCGAACAGTATGGCCAGCAGCATGAGGGGGGCGATTTGGCCCTGAAGGATGTGGCTGACGACGCTGTAGCCGTTGCCCCAGACCTGCGGGATGAAGATCGAGATGGCGCCGACGATCACTCCGCCGAGGCCCAATTGCCAGTAGAGCGGCAGCTTCAGGCGCACGAACTGTGACTTCGCGAAGTCGAGAAGCGCGAGGAAGGGCGGCGCGAGATGTCCGAGCAGGATGCCCAGCATCAGGTAGAAGATCAGCTCCACGTTGGAGGATGACCACACCACGTGCGGGACGTCGAAAACGGGTCCGTACCCGAGGAAGCGGTGGATGGTGGCGTTCGACATGACGGACGAGACCACCAGGGGACCGAAACTCTCCATGGAGATGGAGCCGAGAACGATCTCCGAAACGAACAACGCGCCCGAGATGGGCGCGTTGTAGGCCGCGGCGATACCGGCCGCGGCGCCGCATGCGACCATGAGGCGCAGGCGGGGGATCGGCGCGCGCGAGAACAGGCCGAGCCGCGATCCGAGCATCGCGGAGAGCTGCACCATCGAGCCCTCTCGTCCGATCGAGCCTCCCGAGGAGATGGTGAGAAGAGACCCGAAGCTGCGCAGTATGGTTGCGCGAAAACCGATCTTGCCGTCACCGACGATGACCGCTTCCATGTAATCGACGGCTTTCGACGAGACGAAGGTGCGGCCTACGAAATGCAGCACGGCGCCGGCGAGCACCCCGCCCACGACCGGCACCAGCGCCCGATGCCACCAGACCAGGCTCGCCGCGGCATCGACCAAGCCGGAGCCCTCACCGATATAGGTGAACCCCGTGAAGAGCTTGGTGAAGAGGCGGATGGACTCCCGGAACACCACGCTCGCCAGCGCGCCGAAGAATCCGACCAGCGCAGCCCAGAATATGATGCCCGCCAGGTCCTCGTGACCGAACAGGATCAAGCGCAGCCGCGTCAGCAGCGACAGTGGTACGCGTGCGAACTCTCTTGCCTGTAGGTGCATCTTCCGACTTGGCCCGGTCTCGTCCCGAGCGGGCCATTATGCATTCTCGCCGCCCGTCGCTGAGCGGAGGCTGAACAAGATATGACGAAAGTAGACAAATTCGTATCGATTTCCTAGCCTTCGGGATCACGCTTTGCGCCATCCCATCGTTCCACTCATTGCCGGAGAGCACCCGTGACCTTCACCCTCCCCTCGCTTCCGTTTGCGCCCGGCGCGCTCGCCGCCCGCGGCATGTGCCAGGAAACCTTTGAGTTCCATCATGGCAAGCACCATCAGGCGTACGTCACCGCGCTCAACGGCCTGGTGGAGAAGAACGACGCGCTCAAGGGCAAGTCGCTCGAGGAATTGATCAAGCTCGCTCACGGCCGCGAGGACCTGACCCCCGTCTTCAACAACGCCGGCCAGCACTGGAACCACAGCTTCTTCTGGAACTGCCTTTCGCCGACGGGCGGCGGCATCCCTGGCGATCTCGAGAAGAAGCTCACCGCCGACTTCGGCAGCGTCGACAAGTTCAAGGAAGCCTTCAAGGCCGCCGCCGTCGGTCAGTTCGGCTCCGGCTGGGCGTGGCTGGTGCTCGGCAAGGATGGGAAGCTCAAGGTCTCGAAGACCGCGAACGCCGGCCTTCCGCTTGCCACCGGCGAGGGCAAGGCGCTCCTCGTTCTCGATGTGTGGGAGCACGCCTACTACATCGACTTCCGCAATCGCCGCCCGGACTTCACCGATAACTTCCTGGCCAAGCTGGCCAACTTCGAGTTCGCCGCTCAGCAGCTCAAATCGGCGTAGCGAACCAATTGGCGCAGCATGGGTCTTACCCGTGATGCCTTCGGCGGCCGTCACGGGTTGGTCCCGGTCGCAGTCCGGCATTGAGAGCCGGGGAGCCGGTCCTGTCCTTGAGGCAGGATCGGCTCCCTTTCGTTTTGCTGAAAGAAACACATGCGCGTAACGATAATCAGCTTGCTCGTCACCTGCTCTTTGATGTTCGCGACGCCACGATCGCAGGCGGCGACGAATCCGCCCGGGTCGCAGGTCACCAGGGAGACGCTCGCGAATGGGTTGCGGGTGGTCATCGTGCGGGATCCGCTGGCGCCCGTGGTCGCGACGGCGGTGAATTACCTGGTGGGCTCCGATGAGACGCCCAAGGGATTCCCGGGGATGGCGCATGCGCAGGAGCACATGATGTTTCGCGGCAGCCCGGGCCTCACTGCCGACCAGCTCGCCGACATCGGCGGCGTCATGGGAGGCAACTTCGATGCCAACACGCGGGAGAGCGTGACCCAGTACGTCTTCACTGTCCCGGCGGAAGACCTCGACGTCGCCCTGCGTATCGAGGCGCTGCGGATGAGCGGCGTGCTCGACTCGGAGAGCGAGTGGAAGCAGGAGCGCGGCGCGATCGAGCAGGAGGTGGCCCAGGATCTGTCCGACCCGGACTACGTTCTCTACGAGAAGATGCGCGCGGAAATGTTCGCGGGCACGCCGTACGCCCATGACGCGCTCGGCACCCGTCCCTCATTCAACGCCACCACCGGGCCAATGCTGAAACAGTTTCATGACACGTGGTATGCGCCGAACAACGCCATCCTGGTCATCGCCGGCGACGTCGAGCCGCGAGCCACCCTGCTCGAAGTGAAGCAGCTCTTCGGCGACATCCGGCCGAGGAAGCTGCCGCAGCGGCCCGCGGTGCGGCTCGGTCCGGCGCACGCCGCCACCTTCAGCATGAGCACCGATCAGCCGGACGGCATGGCGATGATCGCGGTACGCACGCCGGGCCTCGACAGTCGCGACTTCGCCGCGCTCGATGTGCTCGCGGATGTCCTCGACAGCCGCCGCTTCGCGCTCTTCGGCCTCGTACCTCAAGGCAAGGCGCTCGATGCGGACTTCTCCCTCGATCCGCTGCCGCAGGCCGGCATCGCCTATGCGACGGTGTCCTTCGCCGTCGGGCAGGATCCCAAAGCGCTCGAGCGCGCGATCCGCTCCATCCTCGCCGATGTGGTACAGCACGGCGTTCCCGCTGATCTCGTCGCGGCCGCGAAGCTCCAGGAGCGCCGTGCGGCCGAGTTCGACAAGAACTCCATCGCGGGCTTCGCCTCCGACTGGTCGGACGCTCTTGCGCTCTATCAGGTGAGCTCACCCGACGAGGAGCTGGCGCAGATCGACAAGGTCACCGTGCAGGATGTCGATCGCGTGGCGCGGAAATATCTCGATCTCGATCATGCCGTCACGGCCGTGATGTTGCCGCGCGGGTCCGGCAAACCGGTACCCTCGGGCGGCGGCTTCGGCGGCCAGGAGTCGATTTCCCTCGGCGCCGCGAAGCCGACGCCGCTGCCGACGTGGGCTGCCGCGGCTCTGCGTCGCCTGAGCGTGCCCCCCTCCACTCTGCATCCTGTAGTGACTCGACTACCGAACGGCCTGACACTCATCGTGCAGACGGAGGATGTCAGCAACACCGTCAGCGTGTACGGCCACATCCGCAGTCAGCCCGGCCTCGAGGAGCCGCGCGGCGAGGAAGGTGTCAGCGACCTGCTCGATCGCATGTTCATGTTCGGCAGCAACAGTCTCCACCGCCTGCAGTTCCAGCAGGCGCTGGATGCCATTGGCGCGAGCGAGCAGGCGGGCTCCGATTTCAGTCTTCAGGTCCTGCCCGAGGATCTGGATCGCGGTGTCCAGCTTCTGGCGCAGAACGAGCTCGATCCCTATCTGCCCGCCAATGCCATGACCGTGCTGCGCGATCAGCTCGCCGCAAGCGTCGCGGCCCGCAATCAGAGTCCCGGCTTCCTGACGCGCCATTCGCTGCGCCAGGCGCTCTTTCCGGCAACCGATCCGAGCCTGCGCTTCGCCACGCCGGGCAGCATCCATGCGCTCACACCCGACGAGGTACAGGCTTATTACCACGATACCTTCCGCCCCGACCTCACCACCATCGTCGTGATCGGGAAGGTGAGGCCGCAGCAGGCACTGTCCGCCATCGAGAAGTATTTCGACTCCTGGAAAGCCGTCGGACCGAAGCCGCCGACGGACCTGCCGCAGGTAACGCCGAATCGGCCGGGAGTGGTGGCGGTGCCTGACTCCAGTCGCGTGCAGGACATCGTGGTCCTCGCCCAGACGCTGCCGGTCACGCGCAGCGATCCCGACTACTACCCGTTGGAGCTCGGTGACGCGGTGCTGGGTGGCAGCTTCTACTCGACGCGTCTCAGCATCGCGTTGCGCAAGGAGAGCGGTCTCGTCTATTCGGTCGACTCGACGCTCGAGGCCGGCCGGACCCGCAGCGCGTACCTGGTGGAGTATGCCTGCGATCCGCCCAACGTCACCAAGGCCGCCGCAATGGTCCGCCGCGAGATTGCCGACATGCAGCGCACGCCCGTGGGCGACGAGGAGCTGCTGCGCGTGAAGGAGCTGCTGGTGCGGCAGATTCCTCTCGGCGAATCGAGCGTGGATGAGATCGCGGGCGGAATCATCGGCCGGATCGACCTCGGGCTGCCGCTCGATGAGCCGACGATCGCGGCCAAGCGCTACATCGAGCTCGGCCCGGCGCAGATCCAGGCGGCGTTCCGCAAGTGGATGCGCCCGGCGGATCTGGTCAGAGTCAGTGAGGGGCCGGCGCCGAAGTAGTCGGCGCGGGCGGCATCTTCAGGACCATCGGCAGGCTCAATGTGACATGGAAGTTGGCGCCCCGCGGCGGCGGCGCGGCGCAGTCGAAGTGTTCCTCATCGACGCGGGCGCCCTCGATGGACGTAAGCATCATCTGCTCGATCTGCCGCAGCAGCTGACAATCCGAAGTCTGGAGAGTCTTCGGCTCGCCCGGCGAGAGCCGGACGGTGCGCTCGATCGCCTCGGCGGGCGCCGACTTCACCGCCGCCTGCAGGAAGATTGGCAGCTGGAATCGGATCTCTACGTCGGGCGACCTCAGATAGCCGCTCGGCGTGGGACTGCACTGGTACGGCAGGATGTTGATGCTGTAAGGCCATGCTCCCAGGCGCAGCAGGATGCCGTGGAATTCGTACCAGAGCTGGTTGCAGGTATACGTGCGCGGCAGGTTCTGCAGACTGACGATCATGTCGTAGGTCCGCCAGAGCGCGGGCCGGCCGGCGGTGGCGCCCTTTGCTACCGCGCCCGCGACCACCGTGGTGCCGACGAATCCCAGCGCGCAAACCGCCGCGGCAATGACGCCGCCGTGTCTTCGCATGCGCCCCTCCAAAAAACCCTTGTAAATCATGGTATGATCTTGCCTGAGCATGCCCGGCTTCCGCTGCCCGAATTTGCCACGATTCCGCCACGACGCCAGCCGGATCGGCGCCGAGACTCTCCCCCAGGTCGGTGGCGGAGAATGGCAATGTTCGCGAATCTCAGGATCTGGCTCAACCACTTCGAATACCACGCGGAGCAGCCGCGCGGCGCGCCCGGCGGCTCGCTGAATGCCCTCCCGCCCGAGGAGCGCCGCCTCATCGCCCACTCAATCGCAACGTTCCAACTGGGCGAGCAGTCGGACGGCACGGGGCTTCTGCGCGCGGCATACCGCTTCGCGGCGGCTCACGGTGATGAACTCCTGCCACGCATCACCGAGCTCTTCATTCGCGAGGAGCAGCGGCATGCGCGCCTGTTGCGTGCGTTCATGGAAGAGCACGGCATCATGGCGAGGAGCCGGCACTGGACTGACGCGGTATTTCGCCGCGTGCGCCGACTCGCCGGCTTTGAGCTCTACCTCCACGTGCTGATCACGGCCGAGCTGATCGGCAACGTCTATTACCGCGCGCTCGAGTCCGTGACCGGCTGCCAGAGGCTCAGGGTCCTGTGCCGTACGCTACTCGCCGACGAGCTCGCTCATATCGGCTACGAGTCGGAGCTCATCCTCGACCTGCGCGCCCGCAAGCCCGTTGCGTTGCGGACACTGATCCGGCTGACGCATCGCGCCTTTTTTGGCGGTGCTGCATGCGCCGTGTGGATCTCTCATCGCTCCGTGCTACAGGGCGCGGGCTACACCGCAGGGGGATTCCTGCGTGCATGTTTCGCGCAGTACGCCTTCCATCTCGACCCGCCGGCAGCATGGTCCGCTTCGGCGGCCGGCTCGGCGCGGCGCCGGTAAATGGAATTCGTTCAGTGGACCTAGGGTGCCATCGTGGCTCGCCTTCTTGCCGCCTCGGCACGCTCGGCAACATCGAGACGTGTCTTCCACGGATCCGCCTCCGGAACTGGACCGTGGTCAGTGAAGCTCATGAGCTCGTCGCTGCTCTGATGATATTCCGGCCAAGCCGGCTGTCCGCGCGGGTCCGGCCGGCCGGTGCGCGCGAATGCAATCCAGTACGCGTGCACAACACGCGCCATCGCCTCGTCCGCGCGTGATGTCTCCTTGCCATAACGCGCGGAGACGGTGTCAAAGACATAGGGGATCTCGGAAGCATGTGGCGCACCCGACACCGTTCCGCGGCGTGCGGTTGCGATGTAGCCGAATCGATACTCATACACACGCTGGCCGCGCGCGGAAAGGGTTCGCGCGATCGCGCGCGCCGGCTCCGCCATCCACTGATCGCCACCGGCCGCGGCCGCCGCTTCTTCCAGGGTGCGCCGTCCGTCCGGGTCGTAGATGCGCCGGGCCGTCGCGGAATCGGCGCCGAAGGTCCGCCACAGCGCCGGCAGCGAGGCCGGGATCGCCGGGCCGATCTCATTCGTGTTGGTACCGATCATGACCGGCACGCGCGTGCCGCCGCCCGCCGCATATACCTTCGTCGGCGCGCCCGGATAGAGCCTGGCGTCCAGGATGGGACCGCCGACGAACGTTGGGTCGCTCGACTCGGTGTGCAGATCCAGACCACCCACCAGTTTCGCCGCAGGCAGCTTGCGCAGTGCCGCCAGCGCACGGGGGCCCTCGCCCCCGATGCCCAGGAGCCAGGCCAGCCTGAGGCCCATCGCCTCCGCGGAATCGGCTGCCCCGGAGAGGGGTCGCAGGGGCGAGATGTTGTCGCGCCCGGCGCCTGACTCGATGATTGCCTTTGCGAACAGGCCGCGCGCCAGGGGACTCATGAGAAGAGCATTGACCGAGATGCCGCCTGCGGACTCGCCGAAGATCGTCACGTTGCGCGGGTCGCCGCCGAACGAGGCCACGTTGCGCCGCACCCATTGCAGCGCCGCGATTTGATCCATGATGGTGTAGTCGCCGCGCAGGCCGCCGGCCGGCTGCCGGTCGAGCGCCGGAAACGCGAAGAAGCCGAAGTTTCCGAGGCGATAGTTGAAGCTGACGAGCACCACACCGTCGCGCGCGAACTGCGTGCCGTCGTGTATGGCGGGCGATGTGCCACCATCCACGAATCCGCCGCCGTAAATCCAGACCATGACGGGCAGACCGCGGGCAGAGCGCGCTTTCGGACGCCACACGTTGAGGTACAGACAGTTCTCTCTCGGCACGGTCCGCACCGGCCCGTCATCTCCCGGAGTCGGCAACTGCGCGCAGTCAGGGCCGAACTGCAGGGCCGGCCTGATGCCGCGCCAGCTTTTCACCGGTTGCGGCGGCGCCCACCGCAAGGCGCCCACGGGTGGGGCCGCGTAAGGTATCCCTTCGAAGGCGATGACGCCGTGCTCGAGAGCGCCGCGGACTATCCCGCCGTCGACCCGAGCTTCCAGGGGTGTCGTCGCGACTCGCGCCCTCGCCGGCGCCACGGAAGCCATGCAGGCGAGGCCCGCGCAGAGCGCCCAGCCTGCACAGGCGCGCGAAACAAAGGCTATGTGGCTCATGCCCTGGGCTCGATCGGCTCCGGTCAAATGAACGGCTGCGGTTGCGGCTCGTTCCGTGCCTGCAGGGGCCGCTCCCCGCGCAGCGCCCGGATGACATCCTCGCTGGCTTTGCGCCGCACATCGCGCAACGACGCATCGGAAGAGAATGCGATGTGAGGCGTGAGAATGACGTTGGATCGCAGCAGCCCGGCGGGAACGCGCGGCTCACCTTCCAGCACATCCAGCCCGGCGCCGGCAAGCCTGCCGCCTGCGAGCGCCTCGATCAACGCTTCATTTTCGATCACGGCGCCGCGACTCACATTCACCAGCAAGGCGCCGGGCTTCATGAGCGCGATCCGCTCGCGATCGAGCAGGTGACGTGTGTCGGCGGTGAGGGGGACATGGACGATCACCGCATCCGAGCGACGCAGGAGCTCCTCGAGAGTCGTCATTTCAACATCGCCCGCGTCGGCGACTGGACGCCGCGTATGAGCGAGCAGGCGCACACCGAAGCCCCGCAGTTTCTCGGCCGTCCGCCGCCCAGTGCGCCCGAACCCTATGATGCCGCAGGTCAAATCGCGCACGCGCCGCAGCTTCGCGCCGGCCGGGTCCCAACGGCCCGCCCTGACCTCCCGATCGTAGTGAGTGAGTCCACGCGCACAAGCCAGCAGCATGCCGACGGCGTGGTCCGACACTTCCTCGACGGAGTAGTCCGGCACATTGGTGACCCAGATGCCGCGTCGCGTAGCCTCGTCGACCGCGATGTTGTCGAGCCCAACCCCCAGGCGCGCGACGATGCGCAAGTGCGGCGTGGCTGCGATCGCGGCCGCGCTCACCGGCGCCCAGTTGGTCATGATCGCGGCGGGCTGATGCTCGGCCGCGAGAGATGTGATCACCTCCGCAGGCGCCGCTTTGGCGGGACCGGTAACGAAGCGGAAACCTGCACCCTCGATGAGCTCCGCCTCGATGGCGTTATCGGGCCAGGCGTAATCTGTGAGCAGAACCGTGGGGCACGAGGTCATGCGGGCTGATGCTGATGCGGCATCGGCCCATTATATTCGAGTGCTCCGGCATCCCTGCGGCTACCGGCCACCGCGCCGCATGGCCGCGCGGCCGAGCACCACGCCGAACTCTTTCTCGCCCTCGCCGCGCGCCAGCGCCTCGAGCATGGAGTCGCGGATCACGCTGCCAACCGGCATCGGCGTCGTAACGGCCTCGGCGGCAGCCAGCGCCAGGCGCACATCCTTGAGGCCCAGGCGCGCCTTGAATCCCGCGGGCTCGAAGCGCCCGTCGGCAATGAGGCGGCCATACCCCTGATATACCGGTCCGGGAAAGAGAGTCTGGCCGATCAGCTCGAAGAGCTCACGCGCCTCGATGCCGTAGCCCGCGGTAAGCGCCGCTGCCTCGCCCATGGATTCGATCGCCGCCGCCAGCATGAAGTTGACGGCAAGCTTGACGACATTCGCCTGCGAGGCCCGCTCGCCAAAGCGCCAGACCTTCTGCCCGACGGTTCCCTCGAGCAGCGGCTGTATGGACTCGACGTCCTGGCGCGGTCCGGCCAGGAGGATAGTGAGCTTGCCCGCAGCCGCGACGTCGGGTCGGCCGAGTACGGGCGCGGCGACATAACCCACGCCACGCTCGCTGTGGCGCTCCGCGAGCTCGTCGCCGAGCGCCGCCGAGATGGTGGCCAGATTGACGTGAAGACGGGTTGCGGCGGGCGTCGCACGCGCGACAAGGCCGCTGTCGAGCAACACCGCGCGCGTGGCCTGATCATCGCTCAGCATCGAGAACACGACATCGCCGCGAAACGCCTCAGCGGCCGTGGCGGCGACCTGCGCGCCGCGCTCCGCGAGGCGCCGTGCCGGTTCCGGTGAACGGTTCCAGACGCACAGCGAATGCCCGGCTTCCAGCAAACGACCCGCGATGGCGGCGCCCATGTTGCCCAGCCCGATGAAGCCGATATTCATAAGCGCCTCGTAGGCGGCCCAGGGACGTTCCCTGGGCCGGCGGGGTCTGACCTAATTGACCTGGCCCTGCCGTGCTGCCGGCAGAATCATTCCGACCATGGACTCCTCGTCTTCCTTCCAGGCATCGAGGCGCACGCGCTGCAGGAAATCATCCAGCGCCATCCACTGCCAGCCTTCCCACACTCCCTGCTCCACTCGCAACAGAATCATTTGACGATTCATACGAGCCTCCTACAACCCGAAGGTGGTTAAAAGGCCGGCGGGAAGCGTATCCCGCCGGCAGGACTGCCAACGTGCCGGGGGTTGATACTGGCACGGTGGTTGGGGGAGATGTCCTGCGGTTGATGGGCTTGGCGAGCAGATAGCGGTCGCCCAGCCACGCGATCGCCTTGGCGCGCGCGGCGCTGTAGTCCACGACCTGCGGCTGCGGCCGCTCGACTTTGCTTGTCTGCTGCATGACCTGGCTCTCCTCTATCAATGGACGCTCGAACTACCGCCGCAGTTCCTATAATCGGGCTGGTCAGCGCAAACTCAACCGGCGGGTTCCTCCCCCAAAGGGGGGAGCAGGCACACACCCCCGCAGGTTAGTTCTCTTTTAAGATCAAGAACTTACGTTCCGGAAGCGCTCGGATGACCAATCCGGCCGGTAGCTATCGGCTAGAGGAGGCAGCCTGACATCGCCCCGATGCCCGCTCAATGCGAATAGCCTCTGCGTTCGTGCAGATTTGACGCTTCTTCGGCTTCCAACGCCTCTTTGCGATCAAAGGCCTCGCGCGCGGTGTCGATCTCCGCAAGGTGACTGCGCGCCCACTCGCCGAGCGCGCTCACGGGCGCATGCAACGACCGCCCAAGGGGCGTCAGCTCGTACTCGACGCGCGGCGGTACGACCGGGAACACAGTGCGCTTCACCAGGCCGTCGCGCTCCAGGCCGCGCAGTGACAATGTCAGCATCCGCTGGGAAATGCCGCCGATCGCGCGCTTGAGCTCCGAGAAGCGGCGTGGCCTCTCCGCCAGCATGATGATGATGAGGACGCTCCACTTCTCCCCGACCCGGGCCAGTACCTGACTGATCTTCGGGCATTCCTCGCTGTGCAGGTGCCCGACTATGGTTACAGGAACTTTACTGGGTCGCATACGTGTGCCTTCTTGTTTCGGCGCTGGCCGCACTCACATAATTAGCCTCAGTAACAATTTTATACCATAGGTAGGGGCTTTGTCCCATGAGCGATAATGCTGTCACGAGGAGACTCGATATGAATGCGCAATCCATACGGGGCGTCTCGCGAGTCGTGCGCGGGATGCCGACATCAGACGGTGCCGGCGTGAAGCTGACGCGGGTCATCGGCCAGCCGCGGCTGCCGGACCTCGATCCGTTCCTGATGCTCGATGAGTTCGGGACGGACAACCCCGGCGACTACATCGCGGGCTTCCCGGATCACCCCCACCGGGGCTTCGAGACCGTCACTTATATGCTCGACGGCAGGATGCGCCATCGCGACAACCACGGCCACGAGGGCATTCTCGTTCCGGGCAGCGTCCAATGGATGACGGCCGGACGAGGCATCGTGCATTCGGAGATGCCGGAACAGCAGGAAGGCCGCATGCGCGGCTTCCAGCTCTGGATCAACCTGCCCGCACGGGACAAGATGACCGCGCCCAAGTACCAGGAATTCGGACCGGAGAAGATTCCGGCCACGGACGTGGGGGGCGGCGCGCGCGTGAAAGTGATTGCCGGACAGGTAGCCGGCGTCACGGGACCGATCGCTCAGCCGGCAACCGACCCGACGTATCTTGATATAGAGCTCGAGCCGGGCGCGACATTCTCGCAGCCGATCGCTCGCGGCCACTCGGCGTTCCTCTACGTCTACGAGGGCGCCGTGCGCGTG
The DNA here is from genome assembly GCA_963833085.1 of uncultured Pseudomonadota bacterium. Taxonomy (GTDB): domain Bacteria; phylum Pseudomonadota; class Gammaproteobacteria; order Steroidobacterales; family Steroidobacteraceae; genus 13-2-20CM-66-19. The sequence goes on from CAWHWV010000026.1 coordinate 68,516, forward strand.
GGTAGCGGTGAGTCAGCGGCGACGCTGGCTACTCACGAGCTCGCGGTGCTCGGCGACGGTGATTCGGTGCAGCTCGAGGGCCGCGATCCGCCGCGCGGTAGCACGAGCAACCGCGCCATCCTGGTCGCCGGCCGGCCCCTGAAGGAACCCGTGGCCAAGCACGGCCCGTTCGTGATGAGCACTCGCCAGGAGCTGATGCAGGCGTTCGAGGACTACCAGAGCGGGAAGTTTTAACCCGTTACCCAGGCACAGGGATGTGCCCCGCCGCCGCAGGTGGCGGAGCGCTGAGCCGGGCAGGATGCCCGGATCCAGCGCTTCAACTATTCATCGCCGGCTCGGCTAGCTGCTGCCGCTCCTTCTCGTGATCGGCCGCCAACAGGAGGTAGACTGCCGGCACGATGAAGAGTGTGAAGACCGTGCCGATGGAAAGGCCCGCGAAAATCACCCAGCCCATCGCCTTGCGGCCCGCCGCGCCTGCCCCAGTTGCGATGACGAGCGGCAGGACGCCGAGCACCATCGCCGCGGTAGTCATCAGGATCGGCCGTAACCGCACCGTCGCCGCCTCGACGATCGCGATCCTCTTCGCCCTGCCGGACCGCTGCAGGTCGTTCGCGAACTGCACCATCAGGATGCCGTGTTTGCTGATGAGACCGAGGAGGGTCACGAGCCCCACCTGCGAATAGATGTTGATCGTAGTCGCGCCGACGTTGATGACGAGCAGCGCGCCGAACAGCGCCGTGGGCACCGACACCAGGATCACCACCGGATCGAGGAAGCTCTCGAAGAGGGCCGCGAGGGAAAGATAGACGATGATGAGCGCGAACCCAAAGGTGAAGAGGAAGCTGTCGGAACCCTGCATGTACTGGCGTGAGGGGCCCGAGTAGTCGACGGTGTAGCCGGTGGGGGCCACCTCCTGCAGCGTCTTTCTCAGGAAAGCCAGTGCCGCGCTCTGCGAAGAGGCCACCCCCACGATGGTCGCGGAGTTGAGCTGCTGGAAGTGGTTGATGGACTCCGGAACGGTCTGACGCTCGAGGTGCGCGATGGTACCGAGCTTCACCAGTGTGCCGTTGGTGGTGCGCAGATGCAGATCGAGCACCTGCTGGGGAATCAGCCGATACTTCTGCAGCACCTGCGGAATAACCTTGTAGGAGCGCCCGGCGATCGTGAAGTAGTTGACATAGCCACCGCCCATGGCCGCGCCCAGCACCGAGGCGACCTCCTGTTGGGTGAGGCCGAGATCGGCCACCATGTCGTGATCGACTACGATGGTCTGTTGCGGCGAGTCGATCTTCAGGTCCGAATCCGCGAAATAGAAGAGACTACTGTTCGCCCTGGCGCGATTCAGGACTTCCTGCGAGACCTGGTAGAGATTCTGGATTGGCTCGCTCGTGGTGATCACGAACTGCAAAGGCAGGCCTTGGGCACCGGGCAGTGGGGGAAACTGGAACGGTATGATCTCCGCGCCGGCGATACTGGACCACTTCTGTCCCAAAACACCCTGCAGCTCACTGGCGGATCGGCTGCGCTCACTCCAGGGCTTGAACAGGATTCCACCCAGGCCCTGCGACACCGACGGCGTACCGACGATCTGGAACGCCCCACGGTACTCCGGAATCGACTGCCCAACCTCGAGAGCCTGGTGGGAATACGTCTGCATCTGCGTGTAGGTTGCATCCGGCGGCCCGATAAGCTGATAGGCGACGAATCCCTGATCTTCCGCGGGGGCGAGCTCGGACCCGGAGGTCATGAAAAGGGGAGGCAACAGGATCAGGATCAGTGCCAGGAGCACCATGAGCACCGGCCAAGTCTCGAGCCAGCTCGAGAGCGTGCGCTGATAGGCCGATCTCAAGCGCGAGAACCATCGGTCCACCAGACGAGCGAATCGATTTTCCTCCTGCTCGGGATGGAAGATTCGGGAGCACATCATGGGCGAGAGAGTGAGCGCAACTATCGCGGAAACCGTGATGGCGCCGACGAGCGTGAAAGCAAACTGGGTGAAGAGCGCACCCGTGAGGCCGCTCTGGAACGCGATGGGTGCATAAGCGGCTACCAGCACGACGGTCATGGCGATGATCGGGCCGCCGAGTTCACGGGCGCCCGCAATGGCCGCCGCGAACGGCGTTGCGCCGTCCTTCATGTGCCTGTCAATGTTCTCGACGACGATGATCGCGTCGTCGACCACGAGCCCGATCGCGAGCACGAGCGCGAGCAGAGTCAGCAGGTTGATCGAATAGCCGAGCGCCAGCATCACAACGAAGGCGCCAACCAGGGACAGCGGCATCGCAATCGCGGGCACAGCGGCCGCCCGTGGACTGCCCAGGAAAAGGAAGATGACCGCCGTAACGATGAGCAGCGCCTCGATGAGCGTCTTGAGGACGTCGCTTATCGACGCGCTGATGAAGGTGGTCGCATCGAAGGCGACTGTCTGTTTGATGCCGCTCGGAAGCTGAGCGGCGATCTCGGGCAGGACCGCTTTGACATTGCGAGCGACCTCGAGCACGTTGGCGGTCGGTGACGTCTTTATGCCGACGAACACGCCCGAGAGGCCGCTGTAGGAGACACCGAAGTCATAATTCTCGGCCCCGAGAACGACGGTGGCCACATCCTCGAGCCTGACGATGGCGCCATTGGCTTGGCGGATCACGAGCCGCTTGAATTCATCCAGCGAGTGCGGGTCCGTGGAGGCGGTCAGGTTGACGCTGACCATGTCGCCCTTGCTTTGGCCCGCGGCGGAAAGATAATTGTTGGCCGCAAGTGCCGTGTAGACGTCGCCCGCGGTGACGCCATGCGCCGCCATCCGTTCCGGATCGAGCCAGGCGCGCAGCGCGAAAGTCCGTCCGCCCAGGATCTCGGCGATCTGCACGCCGGGGATGGCATTCAGCTTCGGCTGTACGACTCGCAGCAGGTAGTCGGTCACGTCGTTGGTCGCCAGTACCTTGCTCGAGTAGTTGAGGTACATGGCGTCAATGGTCTGGTTGGCCTGCAGCGAGATGATCGGCAGCTGCGACTGCGGCGGCAGCTGGTTGCGCACGGCGTTGACCTGGGCGCTGATCTCCGTGAGCGCCTTGCTCGAGGAATAGTTCATCAGCAGCGTCGCCGTGATGACGGAGCTGCCGGGGCTCGAGACGGAGGAGAGGTAGTCGATTCCCTGCGCCTGGGCAATCGCAGCCTCGAGCGGTTGGGTGATGAAACCTGCCACGGTTTGCGCGTCGGCACCGTAGTAGGTCGTGGAGATCGTGATGACTCCATTCTCAGTCTGTGGGAACTGCGTCACCGGCAACTGGAAGATGGCGCGCAGGCCGAGCACCAGGATGAGCAGGCTGACGACCGCCGAAAGGACCGGCCGCCGGACGAAGAGGTCGGTGAGCTTCACGCCAGGCCTCAGTGCTCTTGGGGAGTCGGATTGGGGTTGTCGCGCGGCAGCACGCTGTTGTTGATCGCCAGCTGCGTTCCATTCTTGATCTTCATCTGACCGCCGGTCACGACCACATCACCGGCGGCGATTCCCTTGACGACGGCCACCTGGTCGCCTCGCGACGGCCCCAGAACCACGAATGTGAGCGCCGCCGTCGGATGCCCGGTGGGCTCTTTGGGGCTGCTTACCAGATAAACGGTCTGACCGTAAGGGTTGTAGGTGACGGCGGTTTGCGGCAGCGTGAGATACCGCTGCGTCACCCCGGTATCGATCGTCGTGCGCACGAACATGCCGGGAAAGAGGTGGTGCTCGGGATTGCGGATCGTCGCCTCGGCCTCGAAGTTGCGCGTCGAGGGGTCCACCAGCGGGTCGATGGAGGTGATCGTGCCCTCGAAGGTTTTGCCAGGGAATGCGTCCGCCGCCACGTGCACGGTCTGGCCCACGCCGACGCGCGACAGGTTGTCCTGGGGCAGCCGGAAATCCACGTAGATGGGGTCGAGCGATTGCAGGGTAACGATGGCATCACCCGGGTTGAGGTACTGGCCCGGATTGACGGTGGTAATGCCGAGCAACCCATCGAAGGGCGCACGAATGGTCTTCTTTGCCACCAGCGCAGCCTGCGCCGCCTCCTGCTCGCGGGTACTCTTCAGGTTGGCGATATCGGTGTCGAGCTGCGCCCTGCCGATCGCCTGCGCCTGGTATTGGATGAGGTCACGATGATAGGTCAGCGCGGCGAGGTTCGACTCGGCCATCAGCGCCTGAAGCTGCGCGATATCCGGATCGGCGTTGAGCTGTACCAGCGTCTGGCCGGCATGCGCGCCCGAGCCGGACTTGAAGTCCAGTTTCCGCACCAGACCTGCCACTTCGGTCGTAACCTCGACACCGTGAATGGCACGAAGGCTGCCGACGGCCTCGACCTGCGGCTGCCATTCGGAATACGCGGCCGTCGCCGTGCTCACCGTCTGGGGCATCGGGACACTCGCCGCTATGGCCTTGCGGATGACATGCACCTTCCAGCCAACCACCGCGGCGACCACGATAACCATCAGGACCAGCACGATGGCCAGTCGACGTCTCATCACGCTCTTCACAGCGACTCCTGAACTCTCCGGTCCTCTTCCCTCCGGTATGGCCCTAAGACGCGGCGGCTCAACCTCGCCCTTTGTAAGGGCGGGGCGCGCACGCGCGTGGGTCAACCGGGAAGCTGCCAGAAGAGCAATATTTTAACAGAATTTAACAGGAAGCCAGGCGGTTTGCTTTTCCCCGGCCGTATGGCCGGGGCCGATCGCGCCGCAGGTACTGCGATACGGTATCGTGCATGGATGTACGACCACCCTCTGGACGGCGACCCCAATTCAGTGGTTCTCAGCGTCGCCGGGCTCTGCAAGAGCTACTCACGTGTCGTCGCGGTCGAGGGGGTGTCCTTCGATGTCCATCGCCGGGAGGTCGTCGGACTCCTCGGCCCGAACGGCGCCGGCAAGACGACCACCATCAACATGATCCTCGGCGTGCTGAGCCCGACCGCGGGCAGCGTGCGCATCGGAGGTATCGATTTGGCGCGGCAGCGGGCGCGCGCCCTGGCGTCCGTCAATTTCTCCGCCGTCTACGCATCGCTTCCGGGCAACCTCACGGTCACCGAGAACCTCCGGTTCTTCGGCCTCGTCTATGGGATACCCCAGCTCGGACACAGGGTCGCGGAGCTGTTGCGGCAGTTCGACCTCGAGCGCCTGCGCGATACCAAATGTGGCCTGCTCTCCTCCGGGGAGCAAACGCGGGTCGCGCTCGCCAAGGCGCTCCTCAATCGGCCGCGGCTGCTGCTGCTCGATGAGCCGACCGCCTCGCTGGATCCCGCTGCAGCGCAAACGGTGCGCGCACGCATCCGCAGCCTCGCTGTCGAGACCGGCTGCGGGATCCTCTGGACCTCTCACAACATGTACGAAGTAGAGGAAGTCTGCGACCGGGTTCTCTTCCTCTCTCACGGCCGACTGCTGCTCGAGGGCGATCCGCGGCGCCTGCCGCGCGAGCATGGCGCCGCGACGCTGGAGGAGCTGTTCATCCGTCTTGCGAGCGAGCCGCTCGCCGAGTCGCTGGAGAGCGCGGGATGAGAATGAAGCCGGTGGCGGGCATCCTGCTGCGCCAGTTCTACCTCCTGCGCGGCAGCCCGGTGCGCTCGCTCCCCATGTTCGCGTGGGTGGCCATCGATATCGTGGTGTGGGGTTTCATCACCCGCTACCTCAACTCCATGGTCGCGGGCCGCTTCAACTACGTGCCGAGCCTCCTCGGAGCGGTGCTGCTGTGGGACTTCTTTACGCGCATCATGCAGGGGGTGAGCACGGCGTTCCTCGAAGATGTGTGGTCGCGCAACTTCCTCAATCTCTTTGCGACTCCGCTCACGATCTCGGAATACATCCTCGGGCTCGTGATCACCAGCGTGGCGACGAGCATGGTGGGGCTGGCCGTGATGCTCGTGCTGGCGACAGCGGTCTTCGGCCTGTCGTTCTTGTCTCTGGGCGCGCTGCTCGTGCCGTTTCTCCTCGTGCTGTTCGGCTTCGGGATTGCGCTCGGCATCCTCGCGAGCGCGCTCGTCCTGCGCCTCGGACCGGCCTCGGAATGGCTGGTCTGGCCGCTGCCCGCGCTGCTGTCGCCGTTCGTGGGCGTCTTCTACCCGCTCGCGACCTTGCCGCGCTGGATGCAGGCCGTCGGACATCTGCTGCCGCCGTCGTATGTGTTCGAGGGTATGCGGGCAGCGCTGGCGGGGCAGTCTCTCTCGGCCGGAAACTTGGCGGTCGCGGCGGCGATCGCGGCGCTCGACATCCTGCTCGCGGCGCATTTCTTCGCGCGGGTATTCCGTTACGCGGTAACGACTGGGCTGCTGGCCCGCTACAGCGCGGAGGGCGCCGCATGAGCTCGGCGCATCTTCGCGGCGACGGCGGCTTCCGGTCGTGGCACCCGACGAGCGCGCGTCTTCCGAGAGCCACGGTCGCGGCAAGCCGATAGCCCGCCGAGTCATGCCGCTTGCAAAAATTTCAGGATTTGAGGTAACTTACGTGTTTCACATGTTGCTGTTTGCTCGGAGGTTGCGGTGAAGAAGTCCTTGCTCGTTCTCTGCGTCATCACTGCCGGCGTGCTCGCGGCCTGCAGCAATCCCACCGCCGACTGGCAGAAGGCGAACCAGCAGAATTCGATAGCCGCCTACCAGCAGTTCATCCAGCAGCACCCGAATGATTCGCGTGTAGCGCAGGCCCGCGACCGCATCAACGCCCTGCAGGACGAGCAGGCGTGGACCACCGCTCAGAGCACCAACACCCTCGACGGCTACCAGCAGTATCTGCAGCAGGAGCCGAACGGAATGCATGCCGCGGATGCGCAGGACAAGGTCAACAGCCTGCAAGCGGATGCCGCCTGGTCCAGCGCGCAGTCGACCAATACCGCCGCCGGGTATCAGGATTTCCTGCAGAAATATCCGAATTCGTCACACACCGCCGACGCGCAGGCTGCGCTGAAGCAGCTCACGGGCTATCAGCTGTCGCTCGGCTCGGCCCGCTCGCAGGCCGTCGCCGACAAGCTCACCAAGCGCCTGAAGGACAAGTTCGGCAGCGATCTGCAGGACGTCGTGGAAGTGCCGCCGACCGGCAAGTCGAAGACCATCGAGATTCGCTCCGCGGGGATGACCCAGGACGACGCCAAGGCCGCCTGTGCGAAGCTGCGCAAGGCGCATCAGCACTGCGAAGTCGTGAAGAGCGCTTCCTGACCCTGACCGACTCTTCGTTTCCCTCCTAGTTTCGCCCGCCGCAGGCTACCCGCCTGCGGCGGGCGTTTGCATTCTGCTTCCGGTGAGGGGCCCGCCCACCGCAAGCAGCAATTGGATCGTGTCCAGGTACTGATGCGACTGCGCCTCGAGAAATCCGAGCTCGGCGCGCTGACGCTCGCGCTGCGCATCGAGAACCTGGAGGATGCCCGAGTTGCCCGCTTGATAGCTCTGCCGCGCGAGCTCCAGGCTCGCCTGCGACGTATCTCTCGCGTTCGCCTGCGCGGCGACCAGCTGTGCGTCATGATCCAGAGCATCGAGGAGATCGGCGACCTGACCGAAGGAGTCGAGCACGGTCTGCTGATACTGCTGCGCGCTCGACTGCAGCGCATCGAGCGAGGCCCGTCGCTCGGCCCGCAGCGTCCCGCCTTCGTAGAGAGGCTGGGTCAACCCTGCAATCAGCGACCAGGCCGTCGAAGAGGCGTCGAACAGCTTGCCCGGGGTCAGCGCCTGGCGGCCGAGCGTCGCAGTCAAGTCGATCTGAGGATAGAGGTTCGCCGTGGCAATGCCGACCGCGGCCGTGGCCGCGTGCAACTGCGCCTCCGCCGCCAGGATGTCGGGGCGGCGGCGGACCAGCTGCGAGGGCACGCTCACCGGGAGCTGCCGCGGCAGCCGCAGGTCCGTGAGCTCGAGGTCCGGCCGCGACCACTCGGCCGGGCTATGGCCGAGCAGCACCGCGAGCGCGTGGCGCGCCATGGCGAGCTGCTGGTAGAGCGGCGGCAGCAGCGCCTGATCGCTCGCGAGCTGACTCTGCGCCGTCAGAACATCGAGCCTCGATACCGAGCCGTTGGCGAACGCAGTCCGCACGAGACTCAGGTTGTTGCGGTCCTCGGAGAGCAGCTCCGCTGCCGCTCTGATCTGGGCGCGCGTGGCCGCAATAACGACGGCCTCCGCTGCCACGTCGCCCGTCAGCGTCAACTGTGCAGCGTCGAATTCGCTGCGCTCGTACTGCTCCAGTGCTTTCTGCTCCTCGATGGAGCGAGCCGTGGCGCCGTCATAGTCGAGCATGTAATTCACGCTCGCGCCGAAGGACTCATAGGTGAAAGGCGACACGTGGGGAACCAGTGAGCCGAGGAACTGCTTGCCGTACTGCTGCCGCCCGGCGCCGGCCAGCAGGCCCACCTGCGGGTAGAGCCGCCCCGTCTGCGCCGCAACCAGCTCCTGCGCCTGGGCCAACGTTGCCTTGGCGGCGGCGAGGTTACGGTTGTCAGCGATAGCGCGCCGCATCAACTCATCGAGCCGCGGCGAGGCGAAGAGCGCCCACCAGTCGGGAGCGGCGGCGGCGCCGAGCAGGATGTGCTGCGCATAGGCGCCGGTCGCTGGCGCCTGCCGCTGCGCAGTCGCGGCGGCGGTATTGACGGGGTTCGATTCACCCGCCGGCCGGTATGCGGAGGTTGCCGGCGCGGCCGGACGATGGAAGTTGGGCCCCAGGGTGCAGGCGCAAAGCACAGCCGCCGCGGCCACTCCGGACGCGGCCAGCTGCGCTCGCTTGCGGCTCGAGCCAACGCTCATTTGCTTCATTCCATCACGGCCGGTTCCCGTGGCCGCGCGCGCGCGGGGCGCAGCAGCAGCACCAGGGGAATCAACGCCAGCGTCATCCAGAACATCAGCTTGAAGTCGTCGTTGTACGCGATCATCTGCGCCTGCCGGGTCACGGCCGCATTCAGCGCCGCGAGCCCGGCCGGCGCGGTGAAGCTGAAAGGCGCCTGCAGCTGGATCTGTCCGCCCCAGGGAAGGATGTGGGCCGCAAGGCGCTCATGCATGACCTGTGTGTTGCGCGTCAGGAGCGCTCCGGTTGCGGCAATGCCGATGCTGCTACCCACGTTGCGCAGCAGATTGAACATCGACGTGCCCTCGGAGCGATATTGTACCCCGAGAGTCGCGAATGCCACGGTGGTGAGCGTGACGTAGGTGAGGCCGGTGCCGATGCCCTGAAGGAAAGTAGTCGACCAGACGAGAGTCTGCGGCATCAGTGTGGAATAGTCGCACATCATCGCGAGCGAGGCGGCCGTCACGGCGATGCCGATGCCGATGAGGAGCCGCGTATCGACGCGGCCGATGAGCCTGCCGGCGAGGTACATGGAGATGAAACTGCCAAAGCCGCGTGGCGCCATGGCGATACCCGAGGTCAACACCGGATAGCCGAGCAGATCCTGGAGCAGCGGCGGCAGCAGCGCAAGCGTGGCGAAGAGCACCACGCCCACTACGAACACCAGGAAATTCCCCATCGCGAAATTGGTGTCCTTGAACATCGCGAGGCTGATGAACGGCTCACGTGCCGTCAGCGTGTGCACGAAGAAGACATACAGCGCGGCGACGGCGATGCCGGTCTCGATCCAGATCTCCGGCGAGCCGAACCAGTCCTTGAGCTCCCCGCGATCGAGGAGAATCTGCAGCACGCCGACCGCGAGGCTGAGCGCCCCGAAGCCGAGGAAGTCGAAGCGCGCGCTCCGGGGCTCCGTCTCGCGCACGTAAGCCATGAGTCCGATGGCCGAAAGGATGCCGAATGGCACGTTGATGTAGAACACCCAGCGCCAGCTGTAGTTGTCGGTCAGCCAGCCGCCGAGCACCGGCGCGAGCATGGGGCCGAGAACCACCCCCTGGCCCCAGAGCGCCATGGCGCGACCATGTCGCTCGGGGGGATTGATGTCGAGCAGCACGGCCTGCGACAGCGGCACGAGCCCTGCCCCGGAGAGACCCTGCAGAACCCGGAACAGCACGATCTGATCGATCGACTGCGCCATGCCGCAAAGCATGGAGCTGACGGTGAAACCGATCACCGATCCGACCAACACGCGTTTCCGGCCGTAGCGCCCGGCAAGCCAGCCCGATAGCGGCGTCATGATGGCCGCGGCCACAATATAGGACGTCAGCACCCAGTCCATCTGGTCGAGCGATGCCGACAGATTGCCGCCGATGTGTGGCAGCGCAACGTTGGCGATGGTCGTGTCCACCGCCTGCAGCACGGTAGCGAGCGTGACGGAGGCGGTGATGAGCCCGCGGTGCTGCGCTTGGCTCAAGGTTCCGCACCGTCCGCGCGACGCTCCCGCTCGCGCGAGCCGGTATCGACGGTGACTGCCGCACTGAGGCCCGAGCGCACAGGCGGCAGGCTCCCCTCGAGGCTCAGCCGAACGTCGAGCCGCTGCACGACCTTCACCCAGTTGCCGGTGGCGTTCTCCGGCGGCAGGATCGAGAACTGCGAACCGGTGCCCGGCGTGATACTCGCCACCACAGCCTGGAACGTCCGGCCGGGATAGGCGTCGATCTTCACCGTCGCCGAGTCACCCGGACGCATGCGCGCCAGCTGGTCTTCCTTGAAGTCCGCCTCCACCCAGACATCGTGAGTGGACACCAGCACGAATGCGGGAATGGCGGTTGGCAGATAGCTTCCGGCCTGCAGGTGCTCCACACCAGTCACGATACCGTCGGAAGGCGCAGCGACGGTCGTATAGGAGAGATCGAGCAGTGCCCGGTCCAGGGCCGCCTGCGCCTGTTCCACCAGCGGGTGGGCATCCACCGCGATGTCGGGCTGGCCGCCAAGCTTGGCGATGGACCCGGTGATCTGCTGCCCCGCCGCCGCCACGCCCTGCTGTGCCTCGTTGCGAGCGAGCAGCGCCTTGTCCACTTGTGACTGCGACGCGATGCCGCTCGCCAGCAGCCGCGACGCGCGCTGGTATTCGCGCTCCGCGTAGGCGAGCTCGCTGCCGGCGGAGCTCTGATCCGCAAGCCGCTGGCGATAGTCCGCCTTCAGCGATTCGACTTGCAGGCGTGCGCCCTGCAGGCGCGCCCGCGCCGCCTCGACGGCGATCCGGAACGGACGATCGTCCAGGCGAAAGAGTACCTGGCCGCGGTGCACTTCCTGGTTGTCGCGCACGTCCACCTCACCAACTCGCCCCGCCACGTTGGCGCTGATTGCCACCTCCGCGGCGCGCAGGTAGGCGTCGTCCGTCGATTGATAGCGGCCGCCCGTCAGGTACACGTACAGCCCAGCCGCCACCATCAGGATCGGCACTCCCCACATCAGCGGTAGGCGCAGCCGCTCCCGCAGGGATTTGCTCGGCGTCTCGCCTCCGTCCGGTCGCAGCGGCGCCGGCGCATCGCCCCGCGGTAGATCGCGGGCAGGCTCGGTACCGCGGGCAGTCGTGGCGCTCATCGTGAGGATCGCTGCGACTTCTCGGCCGCAAGCGGTGGGAGCGAGGACAGGTTGCCGTGGACTCGCTCGAGCAGCTCGAGCAACCTGGCGCGCTCCTCGTTCGACAGGCCGTGCAGGGTCTCGGCGCGCGTTTCGGTGATGAAATGGGCGATGTGATCGAGAACGGGCTTGCTCTTCGGGGTGAGCCACAGGGTATGCGCCCGCCGGTCCGCCGGATCGAAGCGGCGCTGTACCCAGCCGTCGGCCTCCATCCGATCGAGGATCCGCACCAGCGTCATGGGGTCGAGCTCGGTCAGCGCCGACAGACGCTTCTGGCTGACTCCCTCGTTATTCTCGAGATACAGCAGCGCCCGGCACTGTGGCAGGGTGAGCGAAAGCGCCTGCGCACGCTCCTCGAACCGCCTGGTATAGCGGCGGGTAATGTCCTTGAGCAGGAACCCGAGCTGGCGGTTGAGATCCATGGCCGATCGCGAACAATAGTACCCAAAAAAATACCAATATATATAGTATCAAAATATATCATATTGTTTTATATCACTCAAATTCCCGCGGCGACTCGCCTGTAGAATCCATCGCACCGACCCGGGCGGCTCCCGCAACACGCAAGGCACGATCGTTCATGTTCGCTCGCTGGATGTCCTTTTCGGCGCTCTCGCGCTGGCGCGGCCGGCTCGCCGCGGCATGCATCGGCCTGCTCGTCCTCTCATTGCTGGCTTCGGCCAGCACACCGGCCGTGGCGGCAGCCGCCGATATCCCGGCGCCCGAAGCGTTCGTTCCGACACCCGCGCAGCTTTTCGGGCCGCTCTTCCAGCAGGTGCAGATGGATGCGCTGTTCCCGGACGGCAAGGCGTTTCCCGATGCAACGCCGAATGCCGCGCCGCCAGTCATCCTGCGACGCTATCGTCGCGCCGAGCCGCGTTCACGCGCGGCTCTCCTCAGGTTCGTGACGCGGAACTTCTCCTTTCCTGTGGAGGCGCAGACGCCGCCCGCACAGCCCGACAAGAGCCTGGAGGGCCACATCGCCAGACTCTGGCCGCTGCTGACGCGTCAGCCGGCCGTGCCGCCGCCCTACTCCTCACTCCTCTACGTGCCGCAGCCCTACGTCGTTCCCGGTGGACGCTTCAGGGAGTTCTATTACTGGGACTCCTACTTCACGATGCTCGGCCTGATTCCCGACGGCCACCTCGATACGGCCCGCGACCTGGTCGGCGATTTCTCCTACATGCTGCGCGAGTACGGGCACATACCCAACGGCGCGCGCACGTATTACCTGTCACGGTCGCAGCCTCCCATGTACTACCTGATGGTGGGACTTCTCTCCCAGGATCCGGCGAGCGCCTGGTCGCAACACCTCGAGGATCTCGAGCGCGAGTACGCTTACTGGATGGCAGGCTCAGCCGGTTTGCGGCCCGGCGAGGCACGACGCAACGTCGTGGAGATGCCCGACGGCTCTCTCCTCAACCGTTATTGGGATGCGTCGGACACACCCCGCGATGAGTCATATCGCGACGACGTGCTTATTGCGCGCGCCTCGGGCAGGCCCCGGGCCCAGGTGTACCGTGACCTCCGCGCCGCCGCCGAGAGCGGCTGGGACTTCAGCTCCCGCTGGCTCGCTGACGGCCGACATCTCACGACCATCCACACTACCGATCTCGTGCCGGTCGATCTCAACAGTCTGCTCTATGGCCTGGAGCGTGCGATCTCCGACGGCTGCGCGGCGCGCCACGATTCCGCGTGCGAGCGCAACTTCGACGAGCGCGCCCGGCGCCGCAGAGAGGCGATGAACCGTTATCTGTGGGACCCGGTGGCCAGGTACTACATGGATTTTGACTGGCGGCACGGCAGGCGCACGGGAGAGCTCACCGCCGCAACGCTCTATCCGCTCTTTACCGGAGTCGCCTACATCAGGCAGGCGGATGCGGTCGGCGGGATCACCCAAGTGCAACTGCTCCGGCAAGGCGGCATCGTCACGACCAACATCACTTCTGGACAACAATGGGACGCGCCCAACGGCTGGCCGCCGCTGCAGTGGATCGCGGTCATGGGATTTCGCCGTTACGACCAGCCGGCGCTGGCGCACGAGATCGCCCGCCGCTGGCTGGCCACCGTGCAACGCGTCTTCGCCAACAAGGGCAAGCTGGTGGAGAAGTACGACGTCGAGCACGACCTGCCGGGCGGCGGCGGCGAATACCCTCTGCAGGACGGCTTTGGCTGGACCAACGGTGTGACACGCGCTCTGCTTGGGCTTTACCCTGACCTTCTGCCGGGTAGGCGCGCGGACGCCACGGGCGTAAACTAGAGGCATGGCAACGGGTTGGGCCGGCGACGGCGCCGTACAAGATCAGATCGATGCGACCGTGACGGACGGTGTTCTGCGCGCGCAGAGCCGGCTGCCGCAGGGTCCTGGCCTGACTCATTGCGCCGATTGCGGCGCGCAGATCCCCGAGGCGCGGCGCCAGGCGATACCAGGCGTGCGCCTCTGCATAGCGTGTCAGGACGCCGCCGACCGTGAAGCGGGGCAGTTCAGCGGCTACAACCGCCGCGGCAGCAAAGACAGTCAGCTCCGCTGATCCCGGCGGCGCTGCCGCATACCCGACCCCGTGCCGCTGATCACTCTTCTCGACGCCCATCTTGCGCTCGGCGACCGGCCGTTGCTCGACGGGGCGCGGCTCACGCTGCAAGTGGGCGAGCGCGTCGGACTCATCGGTCGCAACGGCACGGGCAAGTCGACACTGCTGCGGATCGTCGCCGGCCACGGCTCTCTGGACGAGGGCGAGCGCCAGGCCCGGGAAGGACTTCAACTCACGCTGGTGGAGCAGGAGCCTGAGCTTCCCGCGGCGGCTACGCTGCGCGAGAGCCTGCTGGAGCGTGCGCAGTCCGGGGTGGCCGGCTCCGCACGCCCCGCCGTGCTCGGCAACGAGCGCGAGCGCTGGACGTTCGAGACGCGGTTGACCGAGTTCCTGCATCGCTTCGAGCTCGATCCTGAAACGGCTCCGGAGACGAGCTCCGGTGGCGAGCGCAAACGAGCCGTGCTCGCGCTCGCTCTCGCGATGCAGCCTGAGCTCCTCCTCCTCGATGAGCCGACGAATCACCTCGACATCGGCGCGATCGAGCGGCTCGAGGAGTTGCTGCTCAAAGTGCCGGCCGCCGTCGTGGTCACGCACGATCGCGCCTTTCTCGATCGGGTCACGACGCGGATCGTGGAACTCGACCGCGGCGTGCTTCGATCCTATCCCGGGAATTTCGCGGCGTACGAGACGACACGTGAGCAGGAGCTCGCCGCCGAGGATGTTGCGAATCGCAGGTTCGACAAGTTCTGGGCGCAGGAAGAGGTCTGGATCCGCAAAGGGGTCGAGGCCCGTCGCACGCGCAACGAAGGGCGGGTGCGCCGGCTGGAGCGGCTGCGCGTCGAGCGAGCCGCGCGGCGCGAGCGCCTCGGCGCGCTGAAGCTGAGCCTGGATGCGGGTGCACGCTCCGGTCAACTCGTCGCCGAGCTGACGGATGTCGGCAAAAGTGTTGCCGCACGGGCGCTGGTCGCGCAGCTGTCGATGCGGATCCTGCGCGGCGATCGCATCGGGCTCATCGGTCCGAACGGCGCCGGCAAGACCACGCTCATTCGTCTGATCCTCGGCGAGCTGCCGCCCGATGCGGGCAGTGTGAGACTGGGGACGAATCTCAGGATCGCGTACTTCGATCAGCTCCGCGCGCAGCTCGACCCGGAGGCGACTCTCGCCGACATGATCAGCCCCGGATCCGATTGGGTGGAAGTCGGCGGCGAACGCAAGCACGTCACGAGCTATCTCGGCGATTTTCTCTTTCCGGCGCAACGGGCGCGCGCACCCGTCAGGATGCTCTCGGGCGGCGAGCGCAACCGGCTGCTGCTGGCGCGGCTCTTTGCCCAGCCGGCCAACCTGCTGGTGCTGGACGAGCCGACCAACGATCTCGACATCGAGTCCCTCGAGCTCCTCGAGCAGAGGCTGCAGGACTACGCCGGCACGCTGCTGCTCGTGAGCCACGACCGCCGCTTTCTCGATAACGTCGTGACGCAGACTCTTGCGGCCGAGGGCGGCGGGTCATGGCGCGAATACGTCGGCGGCTACAGCGATTGGCTGCGACAGCGTCCCCAGCCGGCCGCGGAGAGCCGCGGCAAAACCGTCCGCGACGCTTCCGGGCCCGCAACACCGATCCAGCCCAAGCCGCGCACACGGCTCGGCCACAAGGAGCAACGGGAACTGACTTCACTGCCCGGAGAGATCGAAGTGCTGGAGCAGGAACAGGCGGCGATCACCGCGCGCATGAGCGCGCCGGACTATCACGCGCAGGGCGCGCCGCAGATCCGCGCCGACCGCGGGCGTCTCGAGGAGATCGAGGCCTTGCTGCTCGCCAAGTTCGAGCGCTGGGAGACGCTGGAGGCCGAGCGCAGCCGCCTGGCTCGCTGAGATACCTGTAGAATGTCGCAAAACCATACGAAGATGTGGTCGGACGTAACGCCGGGGGAAAGGGGGTAGCTCTGTGCGCAAGCGGCTTTTGGTCAGATTGCTGGTGTTCTTCGTAGTACTGCTTGCCGCCGACATTGCAGTGCAGATCGGCAGGCACTGGGTAACCCGGCACGCGCCAGCGACTGCCGACTGGATGACGATCGGCGCCGCCCTCGTGCTGGCAGCCGCCCTGGTGGGGCTCTATGCCGCCCTCGTACGCTGGATGGAGCACCGCGCGGCGCATGAGCTCGCGCCGCGGGCAATCCAAGCCGTGGCAGGCATTATTCTGGGGGTGGCGCTCTTCTCGATCGTGTTCGAGCTGCTGCATCTCATCGGCGTGGTTCGGTGGCAGGGCCTCACCGGTCACTTCGATGTTACGATGTTGTCCGTTTCGATCCTCGCGGGTGTAGGCGAGGAGTTGGCATTCCGCGGCGCGTTGTTCCGCATCGTCGAGGAAGGCTTCGGCACCACGAGCGCCCTCGTCACATCCGCCGTTGTCTTCGGGCTGCTGCACGGGCTGAACCCCGGCGCCACCATCGTTTCCACCACGGCCATCGCCATCGAAGCCGGGATTCTGCTCGCCGCCGCCTACGCTCTGACGCGAAATCTATGGTTTCCGATCGGCCTGCATTTCGGCTGGAATTTCACCGAAGGCGGAATCTTCGGAGTCTCGGTCTCCGGCGGCCCCACCGGCAAGGGAATCTTCTCGGTCGCGCTCACCGGCCACAGGCTGCTCACCGGCGGCAGTTTCGGTCCCGAGGCATCCGTCGTCGCAATCGCCGTCTGCCTGGCGGCCGGTGTCGTGTTGCTCGTCCTGACCGTTCGCCGGGGACACTGGATGTCGATGCAGCCTGCGGGGGCGACTGCGCGGTGAGACCCCACTCCGATGCCTGCGAGCGCAATCGTGACCCCATACTCGAGGTGCTGCGACAGCACTTCGCGGACCGCCGCCAGGTCCTCGAGATCGGCAGCGGTACCGGCCAGCACGCGGTGCACTTCGCCGCAGCGCTGTCGCAACTGGTTTGGCAGACGTCCGAGCTGGAGTCAAATCTCGCCGGCAGCCGCCTCTGGCTCGAGGAATCCAACCTGCCTAACCTGCCGCCACCCATTGCCCTCGATGTGACGGGCACCTGGCCTGACAGGCGGTTCGATGCCGTCTTCACCGCGAACACGCTCCACATCATGAGCTGGCCGGATGTGCGGACGCTGTTTGCTGCGCTGCCCAAGGTTATCACCGCTGATGCCAAGCTCGCCGTGTACGGACCGTTCAACTACGACGGTCGGTACACCAGTCCGAGCAACGCTTCCTTCGACGAGTGGCTCAAGCAACGCTCACCGCATAGCGGGATCCGCGATTTCACTGCGGTCGACGAGCTCGCGCGCTCGATCGGGGTCGCGCTGGTCGAAGACCGGCCGATGCCGGCGAACAATCGCACTCTTGTCTGGCGGCGCTCCTGAATCAGGTCGCGCGCAGCGCGGTCGTCACCGGCACCCGGGCGGCCCGCACGGCGGGGAGGATGCCCCCGATGAAGCCCATCACCAGCGCCCAGATCACGCCGAGCAGCGCGAGCGCCGGCGTGACCTCGAGCCGGAAACTGTAGCCGAAGGGGCTGGCGGAGAGCCCGTTGAAGAGAGCCCAGGCGAGCGCTGCCCCGAGTAGCGCGCCGGGGATCGCCAACAGCATGGACTCGCAAAGGGTGGCGGCGACGATCGTCCCCGGACGGAAACCGATCGCGCGCAGCGTGGCGAGCTCGCGGCGGCGCGAGTCGACGATGGCGTACAGGGAATTGATGGCGCCCAGGGTGCCGCCGATCGCCATGATCGCGCCCACGAAGTAGCTGGCGAAATTGAGGATCGAGTTCAGCGGCTTGAACGCTTGCGCCATCACCGCCCGCTGCCGCTGCGCATAGAGATGCACCGCCGGATCGGCTTTGACGACCGCGCCAAACGCGGCGAAATCCGCGCCTGAGCGCAGCCTCACCTGGAGCCCGCTGTAGGTATCCCGGGCAAACGCCGACATGATCGTGTTGACGTCGGCAAACATCGTGCACTGGCCAGCCTGCCCCGTGCCGAAGCGCCCGACGACGGTCCACGGCATGCCGCGAATCGAGCGCCGGTCGCCGATCTCGAAGCCGGAGAACAGGCGCGCGCAGAGATTGCTTGCCACGAGCTCGTGCATGCCGGGCTGGAACATGCGCCCGCCGGTGAATCGCAGGTCGGGCTGGTAGGCGACGATGTTGGCGGTGACCCCGATGAGCGGGATGAAGATGCGGGCGCCGGTGCCGCGCCGGCGGGCGTCGATCGGAATCATCGACTCCATGACGACGATCGGCCGGCCGGCCTTGTCCTTGCGGATGTAGGCCAGGTTCTGAACCGCGGCCGCGTCCTCACGCGAGATGCTACCGAACAGCGGCCGCTGCCCGAGCTCGGCTACGGCGACTTGGTCGTCGCGCACGTTGCTCATCTCCTGCCGCCGCGCCCCGGTGCCCATCGCCAGCATGGAGACAAGCACACCGACGGCACATCCCACCCCCACGATTATCGTCAAGGCCGGTCCCGGGCGCGCGACGAGACCTGCGAGACTCACTGCAAGCAGGGCGACAAACTGTCTGAGAGCCTTCATGACAGCGCGCTAACGCTCTGCGAGTGCCGTGGCGACCTCGAGCCTCGCGGCCAGGGCGGCCGGAATCGCGGCGCTGATCAGCGCCACCGCCAGAGCCGAAAGCAGTCCCACGATAATGATGATCAACGGCATCGACAGACCATGGACGAACTTCGATGCGTAGGGAAACGCCAAACTCGCCACCGCGAGCCCTACGCCTCCCGCCGTCACACAGACGAGAGCGGACTCGGTCAACGTCAACGCGAAAACGCTGCCATCCGTGAAGCCGACCGTCTTCAGCACTGCAATCTCAGGCGTCCTCTCCCGCACCGATTGCATCATCATGGTTGCGGTTGCAAAAAGGAGAGCTGCCAGCACCGCGGCGACGACGGCGCGGATGAGGAACTCCAGATCGCCGATGGACTGCAGGCTTTCCTGTGCCATCTCGCGAATGGACTCGCTGCGCGTCTCATTGGGCGAGTTCGCGAATCGCGCATCGATGGCGTCGGCCATCGTGGCAGCCGCTTCCGGGTCCGCAATCCTCACATTGAAATGGTTGACCATGTCCTTGCCGGTCGCGCGGGCCTCGTTCCAGTAATCGTAGTTGATGAGGACGTTGGTGTCCTGGCTGCCGACGTCGTCGTCCGCGAAGGTCCCCACCATGTCGAAAGTCCAGACGGACGAGCCATCCCGCTGCGCAACACTGGTCATGAGCGGGATACGATCGCCGATCTTCCAGCGGTACTTCCTCGCCAGCACCACATTGACCAGGACTCCGGTTCGCGTCGCACGAAATGCTTTTTCGTACGCCGGAGAGATCGTATAAGTGAACGCCGAGAGCCAGCCGCTGTCGGGTCTGATGGCAACGAGGGCCATCTGCTGATTCGGATTCTGATAAGTGGCCCCGGTGAGGTCGACCGGAATCGCCGTGGCGACTCCCGGCACGGACCTGATGGTCTCGAGCATCCCGACAGGCAACGGAATGCCGAAATTCAAGCGACTATGGACGATGAGCAGATCGGCGCGGGCGGCGTCGATCGCGTGATCGACGCCAGTCTTGAGCCCCTGCAGTACGCCGAACAGGGTGAACGCCACCGCCACCTGAAGGAAGATCAGGATGGTGCGCCCCCGCTTGCGCCAGATCCCGGCCCAGATGAGCGGCAGATACTTCATGGCCTTGCCGCGCCTTTGCCGCTAGGGTCCCGGCTCGGGAATGGCTTCGCCGTCCTTGCGCGGGTCGGAGGCACCATAGTTGACGCCGCTCTTGAGATCCCGCATCACAGCCTGACCGCCGCCCATGTCTTCCGAGTAGTCGCCATGCAGCTCTATCGCATGTCCGCGGGCGGCGAGCGCCTTGCGAACGTCCTCGGGAATGCGGTCCTCCATCATCACGTCGCAGCCGTTGAAAGTCATCTTGGTGAAGCGCGGTGCCTCCATCGCCGCCTGGATATCCAGGCCGTAATCGACTATGTTGGAGACGAACTGCGCGTGCGCCTGCGCCTGATTGTAGCCGCCCATGATGCCGAACGCGATGCGGTCATCGCCCCGTTGCATGAACCCCGGAATGATCGTGTGCAGCGGGCGCTTGTGGCCGGCCAGCGCGTCGGGCGAGGAGGATCGAGGTTGAAGAGCGCGCCGCGATCCTGCAGCACGAAGCCCACATGGTCCGCCACCAGGCGCGAGCCGAACTCCTGGTAATTGCTCTGGATCAGCGACACCATGTTGCCCTGGCTGTCGACCGCGGTCAGGTAGGTGGTATCGCCGGCGGTGGCGAGCGTCGCCTTGCCGGGCGCCACGTTGCAGTTCGCCCGCGTCATGTTTATCAGTGCAGCACGCGTGGCGGCATACTGCTTCGACAACATCGCAGCGACAGGGACGTGGCTGAACCGCGGGTCGCCGACGTAACGCAACAGATCGGCGTATGCCAGCTTCTTCGCCTCGATCATCACATGCAACGCGTCGGCGGAGTGGTAGCCATAGCGCGCCAGCGGGAATCGCTCCATGATGTTGAGCATCATGAGCGCGGCGATCCCCTGCCCGTTCGGCGGCAGCTCGTAGACCGTCCAGCCGTGATAGGTGGTCGAGATCGGCTGCACCCACTCGCTCGAATAGTCCGCCAGGTCTTCGGCCGTCATGGCGCCGCCCAGCTTGCGGGACAGGGCGACGATCTTTCCGGCGATGGCGCCTTTGTAGAAGGCGTCCCTGCCGCCGCGCGCCACCAGCTCGAGCGATCGGGCGAGATCCGGATTACGAAACACTTCGCCGACGCCCGGCGTATGTCCATCGATCAGGTAGGTCCGCGAGAGATTTGCGTCAGCATGCAGGGCGGCTGCGGAATCTCTCCAGTATCCGGCATCCCATTCCGCCACCGGGAAGCCATCGCGCGCGTAGGCGATCGCGGGCGCAAGAACGTCGGCGAGCTTCCGGGTTCCGAAGCGCGCCAGGAGCTTCGACCAGCCGTCGACTACGCCGGGCACCGTCACGGTGTCGATGCCGAACTCGGGCATGGTCGTGATGCCCTTGGCCTTCAGAAACCCGATAGTAAGGTTCGCGGGCGCCCAGCCGCTGGCATTCAGGCCATACAGCTTGCCCGTCTTGGCGATGTATACGATCGCGAAGAGGTCGCCGCCCATGCCGTTCATCATCGGCTCGACGACGCCCATCGCCGCGTTGGTGGCTACGATCGCATCGATCGCGTTGCCGCCGTGCGCGAGCACTGTTGCTCCGGCCTGCGCCGCCAGAGGGCTCTCCGCGGCAACGATTCCGCCGCGGCTGATGACCATCGAGCGCCCCTGGGATCTATCCTGCGCTGCCTTGGCCGGCGGGACCGCCAGGCAAGCCAGGGCCAGGAGCCCGACCACCGCGCCGCGGACACTGGGGATACAGGCGCCGATTGCAAGAAACTGTGGTTTCCGCCGTAACATCCACTCCCCCGCGATCGTTCGGATTGCAAGGGAGGCTACTGCCGCCTGTGGGTCGCGTCCAGCCCGCGTCGTCGCGCCGGACCGCTATTTGGTCGTTGCCCGGCCCACGTTCGCCGCCGTCTGCCCGAAAAGAATCGCCCGCGACTCTTCGGTGACGGAGGGCTGGGTGTTGATCTCTGCCGCCCGCTCATAGGCGCGCACCGTCGCCGGCCGCGCCTTGATCTCGTTGAACCAGCGCTTGAGGTGCGGGAAGTCATCCAGGTTCTGCTGTTGCCTCTCGTACGGCACTATCCAGGGATAGGACGCGATGTCGGCAATCGTATAGGCCCGGCCCGCCACGTACGGACGATCGGCGAGGCGATGGTTCAGCACGCCATAGAGCCGGTTCGTCTCCTTGACGTACCGCTCGATGGCATAAGGAATCTTCTCGGGCGCGTACTGCGTGAAATGGTGATTCTGACCGGCCATGGGCCCGAGCCCCGCGACCTGCCAGAAAAGCCACTGCAACGTCTCCACCTCGCCGCGCAGATCCGACGGGATGAGCTTGCGGGCCTTCCTGGCGAGGTACAACAGGATCGCGCCGGACTCGAACACCGACACCGGCGAGCCGCCGCCCTGCGGCTCGTGATCCACGATCGCGGGCATGCGGTTGTTGGGCGAGATGCGCAGGAACTCGGGCATGGAACTGCTCGCCTTTGCCGATGTTGACCGGCACGATGCGATAAGGCAGGCCGGTCTCCTCCAGGAACATCGTGATCTTGTGTCCGTTCGGGGTCGTCCAGTAGTACAGATCGATCATGCGACACCTCCGTCCCGCGCTTCGTGCGGGCACGCCGTTGCAGCCAGCCTAGCGCCGCGGCCGCAGCGGCCGAAATCAACCTTTGGAGAGAGGGCTGCGCCATCATCAATGGCGACTACGGCAGGACGGTTCTACCGATCGGGCAGAAGGCATAGGCCACGCCAGCGCCGCGTCTGCCCGCGCGCTCGGGTCGGGCTTGGGCGCAAGGGTAGCTGTCGCCGCAGCGGCGGACCGGTATAGTGGGCCTGCGGCGATCGGCCATGCGCGGGCGGTGCCCGGGGGAGAATGCCATGCGGCTGTTGGGGAATCTCATCTGGTTGCTTTTTGGCGGACTCGCGACCGCGATCGGCTGGTGGGTGGCGGGCCTGCTGGCCGCCATCACGATCATCGGCATTCCCTTCTCCATAGCGGCGTTTCGCATCGGGACCTTTACTCTCTGGCCGTTCGGCAGGGAGGTCGTGGACCGCCCGACCGCGACGAGGGCGGGAAGCTCCTCGTCCTGCTGGGCAACATCGTGTGGATCATCCTGGGCGGCATCTGGCTCGCACTGGCGCACCTGTTCTTCGCCCTGCTGCTCGCCATCACCATCATCGGCATACCCTTCGCCGTGCAGCACTTGAAGCTTGCCCACCTCTCGCTCACCCCATACGGCAAAATGATCGTCACACGACCGTGAGCGCGGAGTAGCCGCGCCGTAGGCTCGAGCGCTGTCGAAACGACCGGGGCCCGTTCGGCTACTCCTCGACACATCCACGAGGAGATCCGATCATGCCCAACACCGTGCGACTCCATCGAGTCCTGGCCACGCGGCCCGACAAGGTCTATCGCGCATTCATCGAGCCGGACGCAATGGCCAAGTGGCTGCCGCCGAACGGCTTCACCTGCACCGTTCATCAACTGGAGCCCAAGGTCGGCGGCGTCCATCGGATGTCGTTTCGGAATTTCACCACCGGCCATGGCCACTCGTTCGGCGGCCAGTATCTCGAGCTCGTCCCCAACGAGCGCCTGAGCTACACCGACAGGTTCGACGATCCGAACCTCCCCGGCGAGGTTCGGGTGACCGTGACGCTGAAGAAGGTCTCCGTCGGCACGGAGATCAGCATCGTGCAGGAAGGACTGCCGGACGCCCTCCCGGTCGAGGCCTGCTACCTCGGCTGGCAGGAGTCGCTGCGCAACCTGGCGAGGCTGGTCGAGCCCGAGATCGCTCAATAACCGCCTGAGGAGTGGCCGCCCGGGCTCCCGCGCGGCCGCTCGTCCGGGCGGGCATTTGGCTCGCACTGGCGAAATTGTTGTTTGGCCTGCCGTGCTCGGCATATGCTGCCTGCGAACGGCCGTGACACCTGACGGCCTGACTATCTATAAGAACGGCTTTCAGGGGGATCGACAGGCTGAGGCCGGCGCTACCAGCCGCCGTCGATGAGCGCGCGTGTCTCTTCCACCGCGACGCGCCAGATGCCGAGCATCGCCTCGTCCGACTCGAGGTAGCGGCCGCCGAAGTTGCCGTCGCCGAGGAATTCGCGGATGGCATGCGGCTGCATGGCGCGGATATGCGAGGTGTCCAGCATCGGCTTTTGATGCGCCGGATATTCGACCCCCGCGACCCGCGTCCACGGAAAATTCTCCATCCAGGAAGCATGCGAGGCCACGGGATCGACCGCTTGCACGGCCCGCCAGGTTGCCGGCGCGTTCCACCAGTTGTGAAACTTGACGGTGACTCCGGGCTTGGCCGCGCGCCAGTCGGCAATCGTCGGCTTGCACGGACGTATTGCCGCCGTGGCCGTTCACGATCAGGATGCGTTTGAAGCCATGGGTGGTCATGCTGTCGAGAACGTCCCGGATGAGGCGGCTGTAGGTGTCGGTCGTCAGGCTGACGGTGCCGGGATAGGCCATGAAATACGGCGTCATGCCGTAAGGCAATCCGGGATAGACGGGGACGCCGAGGGGCTCAGCAGCTTCGACTGACACCCGCTCGGAAAGGATGTAATCGACGCACAGGCTCAGGCCGGCGTGCTGCTCCGTGCTCCCGATGGGCAGCACCGCCCTGTCGTCGCGCGCCACATAGGCCTCGACCTGCGCCCAATTCATGTCGGCGATCTTCATTTGGCCACCTGTGCGTGTGGAAACCACCGCCCGCGGCAATTAAGCTGCATCGACTGGCTTGCCGAGGCTGCGCCATGGTAACCGATACTGCCGCCACAAAACGCCACCCGAACAGAGCGTTCATGGTGCTGTTCTGCATCGAGATCTGGGAACGCTTCGGCTATTACGGCATGGCGTCGCTGCTCGTGCTCTACATGGTACAGCAGCGCGGCTTCGATGACGCACGGGCCTATGCGATCTGGGGCGCCTTCTCGGCCCTGGTCTACGCCATGCCGATGCTCGGGGGATATCTCGGCGATCACGTGCTCGGGCTCCGGCGCACCATGGTCCTGGGCGCGACGACGCTGGCGCTGGGATATCTGCTGTTGTCGATTCCCATGGACGCGGCGCTGTTTCCGGCGATGGGCCTCATCGCGCTCGGCAACGGACTCTTCAAGGTCAACCCCAACAATCTGGTATCCCGGCTGCACGAGGGTGAGCATTCCAAGCTCGACGTCCTCTTCACCATCTACTACATGTCGCTGCAGCTCGGCGCGTTCGTGTCGATTCTGCTCCTGCCCTGGATCAAGGATCATCCCCAGTGGCTCATCACGATCGGTCCGCTGCGCTTCGACAGCTGGCATCTGGCCTTCGGCGTCAGCGCCATGGGACTGACGCTGGGGCTGTTGAACTACGGCGTGTTCCGCCACTATCTGCGCCCCTACGGCGCGGAGCCGGATTTCAAGCCGCTCAAGCTGGGCACGCTTGCCGCAGTCATCGTCATCTCGCTGGCGATCGCCGCGCTGCTGTCGGAAATCATCGGCTACAGCGCGGCAGCGCTGGCGGTCGTAGTCCTCCTTGCCGTAATCCTGGTCTATGTCTTCGCCCGGCTGCTGGCCACGGGCGAGCGCGGCGCCCGCAACGGGGTCATCGCCTGCATCATGTTCACGCTCATCTCGATCATCTGGGCGGTGTACAACCAGCAGATCTATACATCGCTGACGCTGTTTGCCTTGCGCAACGTGAGACTCTCATTGCTCGGCCTGCACGTCGCCCCGGCGCAATTTCAGGACCTCAATCAGTTCTGGCTCGCGGTGTTGTCGCTGCCGCTCGCCTGGCTGTACGGGCGCCGGGCGAGAACGAGCCGAGGCGATTTCTCGATTGCGGCCAAATTCACCGTCGGCCTGTATCTTCTGGCGGTAGCGTTCTTTCTCTACGCGGCGAGCAGCATCACAGCGCACGACGGCGTAACTTCGCCCGGCTGGCTGGTGGCCGGCTACTTTGCGCAGTCGCTCGGTGAGCTTCTGATCAGCGCGCTCAGTTTCTCGATGATTTCGCAACTGGTGGCAAAGCGCTCGCGCGGCATCATCATGGGAGGCTGGTTCCTCGGCATGGGCTTGAGCAATTATGCCGGCGGAGCCATTGCCGGCCTCGCAAGCATCCCCGCGGGCATGACCTCGGCCGTCGAAACGCTGCCGATTTACATACGGCTGTTCACGTGGCTGGGAGTGGGTGCGCTGGCCGCGGCGATTGTCGTCACATTGCTCGTGCCATGGCTCAACAGGCTCACGGCGGTGCCCGCGCAAGCAGCACTCCCGGATCCTGATGCCGCGGCAGCGCAACTTGCGAGGCCGAGCGCCTGAGCGTCGAGCGCACCCAACCATTGCCGTCCGTACAGGACGACGGCCTTCCCGTTCCGCGCCGCTACTGGGCGATCGTGGCGATCCTGCTCGCCATCTGCATGTCCGTGCTCGACAGCACCATCGCCAACATCGCGCTCCCCTCGATCGCGCGCAGCTTTCGCATCACTCATGCGGCTTCGGTGTGGGTGATCAATGCCTATCAGCTCGCGATTCTGGTCGCCCTGCTGCCGCTCTCCTCCCTGGGAGAAGTCGTCGGATACAGGCGGGTCTCGCAGACCGGCCTCGCGGTGTTCACCCTCGCATCGCTCGGCTGTGCCTTCGCCCCCTCGCTCACCATCCTGAGCGTGGCTCGTGTCGTCCAGGGGCTCGGTGCCGCCGGGATCATGAGCGTGAACGCCGCTCTGGTTCGCTTCACCTATCCGCAGCGCATGCTGGGTCGCGCAATCGGCATCAACGCCTTCGTCATCGCCTTGTCCGCCGCGATCGGACCCACCGTCGCGGCGGCAGTGCTGGCAGTGGCGCAGTGGCGCTGGCTGTTCGCGATCAACGTGCCGATCGGCGTCGTCGCGATTGCGATCTCGCTCGGCGCTCTACCCGCAAGCGAGCGCGTACCGCGGCAGCTGAGTTACGTGAGCATCGCATTGAATGCGGGCGCGTTCGTGCTGCTCGTGGGCGGCATGCAGACCTTCGCTCACGAGCAAACGACACTGATTGCCATGGCGCAGATCGCGGCGGGGTGTGTCTTGGCGTACGGACTGGTGCGCAACGAGCTCAAGAGCCCGGCTCCACTGCTGCCGCTCGATCTGCTGCGCATCCGCCTGTTCCGGCTGTCGGTCGCCACCTCCGTTTGCTCGTTCATCGCACAGATGGCAGCGCTGGTCGCCCTTCCGTTCGAGATCGAGCGGCTGGGGCGCAGCCCCGTCGAGACCGGGCTGCTCATGACACCCTGGTCGGTAGCCGTAGCGCTCACCGCGCCACTCGCCGGCCGGCTGGCCGACCGGCATCACCCAGGCATCCTCGGCGGCGCGGGCCTCTTCACCTTGTCAGCCGGACTGCTGCTGCTCGCAACCATGCCCCACCCGGGCACGGCGTGGGATTTCATCTGGCGCATGGCCGTGTGCGGCGCCGGCTTCGGACTCTTCCAGTCGCCCAACAATCGCGCCATGCTGGCATCGGCACCGCGTGCGCGCAGCGGAGCCGCCGGTGGCATGCTGAGCACGGCGCGCCTCCTGGGCCAAACAGTCGGCGCAGCAGGCGTCGCCGTTCTCTTCCGCTGCTATGCGCAACGCGGCTCGCAGGTGACTCTCTACATCGCGGCAGGATTCGCGCTCGCGGCCGCATTGGTCAGCCTCAGCCGCCTGAATGATCTGCCGCCGCCGTCCAATGCGCGCGCAGTTCCCGATTGAACTCCTCGGGCCGCTCCTCGGGGAAGAAGATCCGGGCTCCCTGCAGCTCCACACGCCGCTTCGTACCGGGGATGGTGTCCGCAAGCCAATTCGACCACCGCACGTCGAAATAGA
Source organism: uncultured Pseudomonadota bacterium (assembly GCA_963833085.1). Classification (GTDB taxonomy): domain Bacteria; phylum Pseudomonadota; class Gammaproteobacteria; order Steroidobacterales; family Steroidobacteraceae; genus 13-2-20CM-66-19. Next base: position 95,937 of record CAWHWV010000026.1, read on the forward strand.
CGTCGTCCGTGCCCCACACAATCAACGTCGGTGCCTTGAATGTTCGCAGCGACCTCTCGATCGCAAGCGTGTGCTTGCAGTCGAAAGCCAGGAGGAATCGCTCGAGATCGCGCAGCCTGCCTTCGGTCCTGAGGAATGGCCGCAGATAGGCCTCGATCGTGGCATCAGCGACCCGATCGGGATGCTCGTAAGCCGGTCCCAGAGCTCCCGCCGATCGATAGACGCCTTTGTCCGCAAGCATCGCTTCCAGCGTCCGATGCAATCCACCGGCCGCCACCATCTCGAGGAACGGCTTGAAGGCATCCGGCGGCCAGTTGTCGTGTGCATCGCAGTCAGTCAATGTGAGAGATCGCACACGATCGGGATGCGACGCAGCGAATATCTGTGCGATACCTCCGCCGCTGTCATTGCCGATCAGATCCGCCTGCTCTATCCGTAGCGCATCCAGAAACTCCCCGATCATCTGCGCATTCGCGGTGGCCGAGACGTCCTGCTTGCGGTCGATCTCCGTGTCGCCGTGCGCGAGCAGATCGATCGCTACGCAGCGCCGGATGTCCGACAGCGCCTCCAGTTGGTGACGCCAAAGGTGGCCGTTCAGCAGGACTCCGTGCACGAAGAATGCGACCGGCCCCGTCCCCTTTTCGACGTAAGCAATCCGCCCCGAACGGGTCTCGACGCACTTTTTGGATGTCACGTTTGCAAAGTTGTCCATAGTCATCCCTTCCTCACGGTGACTTCTTCCTTCTTCGCCCCCTTGGAGGCGTCGGCCTCGCGGAGCGCTCGCGCGCAGTCGTCACAGCACACCTCGACCGTGCTCTGGCCAAGCTTCACTTTGATGGCGCTGGCATCGAGAGGGCAATCGCAGGCAGCACAAGTCTTCGCAGTCATGATGGTTCACCTCGGTCAAGACCGTTTCTTCGGACGGCGCAAGTGAACCATCGCGAGCCCCAGGGGCGCTGTCGAAAACTTTAGCGATCAGCGCCGCCGCAGCGCGCGCTGCAGCTCCGCGGGTGTGCGGCCATATAGCTGGCGGAATGCGGAGCTGAAATGGCTGTGGGTGGAAAAACCGAGATCGAGCGCCAGCGCGCTCAAATCATCGTACTCGTGCAGCAGGTCCAGTGCGCGCGCCAGCCTGCAGCGCAGCTGATAGCGATAGAGCGGCAGGCCTTCGACCTGCTGAAAGGACTGAGTGAGGTACACCGGCGACACGCCCACCTCGGCGGCAATTTCAGCCAACTTCCACCGCCGCGCGGGATTCGAGGAGATGGTCAGCTTGGCGCGATCGACGAGTCTCTGGCGGCCGTAGGTCGAGCCGGGCGGGCGTGATGTCCGCTCGCCGAGCGCGCGGCGGACGAGTGTCAGGACGAGAGTTTCCGCCTGCAGCGGCTCGGCGATCGCCCGGGTCAGGCCGTGGCGCAGAAGGCTGACGAGCGCCTGCGCGCGGGGGTCGATTCGCAAGCGCTGCATACGGAAGGCCAGGTCGGGCACCGGCTGCAGAAATCCCTGCGGAACGAGCTCCCGCAGCAGCCCCTCTTCCAATGCGAGCGACAGGCTGGCATCGCCCCCGGGAATCGGATGACTGATCCGATAGCTCTCCCCCTGACTGAAGAGCATCAGTTGGTTTGCGTCCGCGACGGCATTGCCCTGGCCGACGTGTCTAACGTAAGCGCCTCGGTAGGGAAACACCAGATGCGTGGCGCTGGCACATTCCTCGGCGCTCTCGTGCCGGCACGTGCCCCGGCAAACCACGTCCCGCAAGGTCATCTCCGGGGAGCTCAACAGGATCCGGATGGAGAACTCACCCATGCGCCGCACCCACCCCCGTCATCAGCGCCGCTCGGCAAGATGCTTCAGGCCGATGCGCTGCGCGTACTGCAGCAGCATGATCGTCTTGCCGTCCTGAATCGCTCCCGCATCGATCATTCGCATCGCTTCATCGAGACTGATTTCGAGGGTTTCGATTTCCTCGCCCTCATCCGCATCACCGCCGCCCGAGGACACGCGATCGCGATCTTCGTATTCGGCGACGAAGAAATGCAGGCGTTCCGTAACGGAGCCGGGACTCATGTAGGCCTCGAACACCTGGTGCGGCGCGCGGACCCTGAATCCCGTCTCCTCCTCGGCCTCTCGTCTGATGCACGCCGCCGGGTCGTCGCCATCCAGGAGACCGGCACAGGCTTCGATCAGAACTCCGTCCCGGCAGCCGTTGAGGTAAGCCGGCATGCGGAACTGCCGCGTCAAAAGCACATTCAGCCGAGCGACGTTGTACAACAGAATGACGGCGCCATTGCCGCGATCGTACACTTCGCGTGCCTGGCGCTGCCACGACCCGTCCCGCCGGCGATAGTCGAACGTGACCTTACGCAGCAGGTACCAATCATCGGACAACAGCTGCTCGCTCATGATGCGGATACGTTCCGCCGGATCGGGATTCTTCTCGCTCACTCTGATGCTCTCCCGGCGACCTGGTACGGCGCCTGACGGACAGAGTACCTGATTCGTGCAGTTTCGTGCAATTTCGTGTAATATTCGGCAGGAACACTCGAGGCCACCGCCGTGCTCACTGCCCAACGAAAGAAGCTGATCCTCTCCCGGCTGGCCCAGCACGGTCAGGTCATCGCAAAAGAGCTGGCGCTGGAATGGGATGTTTCCGAAGACACGATTCGACGCGATCTGCGCGAGCTGGCGGCGGCGGGACGACTGCAGCGGGTGCACGGAGGCGCTTTGCCCGCCTCATTGGCGGACGGTGACCTACGCGTCCGCGAAGCAGTCTCCGTACGTGAGAAAGTCACCCTCGGCAAGGCCGGCGCCGCGAGGATTCAGTCGGGTCAAGTGGTCATTCTGGACGGCGGCACGACGGCCATTCAGATCGCCCGGCATCTCGCACCCGATCTCAGAGCAACGCTGATCACGCACAGCCCGAACGTCGCGGTGGAGCTTGCTGCGCACCCTGGGATCGAGATTGTCATGCTGGGCGGACGACTCTTTCGCCACTCCATGGTGAACGTCGGCGCGGCATTGATCGATGCGGCTTCCAGACTAAGGGCTGACCTCTATTTCATGGGAGTCACCGGCGTCCATCCCAAGGCGGGACTCAGCACGGGCGATGCTGAAGAGGCGGCGGTCAAGCGGGCTCTGCACGAGCGCTCAGCAGAGACCATCGTTCTCGCATCCTCGGAAAAATTGCTCGCCGCCTCGGCCTTCGTCGTGACTCCCTTGTCTGAGGTCGCTGCGGTCGTTGTCCCCGCCTCGACACCGCCAAGAATAATCGGCTCGATCAGAGCCAGCGGTGTCACGGTGCAGCGGGCACGTTGACTCTGACTGAGCCGCCGGCGGCCAGGCGATCGGATCTCAATCGGCGACTAGCGATCTGAGATATGCAACCGCTCGAGATCGGCAATCATTCCCGGGCCGGTCGGCTGCCATCCCAGCTTTTTCCGCGTCTGCGCGCTCGAGGCAAGCAGGTCGAGCGACGCAAACGCTGCGAGCCAGCCGAAATGCGCCTGAGCCTCTTCCGGCGGAATGGATCTGACAGGTATCCGCAAACGCCGGCCGATCGTCTCCGACATGGCTCGCAGCGAGACACCCTCTTCCGCGACCGCGTGATATCTCGCGCCCGGCTCCGCCTTCTCGAGCGCGAGCCTGTAGAGCCGCGCCACATCGCTGAGATGTGCCGCCGGCCACCGGTTGTTGCCGTCGCCAACATATGCGTACATGCCTTTTTCCCGGGCGATCGCGATCGCATAGCTGACGAGGCCCTGCTTGACCGTGTCGTGCACCTGCGGCAGTCGCACAACCGACACGTTGACCCCGTCCGAGGCCATCGAGGCCGCTGCCTCTTCGGACGCGGCCCGGGGAATTACATCGGAGCTGACGGCGGCATTGTCTTCCATGGCCGGTTGTCCGGGCACGCTGTTGACGATCCCGGTCCCGGAGGTCACGAGGAGTGGCCGTTTGGAGCCCGTAAGAACAGACCCCAGTGTGCGGATGACGCGCCGGTCGTCCTCGCAGTTGTCCTTGAACTTTGAGAAATCATGTTTGAAGGCGAGGTGAATGACGCCGTCCGACCGAGCGGCACCCGTCTTGAGGCTCTCCAAATCTTCGGTGGAGCCCCGATGGATCTCGGCCCCGGCGGCGGCCAGCGCCGCTGCCTTGTCAGGCGATCGACACAGACCGAGCACATCATGGCCAGCGGCGACCAACTCGCTGACTACGGCCATCCCGATGAAGCCGGTAGCACCAGTGACGAATATACGCATGACAGGATCTCCAGGTTTCGTTGGAGACAAATCTCTCGCAATGGCTTATCCTGGTAAAGTAGTGACTTTATCCTGGTATAATGCTTAACAGCATGGACGATTCCGTCAAGAACGAGAACCTGCTCGGGGCGTATCTCAAGCGCCACCGCATGAAGCTCGATCCGGCGGCGTTCGGCTTTCCCGCGGGCCGCCGCCGCACGGCGGGGCTGCGCCGCGAGGAAGTGGCGCAGCGCGCCAACATCAGCCCGACCTGGTACACCTGGCTGGAACAGGGCCGTGGCGGCGCGCCCTCGCCCGATGTGCTCGATCGGATCGCGCGCGCTCTACTGCTGACGGATGCCGAGCGTGAGCATCTCTTCCTGCTCGGCCTCGGCCGCCTTCCCGAAGTACGCTACCAAAAGAACGCGGGCGTCACGCCGCGGCTGCAGCGCGTTCTCGACGCCCTGCAGCCCAGCCCCGCCATCATCAGGTCCGCGACTTGGGACGTTGTGGCCTGGAACCGGGCGGCGACGGTGCTGCTGATCGATTATGAATCGCTGCCGCCGGAGCAACGTAACATCCTGCGCTGGATCTTCCTCGACCCGCGTGCCCGCACTGCGCAATACGACTGGGAAGCGGTCGCGCGCTCCGTGTTGGGCACGTTCCGACTGGAGACAGCCCGCGCCGGCGCCGCGGCTGAAGTGGAGCCTCTGGTCGATGAGCTGTCACGGTCGAGCGCGGAGTTCAGAGCGATGTGGCAGGACAATGACGTCCGCGGCGCCCACGGCGAGTCCGTCAAGCAGTTGCGCCATCCGGTTCTTGGCCGCGTTGCGTTCGAGTATTCGGTCTTCGCGGTCGATGGGCGCACGGACTTGAGCCTCGTGATCTACAACCCGGCAACGCCGGCAGACGCCGAGCGAATCAGGTCGTTGCTGACGGAGAAGCGGCCGGACGCGGCCTCTTGATGGACGGAAATCGGACCAACCGAGACAGGCGGAGGAGCCTTGCAAATCAATGATCGCGTTTTCATCGTCACCGGCGCCTCATCGGGCATCGGGCTGTCGACGGCGACCGCGCTGTCCGAGCGCGGAGCCAAAGTTGCCCTGCTCCCGCAGCACCGCTGCACTGCAGCAGTTGGCGCAGCAGCTTCCGGGCAGTCTGCCCGTTACCGCGGACATGACTCAGTTCGATGGCGTACGGGAAGCAGTACGCACCGTGCACCGGCACTTCAGTCGCGTCGACGGGTTGATAAACAATGCAGGGCGCAGCTATGCGGCCGCGGTGGAAGAGATCGACCCGGCGCTTTTCGACGAGATCTTCCATCTCAATGTGCTGGGGCCCATCGTGGCGATGCAGGCCGTGATTCCGTTGCTGCGGGCGCAGGGCGGCGCCAGCATCGTGAACGTCAATTCGGGCACGGCGTTCATGGCCATTCCTCAGTACAGCGTCTACTCGGCCTCCAAGCGGGCGCTGCTGGGATTCAGCCTCACGGCGCGCACCGAGCTGGAGAAGGACCACATCGTCGTCAGTGAAATCTATCCGTACATCACGGCGACCAACTTCGGCAACGCCAGGATGGGGAATCCGGCCGGCGGCGGCCCGGCCGCGAGTTATGCCGATGGCGACAAGCCCGAATTCCTCGCCGGCCTCATCCTGCAGGCCATCGAGGAAGGGCAGGCGCAGTATTTCGCCAACGATCGTCTGCGAAAGATGGCCGGCGTGGCGGGCTAGAGGACGCTGCGGCTCGTCAGCTCGGTCTAGACGAGATCAACGACGGATACGCGGACGCGTATTATCGCGTCCGATACGCGATCGCGTATATTGACAGCCAAAACGCGATCGCGTATATCGGCTCTCATGAGCAGTATCGTTCGAACCCCCAAGCAGCTCGCCGCCACGCTGCGGCGCTATCGTCGCCAGAAGGGCGTCACCCAGCGCGCGTTGGGTCATTTGATGCACGTACGTCAGGCCACCGTTTCGAAACTGGAAAGCGGAGAGCGCGGCACTCAGATGGGCGTTCTGATCGATGCCCTGATGGCACTGAACCTCGAGCTTGTGGTAAGGCCGCGAACGAAGGCTATGACGGAAGACATCGAAGATCTCTTCTGATGGCCCGCATGTCAAACCGCCCTCCGCTCAGGGTATATCTGAACGGACGACTCGTCGGCCACCTCCGGCGAGAAGCCAGCGGCGCGATCGACTTCACATACGACCCAACCTGGCTCGCATGGAACAACGCGATCCCGATGTCCCTTTCGTTGCCTCTCCGTGAAGACAGGTACATCGGCGATCCTGTCATCGCCGTCCTCGACAATTTACTTCCCGACAACAACGACATCCGACGCCGGCTTGCTGAGCGAGCACACGCAGGCGGCTCAGACGCCTACAGTCTATTGGCGGCCGTAGGCCGCGATTGCGTCGGTGCACTGCAGTTCGTGCCCGAAGGCGTAGACACGGGGAAAGCCGGAGAGGTGAACGCCCAAGCGGTCACCGAGCGGGAGGTTGCGGAACGCATCAGCAATTTGGCACGCAATCCACTCGGTATCGGCGAAAACGATCGTGAATTCCGGATTTCGATCGCGGGAGCGCAGGAGAAAACCGCTCTGCTCTATTGGAAGGATAATTGGCACGTGCCGCATGGCACCACAGCTACGACGCATATCCTGAAGCCCCAGATCGGCCGGCTTCCCGACGGAATCGACCTGTCGAACAACGTCGAGAACGAACACCTTTGCCTGGAGCTGGTTCGTGCTCTGGGCCTTCCTGCCGCACGATCCGAAATCAAGGACTTCACGGGCAAGCGCGCGCTGGTGATTGAACGCTTCGACCGTATATGGACTTCCGACGGACGGCTTCTCCGGATTCCCCAGGAAGATTGCTGCCAGGCGCTCTCCGTGCCGCCGTCCCGCAAATACGAATCGCACGGCGGCCCTGGTATCTGCGATCTGGTCGAACTGCTAAAGGGAAGCGATGTTCCAGACGAGGATCAGAAGACACTCTTCAAAGCACAGGTCATATTCTGGGTTCTTGGCGCAACCGACGGTCACGCCAAGAATTTCAGCCTCCGGCTTGCGCCCGGCGGCCGATTCCGCCTGACGCCGATCTACGACGTTCTATCGGCCCAGCCGAACGTAGACGCCAAACAGATCCGGCTCAACAAGATGAAGATGGCAATGGCGGTTGGAAAGAGCCGGCATTACGTCGTACATACGATCACGGGGCGGCATTTTTTCGAAACCGGGGACCAGTGCGGCCTACCTGCAAAGTTGGTCAGCAACGTCATGCACGAAATCGGTGACACCGGCACGGACAGCATCGACACCGTCATCGACGCTCTTCCGGCCGGCTTTCCAGCGGCCGTCGCAGACTCAGTTTCGAAAGGCGCAAAGCGCAGGATTAGCCTACTTAGACCAAACTCGATCGCACGGTGATGCTCCCTATGGAAAAGATATTCATTTCGGCCGACCAACTGCTCCGCGATTCACTGGAGCTGGCGCGACGGGTCGTGGCCAGCGGCATGCGACCCACCTTCCTGGTTGCCATGTGGCGGGGCGGCACCCCGATCGGTATCGCGGTGCAGGAGGTGCTCGAGTACCACTCCATTCACACCGACCACATAGCGATCCGTACCTCCGCCTACAGCGGCATCGACGAGCAGCACAAGACGGTGAGGGTGCATGCAACGGACTACCTGGTGTCGCGTCTCTCCGCCGAGGACGAGCTGCTGATCGTCGATGATGTCTTCGACTCCGGACACAGCCTGGAGGCCGTCATCGACGAGCTCAAGCGGCGTTGCCGGCGTAACCTTCCGGAGAAGATCCGCATCGCGACCGCCTACTACAAGCCCGAGCGCCGGCGAAGCACGCTGGTACCGGACTTCTTCGTGCACGAGACGTCGCAGTGGCTGGTCTTTCCGCACGAGATCCAGGGACTGACGCGCGAGGAGATCCTGGCCCACAAACCCGTCGCGGCGAATTTCTTCGACAATCTGAATCCGGCCTGAGAGGCTGTGGGGTCTGACGTGGTCTGCAGGCGTACCTAGAGGCAGGTACGGAGCCTGCGGACCGCAGCCGGGATATCTTCCACCGACGTACTGCCGAAGCCCAGAACGAAGCCCCGGCGCGCGGCCTTGTGCGCGTAGAAGGAGGAAAGAGGCGCCAACCACAGGTTCTGGCGGCCTGCGCGTCCGGCGACCTCACGGTCCGCGACCCCTTTCAATATCGCGGCGAGGTGCATGCCGGCCTGCGCTCCGACGATCTCCACCGTGGCTCCCAGCTCGTTGGCAACGCTCTCGACCAGAGCGTCGCGGCGCTCCGCGTAGACCGCGCGCATTCGGCGAATGTGACGGGAGAAGTGCCCTTCGCGAATGAAATCCGCAAGCACGGCCTGGAGGAATGTAGGCGAGCCGACGTCCATGGCGAATCGAACCGCGAGAAAACGATCGATAAGGTCCGCAGGAACGACGACATAGCCCAGGCGGAGTGAAGGGAACAGCACCTTGCTAAAGGTTCCGATATAGATGACGCGAGCGTTGCGATCGAGTCCCTGCAGAGAGGCGATTGGCAGGGCCTCGTAGCGAAACTCGCTGTCATAGTCGTCCTCGATGATCCAGGAGCCGCTGCTCTCCGCCCAATCGAGCAGCTGCAGGCGGCGTGAGGCGCTCATGGTCACGCCCAGCGGAAACTGGTGCGAGGGCGTCACCAGCGCAGCGCAGGCGTCGTGGCATTTTCTCATCCCGGCGGCAACGTCGAGTCCTTCGGCATCAACGGGGACCGGCACGATTCCGCATCCGTGACCTTCAAGCACGGCGCGCGCGAGAGTGTAACCGGGCTCCTCCACCCAGACACGGCTTCCCGGATCGAGCAGCGCACGTGTCGTGATCTCGAGCCCGAGCTGGGAGCCGCCGACGATCATGATCTGGTCGGCCCGGCAGCGGACGGCGCGCGCGGTCCGAATGTGGGCGGCGATCGCTTCACGAAGATCGCCGAGGCCCAGGTGATCGCCGTATTTGAATGAGCTCGCGCGGGTCCGGCGCGCCTGACGCGTCATGAGGCTGTTCCAGATCTGCAATGGAAAATGCTCGAAAGCAACCTGACCGAACCTGAACGGTCCGAGGGCGCCGTCCCCATAAAGCCCATGGCGGGTCGTGGACAACAGTGTGCGCTTCGACACCTTGCGGCGCGAACGGCTCCGCGTCGACGGCGTCACCGCCGGCGCAACCCACTCTTCGCGCAGCGGCAGAGACCGCGAGACTACGGTGCCTGAGCCCACCCGGCTCTCGAGGTAGCCCTCGGCGAGCAGCTGCTCATAGGCACTCAACACCGGGATGCGGGAGATGCCCAGTTCAACCGCCAGAACACGTGTCGACGGCAACCTCTGGCCCGCCCGCAGACCGCCATCCAGGATGGCCTTGCGGTAGCCGTCGTAGATCTGGTTGCAAAGAGACTGCGGCAGTCCCCTGTTGACGGCGATGACGGGAAGGATTCCGGAAGGCGCCTTCTTCATTCGCACGGATCATAATGGCCATATCAGAACACGGTCAAATGGCTATTGTGAGAAACCGGTTGCCGCATCATCATCGAGCATAGGCCCTGGCAGGTCCGCTCATGAACAGCATCGAGAGTCTCGACAGATCGGTGGCCACGCCCGCAGCCTCGAAACCGGGTGTCAGGACCATCTACTTTGGCCGTCACGTATTGGGCCTGGCGGCCATCCTATTAGGCATTTGCACCCTGTCCTGGCGCAACTTCGACTCCAACACCTGGCAACAGATAACGCCCCTCGGTGACGTTCCACAGCGCGAGATCCTGGCCTGGGCCGTCGGTATCCTCGACCTCTTGGGTGGACTGGCAATCCAGTGGCGGCGAACGGCTCGAGCCGGCGCCCTTGCCCTGGCTGGGATCTTCCTCTTCTTTGCCGCGATGCAGATCCTCACTGCCCTCGCGGAGCCGCTGCAATGGAATCCCTGGGGCAGCGTTTTCGAGCAATTCTCCGCGGTCAGCGGCGCTCTGATCGTTTATGCCTCGTTTGATCGGCGCGATTCACCGTGGGCGGAGAGGATCATTCGATTCGCCTACTTCTCCTTCGGCGTCTGCGTGCTTTCGTTCTTCTTCGGAGTGCTCCCGGTTACCTGCAAGTGTCACATACTGAGAAGCGGCGGCATCCCGGCGTGGTTTTTTCCGGGTAAGGCGTTTTGGGCGTTCCTGGTGATCCTGGCATATCCGCTCGCATCCATTGCGCTCCTCAGCGGGCGGTTCGCCTTGCTCGCCGCCCGACTGCTCACCGCAATGATCGTGGTCATCGGAGTGGTCTACTGGCTACCCGCTCCCTTCATCACGCACCTGTATTCCGATCCACACGTCGACTGGGTGGGGAACGCCCAGAACCTGGCGATCGGGGCAGGCGCGTGGATCGTCGCCGATCTTCTAGGCCGCAGGAGAGCCACCGCGAGGTGATCCTCACTCGGTCGCGGCGAAGATATCGCAGAGTTTCTTGAGATCGATATTGCCGCCGGAAACGATAGCAACGATGGGGCCACGGCCCGCACGGCCGGTCAGTGCCGCAGCCAGCGGCAAAGCCCCCGCTCCCTCCGCGATCACTCGTGCCCGATCCGCGGCCATCCTCACCGCTCGCCGGGTCTCTTCCAGGGTCACGACGATCGACCCGTCCACGATCGTGCGCATTCGCTCCCACATGCGGGGAAAAACGCTCATGCCCCCCGCGCCATCGACGAACGAAGGTTGCCACTCGTCAAAAGTCTGCGCCGATTGCAGCGCAAACGAGCGCGCAAGGGGTGCAGCCGTCTCGGGCTCTGCTCCCCACACCTTGACGTCCGGTTTCAAGGCTTTTACGGCACTTGCCACACCCGTCACCATGCCACCGCCGCCGACGCCGGCAATCACCGCACTCACGTTCGGTACGTCTTCCAGTATCTCCAACCCCATCGTCGCGTGCCCCGTAATGAAGTCATCATCGTCGAACGGGTGGATGAAAGTACCTTCGACACCCGGGTACGCGCGCTCGTCGAGCGCCTTCCAGGCAACCTCATAGGGGACCGGAACCAGAGTCGCTCCCAGCGCCTTCATGCGCGCCAGTTTCGATGCCGGCGCCGTCTCGATGGCCACTACGGTGCAGGGCACGCCTGCCTTACGCGCCGCGTACGCGACCCCCTGGCCCGCATTACCGGCGCTGATGGTCCACACACCACGTCGCCGGGCGCTTTCCGGGAGCATGGCAACCGCGTTGCTCGCGCCGCGAACCTTGTAGGAATTGGTCGGCTGCAGATTCTCGAGCTTCAGCCGTATATCCGGATGAGCCTCTCCGAGGTCGAGACGAAATATCGGCGTTCTCGCCACTGTGGATGCGATCCGCGCACGCGCCTCCCTGATCTCTTCGAGTCGTATGGGACGGACGCCTGGTACAGGAGAGCTCGTCATCGCGCCTGCCTCCGATTTGCGCCAGCATAATGCGGCGCCTGCGGCGGGGGAAGCCGAGCTGCCCTTGTGGTTACGATATAACGTTACTAAGATATGCGCATGAGCAAATCAGCGCCGGTACTACGGCCGGCTCACGACCACCGCCGCTGCGTCGAGCGCGCAGTCGCCGCGGCCGAGAGAGTCTGCACGGCCAAGCAATTCAAGTTCACGCCGATTCGCAAGCGGGTCCTCGAGATCGTCTGGCGGCAGCATGAGCCCATCGGCGCCTACGAGATTCTCGCCGAGCTCGCCAAAGAGGGCGGCAATCCGGCCCCGCAGACGGTATACCGGGCACTCGAGTTCCTCCAGGGAGCCGGCCTCGTGCACCGGCTGGACACGCTCAACGCCTTCCTCGGCTGCGACCGGCCCGAAGACGCCCATTCGGGCCAGTTCCTGGTGTGTAGCCGCTGCCGGCGTGTCGCCGAGATCGAAGATTCCATGGTGAATCGTACCCTGCGGGAGCGCGCCCGCTCGCTCGGCTTTTGCCTCGACGCCTCCCCGGTCGAGATCAAGGCGATCTGCGCCCAGTGCGCGGCTCCAAGTTGAGGCTGCTCGGCGCCCTCACCCTCGCCTTGCTCAGCTCCGGCAGCGCCTGGGCCGCCGGCGCCATCCATGCGGTCGGCGTCGAGAACGAATACGCGGATGTCATTGCACAGATCGGCGGACAATATGTCCGGGTAACGGCGATCGTGACCGACCCCAATACCGACCCACACAGCTTCGAGGCGAGCCCCGCAATCGCACGCGAGATCGCCGCCGCAAGCCTGCTCGTGAGGAACGGCGTGGGTTACGACTCCTGGGTCGAGAGGATCCTGGCGGCGACGCCCGGCACCACGCGCAAAGTGATCGACGTCCAGCGGCTGCTCCGCTTGCCCGACAGCACACCGAATCCTCACCTGTGGTACGGCCCCAATACCATGCCGGCGGTGGCCAAAGCGATAGCTGCGGAGCTCGCCGCCCTCGACCCGCCGGAGGCAGCTTTTTTTCGCGCGAACGCGCGCAAGTTCGAGGCTTCGCTCGCGCCCTGGCGGCAGGCGATAGCATCATTCAAGAGGCAATATGGCGGCACGCGCATCGCGGTGACGGAGCCGGTCGCGAACGACATGCTGCAGGCGGCTGGCTGCGATATCGCGACGCCCCTTAGTCTAGAGACCGCCATCATGAACGGCACCGACCCCTCGCCGCAGGACGTGGCGACCGAGGAGGCTCTCCTCAGCGGTCACGAGGTGAAGATCCTCATCTATAACCGACAGGTCACCGAAACGCTCACGGAGTCGTTCCTCGCTCTGGCGAGACGCAACGGCATCCCGGTAGTGGGCGTGTACGAGACCATGCCCGTGCCCGGATACCACTATCAATCCTGGATGTTGGCCGAAGTCGCGGCTTTGCGCAAAGCACTGGCGGATGATGTTTCGACGGAGAACCTCGGGGCGGGCCAACCGCCATGACGATCGGCCCCGAGGCGCTCGTCGTCGACCATCTGAGCGTCCGCCTCGCAGGTCGCATGATCTTCGAGGACGTAGGCTTCACACTGGCCCGAGGAGAGTTCTGCGGCCTGATCGGCGCCAACGGCTCTGGCAAGACGACGCTGCTGCGCACCATTCTCGGCTTCACCACGCCGATGTCCGGTGAAATCAGAATGGGCTCTGTCGGCGACACCTCCGGTCGCGCGCCGGTCGGCTATGTGCCGCAGAAGATCCTGCTCGATGCGCAATTGCCCTTGCGCGCCAGGGACGTGGTCGCGCTCGGTCTCGACGGCCGCCGCCTCGGTCTGCCGCTGCCATCCAAGGCCCGGGAGGCTCGCGTCGCCGAGATGTTGGGGGCCGTCGGCGCCTCGGACTTCGCCGACCGGCGGATCGGGGACCTCTCCGGCGGACAGCAGCAGCGGATCCTCGTCGCGCATGCCCTGGTGCGCCGCCCGCGGCTGCTGTTGCTCGATGAGCCGCTTGCCAATCTCGACGTGCGCAGTGCCGCCGAGATCGTAGCTCTGCTGCGCCGGCTGTGCGACATCTATCACGTCGCCGTGCTGCTTTCCGCCCATGACATGAACCCGCTGCTCTCCTCCATGAATCGCATCGTCTACCTCGCCAACGGTCACGCCGCTTCGGGGAAAACGGACGAAGTCGTCCGGACCGAGGTATTGAGTCGGCTCTATGGTCATCCCATCGACGTCGTTCATATCCGCGGCCGAGTCCTGGTAATGGCCGCGGAAGCGGCCGATGAGCCCGTCTCTGCCATACCGGCAGATCCCGCTCATGCCGCGCCGACCTCGTGAATGGACATGCATCCTTGGCTCACAACGATCTTCGCTCCTGGCTTCTTCAGCAACGAGCCCGTCCTGACCGCGATCGTCGTCGGCGGTGGCGCCGCGGTCGTGTCAGGCGTCGTCGGGGTTTTCACGATCATCCGTGGCCAGTCCTTCGCGGGTCACGCCCTCGCCGATGTCAGCAGCGCAGGCGGCTCGGCGTCGTTCCTTCTCGGCGTGAGCCCACTCCTCGGCTTCACGGGCATGGCCATCATCGCGGCCGCGGTCATGGGATTTGCCGACATGCGCGATGCCCGCGAGCGCGATCTGCTGACCGGCATCGTGCTCGGCGCCGGACTCGGGCTCACCGCGCTGTTCCTGTACTTCGACATCAACTCGATGAGCACCAGCGGCGCGGCAATCACCGTCATGTTCGGATCGATGTTCTCGATTCCGGCCTCGATCATTCCTCTCACCCTGATCGTCGCCGTCGGCGCGATCGCAGCGGTCGTCGTCGCCTATCGACCGCTTCTTGTCAGCTCGCTGTCCGCCGAGCTCGCCGAGGTCCAGGGCGTCCACTCACGAGTGATCGGGCTCACCTACGTCCTGGCGCTGTCACTTGCGGTCGCGCTCTCCGCCATGACCATCGGTGCCATCCTCTCCACCGCGCTCCTCATCGGGCCGGCCGCGGCCGCCCTGCGCCTGGCCAATCGCCCGGGCTCGGCAGTCATCCTGTCAGTCGCGCTCGGGCTTGCCGCCACCTGGGGCGGCATCCTCCTCGCCTATGACAGCTTTTACTGGACTCCGGGGCACGGCTGGCCGGTCAGCTTCTTCATCGTGACCCTCGTGCTCCTCTTCTACGTCATGGCGACGCTTGTCGCGCATCGAGGCGCGGGACGGCTCAGAGCACATCGCCCCGAAGTCTGTGGCAGCTGACGATGTTCGCAGGCTTCATGATGAACACCTGGATCGTCGCCACCATGGTGGCGACAGTGGCCGGATTCGTCGGTTTCTTCGTCGTCGCCCGGCGATCCTCCTTCGCCGCGCACGTGCTGCCTTTCGCAGCCTTTCCGGGCGCGGCCGCGGCGAACCTGCTGGGGGTCAGCGAGCTCCTGGGCCTCGTGGTGTTCGCCGGCCTCGGTGTCGTAGGCATCAATCAGCTCGGCCGGAATGATCGTCAGGAGGTGGCGACGGCGCTCTGCCTCGTGACCTTGCTGGCGCTCGGGACGTTGTTTCTAAGCATGACCCGGGAGTATTCGCAGGGCATATACGCGCTCCTCTTCGGTGAGGTGCTGGGCATCAGCACCAGCCAGATCCTCCCCGTCGCAGTCATGAGTGTGATTGCGCTCGGCACGATGGCGCTGTGCTTCCGTCCCCTCTTGCTCAACTCGATCTCGCCCGAGCTCGCCGCGGCGCTCGGCGTGTCAAATCGGTTTTGGGAGCTGCAATTTCTGACGGTCCTCGCGCTCTCCACCGCCATCGCCCTGCCGGTAGTCGGGGCGCTGCTGGTGTTCAGTCTGATGGTCGGGCCGGCCTCCGCCGCGCGCTCGTTGACCAACCGGCCGCTGGTGGCGGCCCTCCTGTCCGTCGGTATTGCCGTCGTCACTGTCTGGGTCGCGATCGCCCTTTGCTATCTTTCGAACTGGCCGGTCGGCTTCTTCGTCGGCGCCCTGGGTGTGGTCTCTTACCTGTCGGGACGACTGTATCGGCGATACCGGGCGGACTCCTACAGGCTGTCGCCAAGACGCCTCTCGAGCAACGACCGGTAGGTCCTGCTCACGCGAACATGTCCGCCGTGCTTCGTCGTTATCTCGAACTCACCGTGCGACAGAGGCTCGAGCTGCGCGATGCTTTCAATGTTGACGACTGCCGAACGATGCACGCGCACAAATCGCCGCGGATCGGGTTTGAGAAGCAGGGAGGCCAGGGAACGCCGGTAGAGAAACTCCTTGTCGCCGGCATGCAGGGTCACGTACGCTCCCGCCGCCTCGATCCAGTCGATTTGAGTCGCCATCAGGAAGCTCGTGATGCCGTCTGATTTGATGGCTATCCGGTCCTGGTATCCTTCCACTCCCGGAAGAGCCGACATCGC
This sequence comes from uncultured Pseudomonadota bacterium, assembly GCA_963833085.1. Taxonomy (GTDB): domain Bacteria; phylum Pseudomonadota; class Gammaproteobacteria; order Steroidobacterales; family Steroidobacteraceae; genus 13-2-20CM-66-19. Next base: position 111,987 of record CAWHWV010000026.1, read on the forward strand.
GCGCATCAGGTTTTGTCCGAAGGTCTGCACCTGCATTTGTCGCAGGCGCTGCTTGGCGCGGGACAACATACTCTGCATGCGCTCATCACCGAACGGTTTCAGGATGTAATCCAAAGCGTTCGCCTCGAAAGCGCATACGGCATGTTGATCGAAGGCCGTCACGAACACAGTGAGTGGCATCACTTCGGGACCGACTGCCTCAACCACTCCGAGCCCGTCCAGTCCAGGCATCTGGATGTCCAAAAGAACCAGATCAGGCTTCTCTTCCTGGATCAATCGGACCGCCTCTGCCAATGACCAGATGAGTGGCCACGCGTTTTCCAAACTGACTTGCCGGAAACGGCAGGGCACGGTCCACCGCGATGATTGCCGGGGCCAGCAGACCCCATGACCACCACTGCGCAAGGGCTGAGGCCACAGTCCTGGCGACGCTTGCGCTCGAGCCCAACCCGGGTATGGCGAAGACAACGCCTACCGCCGTCCAGAAAGCAAAGGCAAGCGCGCCCAGTCGCACCATCCCCTTGCGGTCATGCGTATCTTCGTCGCGTGCCTCATTCATTCTCACGTCCCTGGCCTGACCGGCTCACGCCGCAATCAGTCCGGCTCAACGGAGCAATATGCCCGTTCGATACAAACTTCACAATCGCCTGAAAGGGGGCTCTATGCTGACTTCGGCGGAGCAAGCAGCACGATGGGCATCGCGTTGTCATCACCGCCGCAAGACAGGAGATTCGACATTGAAATCGCTACGGTTTTCACTCTACGCGTTCGTCCTTTTGACCGCTACGGCGTTCACTACCCAAAGTTCAGTCAGCCAGGCAGGTGAAGCGCACGGCGCCGGTCGCTCCGCGCGAGCGACAGCAGAAATCGAGCAACTGATGGCTGCATACCATCAGGCGGTGGCATCACACGACGGTGCGCGTCTGTCCTCGATGTTCATTGACAACGGGAGCACCTGGTTCAATGTTCTGTCTGACACCGCGTACGCAAGCGCGCGGGCCAAGGACCCCGCGGCATCGAAGGTTCGACACTCGAGTTTCCAATGGTTCGCGAACATCGTGTCGACCTCGCACTCCACGCTCGACCCCGAGCACAGCAATGTGCGCATCCTCACGGATGGCACGATCGCTTCGGTGTATTTCAACTTCACTTTCCTCATCGACGGCAAGCCGGAGAACCGGGGAAGCGAGACGTGGCAGCTGCTCAAGACAAGTGACGGCTGGAAGATAGCCTCGATCGTCTATTCGTGGGATCCACCCGCCCCGGGACAGCAGAAGTGACGGGCAGGTTCGTCGCCGACCTGATGGCGGCGATCTACGCCGTGCTTTGACCCGTGAGCTCGGCAAGAGCCGCGCGCAGCTCCCGCAGCCGCGGCGGTTTGCCAAGTACCCGGCTCACCTGCGGCACATCATGTTCCGCGCCCATCTGCTGGCCCCAGCCGGTCAGCAGGATGATGGGGGTATGAGGTGCAACCGCGCGCACGGCAGCAGCTACCTGCCGGCCATCGACGTAAGGCATTCCAAGGTCCGTGAGCACGACGTCGAAAGGCTCGGCTCCCTGTTGGGCGGTGCGGAACAGGTCGATACCTTCCTGGCCGCCGCCGGCAAGCGTCACCCGGTGGCCTTCGTCTTTCAGCGTGTTACCCAGGGAGTCGCGCAACACCGGATCATCGTCCACGATGAGTATGCGTAAACCTGGAGCCGAGACTTTCAGGGCCGGCATGCGCACCGTGGCCGCCGAGGCACCGCCGCTGATCGGAAACAGAAGCCGCATGGTCGTGCCCACTCCCAGGCGGCTGTCGATCTCGAGCGTCGCGCCGTGACGCTGCGCCATCCCGAAGACCATTGCCAATCCGAGCCCCGTGCCTCGCTCGCCTTTCGTGGTGAAGAACGGCTCCAGGCACCGTCGGCGTGTCTCATCGTCCATCCCGACACCTGAGTCGGTCACCTCCAGGAGCACGCGTTGGGGCTCTCCCGGCGCCACGCCGGACCGAACTGCGATGACACCACCCTTCGGCGACGCGTCGACCGCATTGAAAATGAGATTGGTGATGGCATCCCGTATCTCGTTATCGGCCCCGAGGATTTCGGGCAGCTCGGACGCCAGCTCGGCTTTGAGCTCTATTATTATTCCGCTGCGTTGCGGCTGATCGCTCCAGCGGGCGCGTGTCAGGTCGATGACCTGCTGCACGAGCGCGTTCAGGTCGACGTTCGCGAGTCGCGGCTTGAGATCCTGCGGTCGATAGAACTCGCGCATGCGCCCGACCGTTTGCGCGACGTCATCGATGGCACGTTGTATGGTCACGAGACGGGAGCGTCCCTCGGGGCTCAAGCCGGTCTCATGCTCGAGCATCGCCTCGGTGTAGAGGGCGATCGGTGAGATCGCGTTATTGATGTCATGAGCGATGCCGCTCGCCATCTGGCCGAGCGCTCGCAACCGCTCCTGCTGGATCAGGGCCTGCTGCGCCTGCCGCAATGCCTGGTTGCTGCTTTCGAGCTCGCGCGTTCGCGCCAGCACCCTGCTCTCGAGGTCGCGCGTCAGTTCCTCCAGCTTCTGATTCGTCTGTCGCAGTGTGTCGCGGGTGGCGCTCAGCTCCTCGTTGCGCTCCATTGCCGCCTCGTACGTGGAGAGCAACAGGTTGAGAATCTGCAGCCGGTCCGCGGTGATGAAATGCTTCTGGCCGCCGAACACGATCTCCAGGCCCATTCCCGGCTGATCGTTGCGGCGCATCTCGCTGTTGACGAGGACGAACTGAATGCGCCGCAGCAGCTGTTCCGCCTCGTAAGGCTTGAGGATGAAATTGTCCGCGCGGCACTCGAGTCCGCGAATCACATCCTGCGGGTCCGACAGCGTCGTCACGAGAATGACCGGGATCCCGCTCAGCCGCGGATCCTCCTTGACGCGGCGGCACAGGTCGTAGCCGTTCATTTCCGGCATGACGATGTCGCTGACGATGAGCGCCGGTCGACGACGCTGAGCCGCTTCGAGAGCGAGCTTGCCATTTGCCGTGGCGGTGACACGGTACATATGGCGTTCGAGAATGAGCTGCAGCCGCTGCAGCTGCGTGGCGCTGTCCTCTGCAATGAGAATTTCCACTGCGCTCTGTCCTGTCTCCGCACTACTCATGGCTTGGTTTCCCCATGCTGCGCCCCCCGAGGGCGACCTGCGCGATGAGTGCACCGGCGATCCTGTCCGCGGGCAACACCAGCGTCGCGGCGTCCCGCTCGATGGCCTCGCCCGGCATGCCGTGCACGACCGAGGTCTCCCGGTCCTGCGCAATCGTGCAGGCACCGCGATCCCTCATCTCTTTCAATTCTGCTGCGCCGTCCTTGCCCATCCCGGTCAGCAGTACACCGATGGCGCTCGGACCGCAGGTGTTCGCCAGCGAACGGAACAGGAACGACACCGCCGGCCTCAATCCCGCTTCGGGCGCTTCGCGCGCCAGGAGCAGACGGCCGCCGGCGTCTGCCGCGAGATGAAAGTCATCAGGAGCGACGTATGCGTGCCCCGGCAGCGGCGTGGCGCCGTGAGCGGCGATATGTACCCGCAGGCCGGTAGTCTCGTTGAGCCACTCCACCATGCCGCCGAGAAACCCGGGCGCAATGTGTTGCACGATGAGAAGCGGCACTGGAAAGTCTCTGGGCAGCGACGAGAGAATCGTTTGCAGGACCGGCGGTCCGCCGGTGGAGGCACCGATCCCGACGAAGCGGATGCCCGGAGCCGCAGCGGCCCTGGAGGCTGCATCCTTCTCCAACGGCAGTGTCATGGGCGGCGTGCGCTGCCGGCTCCAGCGCCGCACGACTTTGACTTCGGCCATCAGGCGCAGGGTCTGGAGCAGATTGCGCTGCTTCTCCTCGAAGTCGGGGCCGAGCGCGACCGGCTTTTCCACACAAGCCACGGCGCCCGCCTCGATGGAGCGGAAGGTGACCGCCAGCTCGCGGGGATCGGCCGTGGCGGTGCAGATGACGATCGGCAGCGGCCGCGTCTCCATGATGCGCCGCGTCACTTCGAAGCCGTCCAGGACGGGCATGTGGATGTCGACGAGCAAGACGTCGGGCCGACTGCCCGCGCGCTCGAGAAAATCGATCGCAGCCTGCCCATCGCCGACCGCGCCAACGACCTGAAAGTCCGGCGCGCCATTCAGGAGCTCTACCAGCAACGTGCGCATGACCGGCGAATCGTCCGCCACCAGTACCTTGATTTTGCCGCTCGGCATGATGGGTCCGCTATAGCAGCCGTTGCAGGGCTTCCAGCAGGTCGTCCTGATCCAGGCTGCTCTTCACCAGATAGGCATTGGCACCGACCTCGATGCCGCGCTCGCGGTCCTCGCGCGATTCCAGAGCCGTCACGAGCACGACAGGGATCTCCGCCAAGGCTCGATCGGCACGGATCCTCGCGGTCAGATCGAACCCGTTCAGGCGCGGCATCTCCACATCCGAGACCACGAGATCGAAATGTCCGGACCGCAATGTCGTGAACGCATCGATACCGTCCACTGCGATGCTCACCTCGTAGCCCGCCGACTCGAGTATCCCCTTCAGCAGCATGCGCGAAGTGATCGAATCCTCGGCGACCAGGATTCTCTTGCCTGCGGCCTGGGGCTGCGTCGCGGCGGCCGCGCTCGAGTCGGGCGCCGGCGGCGCCGCGCCCGCCCTTCTCGCGGACTTGAGCAGATCGGGCACGTTCAGGATCGGCGTCACCTCGCCCGAACCCAGTATCGTGGCCCCGGCAATGTTGCGCACACGGGACAAGGGCCTGGAAAGTCGCTTGACGAGCACCTCGCGCTCGTCGAGCACCTCGTTCACGACAAAGGCAACGGTTTGCTCGCCCACGCCGAGAACGACAACGACGCCGTGCCGCGCATCGACGGTATCGCGATACCCGGAGGGCAGCTGCAGAACCTCGGCGAGATCCACGAGCGCGACGGCACGCCCGTTCAGCGCCAATGTTCTGCGGCCTTCCACCGTTTGCACATCCTCAGGCTTGAAACGAGTGACGCGCTCCACGTGAGCTGTCGGCACGATGAACGATCGCTGCGCGACGCGGATGAGAATTCCGCGAAATGTCGCCAGCGTCAAAGGGACGATCATCCGGATGACGGTGCCGGCGCCGGGCCGGCTCTCGATCGCCACGCGTCCGCCCAGCCTCTCGGTCTTCTCACGTACTATCGCGAGCCCCAGGCCGCGACCGGACACCTGCGTGATCATGGGGCTCGTGGAGATGTCGGCTTCGAACACCAGTCCGAGCGCGGCCGATTCTCCATCCGGGCCGGCGGCCTCGGGAACGAGCAGTCCGTGCCTGCCGGCGGCGAGCTTCACCTTTTCGAGATCGACACCGCCGCCATCGTCGCTGACCGATATCTCGACCTGGTTGCCGTTTATCGGCGATACGGCGACCGTGATCGCGGCCTGCGGCGGCTTGCCGGCGCGTTGCCGCTGTTCGGGTGTCTCGACGCCGTGATCGATGCAGTTGCGCAGCAAGTGAATGAGCGGATCCTTCAGTTCCTCGAGGATGCGCTTGTCAATCGTGACCTCCTCGCCGCGGATCGTGAGAGCTGCCTCCTTGCCCTGGTCGCGGCACAGGTCCCGAACGACCTTGAACAGCAGGGCACTGAGTGTGGACAGCGGCAGCATGAGCAGCTTCTTCGAGTTTTCCAGCAACTCGTCGACCAGCTTTGCCACCAGCAGGCGGTTCTGTTCCGCGCGGCGGCGCAGGCCTGTCACGCTGCCCTCGAGGGTCCGAACGTAATCGTGGTTCCAGTCGAAGAACTCCGCCAGCTCGTGCGTGTCGGGCGCCGCAGCAGCCACACCGTTGCGCTCACCAAGCTGCCGCAGCCGGCGCAGCCGCGGTTGAATTCGGCTCCATTGCTTGCGCCACTGCTCGAAGCGGGCTTCCAGTGCGCCGAGATCCGCCGACCACTGGTCCGCGGTGAGCTTTGCCGCCAGCATTTCCTCCGCTTCCAGCAGGCGTGCGTCGAGCGCGCTCACGGCGATGCGAACCGTTTCGACCTCCCCCGCCGCCACGGACGGGGCCTGTTGGCTCGCGAGCGGTTGTTCAGTCTGCGACGCGACTTTGGTGTGGGTCCGGGCCGCGGTCGCGACAGCGGGCTCGGCCATCATCTCCCACACGGCATTCAAGGCGCGGTGCGCCTCGTCGAGCGTCTCCGGCGTGGGCGTGCTCTCGCGGCGTTTCCAAGCCGCGAACAGGCCTTCGAGCGATTGGCACTGAGCTTCAATCGCGCTGAAGTTGACCGCGCGGGCGGCGCCCTTGAGGCTATGCGCGGCACGAAAAACCGTCTCGATCAGCCGCATCTGCTCGGCGGGCGCGGCTGCCTTCTCCAGCTCCACGAGGCCGGCGCCGATTGCCTGCAGATGCTCGGCCGCCTCGACTTTGAAGGTCGCACGCAGGGCGCGAAGCAGTTCCTCCTCGACGCCGCTCATGGGTGCGGGCCACCGCGTGCCGTACTCATGCGCTCATCCATCAGACCTTGTAGGCATCGGCCAACTGCTTCAGGCGCTGGCCAAGTTCGTTGATATTGCGCGCTGCGTTCTCCAGTTGCCTGGCGCTCGCCATGTTCTGGGAGCCCGTCACTTTGATGTTTTCCATTGCGACGGCCACCTGATCCATTCCGACCAATTGCTGCTGACTCGAGGCAGCAATCTGCGTTGCCGCCTGCGCGGCCTCACTCACGATCGCCGCCAGCGTGCCGATCGATTCCCCCGCGGTTTCGGTATGGCCCGCACCGGCCTCGACCGCCTTGCCGCCCTGCTCGGTGGCCATCGCGGCAGCCGTCGTGGCCTTTTGAACATCACCGAGAATGGTGCGCACCCGGTCCGTGGCCTGGCGCGACTGCTCGGCCAGGCTCTTGACTTCCTGCGCCACGACACCGAAGCCTTTGCCCTGCTCGCCGGCCTTGGCGGCCTCGATCGCGGCGTTGACCGCGAGCAGATTCGACTGCGCCGCGAGATCCTCGACCGTGGCGATGATCTGCCCGATGGTCTGGCCCTGCTCGCTCAGACGCACCATGCTTTCCGCGATCGCCTCCATCTGGGTGCGGATTCGCTCCATCCCCGCTACCACGTCCGCCGTGGACTTGCGCCCGCTCTGCGCGATCTGCGCCGATTTCTGCGCAGTGTCCGCGACTACCTTGGCCTTCTGGCTCGCCAGCTGTGCGGTCTGGCGGACCTCCTCCACGGTTGCCGTCGTCTCGGTCACCGCAGCCGCGGACGCGCTCGCGCCGGAGGCGAGCTGGGCCGTAGAGGCGACGATCTCGGTGGACGCCGAGCCCAGGACAGCGACGGCTTCCACCATGCCGCCGATCTGCCGCCGCAGGTTGTCCGTCATTCGCACGAAGCTGTTGCCGAGCTGATCGCTGGGCGACTGCGGTTGGAAATTGCCTCGCAGATCCCCGGCCGCGATCCGCTCGGTGGCCTCCGCCAGCGTGCGCAAGGAGCGTCCCATGCGCTCGAAGGCCCGCGCCAACAGGCCGATCTCATCGCCGCGTGCGTCCACATTCGCGCTCACGCTGAGGTCACCGAGCGTGATGCGCTCGGCAACTCCAGTCAGGCTCTTGAGCGGAACCGCGATGTTGCGCGTGATGATCGCGCCCGCGACCGCGGCGAGGATGGCCGCCAGGAGCGTACCCACCACGATCGTCCACGTGGTGTCGCGCGCGTCGGCCTCTCTGGCGGCCGCACGCACCTTGAGCGTGTTTTCCTCTTCCGAATTCATCTCCTGCACGATGCCACGGATGGAGTCCATCGAATTCTTACCGGCACCTGTCAACACGACGGCCTGTGCCGACGCGAAATCCTTGGTGCGGCGAATGTCGATCGTTTGCTGCAATTCCGCCAATTTTTGCGCGATGAGCGGCTCCAGCGCATCGAGATGAGCCTGCTGGTCGGGGTTATCCGCCACGAGGCCGGCCAACTCCGTGCGCTGCTGCTCTATCGCCGGCAGGGCGGCGGTATAGGGTGCCAGGTAGCTGTCGCTACCGGTAATGAGGTAGCCGCGCTGGCCGGTTTCGGCGTCCTGCAGGCTCGACAGCAGCTGTGTCAGCTCATTCTCGACTGCGTAAGTGTGTGTAACCGCGTTCGCGGTGTCGGTCTGCCGGACTACGCTGCGGTAGGCAACAGCTCCGACGATCATGAAGATCGTCAGCACGATACCGAACCCAATACCGATTTTGGTTCCAACATTCCACTTCATCGCAGACGCTCCGGTGATGGGACAGGCTCAGCCTTCGACTTCTTCATGGACGATGATCTTCGGATCGCTGAGAATGCGCTCGACCGCGAGCACCACGAGGCGCTTGTCGGTGACTCCTTTGAGATAGTCCGCGCGGATACCCGTCAGGGTCGGCAGCGAGGGTTGCAGACTCTCGGCCGGCACGCCGCTGATGCCGATGATCACGTCCGCCAGCAGACCGATCTCGAGATCGTGGCCGCGAACTATGATGGTCCGATGCAGGTCGGTGAGACCTCGTTCCGGCAGCTCGAAGAACTTCTTGAGGTCCAGAACCGGCACGATGCGGCCGCGGACGTTGACTATCCCCAGGATGAAGGCGGGCGTGCAGGGCAACGGAGTCAATTCCCGCAGCGGATGCACTTCCTGAACATACCGCCGCTCGATGGCGTAGCGTTCCGAGGCCAGCCCGAACTCGAGCAGCTCCAGGACCGTGTCAGCCGCCGGCGGCGGTGGTAGCTGCGCCAGGGCCTGCGCCCGTTGTCGCAGAATCTTCCCGGCTTCGGCGCCGTTCGTCATTCGACCTTGCCTCCGGCGTGATGAGGTCGGCCGGAGATACCGGCCAGAGCGTTGATCGTCTGCACGAGGCGCCCGACCGTCATCCCGTCGGAGTCAGGCAGTGGTTCCTCGGGGGAACGATGGCGCAGTGATCGCAACGCATTCGCAAAGTGCTTGTTTGCCTCCGCGGCACGGCCGTCTGCTCGCGCCACGTTGCCGAGCGCGAAGTGCGCGAGCGCAAAATCGGGCTGCAGGAAAAGTGCACTCTGCAAGGCTCGCCGCGCCTCCCTCCGCTCACCCTTCTCCTGCAGGATCATCGCATGCAGGTAGTGGGCGGTCGGCTCGACCTTGTTCGAGTCTATCCACCGTGCGGTCCACAGCAGCGCTTGCCGTGAGGTTGCCCTGGTTCGCGTAGGCCCGCGCCAGTACGGAAAACGCGTGCGGCTCGTGTTCAGACGTCAAACGCCCCGTTGAGATGTCGATGGCTGTGCCAGCAAACGCGGGCAGCAGCGCTTCCACTGCCTCGCCATAGCGTCCCTGGCTGAAGGCGTATTCCGCGGCCGCAAGAGGCTGTGGCAAACCCGCAGGGCTCGACGGCTCTTCCGGCAACCAGGCAGGCTCGACTTCCGGCTGCAAATGATCCGCGGTCACCGCAACCGTCGGTTCCCGCGGTACTGCGGGCAGCTCGAATGCAGGCGCAGGCTCCGGCAACGATGTTGCCCGGCTGCGCGCGCTTCGCTCCATGACGCCGTCCGTGCGGTACAGAACAGCGCCCGGGAAATTCACGGCTACGAACCGCGAGAACAGCGCCTGTGAGTATTCGCTTGGACTGACTGCCAGCCATCCCTGGTCCAGCAGCGCGTGGTTGAGCTTTTCCACGAGCTTGCGGGCATGCGCGGGCGTGAAGTAGAGCAGCAGATTGCGGCACAGGATCACGTCCATCGCATTGGTGTCGGTGCTGAGCGAGGGGAAGCTATCCTCGGCCAGATTCAGCTGCGCGAAGGTTACCCAGTCTCTGATCTGCGCCGCCACCTGGTAACGGCCATCCGGCGCGCGCGTGAAATGGCGCTCCTTGAAGAGCGGGGTGCAGTCGCGAAAGGACCATTCGCCGTAAGTCCCTGCCGCGGCTTTCTGCAGAAACCGCTCATTGATGTCCGTCGCCAGAATCGTAACGTTCCAGTCCTTCCAGTCGGGCAGCAGCTGCTGCAGCAGTATCGCCAGCGAGTAGGCCTCCTCCCCGGTGCAACAGGCCGCGCTCCAGAGGCGCAGGCGCTGTTCGCGCCCGCGGCGTCGACTGATGAGGTCCGGCAGAATGACATTCGACAGGGCCTCGAATGTCCTGCGCTCCCGAAAGAAATAGGTCTCGCCGACGGTGAGGTGGCTCGCCAGCGCGTGCAGCTGTGGCCGTGTCAGTACCCCCGACAGCACCCACTCGGCGCAGCGCGCGTGATCCGCAAAGCCGAATTCCTCCGCGGCAGCGCCGAGGCCGCGTTGCAGGTCGGTGATCCGCTCGGGTGGGAAATGCAGCCCGATGTTCTGGGCAACGAAGTGACTCAGGCGCTCCCAGAGCGGATCCGTGAGGACTTCAGCCGCCATGCAGGGTGCCCGGTTCGAGAGCCTCATCGAGCGCGCGGGACTCCGCCGCCGACAGAAACAGGTCCAGATCCTGGATCAGCACCAGGCCGTCCGGCAAGCGAATGACGCCTTGGATGTGCTCGAGCCCGGTCGCGATGCTCGCCGCACTGATGGTGTCAGAGACCGGGGATTGCAACACTCCCTGGGCCGCGTCGACGACGAGCACGACGGCGCGATTCGCACTGCGGGCAATGACGAACTGATCGGCGGGATCGATGTCCCGCTCCGGCAACCCGAACCGGCGCCGAATATTGAAGACCGGAAGCACTCGCCCCTGCACATCGATCGCCCCCAGCACGATGGGTGGGGCAGAGGGCAGGCGCGTGATCTCTACCGCGCGTACGATGCGTTCGACGGCCGCGAGCGGCAAGGCATAGCGGCCGGCATCCAGGGAGAACACTACCCATTTGGCGGTTCCGGCCAAAACAGGCGGCGACTGAGCCGCGGCGGACGGCGACGGATCGATGGCTGTCTTCACCTAGCTTACGGAGCGCTACCTCCTGCCCGGTGCGCGACTCCCCCTTTCTCCTTCGAACCCAAGCTCAGCGGCGGACCGGCGCGAGTATGACTGCTCGTCTTTCTGGCGGCAACCACGCCCGTTGCGCGAATGCCCGCTGCGGCATAATAGATTGCCGTGCCGGAACCATGCGAAATCAAATCAGGGACTCTGGAATGACGCGCATTCTGTTCGTCGACGATGACTTGCGATTTCTCGAAGCGCTGCGCGTCGGGCTGCTCCCGCGCGCCGATGCGTGGAGCATGACCTTCGTGGAGAGCGGCGCGCGCGCGCTCGAGGAGCTGGAGCGAGCGCCGCAGGACGTGCTCGTGGCAGATGTGCGCATGCCGGGCATGGACGGTGCCCAGCTCTTGCGGACCGTCCGCGAGCGCTGGCCCGATACGGTAAGAATCGTGCTCTCCGGCGCGGCGGACTTGGCGATGTCGTGCGGCTGCTGCCCGTGGCGCACCAGTATCTCAGCAAGCCCTGCCTGGCCAAGCGGCTCGAGGAAGTCATCGAGCGATCTCTCGACCTCAAGGCAATCCTCTCGAAATCGGTGCTGCGGGCGTTGCTGGGGGGCACCGACCGGCTGCCGGCACAACCACGCGTCTTCTCGCGACTGCAGGTGGCCATGGCCAACGAGAAGATCAGCACCCGGGAGGTGAGTCGCATCATCCGCGCCGACGCCATGGTCACCGCCAAGGTCCTGCAAATCGTCAATTCGGCGTTCTTTCGCCCCGCGCGGCGGGTGACGAGCATCGAGCAGGCCGTGACCTACCTCGGGTTTCCCGCCGTACGCAATCTCGCCATGTGCGCGGAAGTCTTTGCGCACCGGCCAAGCAATGGAGCCGCTGTCCCATTGAACCTGGAGCGGCTGCAGCAACATGCGAATCGGGTCGCCGCAGTCGTCCACGTTCTTACGGCAGAAACCGGATGGAACGACGACGCGGTGCTCGCAGCACTCCTGCACGACATCGGTTACTGGGTGCTCGTGCAAGAGCGCCCGCGTGACCTGGAGAAAGCCTTCGAAGTGGCGGTTGCCGATCGGATACCGATGTACGAGGCGGAAACACGCGTGCTCGGCGCGTCACACGCCGAAGTCGGCGCCTATCTGCTCGGGCTCTGGGGCCTGCCGTATCCCATCGTTGAAGCTGTCGCCCGCCACCACACGCCGGAAGGCGTACGGATCGGGAAGTTCGATGTGCTGCCGGCGCTGGCCGTTGCCATGGCGCTGTCTGGAACGGACGATTCGGATGTGTTCCTCACGACGACCCCGCGAAGCAACGGCGTGGGAGAGTCGTATCTCGGGAGCCTCGACGCACCGTTTACCTGGAGTCAAGCCGAGGAGCGTGCGGTCGAGTGTCTCCGCAGGATCGACCGTGAAAGCCGGTAGCAACCGGACCGCAACCAAATAGCGAGCCCCGACATGACTCTGAAAGACAAGACGTTGTTCATCACGGGCGCAAGCCGGGGAATAGGCCTTGCGATCGGGCTGCGCGCCGCGCGGGACGGCGCCAATGTAGTGATTGCAGCTAAAACCGAGAAACCGCATCCCAAGCTGCCCGGTACGATCCACACCGCCGCCGAGCAGGTCGAGTCTGCCGGCGGACACGCCCTGCCCGTCGTGGTAGACGTCCGCGACGAGGCATCCGTAAGCGCTGCGGTTGCTGCGGCGGTCGACCGCTTCGGCGGCATCGATATCTGCGTCAACAACGCATCGGCCATCAGCCTCACTGGCACGCTGCAGACCGACATGAAGCGCTACGATCTGATGCATCAGATCAATGCGCGCGGCACGTTCCTCGTGACACGGCAGTGCATACCGCATCTGCGCAAGTCGGCGAATCCGCATGTGCTGGCGTTGTGCCCCCCGCTGGAGTTACGGCCACAATGGTTCGCCCCTTATCCGGCCTATACCGTCGCGAAATTCGGCATGAGCCTGTACATGATGGCCATGGCGGCGGAGTTCCAGCACGAAGGAATTGCATTCAATGGACTCTGGCCGCGAACCACGATTGCGACCGCCGCGGTCAAATTCGCCATCGGCAGCGGTGAACTGTTCGACCGCTCGCGCCGCCCGGAAATCATGGCCGATGCGGCCCATGCGATCCTTTGTCGCCCCGCGCGGGCATGCACGGGGCGGTTCTTCCTGGATGATGAGGTCTTGTGGGCGGAAGGCGTCACCGACTTTCGCCAATATGCGTGCGATCCCGGCGCGGAGTTGCCAGTCGATCTGTTTGTCGATCCCACCGCGCCTGCGCCGCCGGGAGTTCGCGTTGCCCCGCGATGACGCGCAGCAGTAGACTCGGGAAAAGCGTGCAGCCGCAATGACGGTGAGGCGCGCTCAGGGGGCAAGGTGTGACCACGCGCATCCTTCACGCCGATGAGGGTTCGCAGCCGGCTTCTCGCGCCGACGCATCGTCGGACCTGGTGCGTGGGCTGGGTCCATGGCAGGCGACCGCCGTCGTCGTCAGCACGATCATCGGCACCGGCGTCTTCCTCGTTGCGGGACCAATTGCCCGCGCGGCCGGGTCGTACGATCTGTTCCTCGTCACCTGGTTCATCGGCAGCGTCGTCGCGCTGTGCGGGGCACTTTGCTTCGCCGAGCTCGGCGCGGCGCTACCGGCCGCAGGCGGGCTGTACTGTTACCTCAGCCGTGGCCTCGGTCCCCTGTGGGGGTTCATGTTTGGCTGGATGAGCGCCGTCCTCGGCACGCCCGGAGGGATCGCAACTATCGCTGCCGGCTTCGTGCGATTCGTGAGCTATCTCCTGCCGCAGCTCGATAGGCCGTGGGTGACCGTGCATGTCGGGCATCTCGCCTATACCCTCCATGCGGCGCAACCTCTCGCCGCGCTGGTCGTCATATGCGTGACCGCGCTGAACTATCTGAGCGTCCGGTTCGGCGGCAGCCTGCAGTTCTTCCTCGGCTCGGTCAAGATCGGAACGATCATCGTGATCATCGTCGCGGCCGCGTTTTGGAACGGCCAAGCCCCGGCACAGCCGGGTGCCGCAGTGATCATGCACGACACCACCGCGATCGGCGCGGTACTTACGGCGATGGTGCCCGTCATGTGGGCCTACAACGGGTTGCAGAACCTCGGTTATCTCGGCGCCGAGATCCGTGATCCGGCCAGAAGCATTCCAGTGGCGCTCCTTTGCGGCCTGCTCATCGTCGGCACGCTCTACGTCCTGCTGGACGTCATGTACTGTCACGTTCTCCCATTCTCACGAGTCGCGGGCTCTGCGCACGTGGCCTCCGATGCCGTCGCGTCTCTCTTCGGCCACAGCGGCGCCGCGTGGCTGACCGCGGCCATGGGCATCTCGGCTCTGGCCACGCTGCACGCGGTAGTCCTGAGCGAATCGCGGGTCACGTATGCCCTGGCGCGTGCGGGACTGTTCTTCCGGTTCGCTGCCCGCGTGCAGCCGCGCTATCGCAGTCCTGAAGGCGCGCTGCTCTTCGTGGGCACCCTCGGTGCAGTCATCGCGCTCACGGGAACGTTCGAACAGCTTTTCTCGCTCTACATTTTCGCCATCTGGATCTTTTTCGCGCTCGGAGCTCTCGCGCTCATCAGGCTGCGCAAGACGGAGCCGGACCTGCCGCGTCCGTATCGCGTGTGGGGCTATCCCTGGACCCCGCTTCTGTTCCTCATTGCCGCACTCGCCCTCACGATCAATCTGTGGCTGGATCAGCCCATTCGATCGTCTGTTGGCTTGCTCATCATCCTAGCCGGCCTGCCTTGCTACTACGCGTGGCGCCGCAAGAGCCGACGTCAATGAAACACACGTCCTCATCTGACGCATCCATTGGACGCGTTTCTGTAACTTAAACCCAGAAATGGAGACTTGCGCCAGTGATCTGCAGGTCTCATATTGCGTCTCATGGCCAAGACGGCGAGACGTGCGGGCTCCAAGCGCTCCTTGAAGAAGTTCGAGCGCACGGTCGTCTATCGCGGAATCAAGATTCTTCCGATAATCGGACGGCGATTTGCCACCGCTGAGGCCATTCGTAACGCGCTGCAGGCGAAGTCCGAGCACCTCCGTGGCAAACCTGCGGACAACTAGGCCACGAGCCTCCAGGCCGTATTCATTAATTGCCCGTTTGACGACGGCTTCAAGCTAATTTTTCAGCGGCCAGGACATCGAAGTGCATGCCAACGATCCAGCCGAAGCAATCCGCCGCGTGCGCAATTGGCTGTCGGAACACCGCATGCCGGTCGAGCCACCTCTTCCCGGCGTAGCCGCCATGCTGCGCGACTACGGACTGTTTCAAACTGAAGTAGGCGCACTTCTCGCCGCACGGCGTCTCGACCCCGTGGATGACCTGCCACACAGCGACTTTCTCTTCTCAGTGCGCGACTGGATCACCACCCGAGTCAAGACACCCCATCTGTCCCTATCAAGCATCATTGGCGTCCGGCGGCAGCCTTCTGAAGAGTGACCTCGAAGCCGATCCCGGAGGCTTCAATGCTTGCGCCTGCGAAGGCCGACTTCGAGCTCATCTCCACGAATTGACTCCTGGAATAGGCGCGCGGGAGCAACATGTAGCGGAACGTCAGCTTGTAGACGAGCGAGTTGACCCAGCCCAGGTCCGATCGCCTGATGTATGCCCCGATGTCGTCCACGGAGGCATCTTTGCGCAGATCCACAATGAGTGCCCTTCCGCCGCACTTGAGTACGCGGTGCATCTCGTTCATCGCAGCAACCGGATGCGAGAAGTTCTTGAATGCCGCCCGGCACAGAATTAGGTCGAACGTGCTCTCTGGAAACGGCATCGCCGACGCATTGCCCTGGCGGAATTCGATGTCCACATGCGCTTCGCGTGCGTTGCGGTTGGCGATCTCTACAAACGTGTGGCTGATGTCGAGCCCGGTGACCCGGTAGGCACCGCGCCGCCCGACTTCAATGGCGAGATAGCCCGGTCCTGGAGCTACCTCGAGAATTCGGCTGCCGGCCGGCAGCCCGGCGGTCACGCGCTGCGCCAGGGCCGCGAAGTCCGGCGCATCGCGCGCGGTATTGCGCGCGTACCAGGCAGCAATCCGACCTTCCATACCCATACCCTTGTAGCCTTTGTCCACGTTCGCTCTCATATGACTTGCTCCTCGGTAGAACCGTCTACCAAGAAAGATGGGTGCAGCTGAACATTTGGATGCAGCCGCGCGCATGCCAGCTGCCCGCGGCCGAAGGATCGCTTAGGATATCGGCCTTCGCGGAATGTCCCGCAGCTGGCTCAGGGGTATGCTCGATCCCTCGCCGATAGAGCTCGAAGTCAAGCGACTGCGTCGACTGATCGAGGAGCAGCGGTTCGCTGAGGCCCGGGCAGCGGCAGCGGCGCTCCTCGTCACGGTCCCCGAGAACAGGGATGCACTCTACGTCCACGCGCATGCGCAACGCCTGCTCGGAGACATCCCCGCGGCTCTCGAGACTCTGTCGCGGCTGGAACGCTTGTATCCGCGCTTCAGCCGGTCGTATCAGGAACGCGGCTTCTGCCACATCGCCATGAGGCAGGCCGGCGAGGCAATCGAGGCGTTCCAGCGCGCGGTAAGCATCAGCCCGGCACTTCCGGTCAGCTGGAGCATGCTGGAGGGCCTCTACCGGATGACCGGCCAGGCTAAAGAGGCGGCGCAGGCCGCCGCGCAAACCGCCAGGCTGCGCGAACTACCCCCAGAGGTCGTCACAGCGAGCACGATGTTCGCGGATGGTGAGCTCGCCCGGGCAGAGGAGGTCATTCGTAGCTTCCTCCTCAGGCGCGGGCACCATACCGAGGCCATGCGTCTGCTCGCGCATATCGCCATGGAGCAGGAAATCTACGGCGATGCTCAAGTGCTGCTGGAGGGGGTCCTCGAGCTCTCGCCCGACTACCACGCGGCCAGGTTCGACTATGCTCAGGTGCTCTCGAAGCGCCAACTGCATTTGGAGGCCGAGAAGCAGGTAGAGAAGCTGCTCGCCGCGGATCGGAGCCACCGAGGTTATCTCACGCTCCATGCTCTCGCTCAGGTGGGACTCGGCAGGCACGAGCGGGCCATCGAGATCTACCGCGAGCTCCTCTCAGGAGCGCAGCAGCCTGCGGAGCTGCATCTGTCGATTGCCCACTTGTTGAAGACGTTGGGCGACACTGCCGCGGCCGTCGCCGAGTATCGCGCGGCGGCATCGGCTCGCGCCGGCTACGGCGACGCGTATTGGAGCCTGGCCAATCTCAAGACCTACCGCTTCACCGACCAGGAGCTGGAGCGGATGATCGCCGCGGAGTCTGCCCCTGCGACCTCCGCCGATGACCGCTACCACCTGTGCTTCGCACTCGGCAAGGCGCTCGAGGACCGGCAAGAATACCCGCGCTCCTTCGAGTACTACAGCCGCGGCAATACGCAACGGCGCTCGGCAGGCTCCTATCGGCCGGAGCAGGTCGAACATAACACCCGGCTGCAGATAGAGGTCTGCACACCTGAGCTCTTCGCCCGTCACCGCGGCGGCGGCGGCGGCGGCGCCGCCGATCCGATTTTCATCGTCGGTCTGCCACGCTCGGGCTCGACGCTGATCGAGCAGATCCTGGCTTCCCACTCACAGGTGGAAGGCACGCACGAGCTTGCCGACGTGCCACGCATCGTGACGGATCTGGACGGGCGGGACTCGCGCTACCCCGGGATGCTCCAAAGCATGAGCTCGGAGGATTTTCGTCGGCTGGGCGAAAGATATCTGCAGGAGACCCGGGCGTACCGCACCGCGGGCCGACCCCGCTTCATCGACAAGATGCCCAACAACTTCCGTCACCTCGGCCTGATCCATCTGATGCTGCCGAACGCGAAGATCATCGATGTGCGCCGGGAGCCTATGGCGTGCTGCTTCGGCAACTTCAAGCAGCTGTTCGCGCAAGGCCAGGCGTTCACTTATGGCCTGGAAGACATCGCGCGTTACTACCGAACGTACCTTGAGCTCATGCGCCATTGGGACGCGGTCCTTCCCGGACGGGTTCTGCGTCTAAGCTACGAAGATGTCGTGCAAGACCTGGATGACAGCGTCCGCCGCCTGCTGGAGTTCTGCGGGCTCGAATTCGAGCCTGCGTGTGTCGAATTCCACCGCACCGAGCGCAGTGTCAGGACGGCAAGCTCCGAGCAGGTTCGTCAGCCGATCTATCGTGAGGGTCTCTCCCAGTGGCGTCACTACGAGCCCTGGCTCGCGCCGCTGCGCGAAACTCTCGGGGATGCCCTGTCGCGCTACCGGGAATAAAAATGTGTCAGAGGCGCAACGCCTGCTCGAGCTTGCCGAGGCCCTCGTCCAAAGTGGCGTCTGCAATCGTCAGCGGCACCAGGATGCGGATGGTCTCACCTTGCAGGCCGCAAGAGAGCAGAATCAGGCCGGCTTCGAGCGCGCGCTGAGTCACCCGCTTGGCGGTAGCGCCATCGGTCTCGCCGCTGCCACGGCTCTTGAGCACATCGAATCCGATCATGGCGCCAAGGCCGCGCACGTTCCCGATGGGAACGCCGGCACTGCCCTCGGCGAGCACCGCAAAACGCTTGCGCAAGCGCGTGCCGATCGCCTCGGATCGCTCCAGCAACCGCTCTTCGTCCATCACATCCAACACCGCAAGCGCGGCCGCGCACCCGATCGGCGAGCCACCGTAAGTGCCACCCAGTCCACCGGGCTCAACCGCATCCATGATGGCGGCACGGCCCAACACCGCCGACAGCGGAAACCCGCCGGCGAGGGACTTGGCGAGGGTAACCAGATCGGGCTCGACGCCCGCGTGCTCGATGGCGAACATCCGCCCGGTGCGCCCGAAGCCGGACTGGATTTCGTCGGCGATCAGCAGGATGCCGTGGGCATCGCAGATGCGTCGCAGCTCGGCGAGCAGCTCCGGCGGCGCGACGTTGAATCCGCCTTCGCCCTGCACGGGCTCGATGATCATGGCAGCCACGTGGCTCGGCTCCACGTCGCCGCGCATCACCAGATCGAGGGCGCGCAAGCTGTCGCGCACGCTGACATCCCTATGAGCGATCGGGAAAGGCACCCGAAATATCCCAGGAAGCCAGGAGTCCAAGCCGCGTTTGTACGGCACCGCTCGGCCCGTGAGGGCCATGCCGAGGCTGGTGCGGCCGTGAAAGGCGCCGCCGAACGCGATAATGGCCGTGCGGCCGGTTGCGATCCGCGCGATCTTCACAGCCGCCTCGACCGCCTCGACGCCGGTCGTCAGCAGCAGGCTCTTCGCCGGACCCTTGAACGGCGCGATGGCATTGAGGCGCTCGGCCAGGCGGATGTAAGACTCGTACGCCATCACTTGGAAGGCGGTGTGCGTAAAGTGCTCGAGCTGCGCGCTGACTGCCGCGATCACTTTGGGGTGCCGATGTCCCGTGGCCAGCACGCCGATACCGCCGGCGAAATCCACATAACGGCGGCCGACACTGTCCCACACCTCGGCATTCTGGGCGCGCACGGCAAATTCGGGTGTAGCACTCGCGATGCCGCGCGTCACGGCCGCGGCCCGGCGAGCATTGAGCTGAGTGGCGTCTTGGGTTTCCACGATCCCCTCGGGTGAATAGTGGTCGCTGTCGTCCCCTTCGGGGTCGCCGCGATTTGTTTGCAACAAAAATTTCTCTTCGATATTATGCAAAGACTGAAATTTAGTCCATAAATTTTCAGTTTTGCATTATAAAACGGGGACTGCTCAAGCAGCTAAGATGAATAGTTGGCATGCCCGCGCGGCGACTCCCCGGTCGCGCTCCAAAACCACCGGCACTGCCGCCGCCACACCCAGTCGCGTCGGCCCCGAAATCCGCGGCCTGCGCAAGGCGCGCAACCTGACACTGAGCCAAGTCGCCGACGCCAGCGGGCTGTCAGTTGGGTATCTGAGCATGGTGGAGCGCCAGCAGGCGATGCCCTCCATCAAATCGTTACTGTCAATCGCGCATGCACTCGGCGTCACGATTGGCTGGTTTTTCGAGGCGGACACCGTCCGCCCGCACGAGCATGGACTGATAGTTCGCCGCTCGCGGCGGCGGCGAATCGACTTCTCGGCGGGAATCGTCGATGAGCTGCTCAGCCCTTCGCTCAAAGGGGACCTCGAGTTGGTGCTCTGCCGGCTGGCGCCGGGCGCTACTTCGGGTGAAGAGCCCTACTCGCACGCGGGCGAGGAGGCCGGAGTGGTCGTACGCGGCCGCCTCGAGCTTTGGGTCGATGGACAAAGCGTCGTGCTGGAGACCGGCGACAGTTTCGGTTTCGAGAGCACGCGGCCGCATCGATATCGGAATCCAGGGTCGGAGGAGACCGAGATCGTATGGGCCATCACGCCACCTAGTTATTGAGATTTCAGGGGTCTGCATAACACACGATTGACGCATCCGTTCGGTGCCCGGTGGCAGTCGCCTACCGGTGATCGAAGGCTCAGGCCGGGCCCACAAGAATCAATTCTGGAGGGTTTGCCATGAAGTCGAAGGTCTCATATGCGGTGGCCGCCATCCTGAGCGGCGTGTACTTGCGAGCGCTTGCAGCCCAGCCCGCGCCCGACCCGGCCCCAGCCGACACGACCGCGCAGGTGGTCCCCACGTCCGACAAGCGTAACGAAACTTCGAAGGCCGACGCCTCGGCCCCGGCGCTCAAAGAGGTCATCGTCACCGCGACTCGCCGCAGCGAGAACATCCAGAACGTGCCGGTCACGATGCAGGCCCTCACCGGGCAGACGATGCAACAGCTCCACATCTCCTCGTTCGAGGACTACGTGCAGCTGCTGCCGAACCTCACATCCGCCGACAATGGCCCGGGCCAGAACGAGATCTTCATCCGCGGCGTCGGCGCCGGCTCTCAGGCCACCCAGTTCAGCGGCTATACCGCCCCCTGGCCGAATGTCGCCGTTTACCTCGACGACCAGTCCGTCCAGATGCCCAACCAGAACATGGACATCTATGCGGTCGACATGAACCGCATCGAGGTGCTCGAAGGCCCGCAGGGGACGCTGTTCGGCTCCGGCGCCGAGGCGGGCGCGATCCGCTACATCACCAACAAGCCGGTGCTCGACACGGTGGAGGGCAACTTCAGCGGCGACTACGGCGCCACCGCGCACGGCAACCCCAATGGCGCGGTGACCGGGGTCCTCAACCTGCCGGTCATCCCGCACCACATGGCCGTGCGCTTCGTGGCTTACAGCGACCGCCGCGGCGGCTACATCGACAACGTGCCGGGGACCTTCACCCGTCATGACACGGACATAGGCGTCCACTATGCGCAATACCCCGCAGTCAACGGACAATGCCCGGACGGAGGCGTGAACAACGGCTATTGCGTGCCTCCCGGGAGTCCTGTCGCCAACAACGTCGACCTCGTGAGAAACGACATCAATCCGGTCACCTACCAGGGCGGCCGTATCGAGGCGCTGTACCAGTTCAATGATGACTGGAGCTTCCTCGTCACGCAGATGTGGCAGAGCCTGGACGCCGAGGGAGTGTTCTTCCAGTACCCCAACGCTCCGGACGGCCCGCAGCTCAATCCCCTCGAGGTCGTGCTCTTCAGCCCGACGTACCACGATGAAAGGGACTCTAACACCGCCTGGACGCTCAATGGCAAGGCCGGCCCTCTGAGCGTCATCTACACGGGCGGCCTGCTCACTCGCAACCTCGAGACCGAGGCGGACTACACCAACTACGCCCGTGGCGTCTATGGCGATTACTACGAGTGCTACGGTCCCGGCAGCGGCGGTGACAACAGCCTGACGTCGACCTGCTACTCGGCCGTGGCGCCGGTGATATCCAACCAGGAAGACAAGCACTGGCAGCACGAGCTGCGTGCGCAAACCCCGGCTGACTGGCGCTTGCGCGGCATAGTGGGCGTGTTCGAGGAAAGCAACACCATCTACGACCAGACCCAGGACCTGTACCGGACCGTCCCCCCGTGTACGTCGAACGACGCACCGGGGACCCCGGGCAATACGGGCTGCTTTGCGGTAGAGGGCACCTTCCCGGGCTTCGCCACGAATCCGGGCCTAGAGACCAGCAGTACCGCCTTCGGACTGGACGCCATGCGGCAGGAGCGACAGGTTGCGGAATTCGCCTCGATGAGCTTCGACCTGACTTCGCATCTCACGTTCACCGCAGGTACCAGACACTTCCTCTTCCTGAACAGCGCCGCCGGCAGCGCGCTGCTGGGTTTCGGCTGCTTCGAAGGCGGCACTCCGCCAGGCGGCTGCCACAATCCCGCTTTTTCGATCGACCTCAATACACAGGACCTCAGGGATACCGAGTCGGGCGAGCGCTCCCAAGCCAACATTTCCTGGCATAGCGATCCCACTCTGTTCGGCAACACACAGCACATTCTGACCTACTTCACGTTCTCGCAGGGCTTCCGTCCGGGCGGCTTCAACAATGCGGGCACCTATCACGCTCCCGGTCCCGACGGCGTCGACCAGCTGATCGTTCAGGAGTCTTACGCACCCGACCAGCTCAACAACTACGAGCTCGGCTGGAAGACCAACTGGCAGCTGTTCGGTCGGTACTTCCAGTGGAATGGCTCCATTTATCGCGAGAACTGGGACAACGTCCAGATCGAGTTCTTCGACCCGGGCCTCACCGGCACCATCTTCTTCAACACGAACGGGCAGGACTTCCGCATCGACGGCACCGAGACCTCGTTCGTCGCCCAGATCTGGCAGGGGCTGAAGCTCGAGGGCGCGGGCGCCTGGAACAGCAGCGAGCAGACCAACTCCCCGTCTATCATCGACAACAATCCGGCGAGCGAGAACTACGGCAAGCCGATCACCGAGGTCTGCTTGGCCGGACCCAGCAGCTGCGCCGCGGTCGGCAATCCCTTCGGCCCGCGCGGCGCCCCGGCGGCCGACTCACCGCCGCTGCGCTTCAATCTCCTGCTGCGCTACGACTGGCCGATCTCCACCTCCAGCTACTTCCAGTACCTGGACGGTGCGGTGGCGCATGTGCAGATCGGCATGGTGCATACCGGGCATTCCTTCACCCAGGCAGGCTCGAACCCACCGTTCGTTCCGGGTGTCACCGTCGGGACCGCGAGGATCAGGTTCGAGGACCCCGCCTACACGACCTCCGATGCGTCCATCGGGTTGGAGAAGGACGATTGGACCTTCGACGTCTACGGGCAGAACATCACCAATTCGCACGCGATCGTCTTCACCAGCACGGACAATTTCATCGTGGCGCAGACACCGATCAGACCGCGGGTGCTGGGCGCGAGATTCACGTACAGCTTCTGATGAGCACTGACACCAGCCGTCGCCGCTTCCTGACCGGGGTCACCGCGGCATCGCTTTGCGCGCTCAAGGCCGCTGGAGTCGCCGGAGCAGTCGCTGCGCACGCGAGTGTGCCGGCGGCATCTGCTCCCGATGCAGGAAGTGATCTCGCCGCTCTCACCGCCACAGAGGCCGTGCGCGCGCTCGCGAGTGGAGATATCAGAGCGGAGAGTTATGCGCGGGCCCTGCTGCGGCGGTGCGAGGCCGGTGTAGGTCTCAATGCGTTCATCAGCTTGCGCCCCGAGCTGGTGCTCGAGGCGGCCCGCGAGTGCGATCGCAAGCGCAGCGCCGGTGCCAAACTCGGTCGCCTGCATGGCCTGCCGATTGCGATCAAGGACAGCGTCAACACGCGCGACCTGCCGACGACCGCCGGAACCCCCGCATTGCGCCATTTCCAGCCGCGCGAGGACGCCGCGCTGGTCCGGGCACTGCGCGATCAAGGGGCGATCGTGCTCGGGAAGAACAACCTCCATGAGCTTTCCTACGGCTGGATCAGCAACAACTACGCCTATGGCGCCGTACATAACCCCTACGATCCAACCCGGATCCCCGGCGGCAGCAGCGGCGGCACCGCCGCCAGCATCGCCTATCGCATGGCGCCGCTCGGGGTGGCGGAGGACACCGAGGGCTCGATCCGAGTGCCGGCCGCTCTCTGCGGGATCGCGGGGTTCCGCCCCACGACCGGCCGGTATCCGACGATCGCGGTCGTGCCGATCTCGCCGCGCTTCGATCAGCTGGGTCCCCACGCTCGAACGGTCGCCGATCTCCTGTTGTTCGATGGTGTTCTGGCCGGTGGTCCCATGGAGGCGTCGACGCCGTCCTTGAAGGGTGTGCGCCTCGGCGTCGTGCGCTCATACTTCTGGACGGGTCTTGATCCCGAGGTAGAGCGGATCACTGCAGCCGGCCTCGAAAGTCTTCGCAGAGCGGGAGTCGAGCTCGTCGAAGGTGAGCTCGCCGAGCTGCGCCATCTGATCGAGCTCATCACCAATCAGGTGCAGAACCACGATTTCCGCCCCTCCATGACCCGCTACCTGGCGAACTACCACACGGGGGTGACCTTCGACCAGCTCATCGCACGAGCGAGCCCCGACATTCGGCGCATGGTCGTGCCCGCGATCGACTCGAGTGACAGCGATTTCGTCCCCGACGCGCGCTACCGGGAGATCGTAAGTGTGCACCTGCCCGCGCTGCACGCGATGTATCGCGACTACTTCCGCCGCAGCGGGGTCGCCGCAATCGTTTTCCCCGCAACGATTCTTCCGGCCCCGCCGATCAGCGGTTCGACATGGGAGCAGGACATGTACGTCGAAGTCGGAGGGCGGCGCCTGCCGTTCGATGAGGCGATAAGTCGCAACATCGCGCCGGGAAGCACTGCAGGGCTGCCCGGACTCGTAGTGCCCGCGGGCTTGACCACGGGTGGCCTGCCCGTGGCGCTCGAGTTCGATGGATCACCGGGCGCTGACCGGGAGCTGCTTACCCTCGGCCTGGCACTCGAGGCCGCGCTCGGCAGGTTGCCGCCCCCGCCGGAGGCAGGTCCACGCGGGTAGCGGGACTTTCTCGAACCACAGCGGGGTCCAACTTGCCAAAGCAGTACGACGCGATCGTCATCGGCGCAGGACATAACGGTTTGACCTGCGGAGCGTATCTGGCCAAGGCCGGCCTGAAAGTCCTGATCCTCGAGCGCAGGCACATCGTCGGCGGCGCCGCCGTCACCGAGGAGATCGTCCCCGGATTCAGGTTCTCGGTATTCAGCTATCTCATGAGCCTGCTGCATCCGAAGGTCATCGAGGAGCTCGAGCTGGCTCGCTACGGCTACCAGGTGCTGCCGGCCACCGACCTGTTCGCGCCACTGCCAGCGGACGACTACATCACGTTCTCCGATGACAGCGAGCGGACCCAGCGCAGCTTTGCCCGCTTCTCCAAGAAGGATGCGGCGATCTATCCCGAGTTCGATCGCTATCTGATGGACTCGGTGAGGATCATGCGCCGCCTGCTGCTCGAGACTCCACCCGACCCGTCATGTCGGGACTGGCGCTCGTTCAAGGAGACGGCAAAGTTCCTGTGGCGGTACCGTCGGGTGTGCGGCAAGCTGTTCCGGTTCGTCGACCTGTTGACCATGAGCGCGGACGATTATCTATCCGAATGGTTCGAGCGTTCGGAGATCAAAGCGCTCCTCGCCTATTATTCGGGCATCGGCACGTTTGCCGGCCCCAAGAGCCCCGGGTCGGCCTATGTCGTCATGCACCACGTCATGGGGGAGCACGCCGGCGCTGGCGGCTGGGGGTTTGTCCGTGGAGGCATGGGCGCCATCAGCACAGCCATCGCACGCTCCGGTACGGAAAAAGGCGTGACGATCCAGACGCAAGCCGAGGTGTCGGCAATCGAAACGTCGAACGGACGCGTCACCGGTGTCACGCTGGCCGATGGCTCGCGACATCATGCCGCCATCGTGGTCAGCAACGCGTCGGCGAAGATCACCTTTCTCAAGCTACTCGACAAGAAGCAGCTTCCGGCGGAATTCGTCCGCGACATCGAGACGTACCGGACGCTCTCGAGCGCCTTCAAGATCAATATCGCGTGCGAACGCTTGCCCCAATACAAGACATTCGACGCGCAGAAGTGTGGCATCCCTTACCCGACCTACGTGCATATCGGCCCGACCATCGAGTACCTCGAGCGCGCATATGACGATGCCAAATTCGGCGACATCTCCCGCAGGCCGTTCCTTACTCCTGTAACGCCGACGTTCGTCGACGATACGATCTCTCCGCCCGGCAAGCACGTTGTCAATCTTTTTGGCGGCCACGCGCCCTATCACCTTCGCGAAGGCGACTGGACCACGCGCAAGGACGAGCTCGTGCGCAATGCACTCGGCGTCCTCGACGAGGCTGCGCCCGGATTCTCCGATGGCATCATCGGGATGCAGGTGCTGACGCCGGTTGACATCGAAGCCACCATTGGCAGCCCCCACGGGCACATCTTTCACGGCGAGCTGCAGCTCGATCAACTCTTCTGGGCGCGACCGGCACCGCATTGGGCCGACTACCGTTCCCCCATCAAGGGTCTTTACCAATGCGGCTCCTCCGCTCACCCCGGCGGCGGAGTGGGGGCAGTTGTCGGGCGCAACGCTGCCCGCGAGATTCTCCGCGACCGACGCCGATGAATCATTCTGCGGTTGCGGCCAGCGGCCGCGCGATCGATCGGCCCGCGGCACTGCTCTCACTGCTGCTCGTGGCCTCGGTCACGGAGGCGATACTCCTGATCCTGCCGAGCTTTGTCGGGGCCATCGGAGACTTCCTGCATCTGTCAGCGGCGCGCACGGGTCTGCTGGGGTCCGCCGACCTTGCGGGCATCGCGCTCTCGACTGCCACGGGAGCCTGGTGGCTGCGGCGGGTGTCATGGCGGCGGACAGTTGGCTGGGCGCTGGCGCTGTTTTGTCTGCTGAACGCGCTCTGTTTCTTTGTCACGGGATTTTACCCGCTCATGGGACTCAGGCTCGCCTCCGGCGTGACGGCGGGGGTGGCCTACGCCGTAGCACTCGCAGGCATCGTCGACACGCGGCGCGCCGACCGCAACGCCGGCCTGCTGCTCTGCATGCAGGTGGTCTTCTCCGCCATTGGGCTATACGTCGCCGATGTCGTGCCGCTGCAGTGGCGGCTGGACACCGTATACGGCTACATCCTGGCCTGGCTCATCCCGACACTGCTCATCTGCTGGTGGTGCTTTCCCGAAGATCCCGGCCAGCGGCCCAGTTCCGGCGGCCTGCAGTGGCACAAAATAGCCGGTTCTGGCACCGCGGCGCTCCTCGGCGCGGGCCTGTATTTCCTGATGATCGGCGCCGTGTGGGGCTATCTCGAGGGAGTCGCGCGCGGCGCCGGACTGACTCTCGAGCAAACGGGCGGCGCGCTCAGCGCCGGGCTCGTCCTCAGCCTGGCCGGCTCCGTGGCGGCGGCGCTCATCGGCGTGCGCTTCGGCAGGGTACTGCCCCTGGTCGTGACCGCTCTTTTCCAGATCGGAGCGCTGCTGCTCCTCACCCGGTTGGGTCACTATGCCAGGCCCGCGACCGCCTTTTTCTGGATCAACACCGTCTTCCAGATCTTCTGGAGCTATGTCATCGCGTACTTCATCATCATCTTCAACGATGTAGACGCGTCCGGACGATTTGTCGCATTCTACGGAACGGCCACGCACCTGATGCTGGCGGTGGGCCCCTATGTGGGCGCACTGCTCATCGCGGACGGCGGCTACACGCTGCTGCTGTGGTTCGGAGTCGTCGCGACGACGCTCTGCTACGCGAGCTTCGTCACCTCCGCACGGCTCTCGAGCCGGCAGCAGGCTCCCGAGGGTCAAGTCACCGTTTGAGGGTTACGACATTGGATCCATTGAAGTTGCAAGCACTGCGTGCACGCTACGCCGAAGGTGGCGCCTTCGATGCGACCGACCCGACGCTGCGGACGGCGATCCGGCAGGTGCAGCGGCCAGATGGACGGCGCACGCTGCCGTACTCAGGGGTGCCTACTTTCCTGGGGCTGCCGATCGCATCGGACATCCAGGACCTGGACGTTGCCGTCATCGGCGTGCCGATGGATCTGGGCGTGTCGAACCGCCCGGGCGCGCGATTCGGCCCTCGCGCTGTGCGCACCATCGAACGCATAGGACCTTATCACCCGACCCTTCGTGGCGTCCCTCACGCGCACGTGCGCGCTGCGGACGTCGGCGATGTGCCGTTCCGCAGCCGCTACAGCCTGGAGCAATCGCTCGAAGACATCGAGGCCTACTACGCACGGCTCGTCCCGCAGAGTGTCCGGCCGCTGTCGGTAGGTGGCGATCACTCCGTCACCTATCCGATCCTCAAAGCGCTCGGCAAACAGCGTCCGGTCGGCCTGGTGCACATCGACGCCCATTGCGACACCATGGGCGCCTATGACGGCTCCAAATTCCACCACGGCGGACCGTTTCGGCTGGCGGTGCTCGACGGGGCGCTCGACCCGGAACGCACGATTCAAATCGGCATTCGCGGCTCGTCCAACATGTTCTGGGAGTTCTCGCACGCCGCGGGCATGCGGGTCGTCTATATGGAGGAATGGCTGCAAAGAGGCTGGGCCGACGTGGCCGCTCTCGCCCGCGAGGTCGTGGGCTCGGGGCCGGTCTATGTCAGCGTCGATGTCGATGGCTTCGATCCGGCATACGCGCCGGGTACCGGCACACCCGAGGTGGGCGGGCTGACGCCGCGGGAAGGTCTGGCGCTGTTACGCTCGCTGGCTGGACTGGACATCGTGGGCGCGGACGTGATGGAGGTGGCGCCGCAGTACGATCCAACGACCAACACCGCGCAACTCGCCGCACAGATCCTGTTCGAGGAATTCGCGCTGATGGCGCTCGGCGGCCTCGGGGGCGGCAAAGATTGAGCGGGCAAGCGTGAGCGGCCGCGACGACACCTCTGGCAAGGCGAGCGCTCCGGTCGTCGAGTCACGAAGCATTGAGTATGTGCCGCTGAGTGAGCGCCGCGGCAAGGTCTGGCACCTATGGCCGGTCTGGTTTTCGGGCGACGCGAACCTGGCGACGGTTGCTACCGGTGTCGTGGGAGGAGCGCTCGGCGGCAACCTGATGTGGATGGCGAGCGCGGTGGTCACGGGATGCCTGTTCGGAACGTTCTTCATGGCATTCCACTCCACTCAGGGCCCGCAGCTGGGACTGCCGCAGATGATTCAGTCGCGCCCGCAGTTCGGATATCTGGGGGCACTCCTGGTCTGGGTCGTGGCGTTGATCGCTTACATCGGCTTCAATGCCTTCAATCAGCTTCTCGCGGCGCAGACGATGACCTCGATGTACGGCACCAGTCCGACCCTGACCATGCTGGTGTTCACAGTCCTGTCGGCGGGGATCGCTGCCATTGGGTATGACTTCATTCACGTCGCCAACCGGTGGATCGCCGCCGCCGTCATTGCAGCGCTCGTGATCTTTACGGTTGCCGCGGCGGCACGCCTGTCGCTGCCGGCGGCACAACTCAGCTTCGGGCCTTTCCCGAAGGTGGCATTCGTGGCGCAGTTTTTTGCGGCTGCCACCTATCAGATCTCCTGGTCGGTTTACGTATCGGACTACTCCCGTTACCTGCCACGCGATGTCGGCGTGCGGTCGGCGTTCTGGTGGACCTATCTGGGTGCGTTCATCGGCGGGGCGTGGATGATGCTCGTCGGCACGCTGGCCGGCGCACTCTACCCGCAACTCGAGGTCACGACGGGGCTGCGGGTTGCGGCCGATCACGTGTTGCCGGGATTCGGGCGACCGCTGATGCTGGCCGCACTGCTCGGGTTGGTGGCAATCACCTCTCTCAACTATTACGGCGCCTCGCTGACGCTGCTCTCGGCGGTGGATTCGTTCAGACCGCGCCGCTCGACGGTCGCAAAGCGCCTGTTATCACTCGTTTTCGCGATGCTGTGCGCGGAGGTCATCGCCATCGGCACCTCGGGCTCGTTCGTGACCAAGTTCGGCGAGTTTCTCGCGATCCTGCTGTACCTGATGACTCCATGGACGGCCATCAATCTCGTCGATTTCTATCTGGTAAGGCGTGGTCATTACTCGGTGCGCGAGATCTTCAATCCCCGGGGCATGTATGGCCGCTGGAACTGGCGCGGACTGAGCGCGTATTTCCTCGGCTTTGCCGTGATGATCCCGTTCTTCAGCACGAGCCTTTATCGGGGGCCGGTCGCTCGCGCGATGGGGGGGGCCGATCTGGCGATGCTGGTGGGTCTGCCGGTAGCGGCGCTGGTGTACCTGCTGATGTGTCGCAGCATGGACCTGAAGGCGGACCGGGACCAGGCGGAATTCGCGGACGCGGGCTTGCATTAGCGCCCGTCCGGCAATGATCATCAGGACACATACTCAAGCGATCGTGGTGGCATTCCATGTACGTACCCGCCCATTTCTCGGTACCTGACAACGAGGCCCTGTACCGGCTCATCCGCGAGAATCCGCTGGGTATTCTCGTCACGAACGGCGGCAGTGGTCTCGATGCGAACCACATCCCGTTCGAGGCGGATCCGCAGCAGGGGCAGCGTGGCGTGCTTCGCGCCCATGTGGCGCGCGGCAACCCGGTCTGGAAGGATGTCCGGGATGGAGCGGAGGTCATGGTCATTTTCCGGGCCGAGGACGCCTACGTCACCCCCAATTGGTACCCGACCAAGCACGAGTCTCACAAACAGGTGCCGACCTGGAACTACCGGGTCGTTCACGCGCACGGGACAATAACATTCCATGATGACGAGACATTTTTGCGCGGACTGGTGGGGCGCCTGACGCGCACTCACGAGGCGTCGCAACCCGTTCCCTGGCAGATGAGCGATGCGCCCAAGGACTACATCGCAGCCATGCTGAAGGCGATCGTAGGCCTCGAGATCGGCATCACTCGCCTCGTCGGAAAGTTCAAGCTGAGTCAGAACCGCGAACTGCGCGATCGGCTCAGCCTCGGCGAAGCGCTCAAGAAGCAAGGCGACACCGCGCTCGGGCAGGCGACGTTGGATGCCATTCCGAAAGCGGGCTCTCCTTGAATAAGACAGTCCCGGTCCTGATCGCGATGCTGAGCCTGCTCGCGGCCGTCGTCGCGACGGCCGATGACGTGATGCCCCAGTCACGCGCCCAGGCGCTTGCGATGGAGGCAGAGGATGCTCTGCCGCTGACGCGTTTCTATGATCCGCCGCCGCTCGGCGAGCGCACTCCGGGTTCGCTGATCCGCTCGCAGCCATTCAACGGATACAGCCTGCCGCCGGGGGCGCGTGCGGTGCGAATCCTCTATGTGTCGCGCGCGCTCGATGGCGCGCCGGATGCGGTCTCGGGGGTCGTGCTGATCCCCGCGGGCTCGCCGCCGCGCGGCGGTTGGCCGGTCATCGCATGGGCGCATGGCACGAGCGGCGTCGCCCGCATGTGTGCCCCGTCCCTGATGAAAGATGTCGAATACGGCAGCGAAGGTCTGATGCCCATGGTGGCTGCGCACTTCGCCGTCGTCGCGACCGACTACGCCGGCCTCGGGACACCAGGCCCTCATCAGTACGACGACAAGATTCCGCAGGCCAACGATGTGGTCTACTCCGTGCCCGCTGCCCACGCCGCGGTCGCATCACTCGGTCGCCGCTGGGTCGCCATCGGTCATTCCCAGGGCGGTGTCGCGGTGTGGGGCGTTGCCGAGCTCGAGGCGAGACTCAGGGATCGAACCTACCGAGGCGCGATTTCCGTCGCGGGCGATATGAGCTACGAAGGCTTCGAGGCCCACGACGCGCGCGACTTTGCCACTGATCACGAACATGTACTGGCCCTTGACGGCCTTTGGCGTGAAGGCGAGCTATCCCTCGTTCGACGTGGCGACGATGCTCTCGCCGGCCATGCTCGCGCGCTACAAGGATATGACGACGAAGGGATGCTGGTACTACGACTACGCCGCCGCCGCCGAGATCGGACGCCAGCCGGCGGTCCGGCCCGGCTGGAACGAAGCGCCCGAGCTCGCCCGCTACAATCGAGACAGCCGCAGCGCCGACAAGCCCATTCGCGGACCGCTCATGGTGCTGGCGGGCGACGACGATCTGTCCGTGAATTTCGCCAACATCAAGGCCGGTGTCGCACAGGCCTGCAGCCACCACTTGCCGATCGAGTTCGTGCACCGGCCGGGTCTCGACCATGATCCACTGATGGACAAGACCATCGGCCTGCAGCTCGACTGGGTACGCGCGCGGCTCGAGGGCCGACCATGGCGGGGCAATTGCGGCTCCAACGTGCCGAGGTGATGGCCGCATGATCCGCAAAGCACTGTCGCACACTCGAATTTCGGGTGAAGCCGGTTTTCGCTGGCGGGGTCACGAGGTCACGCGGCTGGAGGGGTTTACCGACGCGGTGTTCGCCTTTGCGGTCACCCTGCTGGTGGTATCTCTCGAGGTCCCGAAGACCTACCCCGAGTTGATCGCGGCCATGCAGGGGTTTCCCGCATTTGGTATCTGCTTCGCTCTGCTCGCTGTCGTCTGGTATGAGCACTATCGCTACTTCCGACGCTATGGGCTCGAGACTGCGGTGGCCGTGATGCTCAACTGCGCGCTGCTGTTCTGCGTACTCCTTTACGTCTACCCGCTGAAATTCATGTTTATCGCGACGATCGGTCACACAACATATACCGAGCGGGAGATTCGGACGCTCTTTACGATCTTCGGTTCCGGCTTCACCGCCGTCTTCGGCGTGTTCTGGCTGCTGTACCGTTACGCCTGGAGCTGCCGCGGGCAGCTCGAGCTCACACCACTCGAGCAGCTGCGCACGCGCCAATCGATGATGGACGAGTCGGCGATGGCGTTGCTGGGTATCGTCTCCATTCTGCTCGCTCAGTTCGCGCCGACTTCGGCCCTGTCAATGACCGGCCTCATCTACTTCGCGATCCCGATTTACCATACGATCGCCGGCAGGTTCTGGGGCCGGCGCGAACGCAGCTTGGCCGGCTCCGAGTGACACCACCCAACGCCAACAGGGGCGCCGCTGCAGCGGGCTGACACTTGTCACACGTTGGCCACGACCCGTTGTGGGGACAAGCCCAGAACTAAACTCTTGTAGATCAGACACTTGGCCCGCCGGCTGCCTCGATCGGCGACGGCCCGATCGCATTCCATCTCCAACCCTTCCATCTGCGACCCGCCTGGCCTATCGTATAGGGGCTGGATCTCGGACATGTACGCGCCGACTGTTGAGTAGACCATTGTTGTGGCGGGTTCGCCCGGAGGGAGGCGACTCATGAACCCCGTGCTCCGCAAATTGACGCTGGGATTCGCGCTCCTGACGCTGGGCGCCTGCGGTGGCGGCGGAACGTCGGGCACGCAGTCGTCCTCGAGCCAGAGTGTCGACTCCGCTGCCAACAGCGGAGCGGCTGCCACGGCTGGAGACTCGCCAGCGACCCCCAATACATACACCGTGGGTGGTACGGTGACGGGTCTGTCCGGCACTGGACTCGTCCTCGAAATCAACGGCAGCGAATCCGGCAGCCAGTCTCTTGCGGTCACCACGAACGCGCAATAACCTTTCCAGGCGCATTGACCAGCGGCTTCAGTTACAACGTCACGGTTGAAACTCAACCGACCGCGTATCGCGAGATCTGTGCCGTCAGCAACGGCTCAGGGACGGTGGCAGTTGCTAACGTCACCAACGTCGCGATCCAGTGTTCGACTGTTGTCGGTTTCCTCTATGCGGCGATGGCGCCCAATAGCGAGCTGCTCTCTTACGGAATCACGCCGGGCACCGGCTCGCCCATCGCATTCGGTGCTCCGATCGCGACGGGTGGCACACCCACGGCCGTCGCGAGCTCACCGAACGGCGCGTTTCTCTATGTCGGCCTCGAGGAGGCTTTCCCGGAGTCGAACAGCATTTCCATCTACGCGGTGAATTCCGCGACCGGCGCCCTGACGTTGAGCGGATCGTTGGCGATCCCCGGTCTGGTCCCGCAGAATATCGCGGTGTCGGCAACAGGCTTCCTGTTCGTCTATAGCGGCGTGCAGCCGGGACCAGACGAGTCATTCAGCAGTTATAACCTGAGCACGTACGCCATTGACGCGCCCTCAGGTATGCTGACTCCGACGGGAACCACGCTGACCTTCAACGCGACGGCTGCAACCGGGTTCGTGACCACGCCGGATGGACAGTGGCTTTACGTGCTGACCGGGGATTTCGCGGACGCTTCCGCGCCCGTCACCGTCACGGCCTATGCCGTCAGTCGCACGACGGGCGCGCTCACCGCCGGCCCTGTCATGACGACGACGAGTCTGGTCGTCAATTCCTCCGTCATGGCGATCGATCCGCTTGGGAGATATCTCTATTTGACGGGGCCCTACCCGGCCATGAGCCCCCTCGGAACAACCGTATTGCCGTATGCAATCAACTCAGGTACGGGAGCACTTACAGGCATCGGATCGGGCACACCGGTTCAGACAGGCTACGTGCAGGGCCTGGCAGCCGAACCGACGGGCAAATATCTCTATATGACAGGAGTCTCTCCGGCCCTCGACGCAATGGCCGTCGGCGAGGGCTCAGGCTCCGTGTCATCGATCGAAACCGAGTCCGTAACCGGCACGATTGCCTCGTACATCATCTGCGATCCCTCGGGCCAGTTCGTATACGTCGCCCAATCCGGCACCACCGGCGACGAGAGTTGGAGCGATTTCCTGGCCTTTACCATCAGCACCACTCCCGGGTCGGAGGGTCTATTGATGCCAAGTGGCGGCAGCGCCCCCATCGACGGGCCGTGGGGCGGCACGGGGGCAGTGTCGATGGCGGTAGTTGAATAAAGGTGCAAGAGCGGCCATCTGTGCGGCGGCACACACACAGGTTGGTCATGGGACGAACAGTTTCAGCTCGCCGATTTCAGGCGGTCCCTCTGAGGCGATCGCTCAGGAACGAGGCGGCTGCATCCAAGGCGTGACCGGCCGCGGAGAGGCTGCCGACGAATCCATGCGGCATGCCGAGCCACACGTCGAGCTTGGCATCGACGCCCGCTTCCACCGCGCGGGCGACGTAGCGGCGGGCGTCCTCGAGGAGGATCTCGTCGTCGCCGACATGCACGCGGATCGGCGGCAGCCCGCGCAAGTCGCCGAGCAGCGGCGATGCCAGCGGATCGGCGGGGTCCGCGTCGCCCAGGTAGGCACGCACCAGGCCCTCGACCTGCGCCCGCGTGAAGTATGGATCTGCCTCGGCGCGCGTCTCGATGCTCGAGCCGCTGAGCGTCAGGTCCGTCACCGGCGAGAGCGCGACGGCGGCGACGGGAAGCACGCCGCCGGTCGGTGGATTCGAGGCAAGCAGCGCCAGCAGCAGGAGCGCGAGATTTCCTCCGGCCGAATCGCCGGATAGAGCGATCGAACGGAATCCGAGGGCCGCGAGACCGCGGTAACTGGCCTCGACGTCGCGCACGAGATCGACCCGGAGGCGCCCCGGTCGTCCGCGCAGCGAGGCACCCGTTGCGCACGAAGCCATCATGGATGCCGTACATGCCTTGCTGCAGGAGCAGTCCGTGCGGGACCTCACCATGGAAGCCGTCGCGAAGCGCGCCGGAGTCGGGAAACCGACGCTCTACAAGTGGTGGCCTTCCAAGGCGGCGCTGGTGCTGGCGATGTTCCACGAGCGCCTTGCGCGCGCGGATCAGGCCACGACAGCGAAGACGGCCGAAGCCGTACTACGCACGAAGGTGCGCCGGCTGATCGCACTCCTGAATGCGGACTTCGGCAAGGTGATGGCGGATCTGATCGCCGAAGGCCAGAGCGAGCCCGCGGTGCTGCGCGATCTGTTCGAGCAGCACATGAGCGCGCGTCGAGCGGCGGTCGTGGCGGACATCGAGCGAGGTCAGGCCGCGGGTGAATTCTCGGCCGATGCGGATTCCGAGCTCATGATCGACGGCATGATCGGGCCAATCTATTTTCGATTGCTGATGCGGCAGTCGCTGCTGACCCAGGAGTTCGGCCAGGCCATCGTCTCGCAGGTCCCGCGCGGCGTACGCCCCTGAGCGGAGCCGCCCCCAGTCTGTCGCCTCGCTACCCGGCCTCTACTCCGCTACCCCTACTGGCACCGAGGGGCGACGTGGAGCGGCCCAGATCAGGAGCGCTCCCAACAGCACGCTCACAACAATACCCAGCAATGCATCCGCCGCAAAGCCACCGGCAACACCCAGTTTCCCGTATCCCCACCCGTCGACGATCAGCATGTACGTGATCGGAATGTTGTAAGCCGAGATTAAAAAGCAAAAAATGGTGGCTGCGAGCGGGTTACGCCGGCCGATGGTTTCAAAGGCGATCGCGATGGATGTGGTGATCGCCAGTCCCTGAAATACATTTTCGCCGATGAAGGCGACGGCAAAAACCTCAGGCGCACGCGGCAGTGGTATGAGCAGGAGGGTGAACAATGCCCCCGCCACACCAACCGCCAAATATAGGAATCGCAGCGGCAACAGACGATCGACGAGGCGAAACAGCAGACATCCGGCGATCCCGCCCAGCACGACTCCGCCGCCGCCTACGAGCGAGACAAAATGAGGGGAAGCGTGAAAGTCATTGCCGATGCCACCAAGAAAGTTGGTCAACGAGAACGTCCCCGCCGGAGCGATGAAAAGCGCAATGGCGATCAACACTTGCCGCTGCTTCAAAAGGCTCAAGACATCGCCAAAGAACTGGCTGAAGCTCTCGGCGGCGAGCCGCCGATCAGGCCCTGGTGCCGGCATGAAGGGAAATACGGCTGTTGGCAGCACGATTAATCCGCCGAGCACGAGCGCCGCCATCCCCGGCGATACGTTCCTGATTAGCTCGCCGGTGGCGACCGCCATGGCACCGCCAGCCCCCAGGTTGCCAATCGTGACCCACGAGCTGAGCTTGTTTTCCTGCTCGGCGCTGACAATGCTGGAAAGCCAGCCGCCAAGTGCGCTTTGATAGAGGTTCGCTGCGAAGAAGCCCGCAACCAGCAGACCTGTCACCAGCGCGAGGTGATCCAGATTGAGCAGTGCGACAACCAGCAACGCGGCAGCCATCGCTGCGCTAGCCATTGAATACCAGCGCCTGCTAAAACGTACGTCCAGCACCGGGCTTACCAGAAAAGCCCAAAATCCCGGCGAGACCGTGATCGCGGACATGGCTGCAATGGTCGTCTCAGGAACGTGCCGAATGCTCAGTAACTGGGGCACTGAAATCGCGACGATTCCGCCATACATGCCGAAGACTGAGTTGGTTAGACCCATCAACCATATCGGTGCGACTGATCGACGCGTCATGATGCCGTCCCCCGAACCATTTTTTTTGGTGTGAGCCAACCTCACAATTGTCTGCGAAGTCGCGGGGCAGCGGCTTGTTTCAGCGCAAAAATTCCCGCCAAGTCGCATGGCGGCCGAATGCCGCTCGACCAGCAGGACGGCAAGTCGTTGATTTTATTGGCAGACCGCTTCAGGCCGCAGCTGGTGCGGCCCTATCACCGGTTAACGCCGGGCCCCCAGCCGCGAGAGCATTCCTGAAAGTTCCTCGGGGCTGATGTAGAAATGCTCGCAAACACGTCCCCAGAGCATCGCGGTCGGGACGTTGCGATCGCCTCGCTCCTTTTGCGTCTGGTGCAGGACATATAGAACGATGCGCTCGCGCCGGTCCAGGCCATCGCGAACATCCGGCACGTACTCGTCTCCGGGAGGCGCGCTATCGATGGACGGCAGACTCATCTGGCAGATAGCTGGGAACTCGCATCCGCGGGGTCGCCCACGCGTGAGATCGCAGTACCCCAAAACCAGGTAAATAAGAAGGAGATCGCGGCCCATGCAACAACTGTCAGTAGCACTCTCATAGTCGTTCCTCGCGCTGCATGTGGGAAAGCTACCGGAGGACGGGTGACATCTCAATTCGCGACGCGGTTCGATAACGGTGACATTGAGCGCCGCCGGCTGAACAGGGCGCGCTTTTCGATTGGCGGAGATGTATTAGATGACGACTCGCAAGTCCTTGATTCTGCTGGAGAGGGAGGCGCTCGAACCCGCGACCCCGGCATCATGAGGCGGCAATCTGCGCCCGCTGAAGGGATTTTCAAAAAT
Source organism: uncultured Pseudomonadota bacterium (assembly GCA_963833085.1). Taxonomy (GTDB): domain Bacteria; phylum Pseudomonadota; class Gammaproteobacteria; order Steroidobacterales; family Steroidobacteraceae; genus 13-2-20CM-66-19. The sequence goes on from CAWHWV010000026.1 coordinate 149,661, forward strand.
TTCCACTGCTGCGATCCGTTTCCACCCGCTGTTTCGTCCTTGGTGCGTCCCTAATAAGCGGAGACCCCCGATGCCCGGCAAACCTGTCGTCCTTATCACCGTCCTGAAGGTCGAATCGAAGAACCAGGAAGCGCTGATCGCGCTCTTGAAGCAAAACATCGACATAGTGGTCCGCACCCTTGACGGCTGGAAGACGAGCCGATTGATCGCCGCCGCAGATGGTGCGAGTGTCATCATCTACTCCGAGTGGGACACGCCCGCCGCCCTCGAGGCAATGCGCGACGAACCGCGTATGAAAACCTATTTCCCCAAGATCCTGGCATTGGCGAGCGTCGACTCGATTGTGGGCGCGACAGTACTGAGCGAAAGCCCGTGAGGAGCGGCCAGACAAGTTAGCTTCCTTCACTCAAGTAGAAAAGGAGAGCCACAATGGCTCGAATGGTAGTAATTTACCGCACGCCGAAGAACGTCGAAACATTCGACCGGCACTATTTCGACGTACACATACAGCTAGCCAAGAGCCTTCCGGGTCTCAGGAAATACGAAGTCAGCTACGGCCCTGTCGCGGTACTAGCCGGTCCGCCCGATGTTTATTTAATCGGGACGCTGTATTTCGACGATCTTGCGGCGATCAAAAAGGCATTCGCAAGCCCAGAGGGGCAGGCGGCCGCGGCGGACCGTCAAGTTTATGCGCCCGATGACACGGGCGTTCAAATGTTCCTTTTTGATGACAGGGAAGTTTGAAACGGCCGGCGGCCACCGCCGGCCGGAAAGACCGTAATATCAAACTCAGAAAGATCGACGATGACAACATGCAAAGCAGCTTTTGTCCTGGTTCACGGTGGTTGGCACAATCATTCGACGTGGGACAAGGTTGTACCAATACTTGAAGCCCAGGGCTTCGCGGCTTTAGCCCTCGACCTCCCGGCGCCGGCGCAAATGCGATCACGCCAAAATCGCTCTGGAATCGCCCGTTCGACCCTGCTGCGTTCGCGGCCGAGCGCTCACCCATCGCAGGCGTCACGCAGGAGGAGCGGACGCGAGCGGTAGTCGACCTGGTAAGGGAAGCCGCGTCGCTCGGCGACGGCAAAATCATCCTGGTCGGTCACTCGGCTGGCGGCCTGACGATTTCGGCCGTCGCCGAGCAAGTTCCGGATCTGCTTCTCGCGGTCGTGTACCTTAGTGGCTTCATGCTACCGAACGGCATGCAATTGTTCACGATGCTCCAGCACGAGACCATGTCTTCGTCTCTAGGATTCGGGCTGTTCATAGGCAACCCCGCCGCCATCGGCGCGACGAGGATCCATGTCGGATCGTCTGATGACGCCTACAGATCGCGGCTCAAAGCCACATTTTACGGCGACGTGTCGGAGGCGGAATTCGCGCTGGCGGCGTCGCGACTTCACTGCGATGAACCAGTCGGCGCCGCAACCCTATCGGCAATCACGCCGGGGAGATTTGGCGCGGTGCCGCGCCACTACATCCGCTGCACACAGGATCGGGCGATTCCGTTGACCGGTCAGGATCACATGATTGCGGCGGTTGACGGAACCATCGGCGGCAAGACAACTACCCATACATTGGAAAGCAGCCACTCGCCATTTCTATCACAACCGGCCGCCCTGTCGAAAATTCTCATCGGAACTTGCGGGTATTGACGACCGCCGTCGCTCAGCCAGGGCTCGATACATGAACTCAGATGAATTCGAGAATCTTCTAAAGGCGTTTCGGCCACGCCTTCATCGTTATTGCGCACGCATGACAGGCTCGGCGGTCGACGGTGAGGATGTGTTGCAGGACGCACTGGTCAAAGCACTGCGCGCGCGGGCCGACGGCGCGGAGGTGGCCAATTTCGAAGGTTGGCTGCTTCGCATCGCCCATCACGCGAGCCTCGACTTCCTGCGCGGCAAGTACCGGAACCCGATCGTTCCGCTTACCGCAGACGGCGAAGCGGCGCCAATACCCGAGGCTGATATTGTTGCCGTCAGCGTTCAGACTTTCCTGCAGCTACCTGAACTTCAGCGCTGCGCGGTGATCCTCAAGGATGTGCTGGGCTATTCGGTGGATGAGATCGCGAGCATCGCCGAATGTACGCCGGCAGCCGCCAAATCAGCGCTGCAACGTGGGCGCGTAGCACTGCGGCAACTCGCGCAGGTCCCCGAGGACACCCGGCTGCCGCTGATGTCCGATGTAGCCCGGAAGAAGATTGCCGCCTATGTTCATCTGTTTCAAGTCGGTGATTTCGATGCAATTCGCGCCATGCTCGCAGACGACGTGAAGCTTGATCTGGTCAACCGGCTCAAGCTCGAAGGCCGCGACAAGATTGGCCTCTACTTCACGCGATATGCGGAAGAGGAGAAATGGCGGTTCGCCCTCGGTGCGGTTGAAGGGCAACCGGCGATGCTGGTCTTCGACGCCACCGGCCCGATGGAAAGACCTGCGCATTTTGTCCTGATCGACTGGCGATCAAACCAGATCATCGCGATCCGCGATTTCCTGTTCGCTCCCTATGCGCTCGAAGCCGTAGATTGGGTGCGGTTAGGCTAGACGGTGATGGTGGTTCTGGTAGCGCGCAGCAAATCGGCTTGCATCAATAGGGGTGGATCTCAAACACGGTACCGTGGCCATTACCAGCGTTACCGCCGTGCCGGCTGGTCCGCGATTGCATCCGGCCGTCGAGAGCTGACCAGAGCGCAAGTATTTGATTTGTTGGTGGAAATGGAGAGACTCGACCCCTCGACCCCTCGACCCCTTCCCCGCCGCTGAATCTCGGCTCTGTAGTTTGGCATTAATCCCATGTGGATTATAATGTGGATCGCTATACACAGTAGCTTCCACAGCCATGAAAACGATTCAGATGACCATCGACGACAGCCTTCTGAAGCTGGTCGATAAGATGAGCCGAGCCAAGCGAACGACCCGCTCTGCGTTCATCCGGGAAGCACTGAAGGCGGAGATTCGACGCCAGCGCGTTCGCGATGAGGAGATGCGGCACGCGGAAGGCTACGCCCGCCAGCCCGTGACCCCGGGGGAATTCGATGTCTGGGTGTCCGAGCAGGACTGGGGGGCTTCGTGAATCGGGGCGACGTCTGCTGGTACAACTTGAAGACCCCAGACAAGAAGCGGCCGGTGCTCGTACTGACGCGTGATTCCGCGATCACCGTTCTGAACGCTGTCACCATCGCGCCGATCACCTCGACAATCCGAGGCATTCCCACAGAACTCGTCCTCACCGAAGAGGACGGACTTCCGCACACGTGCGCGGCCAACTTCGATAATCTTCAAACGGTTCCCAAGGGCCAGATTGGTGATCGCATCACGCGCCTCTCGCGACAGAGAATGCAAGAGGCGGCTGCCGCGATTTCCTTCGCGCTTGCGCTGAATGAAGACTGAACGCGACCTTTCCGTCAAACTGCCGGAATGATCAAGTGCAGCCGGTATTCCGGCGGGTCGGACCGAGCCATGGGCGGACCGGATGAACAGCCTGCCCAAATACGTCGTGTCTTCCACATTGAAGAAGCCCAAGTGGACCAACTCGACCGTGCTCAAGGATGTCGTCAAGGAGGTCTCCAAGCTGAAGCAGGAGGTGGGCGGTGATATCCTCATTTACGGCAGCTACCAGCTCGTGCGAACGCTCATCGAGCATCGCCTCGTCGACGAATTCCGACTGGTCATCTTCCCGGTTGTTCTTGGAGCTGGCGAGCGACTCTTCGGCGAGACCACGGACAAGACGCCACTGCGCCTCCTCCGCAGCCAGACCATCGGTGCAGGGCTGCTGTTGGTCACCTACGAGGTAGTCCGAGCAGCCTCACGCTGAACCGCTCCCGATTCGCCGACTGCGATTGGTGCGTGCGCCAGGAGCGCGTGCCCACCGAAGAGCTGAACCTCGGTCTCGGTGGCGTCCGAAGCCCTAGTACGAGCCATTGATGGGGTTACCCATGAAGCTTTGCCACGGTCGGGGCGCTAAAAATTGAGGAACCCTTGATGTCAGGAAATAGATCAAATAACAAACGACTGCTCGGCCTTCTTGTCTCGCCAGTCGTATTGATTCGCCTCAGCTCTATCCTGGTTTTTTTATTGATGATCGGACACATGACGGCCTACCCCTGGACCTCGACCCACAACCTACAAGAAACACAGCTCGTTGATTCGATGAAGTCAGTCAAACTTGAATTCTTCGGAGAGCGTTCAGCTTATTGGAGTCTTTATTTCGGCTGGGGCTTCTTAGTCGGCGTTCTTCTGCTCACATTGGCAATCATCCTCTGGCTTTTGTCGGATCTTGCTCGTCTTGTCCCACGACCCGTGGGTGTCATTACCGGAATCAGTTCCGTGAGCTGCCTGGTCGGCGCTTATCTCTCTTATCGTTTTTTCTACATGCCGCCGATTCTATTCTTTTGCCTTACCTGCGTGATTCTACTCGCGGCAGCAGTTCAACTGCGCAGACAGCAGCCCAGTGCCAACCTATAGGAGCAAATGACATGCGGAAGATCTTCACGTGCTACTCGAGGATCAGACGCTGGCTCGTTCTCACGGCAGACAAGCCCCGCTCTCCTTCAGGTTAGCGACCTTCAGGGCTCCCACAAACCGATGAAGAAATCCACATGCGCTTGAGCCCTTCGTCGAGCACCACCGCGCTGATCACTCTCTTGGATCATGCCGCGCGCCGGATCCGTGCTGTGTTGGACACCTCGGCTCGCGGCGCAGCGCTGCTGACACCGATCGCGGCGCGTTTCGCCCTGGCGGTGGGCGAATTTTTCACCTGCCCTGGGCCGCCCCCGCACTGACACTCATCACCGTCGGCGCAGGACCCCTGTCAATCGACTTCGCCATCGATCGTCGACTGCGACGGCACCGCTGACTGTTGCGGAGCTTCCGTCAAACCGGCGGCAGTCCGCGATCAGTGATGCGACTGTGACAGAAGTCTCAGGTCGCCGCATCAATCTTTGACCCGCTCGCTGGGCGACTCCGCGCGATTGACTAGTCTTGAGCTCCAAATTGCAGGCTCGAGAGAGGTTTGCGCGATGGCGGACATGGCTGATCGAATTTCAAGTGCGGACACTACGCTCAATCGCCGCCTTCAGCGCTTGGGGCTGGAGGGCCACGAGGACTCGTGGATAGACCGCTACGTGCTGTGCGATCACCTGGTCAGCCCGCAAGCCGCTGTGCCGCGTCAGAAGTTCGAGGCAACCGCACGCTTCATCCGCGATCTCGTCGCGCACCGCTGGGCACGTACGCGGCTATCGAGAGCCGAGGAGAAGCCCAAGCGAGTGTACTACCTGTCCATGGAGTTCCTCCTGGGACGATCGTTGCGTAACAACATGATGAACCTAGCTGCCGAGCCGACAGTGCGCCACGCGATGCAGCATGAAGGTTGGGATCTCGAGGCACTCATCGAGGAGGAGCCCGACGCCGGGCTCGGCAATGGCGGTCTCGGGCGCCTCGCCGCGTGCTTCATAGACTCACTCGCGACTCTGCAGTACCCGGCGATCGGCTACGGGCTCCGTTACGAATACGGGATCTTCCGCCAGGGCATCGAAAACGGCTGGCAGATGGAGCGGCCCGACGACTGGCTGCACAACATCGATCCGTGGGAAGTGAAGCGGCCCAACCGGACCTATGTGGTGCCTCTCAACAGCTCATTCGTGCTGCAGGGCGCCGGCATCACCGTGCAGCGCAACCGCCCGTCGAGCCTGCTCGGCATCGCTTACGACCGGCCGGTGGTCGGTTACGGCGCCCACTGCATCAATACGCTGCGCCTATGGGCGGCCGTCGCGCCGAACTCGCTCGATTTTGCGGAATTCTCCCATGGCGACTTCGCAGGCGCGGTGATGCAGAACGTCGCCGCCGAGTCGCTCACCCGCGTGCTCTATCCGGACGATTCCACGCTCGCGGGGCGAGCATTGCGCTTCCTGCAGCAGTATTTCCTCGTGAGTTGCTCTCTGCAGGACATCGTCGCGCGCTTCCGCGAGGACGGTAGTGACTGGTCCAAGCTTCCCGACCGCGCCGCCATCCAGATGAACGACACGCACCCGGCGCTCTCGGTCGCGGAGCTGATGCGGCTGCTACTCGATGAGGCTCGTCTTTCCTGGAGCGACGCCTGGGATCTGACGGTGCGTACGCTCGCCTATACCAACCACACGCTGCTACCGGAAGCGCTGGAGCGCTGGCCCGTCGAGCTCTTCGAGGTGCTCATCCCGCGGCATCTCGAGATCATCTACGAGATCAATCACCGTTTTCTCGCCGACGTCGGTCGACTGTTTCCCGGCGACGCCGGCCGCGTGCAACGCATGAGTCTCATCGAGGAGGGTCCCGTCAAGAAGGTACGCATGGCGCACCTTGCAGTTCTGGGCTCACACAGCACCAACGGTGTCGCCGCCATCCACTCGGAGCTACTCAAGACACGTGTTTTACCGGACTTCAGCGCGATGTTCCCGGCTCGCTTCAATAACAAGACCAACGGCGTGACACCGCGTCGCTGGCTGCAGCAGGCCAATCCCGCCTTGTCGGAGCTGATTACACGCACCATCGGCCCCTCCTGGATTACGGAGCTGGCGGAGCTGCGCGATCTCCTATATTTCATCGACGATCCTGCCTTCCGCGAGGAATTCCGAGCCGCCAAACGTACAGCAAAGCTGGCGTTCGCCAGCTGGCTCAAAGCAAGCTCCGGGCACATCGTCAACCCGGATGCGATTTTCGACGGTCACGTCAAACGCATCCACGAATACAAGCGCCAGCTCCTCAATGCGCTGCACATCGTCGTTCTCTACAACAGGCTCCGACTGAAGCCTGACCAGCAGTTCACCCCACGCCTATTTCTCTTCGCCGGCAAGGCGGCGCCCGCCTATCGCCTCGCAAAGCTGATTATCAAGCTCATCAATAGCGTGGCCGAGACCATCAACACGGATCCGCTTGTGCGGGGTCGGCTGGAGGTGCTGTTTCTTCCGGAATACAACGTCAGCATGGCCGAACGTCTCATTCCGGCTTGCGACGTCTCTGAGCAGATCTCCACGGCAGGCTTCGAGGCCAGCGGTACCGGCAACATGAAGTTCATGATGAACGGCGCCCTGACGATCGGCACGCGTGACGGCGCCACCATCGAAATGGCGGAGGAGGCTGGCGGGGAGAACCTGTTCTTGTTCGGACTCACCGCACAGCAGGTCGCGGACAGTGCCGGCTGGTACGACCCGAACTGGCACTACGCGAACGAGCCGGAGACCCGAGCGGCGCTCGACCTGATCTTCTCAGATTACTTCAGTCGCAACGAGCCGGGTGTATTCAGTCCGATCCGCGACGCTTTGTTCCTGCACGGCGATCCATACCGGCATCTGGCCGACCTGGGCGACTACGCACGCGCGCACCGGGAGCTGTCGGTTCTCTACGAGGATCGCGAGGCGTGGACGCGCAAGGCGATCATTAACGTCGCCCGCAGCGGTAGGTTCTCGAGCGATCGCACCATTGAGGAATACGCCGACGAGATCTGGAACCTAAAGCCCTCGCCCGTTCGCTGACACGCCTGTCGCCGCCCGGTCCCAAGCCTTTGATTAATTGGTGGAAAGGGAGGGACTCGAACCCTCGACCCCGGCGTTATGAGCTTGCTGCTCCGCTCAAGATAGGCTTTAGATTCAATAACTTGCCAAGGGACGTCCGTTGCGATTGGCACAACGAAGCATAACTGAGCACAACCGATTCCCGCAGATCTCCCACATTTCCCGGCGCGATTTTGAAGCTACGCGACGCGGCGGCGCTTCCCTGGGAGAGCGGCATATGCTATATGCATACTGCATATGAACCAAACTTCTGGCATATCGGCTGCAATCCGTCGCGCGAACACCCGCCAGTGGGTCCTCAAGCCGCAGGACTTAGCTGTCGCTCTGAAGCTCGTCTCGCTGCAGGGCGAGCAAATGCCCTATGCCGCTCTCGCCAAGCAAATGCGGCTCTCCCCATTCGAGGTCCACGCGGCCGTTCAGCGCTTGATCGCGGCCCGCCTGGTCACCAAACACACCGGTCCCATCCGGCCGATCATGGCGGCGCTGCGCACATTCGTGATCAGCGGCGCTTCGTACGCCTATCCCCCGGTTCGTGGTGAGGCAACCATCGGTTTTCCGACAAGCTACGCGGTCCCGCCACTTAGCGAACAGATACAAGCATCCGCGGACTCGCCGCCAGTCTGGCCCCACCCGGAAGGCACCACACGTGGTCAAGGGGTGCTTCCCCTATATGAACAGCTCCCTCTCGCAGCCGTGAACGACCCGAATCTGTACGAACTGCTCGCTCTCTTTGACGCACTGCGAATCGGCCAGGCCCGGGAGCGAGAGCTGGCCAAAAAGCTCCTGGAGGAGAGGCTGCAATGAACGCTGATGCGGACAATCCCAACCTAGCGATCCTGGAGATGGCGGTCCAGGCCCTCGGCGAGTTAACCGACTCGCTCGTATTTGTCGGCGGTTGCGCGACCGGATTGCTCGTAACAAGAATACGCGCCAACCAGATCCGGGCCACCCAAGACGTGGACGTCGTCGCCCAGGTCGCAACCATTGCTGAATATCACGGTGTCGAATCCATGCTGGCCTCACGAGGCTTCAAGCATGATACTGCGTTTTCCGGACCATCGTGACCGCTGATTCCGGACGAACGTGACCGGCCGTTCCGGCCGAATGTGACCGCCGATTCCGCTGGAAGGTGACCGATTTTGGGCTTGTGCCCGGAATCGCCGGTCACGATCCCGGAATCCTCGGTCACGTTCCCCCGGAATGATCCCGCCGGGTCTGCGCTGGACCCCTCACCGCTGGCTAAGCTGCCCGATTTTCATCTCGGGGGAGCCGATGCCAGCCAAGCGGAGTGCCATGCGCAAAATCAAAGAGGTCCTGCGCCTGAAGTTCGAGGCGCGATTGAGTCACGAGCGGATCGCGGCGGCGACCGGCGTCTCCAAGGGCGCCGTGAGCAATTACGTGCAGCGGGCCGTCCAGAAGAGCCTCGGCTGGCCGCTGCCGCAGGAGCTGGACGAGAGCGCCCTCGAGCGGCTGCTGTTCCCCCAGGTCGTGCAGCGCGAGCAGTACACGCACGCCGACTACGCGTACGTGCACCAGGAGCTCAAGCGCAAAGGGGTGACGCTGCAGCTGCTCTGGGAGGAGTACCAGGCCACCCACGGGGAGCGGGCCTACCAGTACAGCCAGTTCTGCTGGCACTACCAGCGCTTTAACGACAGCCTCGCCCGCTCGATGCGCCAGACCCACCGGGCAGGCGAAAAGCTCTTCATCGACTATAGCGGCGCCACCGTCCCGGTCATCAATGCCGTGACCGGGGAGATCCTGCGGGCGCAGATCTTCGTCGCCTCGATGGGGGCGAGCAAATACACCTATGCGGAGGCGACTTGGACGCGGCAGCTCCCGGACTGGATCGCCTCGCACATCCGGATGTTCGAGCACCTGGGATGCGTCCCGGAGATCCTAACTCCTGACTGCCTCAAAAGCGCCATCAAGAGGGCGTGTCGCTACGAGCCGGAAGAGAACTCCACTTACGGCGATATGGCGCGTCATTTTGGCTGCGTGATTATCGCGGCAAGGCCGAAATCGCCGAAGGATAAAGCGGTCGTGGAAAACCACGTGCTCGTGGTGCAGAGATGGATTTTGGCGCGCCTGCGCAACCGCCAGTTCTTCTCTCTGCCCGAGCTCAACACTGCGATCGCAGAGCTTCTCGTCAAGCTCAACCATCGTCCGTTCAAGAAGCTGCCTGGCTGCCGCGCCGAGGCGTTCGAGTCGATCGACCGGCCGGCAATGAAGCCGCTGCCCGAGAGGCGCTACGAGTACGCCGAGTGGCTGAAAGCCAAGGTCGGCATCGACTATCACGTGGAAGCCGATCATCACTACTACAGCGTGCCGCATCAGCTCGTGGGCCAGCACGTGCGCGTGCGCATGACGGCCTCTGCCATCGAGTGCCTGTTCAAGGGCCGCCGCATCGCCGCGCACGTGCGTTCCTACCAGCGCGGCAAGCACACGACGCTCCCTGAGCACATGCCCGAGTCGCACCGCCGGCACATGCAGTGGACGCCGGGCCGGCTGCTGAACTGGGGAGAGAAGATCGGCCCCGGCACCCGCGCTGTCGTGCAATGGCAGTTCGACAACCGGCCCCATCCCGAGCAGGGCTATCGGACGTGCCTGGGGCTCTTGAACCTCGCCAAAACCTACGGCGAGCCGCGACTGGAAGCGGCCTGTCGCCGGGCACTGACCATCGGTTCCCCGACGCGCAAGCGCATCGAGGCGATCCTCGAAGCCAAGCTCGATCAGCACCCCGATCTTTTTCCCGGCGCGGACACGGCCGCGCCCACCGCCTCGCGCGCCCACCAGAACGTGCGCGGGGCGGAGTACTTCCGTGCCACACGCCACCCAGACGGCCGAGCCGTCAACTACCGAAGGAGATGATGATCTATGCTCATCCAACCCACCCTCGATGCATTGAACCGCCTGAAGCTTAACGGCATGGCGCTCGCCCTGAGCGAGCAGATGACGAACACCGCCGCCCAGCAGCTCGCCTTCGAGGAGCGCATCGCGCTGCTGCTCGAGCGCGAGGTGATCCACCGGGAAAACAGCCGCATGGGCCGGCTGTGGAAGGCCTGTCAGCCCAAGGAGCGCGGCGCGGTGATCGAAGACATCGACTACCGCGGCCGCGGCGGACTCGACCGGGCACAGCTTGCGAGCCTCGCCTCCTGCGAGTGGATCCGCCAGAGCCAGAACTTGTTGATCCACGGCGCCACTGGCAGCGGGAAAACCTATCTGGCGTGCGCCCTGGCGCATCAGGCGTGCCGTGCGGGACTCTCCGCCTGGTACGTGCGCGCCCCGCGCCTGTTCGAGGAGCTCAGCCTCTGCCACGCCGACGGCACGTTCCGCAAGCGTCTCGCGGCCATCGCCAAAATCCAGCTGGTCATCGTCGACGATTTTGCGATCGGTCCCATCGGCCCCCGCGAACGCAACGACTTGCTCGAACTCCTCGATGATCGCGTCGGATCCCGCGCATCGATCTTGACGAGTCAGCTGCCGATCGAGCACTGGCATGAGTACCTGAACGATCCCACCCTCGCCGACGCGATCATGGACCGCCTCATCCACTGCTCGCACAAGATCCACCTGCAGGGCAAGGAGTCGATGCGCGAGCGCACCAGCAAGAAGGCTGCGAAGGGCTGAGGTGATGGCGAGGTCGCGACCCTGTCGAAGTGCCAGCGCAGGTGCTTCTGCCCGCCCTCCGGGGCGGTCAGACTCCCCTACGGCTTCTCCGTGAAACGAGGAGCGAAGAAGCGGACCAGAGCCGCCAGGTGTTGACGGAACGTGACCGATCGGAGTAATAAACACTCACAGCGCTGACCTGGCGGAATTGCCGGTCACGTTCGGCCGGAACGGCCGGTCACAATCGCCGGAATACGCATGATACCTCGCCAGACGCGCCGATCTGCCGTTGGCTGGCCGCAGGAATTACGCTCGATCTCATGCCGTCACAACCCGGCGTCCTGAGCTTCCACAACCGTTGGTATCCTCTCGCCGTCAGCACCGCCAGCCCCATGACGCTTCCCAGCGGCCGTTCGATAAAGCTCATCGCAGCCCCAGTCTTCGTTGCAACGAAGCTCGAAGCATTCAAAGGTCGCGGCGATGGTGACTTCCTTGTGAGCCATGACCTCGAAGACATCATTACCGTTGTCGACGGCAGGCCGGCATTAGTCGACGAACTGCGTGGCGCGCCTGAGGAACTCCGCACCTACATGGCGACGGAGATTACGTCGCTCCTTCGTACACCGGAATTTCTCGATGCCCTTCCCGGTCATCTTCCAGGCGACTCCGCGAGCCAGTCCCGCGTCCCCATCCTGATCAATCTATTGGAAGCACTGGCGCGATAGAGGATGTTGCCACGCATGAACTCCACGACCGGACATCAGACGCCGTGGTCGAATCCCGTCCCGACGTTCGGCCGCCTGAAGCTGATGAAGCTCTCACTAGTCTGGTGTGCTCTATCCTGCTCGACCGCTGTTGCCGCTTCACCGCCCCAGTTGCCACCCGAGACAACATGGGTGCCGTCCTTGAGCAAGCAGCCGAGTCGGGGTGCCATGCTCGGGAGGTTTCGAATCACATTCGAGAAGACGACACTTAGCGAAGTGATGCTGGCCGTCCTTGGCGGGACCGTACTGCACGAGGGCGATGCCGGCGGGAGTGTCTATTGGCTGTGCTACAGCGTTCCCGGAGCGGGCTATATTGACCGGATCTGGATTCAGTCGAGCGGCGAAATGGGCGGGCCAGACCAGGCCGTCACAGAAATTACCGCGGAGCGATTCCACAACAGCAGGCAAAGCGCAGATTGCCCGTTGCTACCGGTAAACATGCGGTCAGTCGCCTTTGATGGGCAGTTGTGGCTCGGAATTAGAGCAAAGGTGGTCGAGTCGTTACTAGGACCACCATCGCTCCGGCGCGGCCCGTGGCGAAGCTTTGATTTTCAGGGGAAGGTGGCCGGGGATTGCCAAGGGGGATTTGATTTGACCAGTTGGCTCGTCACGAAAACCGAGAACGACCGTGTGGCTCTCATCGCCGCGGGCCAGATCACCAGCTGCTGATTTTCGACGGTCGAAGAACTCGATGCACCGTGATAGGCCAGCGAGGCTCAGCTGCCACCCAGTCACCGGAGGACCGTTTCGCCCGAATTTTCGGCGAAACGCGCTCTACCTGTTGCGCGCGAGCCGGTGGCAAACTGGTGGAAAGGGAGGGACTCGAACCCTCGACCCCGGCATTATGAGGACAATGCCCGTCAGGAAAACCCCGTAGATTCAGGTACTTGACGAGCAGCCTCCGCCGGGAATGTCCGTTTGTGGCCCTTTACGGTACCAACGCTTACGGGACGGTGCCGCAAACTTTCCGTCAAACTGGCAGGACGACCGCTTGGGTCCTGAGATGCCCGCCTCTCGGATTGCGTAAAATGCGTACTTTCTGTATAGTGCGTTAGGCGCAGGAGGTTCGTACTATGCACTCGGATGAGATCGTTACCGTCACTTCGGCCGATTTCCAGCGGAACATCGGGCTCTATCAGGATGAAGCGCTCAAGAAGCCAGTCGCCATCACCAAGAATGGTCGGCCGCGGACCGTGCTAATTTCCGCAGAGGAGTACGAGCGGCTCAAACGGCGCGATCGCCGTGCCATTTCAGCCGGCGAGATATCGGACCGTCACCTCGCAGCGCTCCGCGAGGCCAAGGTCCCCGATCGATTCGCCAATCTCGACGCTGAGCTCAAAGACTGGAAGCCGTGAGCTTTCCGGAGCCGCATCCGGGCCTCGTCATTCGATACGCCTACCTATGGAAGCACGAGTCCGACGAGGGACGCGAAGAAGGCAGCAAGGACCGTCCATGCGCGATCGTTCTGTCGAGCGTAAATGAGGACGACGAGAGGGAGGTATTGGTACTGCCGATCACACACACCCCGCCCCAACACGCGGACGATGCGATCGAGATTCCGACACCTACGAAACAACGCCTCGGCCTCGATACCGAGCGCTCGTGGATCGTGATCTCAGAGGTGAACGAGTTTGTCTGGCCTGGCCCGGATCTTCGACCGGTGCCGGGGCGCGACGAGTCGACAATCGTATATGGCGCGCTGCCGCCGAAGTTCTTTGCCTACGTACGCGACCGGTTTCTTGCACGCGCCGAGCTCGACCACGCCGCACGGATCCACCGAACGGAATGAGCGATAGACACGGTGGCGCGGATGCCCGTTAATATCCTCATTTCTAAATCAAGTTAGACAACCCTCCGTGGCGACAATCGACAGCGGCACGTGCGAATCCTGCGGTCGCGCATTTGCGTATCAGCTCATTCATAACGGCTTCAACCACTCGGCATTCGCCTACTGCGATAGCTGTGGCTGCGAGGCTGCGCTGAGCGGTTGGTTCGATCACATTCCAGCGGAAGCTCATTTTTAGGTCTTTGATCATTGGCGGAAAGGGAGGACTTGAAGTGCCCGGCCCCCAGCCATTCCCCCACCGCGTCAGCGCTAATGATGTTTTTTACTCGCCGCGTCGCATCCATCTCCCGGCAGCGAGTGAACCCCGGTCAGTGAATCTGATCGGGCCGCCGATTTAGAAGCCGCTTGGCAGCCATCCACAGATTGCATTGCCGCGCGCCGGCCGCACTTCATGGGGTGGCAGTCGGGTACTGCAGTTGTCACCATGAGGTCGGCTCACGATGGCCATGATTCCGCTTTCGATTCTCGATCTGTGCCCCATCAACGAAGGGGGCTCGGTGACCGAGTCCATCATCAATGCCGTCGATCTTGCCCGGCACGCGGATCGCTGGGGCTTCACGCGTTACTGGATGGCCGAGCATCACGGCATGCCCGGCATCGCCAGTGCGGCGACCTCGGTGTTGATCGGCCACGTAGCCGGCGCGACTTCGCGCATTCGCGTGGGGGCGGGTGGCATCATGTTGCCCAATCATTCGCCGCTGCAGATTGCCGAACAGTTCGGCACGCTCGACGCCATGTATCCCAGGCGCATCGACTTGGGCGTGGGGCGGGCACCGGGCTCGGATCAGGTGACGTCACGGGCGTTGCGGCGCGGCTTGAGTACGGATCCGGATGAATTCCCGCGTGACGTGATGGAACTGATTGCGTATTTCGAAGGCAACGGGCCGGTGCGTGCGGTGCCGGGCGAGGGCCATGGGGTTCCGATCTGGATCCTGGGTTCCAGTCTGTTCGGCGCGCAGCTCGCGGCGATGCTGGGGTTGCCTTATGCCTTCGCCTCGCATTTTTGCGCCGGCGCAGATGCTGGATGCGATCGCCGTGTATCGCGCGCGCTTCCGGCCGTCGCGCCATCTGGACAAGCCTTACGTGATGTTGGGTTTCAATGTGGCGGCTGCCGACACGGATACCGAGGCGCGCTACTTGGCTTCGTCCTGGCAGCAGTCCTTCGTCAATCTTCGCTCAGGTCGCCCGGGGCGCCTGCCGCCGCCGGTGGAAGGCTATGTCGAATCCCTGCCGCAGCAAAGTCGCATGCTGCTCGATCAGGTGCTGTCATGTTCCGCAATCGGCTCGCCCTCCGTGGCCGCTGACGGGATCCGTGCGTTTGTCGAGAAGACCGGCGCGGACGAGTTGATGTTGACCAGCAACATGCACGATCATGCGGCACGCCGCCACTCTTTTGAAATCGTGGCCGGCCTGATCGAGGCTTCGTGAGCTAAAGCAAAAGGCCTTGGGCGCGGAGGCCGACGCCGGCTACGCGGATTCCAGCAGCGCCGGGCTTTTGGACTTCAATTGCACCCAGCGCAACATCAGCGCCAGCAACAGGCATGAGGCGATGCCGTAGTGTCCAAATTTTCGGGTGCATGGCGTGCGCCGTCACCGGGGCGCGCGTCAACGCTTGCATGCCGGACGCTTACATGGCTCTGGGCCGGTGCGTGCATCTCGATAATCGGTGGTCGACGTTGCGAGTGCACCGCGTCTATGAGGTGCTCGGCCCGTTCGGCGCCGGCGGCGACGACTGTTAGTGTTCGTCCATTCGGCTGCTTCGGCGCAAAAATTCCGCCAAGCGAGCATGGCAGCCAAATGCCGGGCTCGAAAATTATGCTCTCAAGTCTTTGATTTCATTGGTGGAAAGGGAGGGACTCGAAGTGCCCGGCTAAAGATTTCAAAAACCAGGATATTCGATCTTCCGATCGTCTATCCGCCCCCAGCTATACCCCCACCGCGTCAGCGCTGGATGGTTCAGCTGGCCGTGGGGATTATACCAACTACAACAGCTTTCTGCCGCTTTCAGCAGCCTTCGATAGACAATCGGCGTCGTCATGTGGCGCAGCCATTCGCCATATGTCACCGCCGACTTGATCGTCGTGTAAATCTGCCGGTGTGAACGTCGTCGTTTTGTTCGCGCCGTTTTCTTCCCTCACCGTTCTATAAATCGTCTTCTTCTCTGGTGGGCGCCGGGAAGGCGCCAGTCGGGCTCGCGCATCGGCTGCGCGTTCTGCGCAGGCATCATCGGTCCCCGAGGGGGGCGGGTCGATGCGAAGAACGAGAAGACGTAAGTGCCTGTGCTGCGGGGAGTTGTTTCGGGCAGATCCACGCAACCGTGGCCGGCAGAAGTACTGCCCGAAGCCGGCTTGCCGTCAGGCGAGCAAGAGCGCCAGTCAGCGCCGCTGGCTCAAGAAGCCCGAGAACGAAGGCTACTTCACCGGTCCGTTGCACGCTGGGCGCGTGCGCGCCTGGCGAGCACAGCATCCGGGGTACTGGCGCCGTCCGGCAGGGGCAGGCGGCGGTGCGTTACAAGATCCCTCCTGCAGGCAAGTCGTTGATCGGTCAGTGGATTCTTTCACTTTGGCGTTACAAGATCTCTGCCGCTCCCAAGCCACGGTGCTGATTGGGTTAATCGCCCATCTGACCGGCAGCCCGTTACAAGAGCACATCCTCGCTACCTCCCGGCGGCTGCTACAACTGGGGCAAGACATCCTCGGTACCGCCCCTCGCGCTCATGCCGATCAAACGCCTGTTGTGCCCGCAGCGCCTGCGGCGCATCCCGCCACAGTTCAGCTGGGTCGACCGGCGCCTGGTGCGTGAGCACTACATCGAGCGCTGTACGCCCGAGGCACTCGCCTTGTATCTGCTGCTGGTGACGGTCGCCGATGCGCAGGGCTTGAGCTACTACGCCGATCGCAGTGTTTGCCGACTGCTGACGCTTGCGCCGCCCGCTCTTGAGCCAGCACGCGCAGAGCTGCTCCAGGCCGGCCTCATCGCCTACCGAGCCCCGCTCTATCAGGTACTCGCGCTCGAGTGTGCGCCGGGCATGACAGCGGCATCGGCGTCGGCGCGGCGGGCCGGGCCTGAGCCGCTCAGCGCGGCACTCGCGAGGGTGGAGCGACGCCTTCGCGATCGAACTTCGTGATCGAAGCTGCGATGTTGGATTACGAGACCTATTGCAAGATCCGCGACCACTTTGATCGCCAGGGCCTGACGATCACTCAGACCGCTCGCGCGCTGGGCCTTCACCCGCAGACCGTCTCCAAGTGGGTGCGCATCGAGCAGTATCGGCCGCGCCGTGCGGCCGCGCCTCGCAAGACTCTGCTCGATCCCTACAAGGGGCTCATCGTGCGCTGGCTCGATGCGCATCCCTTAAGTGCCCAGCAGGTGCTGCAGCGCCTGCGCGAGGCCGGCTTTGCCGGCAGTCGCACGATTGTCAGCGATTACGTGCGCAAGATCCGTCCGCGGCGGGCTCCGGCGTTCCTGCGCCTGTCCTTCGCCCCCGGGGAGTGCGCCCAGCTCGATTGGGGCGAGTACGGCTCCATCGCCGTCGGGGCAACCCGCAGACGCCTGTCCTTCTTCGTCATGGTGCTGTGCTACTCGCGCCTGATGTACGTGGAGTTCACCGTCTCCCAGACCATGGAGCACTTCCTCGCCTGCCACGAGAACGCCTGGGCCGCATTCGGCGGCGTTGCCTCTCGGGTCATGATCGATAACCTCAAGAGCGCCGTGCTGCAGCGTCTGGCGGGTACCGCCCCGGTCTTCAACGCCCGTTATCTTGACTACGCTCGTCACGCCGGATTTAGCATCAGCGCTTGCAATGTCGCCGCCGGCCACGAGAAGGGTCGGGTCGAGTCGGGCGTCGGGTATGTCAAAAAGAACTTCCTCAACGGGCTCGAGCTGGCGGATTTCAGCGCCATCAACCCCGCCGCGCAAGTCTGGCTCGACACCATCGCCAACGTGCGCATCCATGGCGAGACGCACCGCCGCCCGGTGGAGCTCTTCGAGGAGGAGCGCGGCAAGCTGCGCCCGCTCAACTGCGCACCCTATGATGTAGCGCGCATCTTCACCCTGCGCGCCTCGAGCCAGTTCCGCGTTCGCCTCGATACCAACCGCTACTCGGTGCCGGCCGAGCATGCGAGCGCCCGAGTGACCGTAAAGGCCTATCCAGACCGGGTGCTCATCTGTCACGACGAGGCCATCATTGCCCGTCACCGCAGAAGCTACGATCGCCGCCAGGACATCGAGGATCCCGATCACCCCAAGGCCTTGCTCGCCCAGCGGCGCAACGCCCGCGAGCAACGGTTGCTGATGCACTTCCTGGCGCTCTCGCCTCAGGCTCAGGCGTATTACGAAGGGCTCGAGAGCCGCCGCCTCAACCCCCGCCATCACGTTCGTAAGATCTTGGCGCTCGCGGAGATTTATGGCGCCGAGGCCACCGCCCGGGCGATCGCCGACGGGCTCGCCTTCCACGCCTTCAGCTGCGAGTACATCGCGCACCTGCTCGAAGTCCGTGCCCGCAGCTCACCGCCCGTCAGTCCGCTTTCGCTCACTCGACGAGCGGATCTGCTCGAGCTCGAACTGCCCGAGGCCGACCTCTCGCGCTACGAAGTCAAAGACTGACCCGCACCCCCGGCGGGCGGCTCTTCACCGCTTTACAGCCACAACCCCCACGAGGTCACCATCATGCCCGCCACCGAGAACTCCGCGGCAAACCCCTCCCGCACCATGCGCTCGAAGGAGACCGAGGCGCTCTGCGCGCGCCTGGCGCTGCTCAAGATGCCCTTCGCCCGCGAGCACTTCGAGCCGCTCGCCCAAGAGGCTGCCGCGCAGCACTGGCCTCATGTCGGTTACTTCGCCCGACTTATCGAGGGCGAGGCTGCCTGGCGCGAGGATCGCAGCATCCGTCGCCGCGTGCGCCTGGCGCGCTTCCCCGTGATCAAGACCCTCGAGCAGTTCAACTGGAACTGGCCGAAGAAGATCAACCGCCTGCAGATCCAGAACCTCTTCCGCCTCGCCTTCCTCGAAGACAAAGCCAACATCATCTTTCTCGGCACCGTGGGCGTCGGCAAATCCCACCTCGGCATCGCCTTGGCCCACACTGCCTGCATGCGCGGCTACCCCGTGCTCTTCACCACCGCCATCGATATCGTCAATACGCTCTCCGCAGCACAGGCCACCGGCACGCTCAAGCGCGCCATGAACCGCTACTTGCGTCCCGCGATCCTCCTCATTGACGAACTCGGCTACCTGCCGATCGATAAGACCGGCGCGGACTTGCTCTTCCAGATCATCAGCGGCCGCTACGAGCACGGCAGCACCGTGATCACCTCCAACCGCGTCTACAAGCGCTGGGCCGAAATCTTCAACAACGACAGCACCCTCACTTCGGCGCTACTGGATCGCCTGCTCCATCACGCCGAAACCATCGTCATCGAGGGTCCTTCCTACCGCGGCAAAGATCACGCCGAGCCCACAGAGTGACGTCCAGTCCCGTTCCCTGGACCGTGATTTTCAAACCGGCAGTTCCGAACGATTTTCAGTCCGG
>CAWHWV010000027.1:0-82191 GCA_963833085.1 uncultured Pseudomonadota bacterium
TGTCGTCCAGGGACGTGCCCGCGACGACGCCGGCCGGAGCGCGCCAGTCGTTGTCGGACCGGCCGCCGGACCGGCGGTTGCCGGACCGGCCGTTGGCCGGCCTGGGGTCCGCGCCGTTCCCGCGGCCTCGGCCGTTGCCGCTGCCGTCACCCTCATGGGGGGGCGGCGTCGGAATGGGACGGCGGGCGGCGCCCGCCGAGGAGCGGTGGGCGTTCTCGGCCGGCGCCTCGAGCGTGAGGATGACGCCGCGGCCGCTGCAGCACTCGCACTGCGTCGAGAAGGCCTCGAGCAGGCCGGCGCCGACCCGCTTGCGGGTCATCTGCACCAGGCCGAGCGAGGTCACCTCGGCGACCTGGTGCTTGGTCCGGTCCCTGGCCAGGCACTCGGTCAGCCGCCTGAGCACGAGATCGCGGTTGGACTCGAGCACCATGTCGATGAAGTCGATGACGACGATCCCGCCGACGTCACGGAGCCGGAGCTGGCGGACGATCTCCTCCGCCGCTTCCAGGTTGTTCCTGGTGACGGTCTCCTCGAGGTTTCCGCCCTGGCCGGTGAACTTGCCGGTGTTGACGTCGATGACGGTCATCGCCTCGGTGCGGTCGATGACGAGGGAGCCGCCGCTCGGCAGCCACACCTTCCGCTCGAGCGCCTTCATGAGCTGCTCGTCGATCCGGTAGGCGGCGAACACGTCGTCTGCGTCGTCATCCCAGCGGCTGATCCGGTCGGCCAGGTGCGGGGCGACGAACCGGACGTACTCGTCGATGATCTCCCAGCCGTCGTCGCCGGAGACGATCAGCTTGGCGAAGTCCTCGTTGAAGACGTCGCGGATCACCCGGACGGTCAGGTCGGGCTCGCCGTGCAGCAGGGCCGGAGCGGAGGCCGTCTTGGCCTTCTTCTCGATCGCCTCCCACTGCGCGGCTAGCCGGGTGATGTCGAGGTCGAGTTCGGTTTCTGCGGCGCCCTCGGCGGCGGTGCGCACGATCACCCCGGCGTGCTCCGGTGTCACCTTCTTGAGGATGGACTTGAGCCGGGTCCGCTCGTTCTCGGGCAGCTTGCGGCTGATGCCGGTCATCGACGCGCCGGGCACGTAGACCAGGTACCGGCCCGGCAGGCTGACCTGGCTGGTGAGCCGGGCGCCCTTGTGGCCGACCGGGTCCTTGGTGACCTGCACGATCACCGACTGGCCGGCCTTCAGCGCGGACTCGATCCGCTTCGGCTGGCCCTCGAGCCCGCTGGCGTCGAAGTTGACCTCGCCGGCGTAGAGCACGGCGTTCCTGCCCTTGCCGATGTCGACGAACGCCGCCTCCATCGAGGGCAGCACGTTCTGCACCTTGCCCAGGTAGACGTTGCCCACGTAGGACTGGTGCGACGTCCGGTTGACGTAGTGCTCGACCAGCACGTCGTCCTCGAGCACGGCGATCTGGGTGCGGTCGCCGCGCTGGCGGACCACCATCGTCCGCTCGACCGCCTCCCGGCGGGCGAGGAACTCCGACTCGGTGATGATCGGCGGGCGGCGGCGGCCCG
Organism: uncultured Pseudomonadota bacterium; assembly: GCA_963833085.1. Taxonomy (GTDB): domain Bacteria; phylum Pseudomonadota; class Gammaproteobacteria; order Steroidobacterales; family Steroidobacteraceae; genus 13-2-20CM-66-19. The sequence goes on from CAWHWV010000027.1 coordinate 1,525, forward strand.
ACTCGCGCCCCTCGCGCCTGCGCTGCTTCTTCGCCTCGAGGCGGGTGGAGCCCTTGATCGAGCGCACGTCGTCGTTGGGGTTGTGCGGCGTGCGCACGTGCACCACGGTGTCCGGCGGGTCGTCGGGCGAGGTCACGTCCGCGTCGCTCGAGCCCGGACGACGGCGCTTGCGGCGGCGGCGGCGGCCGGAGGCGCCCCCGTCGGCGTACGAGCCCGGAGTCGTCGCCATCGCCATCGGCGTCGGAATCGTCGCCGACCGCGTCCGCCTCGGCGGCCACGCCGTCGGAGTCGTCGTCATCCGGGCGCCTGGTCCTGCTCGACCGGCTGTTACGGCGACGGCGGCTACGCCGGCTGCCCGCGCCCTCGTCCGTGTCGTCGCCCGGCTCGGCGTCCGCGCCGTCCTCGGCCCGGCCGGAGTCGGCGTCGGCCGACTCGGCCACCGCGCTCGCGGCCTCGGCGCCCTCGACGCTGAAGAGGTCGTCGTCGGGCGCGGCGTCGCGCACCCGGCTGCGCCCTCGGCCGCCCCGCGTCCTGGTCCTGGTCGGGCGGCCGCCGTCGGCGTCCGCGCCGGTCTCGGCCTCGGCAGCGTCCGGGGCTTCCGTCGCCGTCGCCGTCGCCGCGCGGCTGCGGCTCCTGGTCCGGGCGGCCGGGCGGCCGCTGTCGGAGTCGGACGGGCTCGGCGTCGGCGGCGTCAGGGGCCGGCGCGGCCGCGCGACGGGTCCGGGTGCGGCTCGTCCGGCCGCTGCCTTCGGCGGCCGGCTCGGCGTGGTCGCCGGGGCCGGAGTCGCTCGCGGGCGCGGGCGGCTGGAAGAGCACCTGCGGCGGCTGGAAGACCGCCGCAGGAACGGCTGGCGCCGCCGCCGGCGCCGTTACGGGCGCCGGGGCGGTGGCTGCAGCGGGTGCCGCCGCGGGGCCGGTTTGCTCGTTAGTGTCTGTCTCGCGGTTGCTGGGCTCGCTGTCGAGCATTCGGGCAATCTCCAGTCAGTCCTCCGGGCGCGGTCGCACGCAAGGTGCCGGCGCGCCGCACGGAGGCTCGTAGTGTTCGTTCGCCTAGTGCGCCGGGCCCGAAAGCGCGCGGGAAGCGGTCACGCGCGAGGGTACGGGCACGGCGCCCAGGCATGGGCATGTACTTCAGCTCCGGGGCGACGGCGGTCATAGCGCGACCACCAGCCCGGATTCGCCGAGCGACCCCTGCGTCAGCCGCGTGATCAGCGGCAGCGCGGTGGGGATCACCTCGGAAACGTCTCGTAGCGCATTGAGCACGTCGTCAGGCCGGACGGACGGAACGGTGTGCCGGAGAACCATCCGCAGCACCGCGTCGCCGGCCGCCTCGTCGTGGGCCTCAAGGGAGACCACGGCGGACCTGGCATCCATGCGCCGCATGCCCTTGGAGGTCAGCCGTTCCACCGGCGCCTCCGCAAGGGCAAGAAACTTCTGTACCACTTCCGCTGCATCGCCCGGCTTCAGGCCGGGGAGGACTACCTGCCACTCGGACGCGGTGAGGCGACTGGCTGGCAGTCCCCCAGCATCCTCGGTGACAACAATCACGTCTATCCCATCAGGCAGCGCCGCGTTTAGCTGCTCCCGTGCGACGTCCGCCTCGATCCGGCTGGTCAGCGCGAGGCTCAGGTACTCGGCCTCGCTCGCGACTCCGGTCGGGGCTCCGCCCGCGTAGGAGATTTTCGGGTGCGGCGTGAACCCGGCTGAGTACGCGATGGGCAACCCTGCCCGCCGCACGCCCCGCTCGAAGGCCCGCGCCACATCCAAGTGGCTGGCAAAACGCATCTTTCCCCGCTTAGCATACCGGACAAGAAGATGCGTAGTTGTGACCGGCGCGGAGCCATTTCGCTGCACGCCCACCGCCGGCCTCATCTTCCGTTTGTCGCTAGCACGGGAAGCAGGCGCCTTCCGTCCAGTCGATCTCCTGTCGGACCGGTCTGGATCTCTGTACCCATCGACGAGCACACCCCACACTCGTAGCACGGGGTCCACCGGCAATCTTCCACCTCGCCGGCGCCGTCGGGCTCAACCGCGGACCGCCAGTCCTCCCAGAGCCAGTCCCGGTCCAGGCCTGAGTCCAGGTGGTCCCACGGCAGTACCTCACCGTAGCCACGTTCGCGCGTAGTATACCAAGCTAGATCGACCGGGGTCGACGCCAGTCCGGCGTCGCACGCCGCCACCCAGCGGTCGAACGAGAAGTACTCGCCCCAGCCGTCGAACCGCGCGCCGTCCCGCCAGGCCGCCGCGATCACCGCGCCGACCCGCCGGTCGCCCCGGGAGAGCAGGCCCTCGACCATGGACGGGGTGCCGTCGTGGTAACGGAAGCCGATCGACTTGCCGTACTGCCGGTCGGCCCGGAACGCGCCGCCGAGCGCCCGCAGCCGGGCGTCGACCACCTCGGCCGGGCACTGCGCCGCCCACTGGAACGGCGTGTGCGGCTTGGGCACGAACCCGCCGATCGAGACCGTGCAGCGGATGTCCCGCCGGCCGGTCGCCTGCCGCCCGGCCGCGATCACCTTCCGCGCCAGGTCGGCGACGGCCATCACGTCCTCGTCGGTCTCGGTCGGCAGGCCGCACATGAAGTAGAGCTTGACCTGCCGCCAGCCGGATGAGTAGGCCGTGGTCACGGTGCGGATCAGGTCTTCCTCGGTGACCATCTTGTTGATCACCTTGCGCATCCGCTCCGAGCCGCCCTCAGGGGCGAACGTCAGCCCGGACCGCTTGCCGTTCCTCGACAGCTCGTCCGCCAGCGTCACGTTGAACGCGTCGACGCGGGTGGACGGGAGCGAGAGCCCGACATTCGACCCTTCGTAGCAGTCGGCCAGGTCGATGGCGATCTCGTTGATCTCGCTGTGGTCCGCGCTCGACAGCGAGAGCAGCCCGACCTCGGAGAATCCGGTCGACTGGAGGCCGGCGGAGACCATCTTCCCGACGGTGGTGATCGAGCGCTCGCGGACCGGACGGGTGATCATCCCGGCCTGGCAGAACCGGCAGCCGCGGGTGCAGCCGCGGAAGATCTCCACGCTGAACCGCTCGTGCACGGTCTCCGCGACCGGCACCACCGGCGCCTTCGGGTACGGCCAGGCGTCGAGGTCCATCAGGGTGTGCTTGCTGACCGAGGCGGGCACGCCCGGCCGGTTCGGCGTCACCGCGCCGATGCGGCCGTCGGCGTGATAGCTCACGTCGTAGAACCTCGGGACGTAGATGCTGCCGGTGCCGGCGAGGGAGAGCAGCAGGCCGTCCCGGCCGCCGGGCTGGCCGGCGTCCTTCCACTGGCGGATGAGGTGCGTGATTCCCAGCACCGCCTCCTCGCCGTCGCCGAGCACGACCGCGTTGAGGAAATCGGCCAGCGGCTCCGGATTGAACGCCGCGTGGCCTCCGGCGATCACTAGGGGGGAACCCAGGGTCCGTTCGGAGGAAAGAATTGGAATTTTTGCTAGATCGAGCGCGGTCAGCAGATTGGTGTAACCGAGTTCGGTGGAGAAGGACACACCGAGAACGTCGAAATCGCCGACCGGGCGGTGCGCGTCGACGGTGAACTGCGGCACGCCGCGGTCGCGCATCAGCGCCTCGAGGTCGGGCCAGACGCTGTAGGTCCGCTCGGCCAGCACGCCAGGCTGCTCGTTGAGGACCTCGTAGAGGATCGCGATCCCCTGGTTGGGCAGGCCGACCTCGTAGGCGTCGGGGTAGAGGAGCGCCCACCGGACATCGGTCTCATCCCACGCCTTCACGGTGGAATTCACCTCGCCCCCGACATACTGCACAGGCTTGCGGACCAGCGGCAGTAGCGGCTCGAGCTGAGGGAAGACCGATTCGGCAGACATGCGTCTCAGGGTACCCGCCGCGCGGCAACGGACCGTGGCGACTACGTCCGGCTCCCGTGACCCGGCGGGTTCCGTCGAGTTCCGTCGGGTCACGGGAAGCCGGAGGTCAGGCGGTGGCGAGGGCGGGGGCGACCTTGTCCGCGAAGAGGGTGAGGCCGCTGCGGTCGTAGGCGACATCGAGGAGGTTGATGATCGCGTAGGTCATGCCCAGCCGGCCGATCTGGCTGAGCTTCTCGGCGATCTGCTCGGGGGTGCCGACCAGGGGGCCGTTGGCGAGGTTGCGGACCGTGCTGTCGACGTTCTCGGCCGGGAGGTACTTCGCGAGGTGCTGGCGGATCCAGGCCAGCCGGTCCTGCACGTCCTTCTCGGTCTCGCCGATGACGACGTTGTAGTTGGCGGACCGGACGATGTTGGCGTAGTTAGTGCCGACCTCCCGGCAGTGTGCCTCCAGGATCTCCGACTTGTGCTTGAAGGTGTCGGGGTCGCCGTCGAAGTTGGTGTACTGGGCGTACTGGGCGGCGATGCGGAGGGTCTTCTTCTCGCCGCCGCCGGCGATCCACAGCGGGATGCCGCCGTCCTGCAGCGGCAGCGGCCGGCAGATGGCACCGTCGACCTGGTAGTGCTTGCCGTCGAGGGTCGCGGTGCCGGTCGTCCAGAGCTGGCGCATGATCTGGACGCCCTCGTCCAGCATGGCGATGCGTTCGCCCGCGCCGGGGAAGCCGTAGCCGTAGGCGCGCCACTCATGCTCGTACCAGCCGGCCCCGATGCCCATCTGCGCCCGGCCGCCGGAGATCACGTCGACCGTCGCCGCGACCTTGGCCAGGTAGGCCGGGTTGCGGTAGCCCATGCAGGTGCACATCTGCCCCAGCTTCACCCGGCTGGTGGCGGCCGCGTACGCGGCCATCAGCGTCCACGCCTCGTGGGTGGCCTCCTGCGTGGGCACCGGGACGGTGTGGAAGTGGTCGTATACCCAGATCGAGTCGAACGGGCCTGGTCGAAGGGACACAGTCGATTCGTCTGGCAGAACGGCCAGCTCTACCTCTGGGTCGTCTCCAGCCACGGCGGCTTCTATGCGCTGAGGTTCGAGAACCAGCGGCAGATCGCGAAATTGAAGCCGGTGCCGACGCCGGATAACGAGGACTACCAGGACTGAGCGCGGCCTGACTGCCCGCTCGTCAGATTTCGAACTCGACGCCGATCTCCATGATCTGCGCTGCCGGGACTTTGAAATACGCTCCCGGACGCTGGGCGTTGCGGTGCATCCATGTGTAAACGGACTCACGCCAGCGCGCCATCTGCGGCAGCCGTCCGAGCGCATTGATGGTCTCGTGCCCGGTGAAGTAGATGACCGACTCCAGGCGGCAGCGCTCGATCCTGCCGAGCGCTACCGCCTCACTCAGGCCGAGAGGCACATTCGGCTGCTCCATGAAACCGTAGCGCAGCTCGACCCGAGCGACGCCGGTACAGACCGGTGTGACCTCGGCGCGTTCCGCGGCAGACACGCGTGGTATCTCGGCGAACGAGACAGACACCAGCAGCAGATGCTCATGCATCACGTGGTTGTACTTGAGGTTCTGCGTGAGCGCCAAGGGAACGCCCTGAGTCAGGCGGCCGAGCACGGCGGCGGTTCCTGGAAGCCGATGAGGCGGGTCCCGCTGGATGGCCTCGGTGAATTCCTGCAGACTCCGCCGTAGCCGGCTGCGAACGCCTTCCATGATCTGCTCGCCTTTGCGCCAGGTGAGCATCAGAAACGAGATTACGCAGGCGGTCAGCAGCGGAAACCAGCCGCCCTGGATCAGCTTGGTCGAGGTGGACGCGACGAACAGCAGATCGATCAACAGCAGGCTGCCGTTGACGAGTGCCACTGCCCAGACGCTGTAGTTCCATTGCAAAGCCACGAATGTGGCCATCAGCGTCGTGATCGCCATCAGCAGGGATACCGCAATACCGTACGCGCCGGCCAAGGCGTCGGAGGAGCCGAAGCCGATGACCGCCGCGAGCGTCAGTGCGGCCAACGCCCAGTTGACGAACGGCATGTAGATCTGGCCGATTTCGCGGCCGGCCGTATGCACCACCGTCATACGCGGCAGGAAGCCGAGCTGCATCGCCTGATGGGTAAGCGAAAAGGCGCCGGAAATGACGGCTTGCGACGCAATGACAGTCGCAGCCGTTGCCAGCGTTACCAGAGCAATGTGCGCCCATGGCGGCGCAAGCTCAAAGAAGGGACTCGCGAGCGCCGCGGGGTGCGTGAGCAGCAGCGCCCCCTGGCCGAAGTAGTTGAGCACGAGTGCCGGCAGGGCTACCCCGAACCAGGCGACGCGGATCGGGAGCGGGCCGAAATGGCCCATGTCGGCATAAAAGGCCTCACCGCCGGTCACGGCAAGGAACGCGCTGCCAATGACGGCAAACACCATTGGGCCGGCGTGGATCAGATAGGAGATCGCCGGCAGCGGACTGAGCGCTGCCAGTATGGCCGGCGTCCTGGCGATCCCCTTGATACCGAGGAGCGCGATGACGATGAACCAGAGCAGCATCACCGGACCAAACAGGCCGCCGACGAATGACGTGCCCTTGCGCTGAATGATGAACAGCCCGATGAGAATCACCACCGTCAGCGGCACCACGATGTGGCCGGTCTGTGGCGCATATACCTTGATGCCTTCGATTGCGCTCAGCACGGAGATCGCGGGCGTGATGGCGCCATCGCCATAGAGCAGAGTGGCGCCGATGAGACCGACGACCACCATTGCGGCGCGTAGCCGGCTTTCGCGTGTGCGGCTCGGACTCACCAAAGCGAGGAGCGCCAGGATGCCACCCTCGCCGTGATTGTCGGCACGCATGATGAGAATGGCATATTTGATCGAGATCACGATGATCAACGACCAGAAGATCAAGGAGACTACGCCGAGCACCGCCGCGGGCGTGACTACCCCGCTCGGGCTGGCGGCTTTTGCCGCCACATTGAGCGTATAGAGCGGACTGGTGCCGATGTCGCCGAAGACCACGCCCATGCAGAATAGTGACGCGGCCCTCCATGGACGGTGCTGTCGCGCCGGGGGCGCGCGATCAGCGGCGGTAGCGGTGCTCAAGGGGCGTTCAGTTCAACGGCTGGCGGCAAGACGCGCGGCGTCTTCGCTCGAGTCGACCTTGGCAGGATATTCGTCGAAGCGGCGGGGCCAGGCGCCGTAGGCCTTCTCGTGCCGGCCCTCCGGTGTCAGGTCGAGGTAATGGTTGGCGGTGAGCAGCATGTCGAGGCCCCGCGCGAAGGTGGCATAGGTCAGGAAAACCTCACCCGCCGCTCCCCTGGTGAACACGCTGACACCCGGAAGGTCCTCGGCTTGGAGGTATCTCGGGTCACTTGTGATGGTGCCGAAGTTGTAGTCGATGCGGCCCTCTCGGAGCTCGTCCTTCGTGAACGTCACCCGGAAGTCGTAGTTGAAATCAGTTTCGAACGAGGACACCCAATCGAACCGCCAGCCCATGCGCTGCCGGTACGCCAGTATCTTGGCGAGCGGAGCTCTCGCGACCGCAACGATCCTGGCGTTATGGTGCACCAGATGTCGCGCCGGCCCGTCAATGTGCTCTGCTTGAAAAGAGCATCCGGGGCAGGCCGCGGTCCATTCGGGCGCGAACATCAAGTGGTGCACGATCAGCTGCTCGCAGCCCGCGAAGAGATCCGCCAGCGTGCGGCGCCCGAGCGCGGTATTGAACACGTAGTTCTTCTCTATCTTCAGCCACGGCAACGCCCGGCGCTCGGCGGCGAGAGCATCCCCTGCGCGCATGTACGCTTTCTCCTTCGCGAGCAACACCGTTCGAGCGGCAAGCCATTCTTCCGTCGAGACGATCTGGGTCGGTTGCATCGCGCCTCTCCCCCGGGAATCACGGTGACGAAAGATGAATAGTACAGTCGCTTGAGCGGGACGCGAAGTGGCGCTTGATTCTTGCTTATTATCTTATGTGTGTCAATATGTTACAAGTATTACCTAGAAAATATATGAGGCACACCGAGGAGCTCGCTAGTCCAGTCCGGGATTTGCCCGAGCTAACTTCGGGACGAAGGATCGTCCTTCAATCGGCGCCGGGTGCCGAGCGTGTCCGACGATGGGCTTAGGTAACCTTGCTGGGTTTTGGTGCGCAGATCGACCGTCACACCAAAGAACGCCGCCGATCCCTTCATTGCCGGATTCATGCCGAGATCGCTCGCCGCCGCGAGAATCTCCTCGTCCGTCGCCTCGGTCAGCTCCTGCTCCAGGGCGTCGAGAAGGCCGTCGAGACGCTCCTCGAGCTGCTCTGCCTTGCTATTCATGACCGCCCCACCTCAGTCCCTCCCTGAGGAGGGTGCGCCGCATGCGTTTGCGTGTCGAATCGTAATCGGTCTTCGTCATATCGTAGTTCGCGCGGATCTGGTCAGGCGATAAGCCTTCGAACAGACCCTCTATGGTCTGCAGCGCCCGCGGGTCATCGGTGAACAGCCGGTAGATCTCGGTGAGCAACTCCATGGCCAGCAGGCTGCGCTCGAGATCCGGAGCGCGATCCCTCTCCCCGCTCGCGAGGTCGCCGCCGGGGTCGAGGTCGGCGAGCATTTGGGGCACGTGAGCCGCGTGTCTGCGCGCGCGTCGGCAGTGCTCCGCGCGGATGCTTCGCATCACGCCGGCCAGGAACGGGACCATGGGCAGCCCTTCAGGGCACTTCCGCGAGCCGTCGAGCACGCGGGCGAAGGCCTCCTGAAGCAGATCGGCCCAGCTGACCTCCGGAGGCAGGCCGCGGGCGTAGAGGCGTGCCACCGACTTCAGCCGCAGGAGATCCATCGCCGTCACCAGATCGACCGCCAGGGCCTGCGCTGCCGGCGTCTTCGGCACATCGCGGGCTACCACCATCACGTCTTTGATATAGCAGCGGCTGGGCATTCGCCAATATATGCGCTGCCGGGACCCGAGCGCGGACAGCCGGGGAAAAAAAATCAGCAGGCGTCCGTGCCGACTCCCGCGCAGCGCGATACCCTGGGACGTGCCCAGCCGCGTCCTGAGGGCCGACATCGCCGATCAGACATGCGCACCCGAATCAAAATTTGCTGTATGGCGTCCCGCGAAGAGGTGCAGCTCGCCATTCGGGCGGGCGCGGATGCGGTGGGATTCGTGGGGCCGATGCCATCCAGCTCACACTCCATCGACGACCGCGCCATCGCAAAGCTCGCGGCGCTCGTACCCCCGCCGATCGCCACGTTCCTCCTGACCTCCGAAGTCACTGCGGCTGGGATCGCTCGGCACGTCGAGCGCACGCGTGCTTCGACTGTGCAAATCGTGTCGCAGATCACTACGTCAGAGGCCGCCGAGCTCGCCCAGCTGTTGCCGGCTACGCGACGCGTGCAGGTGGTCCATGTGGAGAATGAGGGGGTGTTCGAGCTGATCGCAGGCTACGCGCCTTACGTTCACGCGTATCTCCTCGACTCCGGGCGGCCCAACCTGGCCGTACCGGTGCTCGGAGGCACCGGCCGCACTCACGACTGGCAGATCAGCGCGGAATTCGTGCGCCGCAGCCCCCTTCCCGTGTTCCTTGCGGGCGGCCTATCGCCGGCAAACGTGCGCGAGGCGATTCAGCGAGTCAAACCTTTTGGCGTTGACCTGTGCTCCGGAGTCCGCACCGAAGGACGACTGGATGCAAACAAGCTCGCTGCATTCATCGAGGCCGTGCGCCAGGCCGATCTCGACGGTCAGGGCAGCGCACTGAAGTAGCCTGCGATTACCTTCCCATTCGGATCGCGGTCAGAAGCGCGTGATCACCTCGAGTCCGTATGTGCGCGGCTCGGCGAGCGAGCCAATGTCGTATGGCAACCCGGAGAATCTCGCCGGGTTGTAGTCCTCGTAATAGCGCTCGTTCGTCAGGTTCTTGCCCCAGATGTAGATGCCCCACTGCGCGAGCTCGACGCCGGCGCGCGCACCCAGAAGATCCAGCGGTTTCTGCACGGCAGAATTGTCGACCTGCCAGTACTCCTTGGCATCGTGGGTATAGTCCATCCGCACCGTGCCCGTCAGATTATTGCCCAGCGGCTGGTCATACTGGAACCCCGCCTTGAGGTTCCATGGAATCGTCTTCGGCGTCCTGTTGCCATCGATGCCCGGGAAGGCGGCACCGACGTCGGCACTGTTGACGATGTCCGTATGAGTCGTACCGAGGCCCGCAAAGAGCTGCAAGCCGCTGGTCACGACCACCTGTGCGCTGAGCTCGAGGCCGTTGATGTGTACGCGATTGAGATTCTGGATGATCTGTGAGCCGTTCGCGGCGTTGACGAAAAAGAATTGGTAGTTGTGGTCGATGTCGTAGTAGTACGCGCCATTGACGCTGAGCCTTTGATCCAGCCAGCTCGTCTTGAAGCCGGCCTCGTAGTTGGTCAGCGTCTCGGGCTGGAAATACTCGGAATACGGCGCCGAGATACCCGGTGAATTGAAGCCGCCGCCGCGGAAGCCCGTCGAGTAGGTGAGATAGCCGAGTGCCTGGGTCGTGAAGTGATACGTGAGTGTCGCCTTGGGCTCGGGATCCGACTCGCTCTGGCGGGCCACGTCGCCCACTCCCGGAGCGGCCTCGTTGGTCTGGGCCAGATTGTTGTAGTCATAGCGGAATCCCGCTGTCGCCGTTAGCTTCGACGTCAGGTCGTAATCCAGCTGCCCGTAGAGCGCCCAGGAATAATTGTGATCGTCCTCGTCCCGGTCGATGATCACGAGAGACGGGTTGTAGAATTGATCGGATCCCGTCGGAATCTCGAGAAATCCGCGGGTGAGCAGCGACTTGGTCGTCTGCACATAGTAAGCGCCGACGATCCACCGCAATCGCTGCGCGGTCGGTGACACGAGGTGGATCTCCTGGCTCGTCATCGCCGTCGAGAGGTTCTGGCCCTGGCCCACGGGTCCGTAGGCCCCGAACAGGCCACCGGGATTGACGACCGGATTGGTGAAGTCGAGGGACCCCAGGTAGTCCTCCCAAAGATTCGTGTAGCCGGTGACGCCTGTCAGGGTGGCAAACCCAAGATCGGCATCGAACTTGAAGGCCAGGTCACGGACGTTGCCGTCCGTGACGCCGCGATAATCGCTCTCGGGCGGCTCGATGTCGTCCGCATCGTCGCTGAAAACCACGCTGTCCCAGGTTGCGCCGCCCTTGAAGCCGTTGTAGCTGACGCGCAGGTCGAGAGTGAGCCAGCTCGCCGGGAAAGCGAGGAGGCGCACTCGGCCGGTGTCGTCGTGATTGACGGCATCGACCTTGTCGCCGAGATAGGGGTTGGTGATGAGGCCGCCGCTGCCGTGAACATCGCCGTCGATCTGCATGAGGAGCGTGTCGTCGATGATCGGCCCCGAGACACTCGCGGTAGCCCCATAGGCATCCCCGTTGCCGTAGGTCAGGTCCATGCTCGAATGGAACTGATTGGTGGGCTGGCGCGTCGTGATGATCATCGCGCCCCCGATGGCGTTCTGGCCGTAGAGGCCGCCTTGCGGCCCCATGAGGACCTGCACCTGCTGCACGTCGAACAGGTCCATTAGCAGCTGCTTCTGGTTGTTCTGCGCCACGCCATCGACCACGACCAGCATCGGCGGGTCGGCGTTGTTGACCTCGGAGATGCCCCGGATGGTCACGAAGGAGTTCAGGAAGGTGAACGAATGGGCGACATTGACGTTCGGAATGAGGTTGAGCGCCTGCTGCGTGTTTTTCACGCCCGCGGAGGTGAGCTGCTGCCCGGACAGGGCGGTCATCTGGATGGGCACGTTCTGGATATTCTCGACGCGCCGCTGTGCGGTCACGGTCACCGTCTGCAACTGCTGCGTCTCATCCTGTTGCGCGCCGGCGGCAACGCCGCTGCAAGCGGTCAGGGCGATGGCAACCAGGCAGGCATCGGTGCGATTCATGTTTTATCCCCCGGGATGTCTCGTGATTGGGCGAGGCTTTCGATGGGCACGAACGGATGATCGAGTTGGAAGGCCTGCGGACCGAACACCGCCAGAGCGGCGGCGGTGCGCATGGTGGGCGGGGCGCTGACGCCGATTACGCTCACCCGCTGGCCGTAGCGCAGTCCCTCGGTCGTGATCGGTTCCGCGGTCTCGCGGTCCACCACAACGATGAGATCCGGGACGATGGTGACCACCCGACCGTCCCGCCAGGCACAGAGATTCTCGTTCTGGAACTGGATTTCGAGGCGCGCTCCCTTGCTGTCAGCGTGACCGTCCAACGCGTCCAGCAGGCAGCGCCCCAGGACCCAGCCTCGCGTCGTCTCCCGGTGCACGTCGACGATCTTGCCGTTGAAGAGCAGGTAGGCGTGCCGGTAATAGGCAGTGGTGCGCAGGTAAGCGAGCAACGCCTCGACAGGCGAGCCGATTCTTCGCCCTGCGGCGATCGCGCGACCGATTCCGTAGGCCGCTGACAGCGTCGCGGACACCGCGGTGCGCTTCGCCTCGGCGCCTGTCATGGGATAGCAGGAAAGCATCGCCGAGGCGCCCATCTGGACGACGAGCGGCCGGCCGAGCTCCTCTGCTGCTCTCGCGCTCGACGCTTCGATGATCGCGCTCTCGCCGTGCTCGTTGGCGATCACCATGGGCGTGCAGGAGACGCCATAGACATTGAAGGAGACCATGTGGATCGCCGGGAAGGCGCGCCCCATGCCGTCGGCGTCGACGACAGGCAGCCGCCGCATCGCGGCGTAGGCCACGGGCAGCGTGGCATTGATTCCGCCGGACTCGGCCGCGATGATCGCATCGGCCCGGCGACCCATGAACGACTCGAGCTTCGAGACCGCGAGGTGCGCCTCCTCGAGGGAGAACATCTTCTCGACCAGCACCGTGGGAGCGCCCATGCCGGCGACGGAGAACACGTTCGCATCATCGGGAAGCGCTTCGAGAGGGATCAGCTCGGGCGCGCCGTGAGTCTCGATCGCGTGCGCGCAGCACAGCCGGCCGATATAGGGATCGCCGCCACCGCCCGTGCCGAGGAAGGCCGCGCCGCGGGCAAAATCCTCGAGCATCCCGGGTTCGATCTTCATGTGCCCACCCGCCCCTCAGGCGGCTCCCGCACGCCGGTCAATGCAAGCTCGCCGGTCACCTTCACACGCAGGCGCACCGCGCCACCCGGCACGTAGGCCAGGGGCAGCTCCTCCACGTCCACGACGCGGAGCGACGCGGCAGTGGCCCCCGCCTCGATCGCCACACGCCGCGCTTCCTCCGTGGCCGCGGCGATGGCACCCTCCCGTCCCATTTGCTCATAGGAATACACCCGATCGACCTCGCCACCGGCCTGCGCGATCGAGGCGCCGATCGCATTGGCCACTCCCGCGGCCGGCGGCACGATCACTTCCGAGACGCCGGGCAGATCCCGATGGATCAGCACCGAGCCGCCGCCAACCAACACCAGGGGCACGGAGGCCGCGGAAGTCTTCATGCGATCCAGACCCTCGGCCAGCAGCCGATGGATCTCAGCCACGCCCGCCGCGACCAGATGCGGGTCGAGCTGGGCGAGGCGCGCAGGGTCGCCCATGCGCGCGTAACCTGCCGCCACTGCGATGTCGCTTGCCGTCAGCGTGTCGCCTCCGAAGGCCCGCGCCTGCTGCGGCAAGCGATAGCCCACGGACTTCGGGCCCACACGCAGGGCGCCCGCCTCCGGGCGCACCAGACTGCCGCCCCCTAGCCCGATGGACAGGAGGTCGGGCATGCGGAAGTTCGTGCGCACGCCGCCAATGTCGGAGGTCATGGCCGACTCACGCGGAAATCCTCCCGTGAGCATGCCGATGTCGGTCGTCGTGCCGCCGATGTCGGCGATCAGCGCATCACTCAGCCCCGAGAGGTAGGCGGCGCCGCGCATGGAGTTGGTCGGTCCCGAGGCGAAGGTCAGCACCGGATACCGGGCCACCCGCTCGGCGCTCATCAGCGTGCCGTCGTTCTGGCTGATGAAAAACGGTGCCTCGATGCCGAGGGAGCGCAGCGCGGCCGCGAATGCGGCCACGACCTCGCCCGCCATCCTGGACAGCGATGCGTTCATGATGGCGGCGTTCTCGCGCTCGAGCAGCCCGATCCGCCCGATCTGGCTCGAGCGGGTCACGGCGATCCCGGGCGCCTCCTGCGCGATGATCTCGGCCGCCCTCTCCTCCATCGCCGCGTTGACCGGCGAGAACAGGCCGCATACCGCCGCGCACTCGAGGCCCTGAGCCGTCATGTGGCGGGCGGCAGCGGCCACCGCCGACTCATCGAGGGGGGAATTGACCCTGCCGTCGAAGTGATACCCGCCGCGGATGCAGTGCACGTTGCGCCCGATCGCGGTGACGAGATCCTGCGGCCAATCCGTGAGCGGCGGTACGCCACGTGCGGCCGGCAATGCGATGCGCATTACTCCGACCGGCGAGAGATTGCGGCGCTCGACGAAGGCGTTGGTGAAATGGGTGGTGCCAATCATGACCGCCGCAACGTTGTGGGGCGAACGGTCGAGGTCCGGTCCGCTGCCAGTAAGAATGGCGCGAATCGCTCCCACGATGCCGTCGCTGACGTTGGACGTTGTCGGATGCTTGTGGAACGCGATCAGCCGCTGGCCGTCCATGAGGACGGCGTCTGTGTTCGTACCACCGACATCCACACCGATTCTAAGCACGCTCGAGACCCCCGCGGCTCTGCCGCCGTTGTCAGCAAGCATCTCGCGGCGCGGGTCAAGCGCCAATCGGCAAAAAAGCTAGGAGCGGCATGAATTCCGGCAGGAGGGCCACGGCCGACGGCGGCCGCGGGCACCTACCGATTTTGGGAGGGTCCGCCGCTCAAGACCCCGAGCTCGCGGGCCCTGGCGACGGCCTCGAGGCGACCGTGAGACCGCGTCTTGGTGTAAATGTTCTTGAGGTGAAAGCGTACCGCGTGCTCGCTGACTCCGAGCCGGCGCGCGATGACCTTGTCCTTCAATCCCCGATCGAGCTGCTGCAGCACATCGAGTTCCCGGGGACTGAACATCGGAGTCCGCCGCGCGGCTTCCGCCTGCCCGGTGAGGAGCTCGTGCAGATCGCCCGCCTGGCGGCGCAGGGCTTCATCAGGCAACACCTGACTTGCCGCGTTCAGCAGCGGCACGAGTGCGGTGCCCTCGCGAACCACAGAGCGTATATAGCTCGTGCGAATTACCTCGCGACAGACGTCTGTTATGCGCGCAAGGGCCGCTGGCCGCTCCCCGATGCCATCCAGACAGAGCGCTGCCAGTACGTTCAACCGGAGCACCATCCTCGCGCTGCCGCGGGAACGTCCGTAGGACAGAGCTGCGTCACAGGTTTGCATCGCCTCCGCATAGCGCCCGTGACGAGCGAGCAGTCTCACCCAGGAAGTGGCGAGACACTCCACTTCACGCCAGGATGCGCCCTCTCCTGCCGCCAGCCCGGCTTCCGCGAATCGGGTCGGGCTCCTCTCGGCCACGCGCAAAGCGCGGTCCGGCTCCTCCGCAAGGGTCAACGAGGCAACCCGCAGCGCATCGAGCAGCGGCACGAGTTTGGCGAGGCCGAGCCGCTGCGCGCGGGTTTGCGCCTCATCGAGCATCCCGAGCGTCTCATCGAGACCGCGATCGAGAAGATGAATTTCGGCGCTGGCGGCATATGCCGCGGCGTAGATCTCGAACCAGGCCTCGGCATCCCGCAGCCCCACGATCACTTGTGACAGGCGCCGTTTGGCATTGCCGATGGCATTGCATTCGAGGTCCAGCTCCGCCGTCAGCACATCGCCGATCAGCCGCAGGCCCTCGTCATGCGCGAAATGCCGGCGGCTCTTGCGGCGCCCCCGCTCATAGCGCTGCAGCGCCTCGTGCGTGTCGCCGCGGGCCATGGCGATCGAACCCGTATGGAAATCGATGAAATTGGTACCGTAGACCGAGCCGAATGCGAGGCAGTGCGCCGCTGCCTCTTCACCGTAGCGCCAGGCGAGATCGAAATGGCCGCTCTGCAGGTAAGCCACGCACAACACGGTCTTGTGATGGGCCAGCTCGACATCATCGGCGGCCGGGTCGTGCAGGCCCTGATCCAGGGAGCTCAGATGCGTCTCGCTCAACGGCAGGCAACAGTAAATGACCAGCATCGACAGGATGAAAAGCGCCTCGCGCCGCAGGCTCGAAGCGTCCGCGGCGGCCGGGTCCTGCGAAAACTCGCGCGTTGCGGCGGCCACGCGATCATATTGGGCGCGGGCCTCGTGCAGACGCGACTGCTTGATGAGAACGATGGCGCGCATCAGGCCGAGCCGCGGCATGGCCGCGATCATCTCTTCATCGATCAGGCGGTCGGCCGCGATGACTTCCTCCATGCCGTGGCGGATCCAGATCGAAACGCCGCCTGCCTGCAGGATCAGCGCTCCGGTCAGCATCTTGTCAGGCGCGGCCACCGCATGGCGCAGAGCCGCGAGCAGGTTGTGACCGGCAGCGAGCCACTGCGCCGCGCGCCGGTGTATCAGCGCGCACCGCGCCGGATCCCTCTCGGCCAATACAGCGAAGTGCTCACGCAGCATGGGATGCAGGCGCACGTGGCCGGGAGCGCCTTCAAGGGGCGGGATGAGCGCGGCGAGGTAATCGAGCTCGCGCAGGATCTGCGCGGAATCGCGCGCTTCGCGCACATGGTCGGCCAGCTCGATACTCACGGCATCGAGCAGGCTGATGTCGCAGAGAAACTGCAGCTGACGACCGGCGAGCCCGCGAACCAACTGCTCCGCGAGATAGGTCGCGGCCAAGCTACGCGAGGGATGCTCACGCAGCATGTCATGACTGCCCTGCCCGTTGCGTGCCGCAACCGCGCGCAGAATCTGCACGGCAACCGGCCAGCCTTCCGTCCGCTCGGTCACAGAGTGCATCTCGTGCGAAGGTACGGCGCCTTCCAGATAGGTGCTCGTCTCCGCAACCGTGAACCGCAGGCTGCCGGCATCGATGTGGTTGACCAGGCCCATGAGTGTCAGGTGCGCCAACGACAATCCAGGGTTGCTGCGCGCGGCGAGAGCGATGTGCAGATTGTCGGGAGCATAGCGGATCAGGGTATCGAGCTGACTTCGCACCTCCGTGCTGCTCACCCTTTCCACGTCATCGAGGATCAGGCAGATGGACGGCGCGGCGCGAGAGGCGACTTGCAGCACCGAGTGCAGCGCCAAGGCGGCAGGCAGTGAGCCCCGATGGTCGTCTCTGAGCAGCCCGGTTGCCGCCATGTCCGCTCCGGCTTCCTGCAGCGCGAAGGCGAGATAGGCCGCAAACCGCTCCTCCGTGTCGTTCGAATCGAGCGTTAGCCAGGCGACCGGAACGCCCTGGGTGAGGAGCAGCTCCCGCCATTGCGCGAGCAGTGTAGTCTTGCCGAAGCCCGCGGGCGCCTCGAGCAGGGTGACCTTGCGTGTGCGGCCCGCCATCAGACGCTCGAGGAGTCTCGCGCGCCGGAGGATCACGACGCCCTGCTTCGGCGGCGAGATTTTTGCCCGCAGCAACATGCGCCCTACAGGGCGTTGCGGACGAACTCGCCGGCCTTCATCACGACCGGGATGCGCGCCGGATCGCGAAACAGGCCGAGGTCCTCGAGAGGGTTGGAATCGAGCACCAGGAGGTCGGCGAATGCTGCCGGGGCGATCCGCCCCAGCTCGCTGCTCTTCTGCAGGATCTCGGCGTTGACGGAGGTCGCCGCCCGCAGCACCTCGATGGGCTTCTCGACGCGTCCCCGCAGCTCGAGCTCCCCGCCCTGGAGCGGGTGGAAGGCATGTCCGCCCAGGTCGGTACCGAGTCCCAGCTTGACTCCGTTGCGGCGGCAGACCTCGATCGCGCGATAGGCTTCATCCCCGATGCTCTTCACTTTCTCGACCGACTCGCGCGGGATCTTCGCCGCTTCAGCATGCTTCTGCAGCATGTCGATGACTGAGAGCGTTGGGACGACGAACGCCTGTCGCGTGGCAATCAAACGTGCCGTCTCATCTTTGTGGATCAGCGTGCCGTGCTCCACGGTCCTGACGCCGCACTCCACGCAACGTGCCGCGCCCTCGTCCGTGTGGCAGTGCGCCATGACATAAGTGCGGCGGGTAGAGGTCTCATAAACGGCCGCGCGGATCTCTTCGGCGGTGAATTGCGGCATCCAGAGCGGGTCGGTCGGCGAGAGCACGCCGCCGGAGACGAAGATCTTGATCTGGTGGGCGCCCTTGCGCAGCTCCTCGCGCACTGCCCGCCGCATCTCCTCGACCCCATCCACCACGTGAGTGAGAGCACCGGTATAGCCACCGCAGCCGCACGGCTGTATCTCTTCGGCGCGCCGCACATCGCCATGTCCTCCCGTCTGCGACAGCGCCTTGCCGGCGAAGAAGAAGCGCGGTCCGCGGATCAGGCCCTGCTCGATCGCGAGCGCCAGTCCGATGTCTCCCCCGCCGGCATCCCGGACCGAGGTGAAGCCCCGCTGCAGGCTGCCCTCGAGGATGCGGGCGGCATGACTCGCGAGCAGCGCCGGCGGCATCCGATCGATGGCGTTGAAGTCGAAACTCGGCGTATAGGCATGGAAATGCGCATCGATGAGCCCCGGCATGAGCACGCGGCCGCCGCACTCCACGACGCGAGCGTCGCGGAAGGTCGGCCGGCTCCTTGCCACCTCGCGGATGGTGCCACCCTCGATGACGACATGACACCCCTCCTGCAGCTCCTCGGAGACCCCGTCGAAGACGCGGGCATCGGAAAGGACGGTGATCATCTGATTCCTCCGCGCCGGAAACCTCGCCGTTCAGGGCGAGGAGGAGGCGCTCCCTCGGTTGCTCTGGCAGCTTCAAATGGACGTCTAAGGACACGTATCGTCGAGCATCGGCAAGAGGCATTTGCAAGGTTTCTAGACATGCACGTCGCCCGACACAGGGTGTCAACTTGTGACACGCAGACGGCGGACAAAGCGCGTAAATTCACAGGAAAATTCCGCGTCTGAGTTGTTGACTTCGCATGTTCCGACTACCCTGTGTCCATGGTGCTCACGTACCGGTACAAGATCAAGGATGCGACCACCGGTCGGCATCTTAAGCGACAGGCCCGGGCGGTGAACCAGGTCTGGAACTATTGCGGCGAGATCCACCATGCCGCTCGCCGCCACAACAAGCGCTGGCCCTCGGGCTTCGATCTGATCAACCTCACCAGCGGCAGCAGTAAGCTCCTCGGCTTGCACTCGGATACCGTGCAGGCGGTGTGCAAGCAGTTCGCCCTCTCCCGCGATACCTGTGGCAAGCGGCCGCGATGGCGGGGTAGAAAGGCCTTGGGGTGGATCCCCTTCCAGGCGCCGCGAGCCATTCGGATGCAGGGAGATACCGCGATCTTTCTCGGGCGGCGGTACGGCCTGTGGCTCAGCCGTCCCATCGAAGGGAAGATCCTCTGTGGCGGCTTCGCCGAGGATGCCCGTGGCCGCTGGTACCTGAATCTGCAGCTCGAGGTCCCGCAAGATCGGGAGCACGGCAGCGGCGAGGCCGGCATCGATCTTGGCCTCAAATCCCTGGTCACGCTCTCGACGGGCGAGAAGATCGGGGCCCCGCGCATCTACCGCCAGTACGAGCGGGCGCTCGCCATCGCACAGCGCGCCGGACGCAAGCCCCGCGTACGGGCCATCCACGCGAAGATCGCGAACTGCCGCAGGCATTTCCTGCACGAGCTGTCCACCCGGCTCGTGCGCGAGAGCCGGCGCATCTGCGTCGGCAACGTCAATTCCTCTGGATTGGCCCGAACCAGCCTGGCCAAATCCGTGCTCGATGCCGGCTGGTCGCAGCTTCGATCCCAGCTCCTCTACAAAGCCACTAGGCACGGGGCCGAGTACATCGAGGTTGACGAGCGGTTTTCCACGCAGGTCTGTTCCGCGTGCACTGCACGCAGCGGCCCACAAGGTCGAGAGGGCCTCGTAGTGAGAGACTGGATCTGTAGCGGCTGTGGTGCTCGGCATGACCGGGACATCAACTCTGCGATCAATCTCCTCGTCTCGGGCCGGAACGTCGGCCTCCAGTAGACGGAAATCCCCTCCCTTGAGGGAGGGGAAGACGTTAAGTTATTGCCCCCTGGATTTGAGCTCTTCGACCTCGGCCCGTAGCGCTGCAAGCTCCGCCTCGAGTCTCGCTACGCGGCTCGGGAGGGTCTCGCTCTCGGGTGCCGAAGACTCGCTTTGCGTCGTGCGATCCTCCGCCTCGGCCTGTGGAATCGGCTCGCCGCCAAAGAGGTGCATGTAACGCGACTCACGCCGCCCTGGCTCGCGCGGCAGCCGCGCGACCAGCGGCCCGGACTCGCGCTCCTGCAGAGCTTGCAGCACCGCCTCGATCTCCGAGACGTCACCGAACCGCGCCATGCGGCTGGCGCGTGATCGCAGCTCGCCCGGTGTCTGCGGGCCGCGCAGCAGCAGCTCGCACACGACCGCGAGCTCCTGGGCGGAGAACTTCAGGGTGCCGTACTCGGTGTTGCAGAACAGGTGCTGGTACTTCGGCACCCGGCTGCCGAAGCCGGAGCGCTCGAGCAGCAGATGCTTGCGCGACAGGGCATCGAGCGTGTGCTGCACCGTGGGCTCGTCCAGGCTCATCACGGGCTCGCGGTTGCTCTTCTGGTTGCACGCGCTAACCAGCGAATTGAGCGACAGCGGGTATTGATCGGGCGTCGTCACCTGCTTCTCGATCAGGCAACCGATCACACGCGCTTCCAGAGAATCGAGCTCGACACGCATCCGACAGACCCCCTCATCTTCCGGGCGCCGTCAGCGTACGCTATATCGGGGTCGGTGCCGAGTCAGGGGTGCGCGGCATGCTTTCCCTCTGCCGTGCGAGCGTCCAGGCGGCCGCGCCGAAAACGAGCAGGTTGGCGGCGATCACCGGCTTGGCGGCGATCAGGATGCCGTATGCGATCCACAAGGTGGCGCCCAGCATCTGGCAGGCGCGCAGCGCCGCCGGTTTCGAGAAGAAATACGATCCGACGAAGACCAGGGTCGCGATCCATCCCAGCGTATCGGTCAGGGGCAGGCTCATCGAGGTCATCCCGCCGCCACCGGCGATGCCGGCTGCGCCTCGCGGATCATCACCCGATCGGTGCGCGCCCGCTCCCAGTCATCGAGCACCAGCCCGACGGACTCGAGGAACTGCCGGATCTCGGGTACGCGCATGCCGAGCACCTGATCGAGCACAGGGACGAGAACGCTGCAGGCGTTGTCGCTGAGCACGGTGCTCTTGGCGATGCGCGCGAGCTGTCGGTTCTCCGACACGGCGATGGTGAAGCCGTCTCCGTGGTTGACGTGCAGCATGACATGTATGTCCGAGCTTCCATCGCCGACGTAAATGACCCGGTCGGAGACGATCCCGAGCCACTGACTGAGCTCGTCGATCACGGCGACCTTGCCGTAGCCGGCGGCGACGCGTTTGATCGCGCGCACCTCTCCCGACTGAGGGTCGTAGTCGAGCTCGGTGCCGTAGATGTTCTCCGGCGGCACTATGCCGTCGAGGGCGGAGACGACAACTTCCCTGGGCGCCGCCGAGACCACGAAGAACGAGAACCTGCTGCCGTCGATGCCATCGCGAAGTGTTTGCACCAGCGTCGGCAGAGCGGCTTTGAGCCGCACGCGCCTGCCGGCCTCCGCCAGATGTTCGCGGCGCACACCGCGGAAGTCAGGGTCGTGGCGAATGAGGTAGGCGAGCTCCCCACCCTGTTGCACGAGATTGCTGCGCGCCAGTCCGGCGACTTTTTGCTCGAAGTCCTTGACACCGAGCAGCTCCGCGAGCACATGGCCGGAATCGTGGAAGCTCAGTGTCTGGTCGAAGTCCGACGCCAGCAGGTAGTGGCGGGTCAGGGTGCGCATCTCGTCTCCTCAATATGATTCCATCGACCCCCCTGCTCCATACACCTTAGCAGACCTTGGCGCGCAATCAAGGGAACTGCATCACTCTGAGGCGTGAGTTTCTGCTGCGCACCGTAACCGTGCAGTAACTTCCCGGTCGAACGACTGCTGCATTCTGACATTCAGCTTGCGTTCACGTGACCATGGGTTGAAGTTGGCCACAAGGCAGCGCGCCGGAGAGTGTCTGCCTAGCTTGCCTCAGCTTGCGAACGGGTGGCGTGTCGCTGCGGGAAATACCGGATTTCATATCCGGATTCGACGGTTTGCTGTAAATTTGTAACCGGCGGCTCACCGCAGTGAGCCGTCGCAGCGAAAGGTGCATGGGTGGATAGACACGATCGGGCCTTCGGGCCGGGCATCTCCGACCGCCGCCGTGCGCCGGCGCTCGATGCCGCGGCGCTGCTTGCCGCGGCGCTCAAGCGCGCCCGGCGCGAGGCATTCGACGACTCCTCGTTCGTGCTGCCTCTGCAGCGCCTGATCGCCTCCTGCAACGCGGAGAGCGACCTCAACAGCCTCGGGCGCAACGCGGTGAAGTACGAGATCCACCGCAGCCTGCACAACCTGCTCGAGTTCGAGCGCCGCGAGCACCGCAATCCAGCGCTGCTCGCGCAGCCCATCGAGCGGCCGATCTTCATCACCGGCATGCCGCGCAGCGGCTCGACCTTCCTGCACCGCCTGCTGGTGCGCGACGCCGCCGTGGCGGCGCCCCTGTCCTGGCAGCTGGTCCACCCCCACCCCTCCGCGGCCGGGCGTCTGGGGCAGGCCGTCGACAGGGCAAAGGTGCAGGCACAGTTCTATCTGATGCGCTTTCTCGCCCCCGAGCTCAACTCCCTCCACGAGGTGGCGGCGGGGGAGCCTGAGGAATGTACCGACATCACCGCGCAGGTATTCCAGAGCCTGCGTTACGACAGTGTCTACCGCGTGCCGAGCTATCAGAGCTGGCTGCAACATCATGGTCACGTGGAGGCGTACCGATTCCACAGGCGTTTCCTGCAGCATCTGGATGCCCAGGCGCCGGGGCGGCGGTGGATACTCAAGTCCCCCGATCATGTGTTTGCGCTGGATGACATCCGCGCGGTCTATCCGGATGCGCAGTGGGTGTTCATCCATCGCGACCCGGTCGCGGTGCTGGCTTCGGTTGCACGCCTCACTCAGGTGCTGCGGCGGCCGTTTGCGCATAGCGTCGATCTCGCGGAGATCGGGCAACAGGTGTGTGCGTCCTGGCTCGACGGTGCGCAGCGGATGATGCGTGCGGCGGCATCCTCGAACTCCATTCTGCAGCTGCACTACCGCGAGATCATCGCGGATCCGCAACAGGCGGCGGCCCGCCTCTTCGAGCACGGCGGCCACGCTTCGAGCCGCGATGCCGCGCAGCGCATGCGCAAGTGGCTCGGCAACCGCACAAACCGCCGACACCGGCAGCGGCAGCGTCGTTACAGCCTGGCGAGCTTCGGTCTCGACGGCGAGGCGCTGCGCGAGCAGTTCAAACCCTACACGGACACGTTCGGCATAGAGCTCGAATGGCCGCCGAAGGAGCGCGCGGCTAACGGCGCGCGGAACTGACGCGGTGACCTGGCGTTCCGCCGTCGGCCTGGCTTTCGGCGCGGCGGTCCTGGCCGCCACCCTGATCTACGCCGGTGCGGGCGCGGTGATGCGCACGCTCGAAGGCCTGCGCCTCACCGGGCTGCTCATCATCGTGCTGGTGCACCTTCCGATCATTGCCTTCATGGGCATCGCCTGGCGGCTGGCGACCGGCAGCGCGCCGCCGGCCTCGCCGCAAAGATTCATGTGGGCGCGGGCGGTGCGTGATGCAGCTGCCGAAACGCTGCCTTTCTCGCAGATCGGCGGCTTCGTGCTCGGCGTGCGCGCGCTGCGCCTCAGCGGACCGGCGGCGCTGCGAGCGATACTCTCGATGAGCGTCGATCTCGTTGTCGAGCTCGCGGCGAAGCTGCCCTACGCGCTGGCGGGCGTGCTGGCGCTCCTCGCCCTCGCGCCAGGATCGGGACTCATGCGGCCGCTCGGGGTCGGGTTGGCGCTGACCGTGCTTGCCGTGGCCGTACCAGTGCTGTGGCGCAGGCAGCTCGGGAACGCGTTCCAACGTGCGATCCGCAAAGTCTCACAGCGATGGCCCGTGCTGGCCTCGCTACGCCGGCTGCATGCGCACGGCGACATCAACACCGTGCTCGATGACATCCTGAGCCGCCGCGCGCGCCTGGGAGCGGCATTCACGCTGCACATGCTGTGTTGGTTCCTCGGCGCGGCGGAGCTGTGGCTGGTCTTCGACCTGCTCGGCAGGCCGGTGACCGCGGCTCACGCCTTGGTTGTCGACAGCATCGTGGTCGGACTTAGAACGTTCGTCTTCATGGTGCCGGCGGCCGCCGGCGTGCAGGAAGCGAGCTACGTGCTCGCCTGCGCCGTGTTCGGCATAGCTCCGGCCACGGCGGTGGCGGCCTCGCTTGCCCGCCGGGCGCGCGACCTGACACTGGGCGCGGCTGTGCTCGGTGTTGCCGTTGGCACGGACCGCGCCATCATTCGCGACCGGAGAGAGACCTCCGTCGGGTCGTGATCTGCCACCACAGCACCCAGTCACCGGCCAGGCTGTACCAGGGTTGGCGGAAGGTGGCGGGCCTGTTGTGCTCGAAGAAGAAATGCCCGACCCAGGCGAACCCGTAGCCGACGACGGGCGCCGCCACCAGCACGAGCGGCCGCCTGGTGACGATCGCCGCCAGCACCACGGCAATCACCAGCCAGCTGCCGATGAAATGCAGCAAGCGGCAGGTCGGATTCCGATGCTCCCCGAGGTAATACTGGTAGAAGCGCGGAAACGGATGGATGCGGGCAGCGGTCATGTCACTGGCGGTCGCGCCTACGTCAGGGAGGCGCCGTGCGCCAACACCTTACTATATTGGAGTACAATCGCGGCAACGATCTCGCGCCAAGAACGAGGACCTCGCCATGCCGGATCTGATCGCCGCGTGCGCCTACTTCCTGCTGATCCATTTTGGAGTCTCCGGGACGCGGCTGCGTGATGCGCTGACCGGAAAACTCGGCGAGAGGCCGTATCGCGGGCTCTTCTCCCTCGCCTCCCTCATCGGCATCGGCTGGGTGATCTACGCGTACCGGCGCGCCCCGCTCATTCCGACGTGGGGGCTGCTGCCGGGGTTCCGCACCGCAGCCTACGTGTTGGTCTTCATCGCGTTTCTGTTCGCCGTGATCGGGGTCATGACGCCGAGCCCGACCACGGTCGGAATGGAGTCCAGGCTCGACCCCGCGATGGCCCGCGGCATGGTGCGCATCACGCGCCACCCCTTCCTTTGGGGAGTGGCGCTCTGGGCGGTCACCCACCTCATCGTCAACGGCGACCTCGCCTCGCTGATTCTCTTCGGTACGTTTCTCGTGCTTGCGGTCGGTGGCACGGCGGCGATCGATGCGAAGCGCCGGCGCAAGTCGCCCGAGCAATGGCAGAGATTCGTCCAGGTGACATCGAGCGTTCCCTTCGCCGCCATCGCGCGCGGTGGCAACCGTCTGGCACCCGCTCTGGCTGAGATCGGCCTGTGGCGGATCATCATCGCCGTCGCGCTCTATGCCGCGACGTTCTACCTCCACGGGCGCGTAGGGCCGCCGCTTCTCTGAGTCTTCGCTCGAATCGCAATTTTTCCCATGCGGCTCGCAGGCTCGCGGACTAACCTCCCTCGCCTACGCACTGAGGTCTCCACGTGATGTCGAACACCGCCTATCCGCTCGAGGGTGGCTGCGATTGCCGGCGCATCCGCTACCGCATGGAAACGGCTCCCCTCATCGTGCACTGCTGCCACTGCCGCTGGTGTCAGCGGGAAACGGGGACGGCGTTCGCCCTGAACGCAATGATCGAGGCCGAGCGCATCATCGATCTGAATGGCGAGCCCGAGGTCATTGACACACCTTCCCTGAGCGGCCGCGGGCAGAAGATCGCGCGCTGCCCGGATTGCCGGATCGCAGTCTGGAGCAACTACGCCGGCGCCGGTCCAATCCTCCGTTTCGTGCGCGTTGGCACGCTCGATACGCCTGATGTCCTGCCGCCTCAGATTCACATCTTCACGAGCTCGAGGCAGGCCTGGGTGGTGCTGCCGCCGAACGTCCCGGCGGTACCCGAGTACTACGAGATCGAGCGCTACTGGTCGCCCGAGAGTCTGGCTCGTCGCGAGGCATTCCTGCCGCGGCTGCGGGCCTATCGGGCGTCCCGAGGCATCTGATCGGGCGGGCTTGCCGGCCGCGCATCGGTATGGCGTTTGCTGCCCAGCCGGAGCCATGGCCATACGCATCGCGCAGGTCTATCCGCACGCCGACATTCCCGTGCCCCGGTTGCGGCTGCGCAGCCGCCGTCGCCCCTTCAGGCTGAGTCCGTTCTACTACGCCCACTACGCGCGCGAGGTGCCGGTTGTTGCTACGCGGGCCAGTGCCCTACCAGAGGTGGTAGTGGACGGTGAGACTGGCATCCTTGTCGAGCGCGGTGACACTGACGGGCTGGGCGCCGCGATCTGTAGACTGCTCTCCGACCCGCACCTGCGCCAGCGAATGGGTAACGCCGGCCGCGAGCGCGTGAAGCGGCTCTTCACCTGGGAGCGCAGCGTCGCCCGACCGCAGGAGCTGTACGACGGCATCCTCCGGGATACGGCAACCGCGCCCGCTGCCGACGCGCAACACGTCGCACAAGACGCCTGAGGCGCGAGCGAAGCCATTCGCTTCCAACACCGTCCGGCGTGCGCGGTGTTGGAAGCGCCTCTTCCCTCCGAACGCGATGAGCGCATAATGGGCTCACACCACATTTGAGCAGGAGCACGGCCATGGAGCATCGATGGGGTGAGCGCTTCGCAGTGCGAATGAACGTGGAGCTGTCCAGCGGCTCCTCGGCTCCCGTTGCAGGGAGTCTCGAGAATGTGAGCGCGAGCGGCGCCTTCGTGCGCACGGACGAGCGCGGCCCGCCGCGCGGGCCGGTGGCGGTCATCCTTCGGCACGACGACTCCGGTCGCGTGCGCGCGGTGCGACTTGCGGCCTATGTGGTGCGCGAGACCGAAGGCGGCGTCGGAATCGAATGGTGCGAGTTCGCACCACGCGCCGTCCGCGAGCTCATGATTCCCGGCCGGAGCGCCGGCGCCGAGCGGGCGCGAGCCCGAAATGCGCGCACCGCGCGCCGCCCGGCGCACGAACCCAACACGGTGATGCCACCGCACGGGCAGCCGACCGAGCCGGCCGCGATTCGCACGCGCTCCTAACAGTCTGGCTCCTGATGCCGCCGCATTGCGGCGGCTCGCGGTTGTCGCCCGCCCGCGACGGCTTTTGGCGTGCAAAGATTAAACTTTGTAAGCCAAAGTAGTTGTCACCTTTCTGTAACAAGCGATCACTATTCTGCGGCGCCCATTGACGCACCAGTCTCGGCGCGTCGGCTCGTGTGGTCCAAAAACAACGATCGGAGTTTAGCCCATGCAGAATAGGGTTACGAATCGCTATTACCGTCGTCCCGTCGACATCGCCGTATGCGCGGCGCTCCTCCTCGCCACGTCCGCCGCGATGGCGGCAGGCCAGCCGGATCCGGCAGACCAGAGTGCGCCAGGGCAGAATTCGACGCTGTCCACCGTCGTGGTTTCCGGAGCCACGATCCAGGAGCAATCAGCGACCACCCAGGCGCCGACGCTGACGCCGCTCGATGCGAGCCAGCCGACTTCCGCGATCAGCCAGTACTTCATCCAGAACAACATGCCCACGACGAGCAACTACTCGGACATCATCGCGATCTCCCCGAGCGTGCAGTCGATCCAGCCGAACGGGCCGGGACTGATGGAGAACCAGTCTCTGAGCATTCGCGGCTTCCAGGACGGCTTCTTCAACGTGACTTTCGACGGCATTCCCTGGAACGATTCGAATGATTTCACGCACCACTCGACGTCGTATTTCATGGACAACGATCTCGGAGGGGTTGCCGTCGACCGCGGACCGAACACGGCCGCGACGATCGGTAACGCAACTTTCGGGGGCACGATCTCCAACGTCTCGAAGGCGCCACTCCAGGATATGACGCTGACGCCGTCCGTCACCTACGGCAGCTTCGGCACTGCCGTCGTCGGCGCTGAGTTCGATACCGGCACGATATCGAAGTGGGGCGGAGCCGCCGGGTACATCGACGCGGAAAGCCTGTCGAGCGACGGGGAGTTGAGCAACTCAGGCCTCGACCGCAAGAATCTCTTCGCCAAATTCGAGGCGCCGCTCGATGGCATCGGTGTGCTCACCTTCGTGGCGATGTACAACCAGCTCCACCAGAACGTCGGCGTGGGCGCCACGGCCGCCGAGATCGCCCAGAACGGGCCGACGTACATGCTCTCCTCCAATCCGGACAGCCAGGACTTCTACGGCTACAACTTCGACAGCATTCACACGGACTTCGAGTACATCGGACTCGACTCGCAGCTCGGCGGAGGCTGGACTCTCAATAACAAGGCTTATACGTACGGCTACTACCATATGGGGCACGCCGCAGAAGATCCGAACGGACCCACCCCGGATGGGACGCCCTACGGCGCAGACGACGTTCCCGGAACGCTGTTGACCAACAACTATCGCTCCTGGGGCGATACGCTGAACTTACAGGAGGATTTCTCATTCGGGGACCTGAAGACGGGCGGCTGGATCGACCGGCAGTCCAACCTCCGCGGTCTCGCCAATACCGACGAGACGCTGAACGATGCATTCGTCGAGTCCGTGCCGGGCTCAGTCGTCTCGGCGTACTACGGCGGTCGGCTCTTGAACCAGGAGCTGGTGACGCTGCAGGGATATGTGCAGTTCGACTGGAAGCCCGTTTTGGGCCTCACCCTCACACCAGGTGTGCGCTACGTTTCCTTCGATCGCGAAGTCGACTCGACCGTCAACGTCAAGACCGGCAATCCGCAGCACTACGACAACACCTTCGACTCGACTCTGCCCTCGCTGCTGGCTCACTACATGATCACCAGCAATTGGTCGGCCTATGTGCAGGCCGCCAAGGGATTTCTCGCGCCCAACGAGAATTACTTCAACTACGCGGCCCCGGGCTCGACGGACCTGAGTCCGCAGCAGACCTGGAATTATCAGGCGGGGTCGAGCTGGCAGAACAGCCGGCTGTCTCTCTCGGCCGATGTGTACCTCATCAGGTTCAACAACGAAATCAGCTCGGAGACAGTCGCCGGCCAGACGGTGTTCTACAACCTCGGGGGCACGACATACAAGGGCGTCGAGGCCGAGAGCACGTACTACGTTGGCAGCGGCTTCAGCGTCTACGCCAATGGCTCGGTGAACAGCGCCAAGGACGAGGCCACCGGAGACTGGGTGCCGTTCGCGCCCAATTTCACCGCGGCGCTCGGCGCCATCTACAACCTGCACGGCTGGTACGGCTCGCTGATCGATAAATGGGTCGGCAGGACCTATGACAACTCCGGGCAGACGGTCCCGATCGGCTCGTACGCCATCCTGAACGGCGCGCTCGGCTACAGGTTCGTGAGCGCGCAAGGGTGGCTCCACGACGCGTCGATCAAGCTCGACTTCGATAATCTGCTCAACAACACGAACATCGATATGTTCGCGGGTACCACCGCCGGAAGCACGGTGCAGTATCCGGGCGGCGTGCCCCTGTACTGGACGATCCCTGGGCGCAGTGTCTTTGCGACCCTGACTGTGCCCATCACCTGAGCTTGCTCTGCCCCCGGGGCCGCCAGCGGAAGGCGGCCCCTCTCGCCGCGCCCGAGGTCGACAGGCGGCTCGGGCTGTGGCACCGTCCCGCGCGCATGGACTCCTTTTCCCCATGACCGCCGCTCAATGGGGTGGCGCCAGCGCCATCTTTCTCGCTTCCGCGGTCGAGTGGGTGGAGGCGTTCACCATCGTGCTGGCGGTCGCCCTCACCATCGGGTGGCGCCGCGCGGCGGGCGCTGCGGCGGCGGGACTGGCGGTCGTCGCGCTGCTCATTGCGGTGACGGGAGCGGGCATCTGGGCGGCCCAGGCCGATATCGGGCTGATCAGGGCCGCGATCGGCATTTTCCTGCTGCTCTTCGGCTTGCGTTGGTACGTCAAGGCGATCCGCCGTTACTCCGGCCGCACGGCGCTGCACGATGAGGCGCGGGAGTTCGCGGAGACCCGCCAGCAACTGGAGCAGGCGGAGGGACGCGCCGCCTGGGTAGTGGCGTTCAAAGGTGTCCTGCTGGAAGGTCTCGAGGTCTGGCTCCTCGTCGTCGCTCTCGGTCACACGCTTTCGTATGCCGCTGCCGCGGGTAGCGCGGCGGCTTCTCTCGCGGTCGTAATGGTGGCGGGACTCGCGCTGCGAGCGCCTCTGACCCGAGTACCGGAGAACACCCTCAAGTACCTGGTGGCGTGCGCAATCCTCTCCTTCGGCACCTTCTGGGCAATCGGTGGACTCGCGGGCGAGCAGGCGGTGTGGCCGCTCGGCGATGTCACCCTCCTCCTGCTCTTTGCCGCCTACGCCGTGGCCGGAAGGATCATCGGGTGGCGCTCGCGCGCGCCGGGCTCGACGACGGCGGCGGCGCGGGCATGAGAAAGCTCCTGCAGCTCGTCTTCGGCGATCTGCGCAACGTCGTCTCGGTGGCGGTTGCGCTGCTGGCGGCTTATGGGGTCGCGCGGCTCGTACCGGCGGCCGCGGGCGCGACTCTCGCCCTGCTTCTCATCGTGGCGGCGGCTCTTCAGGCCCTCTAGTTGCCCATGGACACACGTCCACCCCGAATCATGAAGCGGTGCGAGCGTGTGGCAGGCACACGGAGGTGCCCCGCCGCCGCAGGTGGCGGAGCCGCGGGCAAAAACCACGCTTTTTGCCTGCGGCGCGCTGGGCCGGGCAGGACGCCCGGATCCAGCGCTTCATACTAGGCCGAACAAAGATACGATTCGGCGGTCGAACATTCATCGAGCCGAGCTCGAGCACTCACAGGTGACCGCATCGTGGACTACCAGACCGCCGAGAATCAGGCCGTTCAGCTGCAGCAGCAGGCTGACCAGGTGGGACAGACCGTCAAGGGCCTGGCCGATAAGCTGCAAGCGAAGATCAGCGACCCGACCCTCGCCCGCGAGCTGATGCTCGACCTCAGGGAGACCGCGCTCGCCATCCAGCGCCAGAACCAGTCGGCGCTGATGCTCATCCAGCAGATGGCCGAGTACATCCATTCCCTGGAGTCGCACGTCAATTCACTGCCGCAGCCGACTTACCAGACGCGCGGCTGGGCTGCGCAGCCCTACTACGGCACCAGCGGCGGATTCATGAGCAACGTCGTGTCGGGACTCGGCATGGGAGCAGGCTTCGGCCTCGCCAGCGACCTGGTGAGCAGCATTTTCAGGGGCTGGTAGGCCCGATCAAAAATAGTATTTGATCTGGCCCTGCACCTCGCGGCCGAAAATCGGCCGTGCCATCTCGAAGCCGGTGGAGATTCCGGAGCTGAGGCTGCGCGAGTTGCCTTCCGTCAGCCCGAGCGCATTGGTGAGATTGGTGCCCTGCAGCCGTACCTCCAGGTGCTCGCCGAAGTCGCCGATAACGCCGGCATCGAGAGTGGTGTAGGCCGGCAGGATCTGAGTGTCCTCGGGATCCGAATAGCGCAGGTCGATGTAGCTCACCGCCGCGAACACGCGGAACTTGCCCCAGGCGGTCGGCAACTCGTACGCCGGGGTGAGCCGCACCTGCAGCCGCGGCTGGCGCTGCAGAATGTTGCCGTCGTTGTCGTATGCCTCGGCCCCGTCTCCCGCGAAGGAGCTGAAATGCGTGTAGACGGATTGCTGCCAGTCCCCGGTGAGGCCGAGGCTCAGGCGCTCGAGCGGAAACCAGTCCGCCTGGAAGTCCGTGCCCCAGGATGCCGCACCATAGGTGGCGAACACCTGGGTTCCGTTGCCGAGGAATGCCTGGAATGGCACTCCGAAGAAGAGTCGGTGGAAGACGTCGACTGAGGCGTATAACGAGCTCGTCTGTGCCTTGAAGCCGACCTGGTAATTCTCGATCTGCTGAGTGTCCGCCATGCCGTTGCGTACGTCATCGAAGCTCGGGAAATGCACGCCCTCGTTGATGCGGCCGTAGACGCTCATGTGCGAGTCGAGCTCATAGTTGACTCCTGTACTCCAGGCGCCGAGCGTGTGGTCATAATTGGACGGCAGCCATTGGCCGGTGACCACGTTCGTGTCGTTGTTGTAGAGCGTCAACGGGTCATCATCGAGATCGACATACGTGGTGCCCTCCACCGTGCCGGCGATCCTCTCGTTCTCGGTCCGGTATTCCGCATCGAGCAGCCAGGGCCCGAGGTGCCACTGGTCGGAGACGAAGAGCGCCGCGTTGCGGCCGTCGTAATGATCGGCGAGCACCGTGGTCGCGCCGGTCAGGATGCCATTCTGTGTCACTTCTCCAAGCGGGCCGGCGGCACCGGCGGCCGTGAGGAGCGATACGTTGATGAGCTGCGCATTCGGCGTCGCCGTCATCAGCTCGTTATTGCCGAGGGACCACCTGTCATCGGTGGAGTAGTCGGCGAAATAGCCACCCACGGTCGCAGTGTTGCCCGGAAACAGCGAGCGGCTGAAGCGCAGGTCATCGGTGAGGGCCTGGATCTTCTTGTCGACGATCCAGAAGCCGACGGAAACGACGTCCGTGTCGGGGCTGACGGCGCCACCGCCTGCCGCGTAGGTGGGCCTCCCCGTCACGAACGGCGAGCCTCCGGTCGCGGCCAGCACCGATGCATCACTGTTGACTCCGGCGATCTCGCTGGCCATGAGGGTCGCCATGGTCTCCGGCGCGAAGTTATTGAACAGCGCGTTGGTCGGCATGTGGCCAGCGGTGAACCCCAGTTTGTCGCTGACCGTCCAGCCGCCCAGCTCGAGGTTGAGGTCGGCTCCCATCAGCCGCAGGTCCGATCCTCTGCCATCGGCGAGGTCGGCGCTCACCGTGCCGGGGGTGCAGCCCGGCGTACCGCATGGGAACTCCTCCACCGTGATGTCGCGGGTCGCATTGCCCGCGAATGTGCCGGTGTTGGGATTGAATCCCGGGAATGCGGCGATGTTTCTGCCGTCCGCGCTGACTGCAACCGGAATGTCGGTGATGAAAAGATTCTTGTCGCGCAGCCGGCGCACCCACAGGAGCAGGTTGCCGTTCGACATGGTGTGATAGATCGTCGCCGTCAGCTGGCCGCCGTCATCGGCCGGAAACTGCGGGCTCCTGATTCCGTCGGAGACGCGGTAGAAGCCGCCTATGCTCACGAACCAGTCGCGGGCGAGCGGACCGCCGTAGAAGCCGTCGAGCCGATACAGGCCCTCGTCGCCGACAGTCAGCCCGAGCTCGCCATGGGGCGTGTCGGTGCCATGCCTGAGGATGAAGTTGGCGGTGGCGCCGATCTGGCCGTTGGAATACACGACCGAGGGGCCGCCCTGCACGACCTCGGTCCGCTCGATGGTGTCGTCGAGGCGAAACATCGAGGAGTTGTCCATGAAGGAAAGCGTCGCCATCGGGTAGACCGGCGAGCCCTCGATCTGATAGGTCACATAGGGAGCATCGCCACCGCCGGGAAAGCCCGCGACCTCGATGTTGGCGCCCGTTTCGCCGCCGCTCGACTCCGCCCACAGGCCGGGCACGATCTTGAGCAGGTCCGCGGCGCTCGAGGGTTGTGCCAGCTGGCTCTGCTGCAGGCTCGCCTCGCTCACCGGGAAGCTGGCATCGAGCAGCTTGACGCCGCTCTCCTCCGGAGTCCCGGTCACCACTACCTCCCGCAGACTGTTGTAGCTGGGTATGGCCCGCGCGTCCGCGGGAGTCGTCGGACCTTTGCTGCTGCCGCCGAATGCCCGGGCTGCCTGAGTCAGAAGCCCGGCGAGCCGATGCAGCACGCCCGGTCTGGCCCCGGTAGTCGAACCTGGAGCCGGGCTCGCTGCGAGGCCTCCAGGCGGCGTCCTGAGAGAATGGCCTGCCGCCGTCTCACCGCCAGGGGACTCGACGATGGCGATTGCGGAAGGGCTCACTTGTCGGAAGGCGAGCCCGGTGCCGCCGAGAAGCTGGCCAAGCGCCGTGCTGACGGCGAGATCGCCGCGCACACCGACCGTGCGCGCTTGGGCGACCAGCGTGGAGGAGAAGAGCAGCGTCACGTTCGCCTGGCGCGCGAAATCGTTCAGCGCCAGGCCGAGGGGCTCCGCCGGAATGTCGAAATGCCGTGGGACGCCGGCGGCCCGGGCCGGGAATGTGCCGATTCCCAGGACCAGTGCGCCGAGCACGAGGACAGCCGCGGGCCAGCCGCGCGGGACCGAGCTCAGGTTGCCCATGACAGGGCGACAAAAATACGCCACTCGGCCGCGCGATGTGAGTCCCTTTTAGGTGCTCGTTGCGCGGGTGCAACGGTGGCAGCCCTCAGCGCGGTTCGATGTAGAAGACTCCCGGCTCCGGCTGGTTCACCCGCACCGGCAGCGCCGCTTGCAGCGCCCGAAAGAAGCCGGGCACGTCGTCCGTCCTGAAGCGTCCACTGATCCGCAGGGAAGCGACCTCGGGTTCCGCCAGCACGACCTTTGCGCGAGTGTAGCGTCCGACCTCCGCGAGAGCCTGGGACAGTGGTGCTCCCTCGAAGACCACCGCACCGTCGCGCCAGGCGAGATCATCGGCGATCTGCCGCGGGCTCACGGACGTGATCGCAAGATGCGGGCCGGTGATGAGGAGCTGCTCGCCGGCGCTCAGCGCCCGAACCCAGTCGGCATTGCTGCCGCCGGCGCCGCTTCCGGGGGCGGCGGGTCCGGCGGTGGCTGCGAGGCCTCGCACTTCCACTTCTCCCTGGTCGACGAGGACGTCGATATCCCGGTCCGACTCCAGCCGCACCTCAAACTTCGTACCGACGTCGCTGATGACCGCATTCCCCGCGTGCACGAACAACGGCCTCGCGGCGTTATGCACGACATCGAAGTGGGCCTCGCCCCTGCGCAAATAGATGTCGCGGCGCTGCGGTGTCAGCTTCACCGCCAGCAGTGTGTTGGTGTTGAGTGTGAGTCGGGAGCCGTCCGCCAGCGTCACGTGGCGCTGCTGGCCGACAGCGGTCGACATGAGCTGCAGCCCGGGGCGGCGCGCGGTCAGGATCACCGCCCCGAGCCCCAGGACGAGCACGGCGGCGGCCGCGGCTTGCCAGTACCACTTCGAGCTTCGTGCCGCGGGTCTCAGGGCCGCCAGCAAGCGCCGCCGCTCCACGCGGGCGAAAGCGGCGATCTTCTCATACTGCCGCGGTCGTTCCGACAGGCCGTCGAGGGCGGTCCAGGTGCGGCTCAGCTCCTCGAACGTGCGGCGATGGCGGACGTCCTCGCGCAGCCAGGCCTCGAGTCGGCCCCGCTCAGCGGGGCTCAGCTCGCCGGCATCGGCGCGCCAGGTCCAAACCGCCGCCTCGTCGTCGATTTGTGTCTGAGTCTTTAGTCTGACGATGTCGCTCATCTCGATTCTCCCTCCTTGACCCGCCGCCGCGGCAATGGCTCATCGCCGGCGACTTCCAACCCCTCGAGCAGTCCGAGGCTCCGCAGCCGGTCCCGGCAGCGCAACAGCCCCTTGGCCACGTGCTTCTCGATGGTGCTGTGCGAAAGTCCGAGCACCTGCGCAATCTCCGCGTGTGACAGCTGATACACCTTGCGCAGCACGAACACCCGCCGGCAAAGGGGCGGCAGACCGTCCACCACGTCACAGAACGATTCGAATCGGTGGCGCAGGTCGACCTGCTCGTCCGGTTGCGCCTCTTGAGAAGAGACGTTCAGCGGCTCAAAATCCGCTACGTTGTCGGTGGCGTGGGAGAGCCTTTGGCGGGCCCGGTCGACCGCGAGATTACGTGCGATGCTAAAGAGCAACGCCCGCGGCGAGTCCACCTGCGCAGGTGACATGGCGCATACGCGTACGTAAGCCTCCTGCACCAGATCTTCGACATCCTCTGCTCCCGCGGTGAACTTCCACAGGTATTTTTGCAGTGCGGCCCGATGGCCAAGTATCTGGTCCAATAGCCGTTTGCGACGCTCGTCGGCCACTGTTGTACGCCCCCCCTTCCGGGCGTGACCCGGGTACACGCGTAGTGTACGCGCAACGGCAGCTCCGTGCCCCCGGGGTCAACTACCGTCGCGTAGCGTCAGGTCCACCCTCCTCTCGCCATCACCGCCGCCGCCATCCCAGGAGGAGCCAGGGTCGTTGAGGCCGAAGTCGTTGCCGCCCATGTCAGCGTTGGGATCGGGCTCCGGTGCAGATTCCGCGGGAGGCACGAAACCGCCGCCACCCGGGCTGGAGCCACCGCTCAGCATGTGATCCACCAGCTCCTCGCCAGCCGCGACACCCGCGCCGAGCGCGAGTCCGGAAGCGACGCTGCCCATGATCCCGGAGCCGCCGCCCGGCATGTAGCCGCCTGGGCCGTAGCCGGCCGGCGGCATGCCACCCCCCGGGTACTGGCCCGGATAGTGTGGGTATCCCATGGCTGCCGCGCGCCGCCGCAGCAGCAGCCAGAGCACCACCGCGGCGCCGATGAGGATCATGAAGAGACCGAGGTGTGAGCGCCCGGCGCGCACCGTCCGCGGCGCGAGGACTGCGAGGGGCGCCTCTGCGAGCTGCGCCTGCAGCTCCTGCACCGAGCGGGGGTTGGCGAAGGGCAGTCCGGGCCCGAGTGACTCGGCGGTCTGCAGCTCCTGGCGCGCAGCCCCGTAGTTGCCGGCGCGCGCGTCGATTTCCGCGGCCACGTAATGCGCCGGGCCGCTCTGGGGATGATCCCGCAGCACCTGCGCGATCATCTGCTGGGCTGCCGCCAGGTTGCCGCTGCGTGCGGCCTGGTAGGCCTGAGCGGGGCTCGGATCGGCGGCGAGCGCCGGCAGGGCGCAGGCCACGACGAGCAGAGCGGCAAACGCGGGGGTGATTCTCTTCAGCATGTCCATTGATGCTCTCCGTTCCAGGACCCGTCGGGTCCGAGCCATCGGGCATCCGGCGTGGGCCGGGCTCCGCCCGGGATGCTTGGGGCGCGGCGCACGGCCGCAAGGCCAGTCGGCCCGATTATCTCTCCCGGCCGGCTCCGATCGCCAGCGGCACGCTCTTCGTTGCGCCCTTGATGGACCATGCGTAGCCCATTTGCTGTCGCAAGGGTGAGCGCTCGGCGAGGCGGGATCTCGGCAGGTACAGCCGTACCGTGGTCCCCCGCCCTGGCTCGCTCGCGATCCGCACTTGCCCGCCGGCCTGCTGCGCGAAGCCGGCGACCTGGGACAGCCCGAGGCCGGTGCCGTGGCCGGGCTCCTTGGTGGTGAAGAAAGGCTCGCATGCCCGTGCCGCGACCTCGGGCGGCATGCCGGTCCCGGTGTCGGACACGGAGATCATCACGAACTGCTCATCGAGCATGGAGCTCGCCGTCTCGATGGTGAGCAGGCCCGCCTGCGGCATCGCATCGCGGGCGTTGATCGCCAGATTGAGGAGCGCGGTTTCGAGCTGGCCGGCATCGGCGGCCACACTGCCGATGCCGCGGCCGAGCACGGTCTCGATGGTGATCCGCTCGTCGAGCGAATGGCGCAGCAGCTCCGCCATCTGCGCCACGAGCTCATTGGGGTCGACCGGCCGCACCTCGAGCGGCTGGCGCCGCGCAAACGCAAGCAGCGGCCGGGTGAGCGCCGCCGCGCGGTCGGCGCTGTGGCGGATCATCTCGAGATAGCGGCGCGCCTCGGCGTGCGGCTCCTGCAGCTGCAGGATCTCGAGGGCGTTGCGGATCACGTGCAGCAGATTGTTGAAATCGTGCGCCACTTCGCCGGCGAGCAGGCCGAGCGCCTCCATCTTCTGCGAGTGCGCCATCGCGGCCGCTTGTTCCGGGCTGCGGGGCGGCGCGACTGCGACCGGCACGCGCGCACTTGCGGCGTGCCCGGCACGCTCGCGCAGCACCGAGACAGCCGATCAGCACGGTGCCAATGAGGCAAGCCAGCGCGCCCGCGGCGAGCGCGGCGACCGCGCCGGCGGCAAGGTGGAATTGCGGACCGAGCGCGAGCCGCAGCCCCGCGCCCTCCAGCGCCAGTGAGGCGGGCAGCGCCAGCACCATTCCAACATATAACCCAAAGCCGGGGTTTGCGGGTTCCTGCGCTCATCGTCGTTGTCTTCATGACTCCTCCAGACTCGAGCTCGAGATTCCCCGCCGGCGGGACCGAATCGCCCGCGGGTGACATATCTCAACTCAAATGTGACCTGAGTCGCAAGCTGTCGGCCTTTGGCGTCGTGTCCGTTACGCAACACGCGCCCGACCGTCCATGTCATGGGGCGGGGTTATCTGCGCAGAATGCGCATCTCCCTGAGCGGCGAGCGGACGAAGATACGCTCGAGGAGCTGCCGCTGCGTGAGGGTCGTCGGCGCCGCGTTGCCCGTGGGCGGCGTCGGACAGGTGGCGGCTTGTGGATTGGCGAGATAGGCCAGAGCGGCCGCGAGCCGGCCTTCATTCGGATCGCCGAGCGCGTGCCCGAAATCATCCGCGACCGAGCAGCCTGGTACCGTTACCCCGACAGCGGGCGTGGTGTTCGCCGGTGAGAAGCCATCGCCGTAGCCGCCGAAGCCCTTGGCGTTGACACCCTGGAACTCGATCGAGAAATACGTCGTGCCGCAGTTGTCCTGTGGATAAAAGCCATAGGGCTTGCCGCAGGTGGTCGCGCCGATCTGATAGACGGTGAAGCCGACGCCCTGCAGGCTGTTGATGATGGATTCGCTCGCCGAGCACGTGTCCTGGCCGGTGATCACCGCCACCCGCGTCATGTTGAGTGTCGGCAGAGGCTGGCCGGCCGTGGTGGAGAAACCCTGGGTCGTGGTATGGAAGAGCGTCGGCGTGATGGGCTCATCCGTTACCGGGTTCGTGGTCGGATACTGATTGTTGAACTGCTGCAGCTCGAATGTCTCGCCGGCCGTCTGGCCCGGGCCCGCGATCATGTAGGCGAGCTCGCTCGCGATATCGAGATAGCCGCCGCCGTTGTAGCGCAGGTCGAGGACCACATCGGTCACGCCCTTGGATTTCAGGTCATTGATCGCGCTGATCAGCTCCGATTCCGCCGTGGCGATCTGGTCGTTGTAGAGGATGTAGCCCACCGTGCTGCCGCCGGGCCCGGTGACGGTCGTCTCCATGAGAACCGGGGTCGAGGTGATGTTGGCGGCCTGCAGCTGTACGGTGCGCGGGGTGCTCGAGCCGGGATCGAGGACTTCGAATGTGTGAGTCTCTCCCACCGTGGACGGCGCGAGACCCGCATTGATGGTGTTGACGCTCGTCTGATCATCGGCATTGACCACGTCGACGCCATCGACCTGCAGCACCGTGTCGCCGCGCACAAAATTCGCCGCAGCCGTCTGTGACGGCAGACTTGCGGTCGGCTGCAGGTAAGCGATGATGACGCTGCGCGGCGGCGTGGCTGCGACGATCTCGAAATCAACTCCGTAGCCGACCTCCTGGCCCGATTCGGACAGAGATTCCCATACGGAGGTCGGATAGGTGAAGTGGAACCGGTCCTGCGGTGCGCCGGAAGGCGTCGTCTCCATCGTCTTCATGAGCTGGAAGTAATCCGGCGTCGTGTACAGAGCCGGATTTACGTCCTGCACCTCGTCGTACCAGAGGTAGAGCTGGTGGGTCCATGAGCGCAACCAGTTGTTCTCGTCCAGGGTCGTGCCCTGGCGGTCGGGATAGGGCTGTTCCGTATAAGGATCGGTACCCGAGCGCGGCGAAGCGCACAGCGCCGCGAAATCCGAGGCCGCCTCGAAGACGCCGGGAGTCCATGTGGAACTGTCCCCCGGTGAGACCGTCCGCCGATGTGGCCGTGTCCGCGCCACCGCCTCCGCCACCGCCGCCGCAGCCGCAGAGGGCTGCGAGTGCTGCCAGCGGCAGCACCCAGCGCGCGATGCGCGCCGTCAAGGATCGTCCCACCCCCAACACCCTGACCTCCCGGAGCAACGCGGCGCCGCGGCAGGCCAACTGGCCAGCCGCGGCGCCGTCCACTTGTAACGGTCACGGCACTATAGCCGAATGACCGTGTTGCGCAACTCCCCTCAGTCAGCGGGTTCCGTATTCGTGAAGTACATCAGCACGTACGCCTTGTATGTGCCGTCCGTCTGCGGAGTACCGTAGACCTTGACCTGCGTGCCGGCCGCGAGCGCGCTGGTGAGCGTGCTCAGGCCGCTGGAGGTGGTGATGTCGATCGGGCTGATCGAGACGATGCCGTTCGAGCGATCCACCTGGTAGACCAGAGTGGCGGCGCCGGAGGCCGTACTGACAGCCACTGTCCCCGGCGTCGTGCCGCCGCTCAGCGTCATGGTGAAGGAGTTGTTGGCGAGGCCGGTCATCACCGTGCCGCGCGGCAGCGGCGTCGGCTCCAGAATGGCCCAGGGTACCGCCCAGCCGGAGGGGTTGGCAGTATCGCCCCAGATCGCATCCGACAGGCCCCAGGCGAAGAAGTTGTCGCCGGCGAACGTGAAGCCGCCAGAGGCGCCACCGCCCACGGCGCTGGAGAAGTCCGCTATCGCGGTGCTGCCGTCATCGAGCAGCGTCGGATAGGCGAAGTTCCACCACTTGAAGCCGTCGATGGTGTTGCCGCTGGAGTCCTTGCCATTTGCGCTCGAGCTGGAGATGTAATCGAGATTCACGCTGTAGTCGTCCGTGGCCGTCAGGTAATCGTGTGTATAGGTGAAATCGGATCCGTCAGGCAGCGCATTCGAGATCTGTCCCGAATAGGCCGCGGTCTCGATGTCGACCGTCTGGGCGACCAGCGGGCTGCCGAGCGGATCGACCACGCTCACCTGTACCTTGAAGCCCCGCACGAAATCGTCATTGGCGAGGAACGCGGGCCCGGTCCCGATCGGCGTGGCGTCGGCCGGCGGATTCGCGGGCTGACGGAAGAAGAACTGAGTCGAGGAGCTCACCGTGATCGGCACCGGGACGCCGGCGGCATTGTCCACGACGATGGTGTCAGTGGCGGGATTGACGTGCAGCACGTGCCCTTCGGGGCTCAGCCACAGCTTGTTGAAGTCCGTGCTCGCCCAGACTCGCACCGCGACGAGCGATCCATCCTCCTGATAGCGCGCCGTGAACCGGACGTACTTGCCGCTGAGGGTCGAGGCCACCGACGAGAAGCTGGTAATCGTCTGGCTGGTGCCTGCATCGACGTTATAGAAGATCGTGCCATTGGTCGCGTCGGCATCGATCGTCAACGATTGTCCCGCGGCGACCGGCGTCTCGGGATCGGCCAGCGGCAGGGTCGGCATCTGCTTGGTGATCGTCATCGAGCTGCCGTCGGCGGCAACCGCGGTCACATCGCCGTACATCTCTCTGAGCACCAGGTGGGCGATGTCGCTGATCGGATGGCGGCGCACCGGCCCGACGAAGTTGACCGCCCACTGGGTGGCGGTGGCGCCGGGAGGGTTGTGCGCCACGATGAAGGCCGGATGGGACAGGTCGAACTCCAGATCGAGCGCATTCGAGCCGCTCGCGGTGACGACCAGGGGCTGGTCGAAGTTGACGTTGACCGGCACCGAGAGGCTGCCGGAAGAGCCCTGGGCGCCGACGATCTGAATGTCCGCGGATGGTATCGTCTCCCCGGCCGTGCCCGCGAATCCGGACTCCGGCTCCGCGGCGACGACCAGCGCCACGTCGCCCGGATTGGCGCTGACTGTCACGATCGCGCCGCTGTAGGTACCGTCGGGCACCGCTACGTTGCCCAACACCTCGCCGATCTGGTCGAGCTGCTCCAGGTTGACCATGGGAGGCATGGCGGGGGCCGTGTACACCGTCACCGGGCTGCCGCCGCCCTGCGGCAGCAATGCGATGCCCAGGATTCTTGACACCAACAGTTGCCCAGTCATCGGAGGTGGCATCGCTGATGATCATGGCCATCTGACTCGTCTGCGGCGCCGGGCTGCTGCCGACGCTCGAGCTCGGATCGGAGGAGCCGCCGCCACCGCCGCACGCGGCGAGACTGGCGATGAGAGTGGCGCTTACGAAAGCGCGCAACAACTTGGTAGTCATGTTAGTGATCCTCACCTGTCGGTTTGTGGCGACGCGTTGGGCAACCGCCATTGCCGCAACAGAGCGCACGAATCTGTTACAGGTTGACGAGACTTTTCCGCGGTGAGGCGATCATTCTTCGCATGTCAACGCCGTGCGGCGCCACGCGTTTATGGGGTATTTCACGTAATCGCCGCGCAGACCGGGCGATGGCCGCTGTTAGAAGGTTGCGGCGGCGAGAATCGAAAGGACGTATTGCTTGCCCTTACGGCAGGCCTCTGCCACGGATTGGCCGCTCGCCAGACTTGCCGCAATCGCCGACGCCAGCGCGCAGCCGGTACCGCGGCAGCGTGCGTCCAGGCGCGGTGCCGCGAGCCATTGCGGCGTGCCCTGGGCGCTGAAAAGCAGGTCCACCGCCTCCGCGCCTTCGGCGTGTCCGCCTTTGAGCAGCACCGAGCGCGCACCCATCGCGACGAGCGCGCGGGCCTGCTCGAGCAGCTCTTCACGGGTCGTGGCGGGCGCCGTGCCGCACAGGCTCGCGGCTTCCGGGATGTTGGGAGTCAGGACGGTGGCGAGCGGAAATAGCCGCGCGCGCATTTCCGCCTGCCCTTCCTCATCGAGCAACACTCCGCCGGATGAAGACAGCAGCACCGGGTCGAGCACGATGGGAATTGCAGCGCCGCGAGCCAGGCAGTCGGCGACGGCGCTCACCGTTGCACGGGTGCCCAGCATGCCGATCTTGATAGCGCCGATGACGCTCGAGTCGAGGGCCGCGCGGATCTGGGTACGCACGATCTCAGGCGGTACGTGGTGCACGCTGACCACGTGACCGTGCGTCTGAGCGGTCACCGCGGTGATGGCGCAGAGTGCTTCGAGGTCGAGGTCCGCGAGCACATTGAGATCGCGCACGATGCCGGCGCCGCCGCTCGAGTCAGACCCGGCGATCACGAGGACGGCGGGTCGGCGGCTCAAGAGCTCAGTCTCCGAGGGCGATGAGCGCCAGGTCGGCTCGTCCCGCGCGGCGCAGAGCCTGCGCGGCGCGCCAGGCACGAATTCCGGAGCGGCAGCAGAGAACCACGCGCGCAGCGGATGTGTCGGGAAGCCCTGCCCGCTCGACTTCCTCGACGCCGAGCCG
Organism: uncultured Pseudomonadota bacterium; assembly: GCA_963833085.1. GTDB lineage: Bacteria > Pseudomonadota > Gammaproteobacteria > Steroidobacterales > Steroidobacteraceae > 13-2-20CM-66-19. Next base: position 44,269 of record CAWHWV010000027.1, read on the forward strand.
CAGTGCGTGGGGGAACGGTGACACGGGCGCTTCGGTGAGGCTGCGCAGATCCACCACGAGGTCTGCCTCGCGTAGCTCCTCGGGCGCGATGAAGTGCAGTAGCGGCGCGGCGGGCTCGCGGGCGGAAGCGAAGGAGAATCCACTGAAGCGCAGTGTGCGGAAGTCGACGCTCACCAGCTGACCGAGCACCGTCGGTGTGAGCTCGAGGAGAATGGCGAGCGTCAGGTGCGCCTGCAATGTCCCCATCACCCCTACCGCGGTGCCGAGAACGCCCGACTGCGCACACGAGCCCGCCTGGAGCGGCATCTCGGGGAATACCGCCCGGTAGCTGGGCGCGCCGCCGCAGAATACGCCCACGTATCCGGAGAGTCCCAACACCGAGGCGCTGACCAGGGGCTTGCCTTGACGGAGACACTCGTCGCTGAGGATGTAGGTCAGGGCGAGACTATCGGCGGCGTCGATGACGACGTCCGCTCGCGAGACCCATGCCGCGGCATTGGCCGGGGTCAATCGCTCCACTGCATCCGCAACCGTCACCCCGGGGTTCAAGTGCCGCATGGCGGCGGCGGCGGCGCGGGCCTTCGGCTCGCCGAGATCGCTCATGCGGTAGAGCGGCTGGCGGTGCAGGTTGGATTCGTCCACCCGATCGTGGTCGACGATGAGGAGGCGACCAACGCCCGCCGCACACAGGTACTGCAGCACTGCGCAACCGAGCCCGCCGGCGCCGGCCACGAGCACGGTGCCCGCGGCGAGGCGCTCCTGCCCTTGCGCGCCGACTTCAGGCAGGACCATCTGGCGGGCGTAGCGGTCGCTCATGCGAGGGCGCCCTGCCGGACCCAATTTCTCATGCGCTCCTCAGGGACCGGATTCCGCACGATGTCCGTCACCACGGCCGCGGAGTCGGCTCCGGCCGCCAGCACGCCCGGCAGGCGCTCGAGCGTGATGCCGCCGATGGCCACCAGCGGGATGGCACCGATCCGGCGCTTCCATTCGCCAATGCGCTCCAGCCCCTGGGGCGCAAATGCCATGACCTTGAGCAGTGTTGGATAGATCGGTCCCAGCGCGACATAGTCCGGCGAGAGGCCGAGGGCACGCGCGAGCTCGGCGTCGTCGTGCGTGCTGATGCCGATCCGGACATTGGCGCGGCGCAGCGCCGGTACGTCCGCGCTGTCGAGATCGCCCTGGCCCAGGTGAACGAAGTCGCAGCCCTCCTCCAGGGCGAGCTGCCAATGATCGTTGACGACGAGCTGCGCGCCGGCGCGCTGGCACAGATCCCTGGACTCGCGGATCTCGGCTCTCAGCTCCGCTGCGGATCGATCCTTGATCCGAAGCTGCACGAGGCGTAGACCTGCGGGGACCAGGCGGCGTATCCACGCTGCGCTGTCCACGATCGGGTAGACAGGCGCAAGCATCATCGCAGTAAGGCCTTGCCGATGACCGGAGTGGAAGGTACTGCGAGATCGCGCGGCTCCATGGGTCCGGCCTCATACGCGACCCTGCCTGCCGCCACCGCTTGCGCGAATGCGCTGGCCATGCCGACAGGGTCGCGCGCCTGCGAGACCGCCGTGTTGATGAGCACCGCGTCGAAGCCGACCTCCAACGCCTGTGCTGCGTGCGACGGGACGCCGATGCCGGCGTCGACGACCATTGGCACCTCGGGAAGTCGGGCCCGCAGGGTTTTCAGGCCGAAGAGATTGTTGAGGCCGCGACCGGAGCCGATGGGCGATCCCCAAGGCATGAGCACGCGACAGCCGGCCTCGAGCAGCCGCTCCGCGACGATGAGGTCCTCGGTGGTGTAGGGGAAGACCTCGAAGCCTTCTTTGCAGAGGATGCGCGCCGCCTCGACCAGGCCGAACACATCCGGCTGCAGCGTCTCGTCCTCTCCGATGACCTCGAGCTTCACCCAGGAAGTGCCGAAGACCTCCCGCGCCATTTGTGCCGTGGTCACGGCTTCCTTCACCGAGTGACAGCCCGCGGTGTTGGGTAGTACGCGTACGCCGAGGTCGCGGATGATCGACCAGAACCCCTGCCCTGCACGCTCGCCACCCGACTCGCGCCGCAGCGACACGGTGACGATCTGTGCCCCACTCGCCTTCACCGCCTCGGTCAGGATGGCCGGTGACGGGTAGCGCGCGGTGCCAAGCAGCAGCCGCGAGGTGAGCTCCGCCTCATAGAGTCGCAACATGGCCGCTCCCGCTCCTAACCGCCCTGCATGGGGGCCAGCACTTCGATCCGGTCACCGTCGGCGAGTCGAGCGGCCTGGCGCGCCGCTGCCGCCACGAACTCGCCGTTGATGGCCGTCGCGATCACCGCGCCGCCATAACCCAGCTCTTCGAGCGCGCCGGAGAGATCCGCCGCGCGGACCTCACGCGAGGCGCCGTTGACGAGAATCTGCATGCATCACCTCGAGAGAATTTTCCGCTGCCAGCACGCACTCCGCCGCCTGGCGCGCCAGCGCCGGGGCGAGGAGAAAGCCGTGCCGGTAGAGCCCGTTGACGTAGACCGTGCCGCCTATACGGCAGACCCGCGGCAAATTGTCGGGAAAGGCCGGCCGCACGCCGGTGCCGATCTCGACGATCTCCGCTTCGCCGAAGGCCGGGTGCAGGGCGTATGCCGCGCCAAGGAGCTCCAGCATGGAGCGCGCCGTGATGCGCGTCGGCTGGTCGCTCTCGATCATGGTCGCGCCGATCATGTAATGACCGTCGCCCCGCGGCACGATGTACACGGGCACGCGCGGATGCAGCACCCGCACGGGCCGCGACAAGCTGACATCGGGCAGCCTGACGACCAACATTTCGCCCTTGACGCCACGAAGGTCCGGCAGCGCGTCGCGCGCCTCGAGGCCCCGGCAGTCGATGACGGCGCCGCCCGCCGCCTGAGCCGCGAGCGTCTTCTCCTGACAGGCCGCCGCATCGGCTCCGAAGCGGATCGGAGCGCCGAGCGTCGCGAGTCGCGCGGCCAGGGCGGCGAGCGCCGCGCGCGGATCGAGATGCCCCTCCTCCGGAAAGTAGAGCGCCTGGCTGAAGCGGCCCGCGAGGTCGGGCTCGAGCTCCGCGATCGCGTGGCTCTCGAGCCATTGATAGTGCTCCGTGCGCCGCGCGAACTGGCGCACCTCGGCGGCGTCGCGCCCATGGGCCACGACGAGGCTGCCGCGTAGGACGGTGCCCGGGAATTTCGCCGCCCACCAGGCGAGGCTCTCCGTGCCGAGCGTCGCCACCAGAGGCTCCGCGCTCTCCCGCTCGCACCACGGCGCGAGCATGCCGCCCGCGTACCAGGAGCAGGACCCGGCACCCAGCCGCTCGCCCCGCTCCAACACCTCCACCGTCACGCCGCGCTCGGCGAGCTCCACCGCACAGGCGAGCCCCGCGACACCGGCGCCGAGGACGATGGCGCGCATGCTCAGCTCTGCGGCTCGCCGGCGGCAACGTAGATCTCGCTGCCGGCGGCGCGGAACTTGTCCGCCATCTCCTGCATGCCCTGCTGCTTCGCCTCGGCGCGCACCTCGTGCGAGATGCGCATGGAGCAGAACTTCGGGCCGCACATGGAGCAGAAATGCGCGACCTTGTGGGCCTCCTTCGGCATCGTCTGGTCGTGGAAGGCGCAGGCGGTGTCGGGATCGAGGGAGAGGTTGAACTGGTCGCCCCAGCGGAAATCGAATCTCGCCCGCGACAGCGCATTGTCGCGCTCCTGGGCGCCCGGATGACCCTTGGCAAGATCGGCGGCGTGCGCGGCAATCTTGTACGTGATGACGCCCGTTTTGACATCGTTCCGGTCCGGAAGTCCCAGATGCTCCTTCGGCGTGACGTAGCAGAGCATCGCCGTCCCATACCAGCCGATCATCGCCGCCCCGATGGCGGAAGTGATGTGGTCGTAGCCCGGCGCGATGTCCGTGGTGAGGGGGCCCAAGGTGTAGAACGGCGCCTCGCCGCAGGTGGCGAGCTGCTTGTCCATGTTCTCCTTGATCTTGTGCATGGGCACGTGGCCGGGTCCCTCGATCATCACCTGGCAGTCGCGCTTCCAGGCGATCCGGGTGAGCTCGCCCAGGGTCTCGAGCTCCGCGAACTGGGCGGCATCGTTGGCGTCGGCGATCGAGCCCGGGCGCAGGCCGTCGCCCAGTGAGAAGCTGACGTCGTACGCGCGGCAGATCTCGCAGATCTCCTCGAAGTGCTCGTAGAGGAAGCTCTCGCGATGATGCGCGAGGCACCACTTCGCCATGATGGAGCCGCCGCGGGAGACGATGCCGGTGACGCGGTTGACGGTAAGCGGTACGTAGTGCAGCCGCACGCCCGCATGGATGGTGAAATAGTCGACGCCCTGCTCCGCCTGCTCGATCAGCGTGTCGCGGAAGACGTCCCAGGTGAGGTCCTCGGCGACGCCGCCAACCTTCTCCAGCGCCTGATAGATGGGCACCGTGCCGATCGGCACCGGAGAATTGCGGATGATCCACTCCCGGATGGTGTGGATGTTGCGTCCGGTGGAGAGGTCCATCACCGTGTCCGCGCCCCAGCGGATTGCCCAGACCATCTTGTTCACTTCCTCGGCGGTCGAGGACGTGACGGCGGAGTTGCCGATGTTGGCGTTGATCTTCACCAGGAAGTTGCGGCCGATGATCATCGGCTCCGATTCCGGGTGGTTGATGTTGGCCGGAATGATGGCGCGGCCGGCGGCGACCTCGGCGCGCACGAATTCCGGGGTGACGAAGTCGGGGATCGCGGCGCCCCAGGACTCGCCATCGCGCGCGCCGGCGGCGCGTTGGCGCTCGCGGCCGAGATTCTCGCGGATCGCGACGAATTCCATTTCCGGCGTGACGATGCCCGCCCGGGCGTAGGCGATCTGAGTGACGGCGGCAGCGCCTCGCGCCTTGAGCGGCAGGCGCCTCATGGGGAATGTCGGTGCCGCGGCGGCGCCGATTTCCGTGAAGCCGTTGTCCTCCGGTCGCACGGGTCGACCCTCGCCCGCCACCACATCGCCGCGCGCCAGGATCCACTCTTCCCGCAGGCCGGAGAGCCCGCGCTCGATATCGATGCGCACGGCCGGATCGGTGTAGGGGCCCGAGGCGTCGTAGACGATGAGCGGCGGCTCGCCCGCCGAAGGATGCAGCGCTATCTCCCTCATGGGAACGCGCAGCTGCGGATGGATGTGGCCGGCCGCGAACACCTTACGGGACGCGGGCAGCGAGTCTGAGACGACGGTCAGCGGAACGGCACTCATCGTGGATGCTCCTCGAGCGGTTGGGACCGCGGAAGATCCAGCGAGGCCGTCGTGAGAAAGTGGAAGGCGGACCGAGAACTTTCCTACGCCAGCATGAACTGGATCAGGTTCGGAGGGTCGCCATGCCGCGCCGTTGCCGGCGCCATTGGCCTCTCAGCCCCTTGCCGGGGCTCCCCTAGTCTTCTGTTCGCGGGAACACTAGTCCACGGGTGCGGGGGGGTCAAGGTGTACCTTGGGGTCACCTTGGCCGCAAGCGGATCGGTAAGAACTGCAATCTCGAGGGCAATCTTTGCAAGAGATTGCAAAAAAAAGGAGAGGCCGGCAGCGCGATGGCCGCCGGCAATCGATGCCCTAAAAGGGACCCGTCAGGACCTGCTATCCCGGTGCGAGTCGCCTCCGCCTCCGTGGCTCGCCTGGCCGCCCTTGCGACCGGCTTCGGCGGCAAGCTCCGGATTCTGCGAGAAGCTGCGCTTCTCATCCGGCACGCTCTGCCCGCCCTTGCGCCCCGCCGTGGCGGCAAGCTCGCGATTCTGCGAGAAGCTGCGCTTCGCGCCGGGCACACTCTGCCCGCCTTTACGGCCTGCCTCGGCGGCAAGTCGGCGATTTTGCGAGAAACTACGCTTCTCGTCGGGCACAGCCTTACCGCCCATGCTGGCGATCTGCTTCTGCCGCTCCGCATTCATCGAGGCGAATCCCCGATTGGAAGTACGTCCCTCCGAGAGGCGTCCGTCGTGACCTGATACCTGAGCCATCACTTATCTCCTCACACAAGCTGTGTTCGTTGGGGGTCGCTGGCAACCACAGCGGCAGCAATCGATGTGCGGCCCAAGGACTTCGTCGAGAACATCCTGGCCAGCGAGCAACGAGAATGAAGCAAGAGGCATGCCGGCCGCCATCCTCCGTTAGTAGGGGTGGCAGGCTCTCAGGTTCCTACAACTTCAGTTGTATGCGTCAGGGGCTCTTGGGGGAGGGGTCGGGGTGGGCGGCGGCACCCTCGCCGTCCTTGGCGCGCTGCTGGCGATCGATGCCGGAGATCTCTTGTTGCAGAATCGCCTTGACTCCGGCCGGCGGATTGAGGCCGAGAAGCCGGGTGAAACGCGCGCGCGCGAGTGGCAGGTCGCCCCGGCGCAACGCCGCGGCCGCTCCGAAGAAGAGCGCCTGCGGCGAGGTGGGATCGATGGCGAGCGCCCGCTCGATGAGCTCGCTGGCCTGGCCGGTCAGCTCGGAGTCATCGATGAGCACCAGCGCGTTCGCCTCGCCGATGAGCGCCTCGGCGCTGCGGCCGCCGGCGACGCGATCCGCACGATCGAACGCGCGCACCGCGAGCGGATACTCCTCGAGTTGCACGTAGGAGCGTCCGAGCAGCAGCCAGCCGGCGAGATCGTCGGGATGGTCATTGAGCCGGTGCACCAGCCGCTCGACCATTCCCTCGGGCGAGGCGACACCCGGGGACTTGCGCCACGACCAGTTGCTCCAGGTGGTGTAGAGCGCCGCCGAGCCGATGACCAACACGCCCACCACCGCGACGGCAGTCCAGGGCGCCGAGTCGGCCTGCGACATGGGCTTCAGCAGCGGCACGGTGATGAGCGCCACACAGATCGCCGCGAGGACCACGGCAAGTACGATGAAAACGATCATCCGCTAGGCGTCCGTCAGGTCGTTGTCATCGAGGTCGGTCGCGGCGAGCGCCGCGCGCTGGCGGATGACTCTGAGCGCGGCGATCACACCGATGAGGAGCAGCACGCCCGGGGTCAGCCACAGCCATGCCGTTTTCGCGACGAAGGGTGGCTTGAAGAGGATGAAGTAGCCGTAGCGTGACACCATGAAGTCGCGGATCTGCTGGTCCGTCTTGCCGGCGAGCAGCATGTCCCGGATCTGCCGGCGCATGTCGGCCGCCAGGTCCACCGGCGAGTCGGCGAGCGACTCATCCTGACACTGCATGCAGCGAAATCCCTGGATGAGCCCGAGATACCGCGCCTCGAGCTGCGGGGTCGGCATCTGCTCCGGCGCGATCGCGTACGCGCTGGAGGAACCGAGCAGGAGTGCGGCTATGAGGGCAACAACGACGATCGAGACGGCGCGGGCTGACATCAGGAGCTCGAGGCGGTGCCCGGTGTCTGGCCCGTCGGCAACAGCGGGAGGATCTGCTGGTCCCAGGCCTGCTGAGTGATCGGGCCGATATACTTATAGACGACGATGCCCTGCGGATTCACCAGGAAGGTCTCCGGCGCGCCGTATACGCCCCACATGATCGCCTCGCTTCCATCCTGGTCCACTGCGATGGTCTGATACGGGTCGCCCGCATCCTTCAGGAACGATAGCGCATCCCCCCTGTCATCCTTCCAGTCGAGCCCGACCAGGGGAATGATTCCCGACTGTTTGATCTTGAGGAGCATCTCGTGTTCCGCACGGCAGGAGACGCACCAGGTGCCCCAGACGTTGAAGAGATACCAGTGACCGTGAAGCTGATCGGAGCTGACTCTCCGCGTGGGATCGGTGAGGCTCGGCAGCGAGAACTCTGGGGCCGGCCTGCCGATGAGGGGCGAGGGAATGAGGTCCTTGTCGGGCGACTGCTTGATGCCGATGGCCAACACCACCACGAGCAGCCCGAATACCGCCAGGGGAACGATGAAGCGCAGGCGGCGCATCAGGCTTGGCTCCGGGTGATCGCGGCCACGGGGGAGATCGCTGGCTCCTCGGCCCGCGCCGAGCGATAGCGGCGGTCCGAGATGGCAAGCATTCCGCCTGTCGCCATGATGACGGCGGCCAGCCAGATGAAGCTCACGAGCGGCCGGACCTGCAGGCGCAGGCTCCAGTGGCCCTCACCCAGGTCCTGCCCCAGCGCGACCAGGATGTTGCTGGTGTAGTACATCTTTATGGAGGATGCGGTGGTGACGGTGTGCTGTACCCAGTACTGGCGCTTCTCCGGGTGCATCACCGCGACGGGCGAACCGTTACGTGTGACGATGACGGTGCCGCCGACACCGCTGTAGTTCGGCCCCTCGATCGGCTGGACGCCCTCGAACTGGAATTGATAGGCGCCGAGCTGGGCCGCGCTTCCTGGTGCGAGCGCAACGTCGCGCTCCGCGGTGAACCCTTCCACCGAAGTGATGGAGATGACGAAGATGCCGAGCCCGATGTGCGCGAGGGTCATGCCCAGCACCGCGCGCGGGATGGTGATGTGCCGGCGCAGGCGGTCGATGGGATCGATCAGCGAGGAGAGGATGATCCATGCGCCGAGCGTAATGCCTACCGGGGCGAGCACGCGACCGCCGGTGAAGAGTCCGAAGACCACCGCGCAGCCGATCACCGCCGCCGCGATCAGAGTCAGCACGAGGGGGCGAGCGCGCTCACTCAGCTTGCCTCGCTTCCAGCGGGCGTGGATGCCGAGTGAAAGCAGCGCCAGCAGCGGCAGCATCGAGAGGAGGAACGTCGGGTTGAAATACGGCGGCCCGACGGAGAGCTTGCCGAGACCGAGCGCCGAGGAGATGAGTGGCGCCATCGTGCCGGCGAACACCGTCGCGCAGGCGGTCACGAGCAGGATGTTGTTGAAAAGGAGGAACGACTCGCGCGCGGTGAGCTCGAAGCCGGCCTCGGACTTGAGGAGCGGCGCCCGCCAGGCGTAGAGCGCGAGCGCGCTGCCGATCATCACGATGAGAAACGCCAGGATGAAGGTGCCGCGCGTCGGGCTCGCCGCGAACGAGTGCACGGACACCAGCACACCGGAGCGCACCAGGAAGGTCCCGACGAGGCTGAGCGAGAAGGCGAGCACCGCAAGGAGCAGCGTCCAGCTCTTGAAGAGACCGCGCTTCTCGGTCACGGCGAGCGAGTGGATGAGCGCGGTCGCCATGAGCCAGGGCATGAAGGACGCGTTCTCCACCGGGTCCCAGAACCAGAAGCCGCCCCAGCCGAGCGTGTAGTACGCCCACCAGCTGCCGGCCGCGATGCCGCAGGTGAGAAACGCCCATGCGGCCACGGTCCAGGGCCGGGTCCAGCGCGCCCAGTCTCTGTCGAGCCGCCCTTCGAGCATGGCGGCGCCCGCGAAGGCGAAGGCCACCGCGAGGCCCACGTAGCCGGTGTAGAGGATCGGTGGATGGCCGGCGAGCCCCGGGTCCTGAAGGATGGGGTTCAGGCTCTCGCCGTCGGGCCAGGGCGGATCGAGGCGCAGGAACGGGTTGGAGGTGGCAAGGGTATAGAGAAGGAAGCCGAAGCTGATGAGGCCGAGCACCCCGAGCACTCGCGAGGCGAAAGCCTTCGGCAGCCGCTGGGTGCCGATGGCGGCCGCCACCGACCAACAGGCGAGCAGGAAGATCCAGAGGATGAGCGACCCGGCATGCGAGCCCCACACCGCCGCCACGCGATAGAAGAGCGGCAGCGCGGAGTTGGAATTCTCCGCGACGTATTGGACGGAGAAGTCGTTGGCCACGAACGAGGCGACGAGGCAGCCCATGGAGGCGGCGACCATGACGCACTGGCCGGAGACCGCCGGCGTCACAGCGGCCATCCAACGCTCACGTTTGAGCGCTGGGCCCACGATGCCGAAGAACGCCTGCAACGCCGCGAGCAGCATCGCGAGGATGAGGGTGAACTGGCCTAGCTCCGGAATCATTTATGGATGCTCCGCGGCGGCAGGCGGGAGAGCGGCGCTCACGGCCTCAGCGCCTCCCGAATCCAGCTTGCCGCTCGCTCGCGGCTCAACACCTCGCCGCGCAGTCTGACGAGCAACAGCGCCCCGAAGAACAATGTGAATCCGAGCAGCATCATGAGGAGCGGAAGGAGCATCGATAGCGGCATGGTGGGCTTGCCCAGCGACATCACGGAGGGCGCCTGGTGCAGAGAGTTCCACCAGATGACCGAATAATGAATGATCGGCACGTTCACCACACCCACGATCGCAAGCACCGCACTCGCCCTGTCCGCCCGCTGCACGTCATCGAACGCCGACCGCAGGCCCATGTAGCCAAGATATAGGAAGAGCAGAATCAGCTCCGAAGTCAGCCGCGGGTCCCACTGCCAGTATGTGCCCCACATGGGCGCGCCCCAGAGCGACCCGGTGACGAGCGCCGCGAAAGTAAAGGAGGCCCCGATCGGTGCGCAGCTCGCCGCCACCGCATGCGCCACCTTCATCCGCCAGATGAGCCCGATCGCCGCGGCCACGGCCATGGTCGTATAGACCATCAGAGACATCCAAGCTGTCGGGGCATGTACGTAGATGATGCGGTAACCATCCCCCTGCTGATAATCCGGCGGCGAGAGCACCAGTCCCCCGATGAGGCCCGCCCCGATCAGCAGAGCCGCGGGCCAGGCCAGCCAGGGCGTGAGGCAGCCGGCCACTCGGTAGACGTGTGGGGGCGACGCCAGTCGGTAAAACCAGGTCCACACCCAAACGCCCCCTTGTGCTCATTTGCTCAGGCGCCCTTGACCGCTGGTATGCCAGGCAGGCGCTTCATACGCTCGTCGGATTATCGTCAGCATTCACCCGGTGATCCAATTGCAAATCGAGGCCGGGTATAAGAAATTCTGCGGGCACAGACCTTGGAGTCTGCATTCGTACACTCCTATCGCGCGACGCGGCCGGGAACATGAATTCCCCAGTCCCCAGCGAGGCAGAACGCGAGAAACTTCAGAAGTTGAGTGTGCCCCTAACGTAGTAGTACCCCCCGTCGATCCCAAACGGCGAGAACATCGGATACTGGAACACCCCCAGCGTGTCCCCGTACGTGAAGCTGTCATAGTGGGCGAGCAACGTGGAGTTGTACTTGTCGGGATAGCGATTGAACAGGTTGAGCGCGCCGGCGCTCAGCGTGAAGTGGCGCGAGAACCTGTAGCTCACATCGAGATTGGTGATCGGCGTGACGCCGATGGTCGACTGGAAGTACTCGGGCGTATTCGTCGGGTTGTCGCCGTCGTCGTTCTCCCACTCCGAGGTCTTGCCGTAAATCTGCTCCTCGATGTTTATCGCCAGCTTGCTGACCGTCCACAGGCCGCCGAAATTGAGCACGAACCGGGGGCTCGCCGTGGACAGATCCGAAAGCGCCGTCGCGTCGTACAGAGTCAGTCCCGTCAGTTGCGCCGGCGTCGCCGGCACCTTGGTGATCGATGTCTGGTTGAGGGTCGCTCCCACTGACCAGTCGACATGGCCGAAGCGGTAGTCGGACGGGAAATTGAATACCAGGTCGGCGCCCTGCGTGCTGGTATCGATGCCGTTGGCAAAGAGAGTGACGCCGGTGGTGCCGGTTGCAACGACCGACGGATCGAGCTGATTGCCATTCGCCGCGATCGCGGCATTGATCGCCGCCGCCGAGGGCTGCACCACACCGTTCAGCGTCCCGTAGAGGTTGCCGGTCGCCCAGATGCGGTTGGTAACGTTGATGTGGTAGAGGTCGAGGGTGCCGATCACCCCGGGCGTCGGTCGCCATACGACGCCGACGCTGAAGTTTACCGAGTGCTCCGGCTGCAGGCCGTTGCCGAGGCCGATCAGCCTGCCGCCCGGCGAATTGGGCGGCAACTGCACGAAGGCGCTCGTCGGTGTGACGTTGGTGGAGGAGTAGTATTCCTCGGCGAGCGTGGGCGCGCGGAAGCCGCTGCTCACCGTGCCGCGAAGCGCGAGCTGCTGAGTGAAGTCATACCGCGCCGTGAGCTTGCCGACGGTGTCGCTGCCGAAGTCGCTGTAGTGCTCGAACCGGCCAGCCGCATCGATCCGCAACGGTTCGATCGGCTGGGCAGCCAGGTCGACGTATACGGCGTCGGTATGGCGAAAGTGTGTCCCGGCATCCGTGGGCGTGAAGCCTGGATAGGACTGCGCGCCGCCATCGACGTAGGAGATCGGGATGCCGGCTCCGATGCCGTAGCTGTCACGCCGGTACTCGAGGCCATACGCTACATTGAGCGGACCCGCGAGGCCCACATCGAAGTCGCGATTCACATCGAGGTTCGACGTCCACTGCGTCGTCTGCATGTAGCCGTCGTAGTAATCGAGCGGCGTCGCATCGCCGGTGCTGTTGTATACGCCGGCGTTGGCGGAGTTGAGTGTATAGGCGTTGAACTGGTCGCGGCCGTAGGTGCTGCTGAGATCCCAGCTCCACTCTGCGATCAATCCCTTGAGGCCGGCCGTGGCGGAGTAGTCGTGCTCGCCGCTCGCCTCGAGGGGATCGAAGCCGAACGGGAACGGATACGTGGTGACGCCCGTCGTGGGATCCGTGTATTGGATTTTGCTCGGCAGCCGATACTTCTGAAACGACTGGGCGTCCTTGTCGCCGTAGGTCGCGAAGGTATAGAACTGCGTGCCGTCCGGGAAATCGAAGCCGGCGTTGAGCTCGAACAGCTTGAGCTGGTAGTGAGCATCGCCCTCCTCGGCGCCGAGATACGGATAGCCGTTCACGGCGGCCATGTTCGAGTCCGGGTAGGTGGCGAGGTTGGCGGGGTTGATGACGCGCTCGTCGATGGCGCTGCGGTTGCTCGCGCCATGGTCATGAACCTCCGCGGTGACGTTGAGATAGCTCTTGTCGATGGGCTGAAAGCCGGCATTGCCCGCGACATCGTTGGTGTCGCCGCCACCATCCATGTAGCCGCCGTAGGTGCCGGAGAGGTTGCCGCCGGAAGAACTCCTTTTGAGGATGATGTTGATGACGCCCGCGATGGCATCGCTGCCGTACTGCGCCGCGGCGCCGTCGGTCAGCACCTCGATGTGGTCGATCGCGTCGAGCGAAATGAAATCGAGGTCGACCCCGGCGCAGCCCTGGAAGGGGCCGCTGTCGACCTCGATGTTGGCGGCGCCATGCCGCCGCTTGCCGTTGACGAGCACCAGTACGTCGTTGCAGCTCAGTCCGCGCAATCTCGCCTGCAGGGTCTGGCCGGCCATGTCGTTACCGAAGGCCTGGGCGACGAAGGACGGCACTACCTGCGCGAGCGCGGCCAGCAGGTCGGGATTGCCGGCGACGGTCTTGAGCGCGGCGGCGCTCATGATCTGCACCGGCGCCGGGCTGTTCGCCGCCGTGATGCCGGACTCGCGCGAGCCGGTCACGATGACTTCGTCGAGCACGTTGGCGGTCGCGGGGCTCGCCTCGTCCGCAGGACTCGGGCCGTTGGCGACTATCTGTGCGCTGACCGCACCGGCGCTCAGCAGGAATAGAAGCGGCGCCGCCACAATGGTCTTGCATGATGAGCTGTTCATTGTCTGGTGTCCTCTCCGCATGATTGATTCGCGTGAAGTTACATTGTCTACGCATCTGCTTGCGCTATATCTGCCGGGATATAGCGAATGCCATTCTACTACCACTACCACAACAGGTGTTACGGTTGCGTTCCGGATACTGTTTTCGCGCCGTCGTGAATTCGGGTTAGCTGCTCGGCCCAGAGCCTACCCGTTGAATGCTGTGTGAAATAACACCAAACGCTTTCTGTGCCGGCGTACGGCCCTCATGCAATCCGAGGCCGGGGCATGGCGCACATCCCGGATGGCCAATGCCAGCGTGCCGCCGGACCTAGAGGTAAGCGCGAATCATCAGAAGGCGCTTCATGGCGGCAGCGTCGAGTGAACTGAACGCCGCAGCCACTACCGCACCCTAAAAATCCTTCGTCAGCGTAACACCGTAGGTGCGCGGCGCGACGTAGGCCCCATACCAACCAATTGAACTTGAAAGAAGATTGGCCGGGTGATACGCACCAACATACTTGACGTACATCGTCATTCGTCCCCCTGTCGCTGCGGTGAAAATCTCGTCGGCAATACTTTGACGGCATTCCGGAGTCGCAATTAGATCCTCGAGTCGTCGGTACCTCGGCGTATCCCCCGGGCCCGCGTAGCAGGATAACAGGCGCGATATTCTGCTCGGCGCCCTCCGCCTCCCCCAATTGAGCTGAAGATTATCGTCATCGAAAGGCAACGAGCGCCAATTGAAATTCATCAAGCGGTATAAACAATTGCTATTGCAATTTTGCGCGCAAGGGAGATGGCGGACTGGTGCCGATCCGCAGCTTCGCGGATAATTGCGGCGGCGCGGGCTCCGTGTTGTTTGTAGCACCTGCTGTTTAAGTCATGCGCACTATGGTGGCGCCATGCGCGACCTTTGCCGAATGAGATCGAGCATCGTCGCCTGAGTGCTCGTCGGCCACCAGTCACGACGGAAGGTAAGGCCGACCGGCCGCTGCATTCGGGCCGCGGGAGGGGCTACGGTGACGAGCGTTCCGGCTTTCAGCTCGTCGCGGAACTGATGGGGCGACAGCAGCATTAGGCGATTGCTCGAAAGCAGGAAGGCGCGCGCGGAGCTCAGGGAGTTGCACTCGACAGCGCGTTGCGGTGCAGGAACCCGGGCGAACTCGAACAGCGCATCGAAGTCGGACCGCAACGGAGCGCCCTTGCGCGGTGCGATCCACAGGTAGCGCGACAGGTCCGCGGCAGTCAGACGCCGTCGTCGCGCGAGCGGATGGTCGGACCGCATGATAATCGCCAAGGGGTCGTCGAACAGATGCTCCTGTATGACGTCGCGCGGCGCATTGGAGTTGTGCAACGGACCGATCAGGAAATCTGCCTCGCCGATTTGCAGCGCCGCGAGCAGGTGTTCATGCGTCCCGTTGATGATGGCAATGGCGTGCTCAGGGCACTTGAGCGAGAACTCGGCGAGTGTGCCGGGAACGAGAAACGGGTGGGCCATCGGCATCGCACCCACAACCGTCCGGCCGTGCTCGGTCCCGTTCAGGGTGGCGACATCGGCGCGCGCCTGTTCGAGCTCGGCAAAGGCCACGCCGGCGCAGCGCGCAAGATTCTCGGCACCGCTCGTTGGCACAATGCCATAGCTGGTTTTCTCGAAAAGGGGTACTTCGAGGAGCCGCTCGAGATCGCGCGCCGCGCGATGAATCGTCGGTTGCGCCATGCGGCTGGCACGCGCTGCGAGAGTGAAGTTTCGATGTTGAGCGAGTGCCGTCAGGGCGCGAAGTTGCGCCATGCGAACGCCTTCCGTGAACCGTTTCACCCCACCGGGCTCGCGGCTGGCGCTACCGCGCAGCTCGACGATGCCATTCTGCAGAGTACGCAGGGCGCGTCCGATTCGGTCGGCACAGACGTTTCCCGCGGAGGTCAGTTGCATTCCAGCGCTGTTGCGAGTGAACAGCCGCGCGCAGAAGTGAAACTCAATCTGGGCAATCGCTCGAGTAACGGCAGGCTGTGTCAGGTGTACCGAGTGAGCCGCTGCGCTGACGCTGCCGAGGCGCGTCACTTCATAGAAAGCATGCAGATGCCTGATGTTGAGCTTCATTGCCGGCGCGCGACCTGGCGCTCGCGCAACGCGAGCTTCGAACGGCGGACGGTGAGGGGGACGATCTGCACAACCTGGTCGCAATTTCGAAGGCTCCTGCGGCAAATTCTCCAACAGCCGAGATCACGTTGCCAATTGCAAAATGTACGTGGGTATAAGACATCATCGGGTTCGCGCGTGCCGAATGCCCTGGCGCGAACTTGTCAGGCCGCATGCAACTAACAGGCGGCGCGGCGCGCGGCTCGCCGGCCGTGGAGTCGCTGCTAAAGCGCGATGATCCGGTTCGGCCCCACGCTATCCGATGCGAACTTGGGAGGATGAAGAGCGGCGCCTGCGGCCCGACGCCGAGGGAGACACCGCGGTACGCGACCTATGGCGAATGATATCCAACAGGGCCGCCTGGGTACTCGTTGGCCGCCAGTCGCGACGCAAGGTCAATCCGAACGGCCGCGCCATTAGGGCCCCAGGAGGGGGTATGGCGGCAAGCGTTCCGGCTTTCAGCTCGTCGCGGAACTGATGGGGTGATAGCAGCATCAGGTGATTGCTGGACGTCAGGAAGGCGCGCGCAACCCCCAGGAAGTTGCACTCGACAGTGTGCTGTGGTGGGAGGACCCCTGCGAGCTGGAAAAGTGCATCGAAATCGGGCCTCAACGGCCCTCCCTTTCGCGGCGCAATCCACGAATAGCGGGACAGGTCTGCGCCCGCCACGCGCCGTCGTCGCGCGAGCGGGTGGTCGGGTCGCATGATGATTGCCAGGGGGTCGTCGAACAAATGCTCCTGTACGACGTCGTGTGGCAAATTCGAGCGGCCCAATGGACCGATCAGGAAATCGGCCTCGCCTATCTCGAGCGCTGGAAACAGGTGCTCATACGTGCCGCTGAGAATGGCGATGGAGTGCTCGGGGCATTTGAGCGAAAACTCGACTAGTGCGTCCGGGATGAGAAGCGGGTGTACCATCTGCATGGTGCCGATGACGGTCCGGCCGCGCTCGACTCCGTTCAGGGCGGCGACATCGGCGTGCGCCTGCTCGAGCTCGGCGAACGCCACGCCGGCGCGGCGCGCGAGGTTCTCGGCACCTTTCGTCGGCACGACACCATGGCTGGTTTTCTCGAATAGAGGGACTTCAAGCAGTTGCTCGAGGTCACGCACGACACGATGAATCGTCGGTTGCGCCATGTGACTGGCACGCGCCGCGAGAGTGAAGTTGCGATGTTGAGCGAGTGCCGTCAAGGCGCGAAGGTGCGCCATCCGGATACCCTGCGTCAGGCGTTTCGGACTGCCGGGCTCGCGGCTGGCGTCATTCCGCAGCTCGGCGATGCCGTCATGCAGAGCAAGCAGCGCCCGGCCGACCCGCTCGGAACATACACGCCCTGCGGACGTCAGTTGCATCCCTGTGGTGCTGCGAGTGAATAGGCGCGCACAGAAGTAGCGCTCGATCTGGGCGATCGCCTGAGTAACGGCGGGCTGCGTCAGGTGCACTCTAGGAGCGGCCGCGCTGACACTTCCCAGGCGAGTCACTTCGTAGAACGCGTGAAGATGTCTGATATTGAGTTTCATCGCCGGCCGAGGCCTGAGCCGAGAGAGCCACTATAGCATTTCGTTATAGTGCGGCCTGAATCCGAATCGGCGCCAGCTCACTCTTGAGGCAAATAATCGCCATGGCTTAGGGGCAGTCATTATAACGAGGGGTGCATTTCAAATGGCGCCAGCCCGATTCGACATAGGCAGTCGTGAGCTTCAGTCGTTCGAGCAGCGCAACTCGAATCCGCTCCACTGCCCGCGCTCGTACCCGTCCCATGCGGTTCCAGGGCTGGGATTCAGGCGGCCTGCGCCTCACGCGCGTGTTCGTCACGGAACGATAGCGGGCTCGTACACCAGGCCTGCGCGCGCCACCGTGCGCAGAATGTCGAGGAGCTCGGCCTGGGCCGGCGTTGGCCGCCAGTCCCGCCGCAGCGTGAGACCGATCGCGCGCACGACGCGACCGTCCGGATGAGGCAGCGCGATCAGCTCGCCGGCCGCGAGCTCATGATGAGCCTGTTGGGCGGAAAGGAGCATTGCCCGGTCGCTGCGCAGCAGCAGGGCTCGCGCCGCGACCAGCGAGTTGCATTCGATGGGCGCCGCGGGCGGCTGCCCGGCGGCGCCGCGGAGCAGACGCTCGAAGTGCCGCCGTAGCGGCGAGCCCGGGCGTGGAGCGATCCATGCAAAGTGCACTAGCGCCTCTGCCGCCGGGGCGCGCGAAGCGCGCTCGGACCCGCGCCGTCCGCGGCCGCTCATCTTGGCGAGCGGATGCCCTTTGCGGACGATGATCGCCAGCGGATCCTCGAACAGCAGCTCCTGGACGACATCCGCCGGCACCGATTCCCGCAGTGCCCCGACCAGCACGTCCGCCCGGCCTCGGCGCAACGCATCGAGCAGACTTTCGTAGGGCCCGTCCAGGATCGATAGCCGATGGCTCGGCCGCCGCGCGGCGAAACGCAACACCGTCTCGGGAACGATGAAGCTGCGTCCGAGTGGCATCGCACCGATCACCGTCTCGCCCCGTTCTGTCCCGTCGAGCGCGGCGACTTCGGCACGCGCCTGCGCGAGCTCCGCTATCGCGAGCTGCAGCTGGCGGCAGAGGCGCAGCGCCTCACGCGTGGGGCTCAGGCCATGGCTCGTCGTCTCGAACAGCGGCGCGCCGATTCTGCGCTCGAGCTCCCTTGCCGCCCGATGCAGGGTCGCGCGCGTCATGCTCTGACCTCGGGCCGCAGCCCCGAAGCTGCCCGACTCCACGACAGCGACCAGCGCCTGCAGCTGCCGGGACGTTATTCCATGAAGCCAGTCGCGCGCGCCGGCTGACTGCGGCGCCGCCGCTGCGAGGGCCTCCGCCATGCGCTGTAGCACCCGCGCGATGCGCGCAGCGCAGAGCCTCCCGGCCTCGGTCGGCTCCATGCCCTGAGCCGTCCGCGCGAACAACGGCCGGGCGAAGTCCCGCTCCAGCGAAGCGATCGCCTGCGTGACCGCCGGCTGGCTCAGGTGCGCCGCGCGCGCCGCGGCGCTCACGCTGCCGAGCTGCGCCACTGCGGCGAATACCGACAGGTGGCGAACGTTCGGTAGCGGGCCGGGCATATGTATGCAATTTCTTATACCTGGCGCATTTTTGCAATTAGCGCGGCACCGCGCCGTGGCGGAAAATCGCTCCGTCCATCACTCGAGGGGCGACGTCCCGTGCCCGTGGTTCACACGAACATTTCCCGCGCGGACAGCGGCATCGTCGCGCGGCTGGCAACCTACGGAGTTGCGACCGTGCACGAGGCGCAGGGCCGCACGGGCCTCCTGTCGGCCCAGGTCCGCCCCATCTTTCCCGGTGCCCGGATAGCCGGAACGGCCGTCACCGTCAGCCTGCCGCCCTGCGACAACTGGATGATCCACGTGGCGGTCGAGCAGTGCCGCGAGGGGGATGTCCTCGTCGTCGCGCCGACCTCTTATTCCGACGCCGGCTACTTCGGCGAGCTGCTGGCCTGCTCGCTGAAGGCGCATGGCGTGCGGGCGCTCGTGATCGATGCCGGAGTGCGCGACGTGCGCGACCTCACCGAGATGCACTTTCCCGTCTGGTCGAAAGTGGTCTCGGCGCAGGGCACGGTGAAGGAGACCCTGGGCAGCGTGAACGTCCTCGTCGTCTGCGCCGGCGCGCTCGTCAATCCGGGAGACGTGGTCATCGCCGATGACGACGGGGTTTGCATCGTCCCGCGGCACAACGCGGCCCAGGTCGCCGAAGCCAGTGCGGCACGCGAGGCGAAGGAAGCGAAGATGCGCGAGCGGCTGAAGGCGGGTGAGCTCGGGCTCGACATCTATCAGATGCGCGACAAGCTCGCACGCTTGGGGCTCGTCTACCGCGACGCGCCCGAGGAGTAAGCGCATGCTGCGGGCGATTCCGGCGACCCTCATGCGCGGTGGGACATCCAAAGGACTCTATTTCAACGTGCGCGACCTGCCCGGCGACCGCGGCGCTCGCGACCGGGTATTGCTCGCGGCGATGGGATCGCCCGACATCCGTCAGATCGACGGTGTGGGCGGCGCGCATCCCTTGACGAGCAAAGTGGCGGTCATCGGTCCGACAACCCGGGCCGATGCCGACGTCGACTATCTCTTCCTGCAGGTGGTAGTCGACCAGGCCGAGGTCAGCGACTCGCAGAACTGCGGCAACATTCTCGCCGGCGTCGGGCCCTGGGCGATCGAGAACGGCCTGGTTCCCGCTTCCGGCCCAACCACGCCGGTGCGAATCCACATGGTAAACACCGGCAGCATCGCGGTTGCGCACGTGCCCACGCCGAATGGAGCGGTGGAGTACGAAGGCGACGCACGCATCGACGGCGTCCCCGGTACGGCTGCCGGAATCAGCATCGACTTTCTCGACGTCGCGGGCTCGTCCTGCGGCTCCCTCTTCCCGACCGGCAACCCCTCCGACCGCATCGAAGGCACCGAGCTCACTTGCATCGATAACGGCATGCCTGTCGTGCTGCTCGATGCAGAGGACTTCGGCATCAGCGGCGCGGAGTCGCCGCAGGCCCTCGAGGCCAACGCGGGCCTCAAGGCACGCGTGGAGAAGATCCGCCTGACCTTGGGTCCGCGGATGAACCTGGGCGATGTCGCGAAGAAGACCGTTCCCAAGATGTCGCTGATCTCGCCCGCGCGGCATGGCGGCCATCTCAACACCCGGACGTTCATTCCGCATCGCGTGCACGAGGCGATCGGGGTTCTCGGCGCCGTCAGTGTTGCGACCGCATGCATGGTGCCGGGCACCGTGGCCGCGCGCATCGCCGGTCGCGCTTCCGCGGGCCGCCAACGTCTCGAGATCGAGCATCCCACCGGTTTCTTCACCATCGAGATGGACGTCACGGGCAGCGGGCCGGAGCTGCGAGTGAATCGCTCCGCCCTGCTGCGGACGGCCCGAAAACTGATGCGGGGCGAAGTGTTCGCGCCATCCGCCGCCTGGAGCACCACGTGACGGCCGGCGCAACGCTGCCCCGCATCGCGCTGATCGGTTACGGCGAAGTCGGTCAGATCCTCGCGGCGGACCTCGAGTCCACCGGCGCGCGCGACGTCGTGATCTGGGATCGCCTCTTCCCCGTGCCCGCGAGCGCGCCGAGCCGGGCCGCCGCGGCGGCCAAGCCGCAAATCGCTGCGTCGATGGCGGACGCCGTGACCGGCCGCACGCTCATCATCTCGGCCGTCACCGCCGCCAATTGCCTGCCCGCCGCGAGCGAGGCGGCCGGCTCGATCTCGCCGCAGGCGATCTACTTCGATCTCAACTCCGTCGCGCCGCGGACCAAGCGAGCGGCCGCCGCGGCCATCGAGGCCGGTGGCAGCCGTTATGTCGAGGCCGCCGTGATGTCGCCGATCGCGCCGAAGCGTATCGGCTCCCCGATGTTGATCGGCGGCCCGCACGCCGCCACGTTCGAGGCGTTGGCGCGACAGATCGGCTTCTCGGGCATTCAGGTATTTGACTCCGCCATAGGTCGCGCTTCGGCGGCGAAGATGTGCCGCAGTGTGATGATCAAAGGGCTGGAGGCGCTGTTCGCCGAGTCGCTGCTCGCCGCGCGGCGGCACGGCGTGGAGCAGACCGTGCTCCAATCCCTCCGCGATCTCTTCCCCAACGAGGACTGGGAGCGGATCGCGTCCTACATGATCTCCCGCTCGCTGGAGCATGGCCGTCGGCGCGCCGAAGAGATGCGCGAGGCGGCGCAAGCCGTCGCCGATGCGGGCATCGAGCCGCTGATGAGTCTCGCATGCGCCAACCGGCAGGGCTGGGCCGCAACCCGCCGTCCTGCGCGCGCGCCCGCCTCGCTGGCGGAGTTACTGGATGCCGTGCTCGCCGCGAGCGGCGCTGAATTCCGGGAGACCGCATGATCATCGACTGTCACGGTCACTACACGACGGCGCCGGCCGCGCATCAGCGTTTTCGCGACGCCCAGACCGCGCACCTCAAGGACCCGAGCCTGCCGCCCGCCAGGCTGGAGCAGATCTCCGACGATGAGATTCGCGAGACGATCGAGAAGAATCAGCTCAAGCTGCAGAGGGAGCGCGGCAGCGATCTCACGCTATTCTCCCCGCGCGCTTCGGCGATGGGGCATCACATCGGCGGCGAGGAGGTGTCGGCGGCCTGGACACGCGCGAACAATGACCTCATCAGGCGTGTCATCGACCTGTACCCGGAGAACTTCGCCGGTGTCTGTCAGCTGCCGCAGTCGCCCGGAGTGCCGATCGCGAATTCCGTCCACGAGCTCGAGCGCTGTGTGCGGGAATTGGGCTTCGTCGGCTGCAACCTGAATCCCGACCCCTCCGGCGGTCATTGGAAGTCCCCGCCGCTCACCGACCGGCACTGGTACCCGTTCTACGAGAAGATGGTCGAGCTGGAAGTGCCGGCGATGGTGCACGTCTCAGCGTCGTGCAATCCGTGCTTCCATGCGACCGGCGCGCACTACATCAATGCCGATACGACGGCATTCATGCAATTCATCCAGGGGGATCTCTTCCGCGACTTCCCGGCCCTGAAGCTCGTCATTCCGCACGGCGGCGGCGCGGTGCCCTACCACTGGGGACGCTATCGGGGTCTTGCCGATATGCTGAAGCGTCCGCCCCTTGCCGAGCACGTGATGAAGAACGTGTTCTTCGACACGTGCGTCTATCACCAGCCGGGCATCGATCTGCTCTTTCGGGTGATCGCGCTCGACAACATTCTCTTTGGCTCCGAGATGGTTGGCGCAGTCCGCGGGATCGATCCCGAGACGGGGTTTTATTTCGATGACACCAAGCGGTACATCGATGCTCTCCCGCTCACGCAATCCGACAAGCTGCGGATCTTCGAGAAGAATGTGCGAGCTGTCTTTCCGCGCCTCGATGCTCGCTTGCAGGCGAGGGGCAGATGAGCTCGACACTCGTACCCGGCGGGCCAGGATGGGCGGCGAGCGGTCCCTCGGGTGGATTCACGATGGATCGTGAGTGGCTTGCATACCATCCCAGCCCCTGCAAGCCAGACTACGCTCCGCCACCGGGTGCGGTCGATGCCCACTGTCACGTATTCGGTCCCGGCGCGGCGTTTCCCTACGCACCCGAGCGCAAATACACTCCGTGCGATGCCTCGAAGGATCATCTCTGGGCCTTGCGCGATTTCCTCGGCCTCGAGCGCAATGTGATCGTTCAGGCGACCTGCCACGGCACCGACAATCGCGCTCTCGTCGACGCCCTGCGATCCTCGAATGGTCGCGCACGCGGCGTCGCATCGATCGCCGCCAGCGTGACGGACGCGGAGCTGCGGGCACTCGATGCCGCGGGCGTACGCGGGGTGCGTTTCAACTTCGTCAAGCGACTCGTCGACACGACCCCTCGCGAAGTCCTCGAGGAGATCGCCCGGCGGGTGGCTCCCCTCGGCTGGCACATCGTCATCTACTTCGAGGGCGCGGAGCTGCCGCAGCTCTATGACTTCTTCGCTTCGCTCCCGACGACTCTCGTCGTCGATCACATGGGTCGTCCCGATGTTACCAAGTCCGTCCAGGGACCTGAGTTCGAGCTATTCGTCCACCTGATGCGGGAGCACCCGAACGTGTGGTCGAAAGTAAGCTGCCCCGAGCGGCTCTCGAAGTCCGGACCCCCGCGGTACGAGGATGTGATGCCATTCGCGAAGAGGCTGGTCGGGACCTTTCCCGACCGGATCCTCTGGGGCACCGACTGGCCGCATCCCAACCTGAAGGGTTACATGCCGGACGACGGCAAGCTCCTCGACTATGTGCCCCACATAGCGTCGACGGCCGCTCTGCAGCAGAAGCTCCTCGTCGACAACCCCAACCGTCTCTACTTCAGCCGGTGACGGCAAAGTCCCATGGCACTCGATAAGCCCTACTCCGATATCCCGGGCACCGTGATCTTCGATGCGGATCAGGCGCGCAAGGGCTATCACCTGAATCAGTTCTGCATGTCTCTCATGAAGGCGGACAACCGCGTGCGATTCAAGCGCGACGAGCGCGCCTACCTCGACGAGTGGCCGATGTCGGAGGAGCAGAAGCAAGCCGTGCTGGCGCGCGATTTCAATCGGATGATCGCTCTTGGCGGCAATATCTACTTTCTCTCCAAGCTCTTCTCGACGGACGGCAAGAGCTTCCAGTACACGGCGGCCACGATGACCGGCATGACGCAGGAGGCTTACGCGACCATGATGTTGAAGGGCGGCAGGTCGCCCGAGGGCAATCGCCGTGTGGGCGAAACTCCTGCCCGCGAGGGCTCCGATGAGGAGGGAGAATAGTGGCTCGAATCACCGCGGGCGTCGCCACTTCGCACGTCCCCGCGATCGGGGCTGCTCTCGACAACGGACGCGCGACCGAGCCGTACTGGAAGCCGCTGTTCGCCGGCTACGAATTCTCCAAGCAATGGGTCGCGCGCCAGAAGCCGGACGTGGTCGTGCTGATCTACAACGATCATGCCTCGGCGTTCAGCCTCGACATCGTGCCGACATTCGCGATCGGTTGCGCCACCTCGTTCGAGCCGGCCGACGAGGGATGGGGCCGGAGGCCGGTGCCGGCGGTGGAGGGACATCCGGAGTTGGCCTGCCACGTCGCGCAGAGCGTCATCCAGCAGGATTTCGACCTCACGATCATCAACAGGATGGACGTCGACCACGGCCTCACCGTGCCGATGTCGCTGATGTTCGGCCAGCCCGCGCGCTGGCCCGTCTGCGTCATTCCGCTGGCCGTCAACGTAGTGCTCTTTCCGCCACCGTCCGGACGGCGATGCTTCGAGCTTGGCAAGGCGATCCGTAGAGCCGTCGAGACGTTCGACGAGGACCTCAACGTCGAGGTCTGGGGTACCGGCGGCATGAGCCACCAGCTCCAGGGGCCGCGGGCCGGACTCATCAATAAGGAGTGGGACAACCGCTGGCTCGACCGGCTGATCGACGATCCCGAGGAGGTCGCGCGCATTCCGCACATCGAGTACCTGCGCGAGGCGGGCTCCGAAGGGGTGGAGCTCGTCATGTGGCTCATCATGCGCGGCGCCCTCGATCCCAAGGTGCGCACGGTGCACCGCTTTTACCACGTACCGGCTTCCAACACGGCGGTTGGACACGTCATTCTGGAGAACGCCACTTGAAGATCATTCTCGCCGGCGCCGGCGCCTTCGGTCAGAAGCACCTGGATGCGATCCGGGTGATCGGCGGCATCGAAGTCGACTCCGTGGTCGGGCGCGAGCTCGCAGCGACACGCGAAGTCGCGAACAAATACGGCATCGCCCACGCCACGACCTCGCTGGGCGAAGCGCTCGCCCGGCCCGGAGTGACTGCGGCCATACTTGCGACGCCTACGCAACTGCACGCAGCACAGGCGATCGAATGTCTGAAGGCGGGCAAGCACGTGCAGGTCGAGATTCCTCTTGCCGACAGTTGGGGCGACGCCGGGGCGGTGGCACGCGTGCAGCGCGAAACCGGCCTCGTCTGCATGGTGGGCCATACCAGGCGGTTCAATCCCTCCCACCAGTGGATTCATCAGCGGATCGCCGCGGACGAGCTCAACATCCAGCAGATGGACGTGCAGACCTACTTCTTCCGTCGCACGAACACGAATGCCTCGGGGCAACCGCGCTCCTGGACCGACCACCTTCTCTGGCATCACTCGGCGCACACCGTGGACCTCTTCACCTATCAGGTCGGAGCGCCGGTCACCATAGCGCACGCCATCCAGGGCCCGATCCACCCGAGGCTCGGCATCGCAATGGATATGTCGATCCAGATGAAGGCGGCGACAGGCGCGATCTGCACGCTGTCCTTATCCTTCAACAACGACGGCCCGCTGGGCACCTTCTTCCGCTACATCTGCGACAACGGTACTTACATCGCGCGCTACGACGATCTCATCGACGGCAAGGATCAGAAGATCGACGTGTCCAAGGTCGATGTGTCAATGAACGGTATCGAGCTCCAGGACCGGGAATTCTTCGCAGCGATTCGCGACAAGCGCGAGCCCAACGCGAGTGTGCAGCAGGTGCTCGCCTGCTATCGGACGCTGCACGAGCTCGAGCGGCAGTTGAGCGCGCAGGCAGAATCTTGATGCGCCGGCTGATGGAGTCACAGGCGGACACGGCCTACGAGCGGCGCGTGGTCGCGCTGCTCACGTTCGGCTTCGGTCTGACCGGGCTCGATCGCTGGATCATCTCGCCGCTCTTCCCAACGATGGCGAAGGACCTTCATCTCAGCTACCAGGATATGGGGAGCCTCATCGGCGCACTCGGGATCGCCTGGGGCGTCTTCTCCATCATCGGCGGAGGACTCAGCGATCGGCTGGGCCGCAGGCGCGTGCTGGTGCCGGCGATCCTCGCCTTCTCGCTGCTCTCGGGCTTCAGTGGCATCGTGGGTGGCTTCGCCGGACTCCTCGCCATCAGAATCATCATGGGCGCCAACGAAGGCGCCTTCTGCCCGGTGAGCTTTGCGACGGTGAGCGAGGCTTCAAGGCCCTCCCGCAGGGGCTTGAATCTCGGCATCACTCAAAGCGCCTTTCCGCTCTTCGGACTGGCGTTGGGTCCCATCCTCGCGACTCAGCTGCTGCGGCTGATGAGCTGGCGGGGGGTGTTCATGCTGGTCGCGGTGCCGGGACTGATCGTGGCGGCGCTCCTGTACCGCACCGTCCGCGAGCCGCCGACCATCGGCGCGAGCCCGCATGAGCATCGCGCTCCCCTCAGTGAGATTCTGAAGCACCGCAACGTACCGCTCGACATGCTGGCGCTGCTTTGCGCCATGAGCGGCATTTTCAGCCTGAGTGCGATGGTCCCCAGCTACCTGGTCGATTTCCTGAAACTCGGTACCGCACAGATGGGTTTCGTGACCGCCGCGATCGGCTTGGGTGGCTTCCTCGGTCAGCTTGTCCTTCCCGCCGCATCGGATCTAATCGGGCGCAGGCCCGTCGCGGTGGCAGGCTTCGTTCTCGGGACCGTGTTCGTCTACGCATTCTCTCGCTGCGAGACGGTACCCGCGCTGTTCGCGCTTCTTTTCGCGGCATGCTTCTGCAGCTTCGGCCTGCTCGGCCTGCTGACCGGCGCGATTGCGGCGGAGGCCGCGCCGAAAGGGCTCGTTTCCTCGACCACGGGCCTCATCGTGGCCTGCGGGGAGATCTTCGGCGGCGGCATCGCGCCAGTGCTTGCGGGCGCGGTCGCGCAGCACTTCGGCATTCAGCATACGCTGACCATGGCCATCGTCGGCCTTGCGCTCGGGATCGTCGTTTGTCTCTTCCTGCGGGAGACGGCCCCGCGGAAGTTCGTCGGGCGGACACCCGAGGCCCCTGCCGCGCGATCCGCGCAATGAATCGTTGCGCAAGCCATTAGTTTTGCTCTCGCCTCGATTGGATCGATGCGAGATTATTTGACCAAAGAGGGGCCAAAGGGGGATGTCAACCGGTCATAGTTCTTGGGCCCATGGGCTCGTGACTGGCAGCTGCCGCTGCGCCCGCGTAACCGTATGATGGCAGCTCATTTGCTCAAGGCTCTGGCATGACATCGGACCCTTCCTGGACCGCCGAACACACCAATGTCGTCGTGGCGAGCTTTCTGGGATGGATGCTCGACGCTTTCGATTTCTTCCTGGTTGTGTTCGTGCTCCAGCGCCTGGCGAGCGACTTCGGGACCGACGTCACGGGGGTAAGCTGGGGCATTGCAGTCACTCTGGCGACGCGGCCCATCGGCGCATTCCTATTCGGCCGCATCGCCGACAGTTATGGGCGCCGCCCGGCGCTGATGGCGAGCGTGCTGCTGTATTCGGCCATGGAGCTCGCGACGGCATTTTCGTCGTCCCTCGCGGTGTTCATCACGCTCCGTGCGCTGTACGGCATCGCCATGGGCGGGGAATGGGGCGTCGGCGCTTCTCTGGCCTTCGAGTCCGTGCCGATCAGAACGCGCGGACTGGTCTCCGGCATCCTGCAGGCCGGCTATCCCTGTGGATACCTGCTGGCAGCCGTGGTTTTCGGCCTGCTGTACGCGCACATCGGCTGGCGGGGGATGTTCGTCGTGGGCGCCGCGCCGGCGCTGCTGGCGCTCTATATCTTCAAGAAGGTGCCGGAATCGACGACCTGGTCTGCCGGCAGGACGGATACGGCGAGGCCCAGCCTGCTTTCGGCCCTGCGTGGCCATTGGCCGCTCGCGCTGTACGCGATTGTGTTGATGACCTGCTTCAATTTCTTCAGTCACGGGACTCAGGACCTCTATCCAACGTTCCTAGGCGCTCAGCGAGGCTTTGCGACGGGAACCAAGGCCTGGATCGCAGTCGTCTACAACATCGGCGCGATCTGCGGTGGCGTGTCGTTCGGCTCTCTGTCGAGCCGCATGGGCCGGCGCCGAAGCATTGCGCTCGCCGCCGGGCTGTCCCTGCTCGCACTGCCTTTCTGGGCTTATTCGTCGACCCCCGTGGCGCTGGCCGGCGCCGCCTTCGCCATGCAATTCATGGTGCAAGGTGCGTGGGGCGTCGTACCCGTACACCTCAACGAGCTATCACCGGGAGGCATACGGGCGACCTTCCCCGGCGTGGTCTATCAGCTCGGCAATCTGCTCGCGTCCGGCAACTCGCCGCTGCAGTCAGCCATCGCCAGCGCGCACGGGAGCGCCGCGCATCCCGACTACGCCTTCGCGATGACGGTGGTGTGCGGAGTGGTGGCGGCACTTCTGGTGTTCCTCGCGCTGTTCGGTCCGGAGCGTCGGAACGTGCACTTCGCGGTCTGAGCCACGAGTCCGATGACCTGCAGATCAGCGGTCCTCAGGACAAATCAGAAATACAAGGTCAGCGCGTCAAAGATCGTGAATCTCGGGCCATAGGCCGACTGGAACACTCCGAGTCCGCCGGACGGTCTGATCAGGTTGACCCGGTCGAAGATGTTCAGCAGGGTCAGCTGATTGCTCAGCGGGTGACCGGCGACCTCGAATGTGCGCTGCACGCCGAGATTGACCTGGAAGACGTGGGGAAGCGTCATTTGGTTGGCGAATCCGGTCCGAAGGCCGGTATCGTATACGCCATCCACGCTGAACTTGAAGCGCTGCCACTCATAGGTGCCGCCCGCGTTGATCGTGGTTATCGGCTGGTGATCCAGCACGATGTCGTGATCATCCATGTAGGCCAGCTCGTCGGGCTCGAAATTGAACTGGCCGGTGACGATGCCATATTCGAGATTCCGCCCCAACGTGGCATTGGCGTAGACCGAGAGGGGGCCGACGGCATAATCCACCGCGAACTCCGAGCCCCAGATCCAGCCGTGCTGGTAGTTGAACGGTGCGAATACCGGCACTGCGCCGAATTGGCCTGCGTCCAGATAGTGTCGCGTCTTCTCGTAGAAATTGTCCTCCGACATCGACAGGCGCGGTGTCAAAATCTGCACGAGGCCGATGTCGTACTCCAAATCGCTCTCGACCAGTGGGGTGGTCACACCGAGCGGTCCGGCGCCCGTCGTATTGGCGAATGCGGCGGGAGCGTCGGGTGAGATGCCCTCGAAGCTCGGAACCTGGAAATAGCGAGCCACGCCGGCGTGGAAGGTGGTGCTGCGTACCGGGGTATAGGTCAGGTTTATGGTCGGACTGACCTGGTTGCCATGAGAGATGCCGGACAGCGTATCCCATCGCACACCGGAATTGAGGCTCACCTCGGGGTTGATCTTCCACAGGTCGTCCACGTAGAGTCCCGTCAGGATGTTCATCTGGTGAATCTCATTGATCAGCAGCAGGGGCACGTCGCTGTTCTGATCACCCGAGGCGTCGGCCGGAAATACCAACGAGCTTCCATCCGCCGAGACGTGGTAGGCACCGAGATAAAATCCGCTGGAGATCGTATGATCTCCGACCACGTATTTCATGTCGCCCTGCAGGATATTGTCCATATCCTTGTGCGATGCCTGGGTCGCCACCCCCTGATACTCGAGCTCGCCGACGTCGTCCGGCAGATACAACTCCTCGATCTCATGCGCCGTGTAGGACAGCTGAAATGAAAGCTGCGAGGACGGCGAGCTGGACAACGACAGGATGGCGAGATAATCCTTGAAATTGAGGTAGGAGTTGATGTCGGCCGATGGAATGACGGGCGCATTCGCCAGCGGAGAACTGCGGTGTGAGTCCCGAGACGTTCGGCAGCTGATTCGTGCTCGGGGACGCCGAGAACGATGAGGCTCAGCTTCGTCGCGCTGCTGAGCGAATAGGTGAGCACGCCGAGCGCCTGCACCTCGTGGGTCCAATCGTGAATCGGGGTCGGTCCGGGCGTTGCGGAGCTGAACGCGAGATTGCTCTGGGTGTAGAGCGCGCTGCCGTAGTAGCTGAGAGCGCCATCGCATCCCCCGTATTGGAAGCTCGGCTGGACCATGCTCGCGCTGTCCGCCGTAGATCGAGACGTCGCCGCCCGGCTGCTCGCAGCCGTTCTTGGTCTCGATGGAGATGACGCCGCCCGTGGAGTAGCTGTACTGCGCGGGAAGGATGCCGTCGAGCAGGTCCAGGCGCTTGATGAAAATCGGATTGAACATCGCCATGAACGGCGGATTCGTGGTGATGTCGAGCGGAATCAGCGCGCCGTTGATCTCGTATTGAAATCCCGAGCCCTCGGTATTTCGAATGTGCACCTGCTGGTTCTGATCGATGCCGACGCCGGGCATCTGCGCGAGAACATCGGTGAGAACCGTGTTATCGCCGGCCGGAAGATTGGCGATGTCCACACTGGTGAGCTGATAATCGTTGCTGACGCCCGGGGGGATCTGCGTGATTCGGTTGGCCTGCACCGTGACCGGCGAAAGCGCTCCCGATGCGGGCGCGGCCTGGGGCGACTGCTGCGCGAGCGTGACTCGCGGGCAGCCCAGGCTGAGCGCACATCCGCGCCAGCAGCAACGCGCCCGACCGTGCAACCGTATCGCAAGAGGAAATGCCACGAACCGTCTCCGACGTCAGCTACTCAGCCAATTGACGACGGTGCGGGGCGTTTCCTCAGGTCGTGCTCAGATCAGAACCACCGTTTCTCGTACGTGAGCGCGGCGACGATCATCACGATCGTGACGATCCAGGAAAGATCGAAAGGCAGCCGCTTCAGCCAGCTGCGGGGTGTCACGCAGGCAGCGACGGCGCCGATCACCACCGCCGTTGCCACCCAGCCGTAGTAGAAGATGGGGAAGCCATCCGCGCGCCCTTGCCGGACGAGGTGCAGCTCGTTGACGACCGGATAATAGACGAGCAGCGACCAATTGAAGTAGTAAGCGAGCGTATAGCCGGTCGCGGCGGCGAGCGAGAATACCAGCAGTCGGCCGCGATCCCTCAATGAAACAGTCCCTTGATGTTGTTGAGGACATCGCCGATGAGGAAGTTCCACCACACGATCGCCGCGAGCACCCAGGTCAGGCCCATGCGGGCGGCGGCATGCTCGGGAGCCAGCGGTCTGCTCCATGCCGCCCAATAGGCCGGCAGCATCAGCAGGCCCAACGCGGCGAAGTGCTCCTTGAGCTCGAATGCGCCGTTCGCCACGCGCAGGTTGTCGAGCTCCAGCACCGGGCGCACGATCATGCGATAGGCCGGATACAGCGAGGCGCCGATCACGCTCGAGGCGACGAACAGCAGCACGATCGCGCCCGCTGTACGCGGACGGTCGGCGGATCTGTAGCGGGCGCCGAGCGATTTCCCGCCGCCGTCCGCTGCGCCCTTCACGGCAATCGCCTGATGAGTGATCGCTCCCAACAGGGCGACGGCCATCAGACTGTGCAGGATGAGCAGTCCCGTTGTCAGCGAGTCACCCAATCGAGCGACGTCCAGAACGGCGTATGGACGCAAGAGAGTGCCAGGATGCCGAGGGAAACAACGCACATGGCGGCGACCATGAATTTGCGGGCCGGGTGCCCGGTGCCGCTGGCGCGCATGGGCGCGGCCGGGATCGCGCGGCGGGGCGGTTCGAGCATCTGCCATACCCGCTGCATCTCCGCCATGGCCGGCCGATGCGTCTCGTCCGCGAGCCACCGCTCGTAAGCGGCTCGCTCCTCGAGCGTCATCACGCCCCGATGAAGAATCGTGAACCAGCGAGCAGCCTCTTCCCGCACACTCGTTGAGGAGGACCCGCGTACAGAATTCATAGGGTAAGGCCAGCTAAACTCGCGCCATCGTCCCGCGCCGATCTTAGCGCGGCGGTCCGGATCAATCTATCCCAGCTAACCCAGTCCCCGGACCCTGACCGGGCGAGCCCGCACCGCGTCTTGGCCGAGCGCCAGCGCCCGAGTCAGCCGCAGCATCGCTTCGGCGATATGCTTTTCCACCATGCTGGCGCTGATGCCCATGCGATGGGCGATGCCGATGTAATTGAGCCCTTCGAATCGATGACCTGAGGAAGAGGCTCGCTTGGTCGTCTCGAAGAGGGAAGGGTCAGTCCGTTGCCATTTCGTCGCACGCCGCTTTGACAGCGCGCTGTCCGGTCTCTACTTTCATCGCCTTGGTATTGAGGAGGCCTCGTGGACCGTCGGCAGTTTCTGAAAACCACCGGATTCACTGCGCTTGCCGCCAACGTGCCAATACGGGAGCCGGCGTTCGCCGCGCCTCCCCGCGTCGCCGACTACACTGTCCGCATCGGCACTTCACTCGTGGAGGTCGGGCCGCAGCGCTTTCTGTCGCTGACCACTTATAACGGACAGTTTCCGGGACCGCTGCTGAGATTCAAAGAAGGGCGGCAGGCCATCGTGGACATCCTCAACGATACAGATACTCCCGAGCAGCTGCATTGGCACGGACAGCTCATACCCGATTCGGTGGATGGCGCCGCCGAGGAGGGCACGCCCTATATTCCTCCGCATGGCATGCGCCGGGAGGTGTTTATCCCACGCCCCTCGGGCTTTCGCTTCTATCACACGCACGTGCGGGCCGGCAGCGACCTCAACCGCGGGTTATACGGCGGCGAGGTCGGACCGGTGTATATCGAGCCCGCGCTCGACCCCGGCGCCTACGATCGTGAGGTGTTCCTGACGCTCAAGGAGTTCGAGCCGTTCTTCAGCCAGGGTGGCGACATGGACCTCGAATTCCTGTCCCCGGCGACGCGGGATCCCAAGCTCGCAGGCGCACGGTGAGGCCGCCATGCGAGCCTCGCTCGCCCGCGGAATGAAGAAGGGCTTCGAGGTTGGCTACCGCATCTTCACCATCAACGGCCGCCAGCTCGGCTTCGGCGAGCCGGTGCGCGTAAGCGCGGCGAGCGCGTTCTCTTTCACGTCCTCAACGGCAGCGCCACGGAGATCCGCAGCCTCGCGCTGCCGGGACACACCTTCAAAGTGGTGGCCCTCGACGGCAATCCGGTGCCGCATCCTGCGCAGGTGCCGGTGCTGTGGTTGGGCACCGCCGAGCGGGTGAGTGCGATCGTGCGAGATGGATCGGCCCGGCGTATGGGTGATCGGCGATCTCGATGACGATGACCGCGGGCACGGCATGGGGATCGTCGTCGAATATGCCGGCGAGCGGGGCAAGCCCGTGTGGCGCACGCCCCCGCCGTTCAGCTGGGACTACCGGCGCTTCGCCGACCCTCCGCCGGCAACCGCCACCGCCGCACGAGACTCTGGATTTATTGATAGAGAAGGACAACGCGGCCGACCAGGGCTTCAACCGCTGGACCCTCAACGGCGTCGCCTTCGACTCGAGGACCATGCCCGTGTCTCGGCGCCTCGCGCGCGGTCGGCGATATCGGCTGCGCATGCGCAATGCCAGCGACGACATCCATCCCATACACCTGCACCGCAACCGGTTCGAGCTGACGCGGATCGCCGGTGCACCGACCGGCGGCGTGCTGAAGGACGTCGTCATGCTCGGGGGCTATCAGATCATCGAGATGGACTTCACCGCCGACCAGCTCGGGCTCACCCTTTTCCACTGCCATGCACAACTTCATATGGACTACGGCTTCATGAGCCTGTTCGAGACGACCTAGGTACGAAACTCATAGCCCGCAGCTCCGTTTGCATTCGCCTTGTCTGCGCCCTGAGACAGCTCTGGCCGGCCGGTCGCGCCGGCGCTAAGGTAGCTGCGGAACCTGCACCCGCAGACTAGGAGGAGGCGCCATGGCCAGACGTCCACTCAAGGGAAGCGAGCGAAGCCCGCTTCCGAATTCGCGCGCATTGGGACCCGCGGACCCGGCGGAGCGCCTGGAAGTCACGGTCGTCGTTCGGGCGACCGACCGCAGGGCCTGCAGGCTCGCATGCAGGGAATCGCCAAGCGGCCAGGGCTCCAGGAATCACCTCTCCCGCGCCGACTATGCCCGGCGCCACGGCGCCAGCCGGGCGGATCTGGATGCGGTGCGGGAATTTCGCCGAGGCGCACGGGCTGGCGGTCGTGCAGGAGCACGCCGGGCGCAGGACGTTGGTGTTGGCCGGCACGGTCGCGCAATTCAACGATGCATTCGACGTCGAGCTGCAACACTGCTCCCATCCTGGCGGCACCTATCGTGGGCGGACAGGCCCCGTTCACGTCCCCGCCGAGTTGAGCGGCATCATCGAGGCGGTCCTCGGCCTCGACAACCGTCCGCAGGCCGAGGCGCACTTTCGGATGAAGACGACCCAGGCCGGGCGGCGCTCGCGACCGGCTCGCGCGGGAGCGGCTTCCTTCACTCCCGTGCAGCTCGCCGCGATCTATGACTTCCCGACAAGGCGACGGCGCGGGCGAATGCATCGCCCTCATCGAGCTCGGGGGCGGCTATCGGCCGCAGGATCTGCAGACCTATTTCAGTGGTCTCGGTGTTCCCCTCCCGACCGTCACGGCGGTCTCTGTCGATCAGGCGACGAATCAACCGACCGGCGATCCCGACGGACCGGACGGTGAGGTGATGTTGGATATTGAGGTGGCCGGCGCGATCGCTCCGGCCGCGGCCATTGCCGTGTACTTTGCGCCCAATACCGACGCCGGATTTCTCGATGCGGTGACGACGGCCATTCATGACGAGGTCCGCAAGCCGTCGGTCGTCTCGATCAGCTGGGGTGGCGCCGAATCGACCTGGACTCAACAGGCGATGACCACGATGGACCAGGCGTTTCAGGCGGCCGCTGCCATGGGAATAACGGTGTGTGTTGCCGCGGGCGACGGTGGATCGACCGATGGCGTGAGCGACGGAAGCAACCATGTGGACTTCCCTGCTTCCAGCTCCTACGCGCTTGCGTGTGGGGGCACCAGCCTGCAGGCCAACGGAACGACAATCGTCAGCGAGGTCGTCTGGAACGACGGTAATCCAGCCAGCGGTGCGGGCGGGGGCGGTGTCAGTACTTTCTTTGCGTTGCCGTCATGGCAGCAAGGCCTCGACACGCACCGATGCGGAGGGGACGCGCAGCCCGTTGTCGATGCGCGGTGTTCCTGACGTATCCGCGGACGCGGATCCGCAAACCGGTTACAACATTCTGGTCGATGGGACGACTGCCGTGTACGGCGGCACGAGCGCCGTGGCCCCCCTCTGGGCCGGTCTCATCGCGCGCATCAACGCCACGGCCGGGCACTCCGCCGGCTTCATGAACCCCGCCCTCTACGGCCAACCCTCGGCCCTGCACGACATCACGCAGGGCAACAACGGCGGCTTCGCCGCCTCATCCGGCTGGGATGCCTGCACCGGCCTCGGCAGCCCGGATGGCGCGAAGGTGGCCGCCATCACTGGCCTCTGATCCCGCCATCCGCCGCCGCCGGTGCGACAATGGCCGCCTCGACGGCCAGGCCGTGCCACATTCCGTCCATGCGATGAGCGAGAGCGCCTTCGTGCGGGTCGCCCGCATCGCCGATGTGCCCACGGGAAGGATGCTCGAGGTCATCGTGGGCCGCGCAGCATCCTGCTCTGCCACACTCGCGAGGGATGGTTCGCGGTGGACAATGTGTGTACGCACGCCTACGCGAAGCTGAGCGAAGGACGGCTACGCAAGATGCGGCTCATCTGTCCCTTACATGGCGGCTCGTTTGATTGTCGCACCGGGGCGGCGATAGGCGCTCCGGCGGCGGCGCCGCTCGGAACCTACGCCGTCCGGCTGACGGGCGAAGATGTGGAAATCGCTCTGGAAACGCCGCCTGCCGGTTCATGACCAGTTCAATCGGTGGCGCATAGCATGTGCAGCCATGTCGTCGCCATGCCACACAAATGCAAATGCTTCGCTCACCATGAGGGATCTTCAGGATTCTTCACACAGCGGCGGGGCTCAGGTACTGGCCCCTTCGCGTAAAATCGCTGCCTCTGTCGCCGCTCCCGTCATCGGCGGATCGGCAAGGGCGTTGAACCCGAGAGATGACGGAAGAGTAATGGAAGTGATGCAAAAGCCCCTCATGCGAACGTTCCAGAACCAACAAACGATCTCGGGCTCCGCGGCCGGCGCCTTGGCCGTCGTACCGCCGCCGAACATGACCGCGGGACCTCCCGGGAGCCGGGCGAGCTGTGGAACTATGCGGTGTACGCCTGATCGCGCTCGGCTGCGTCATCGTCGGCTACTACCAGTTCCACATCATCGTGCTGCGCATCCTGCGGATCGCGGAGAAGCAACACGGGATGCGCGCAGTCGCCTATCTCGGCCTTTTCTGGCTCGGTCTCGGATTCGTGCTGGTCGTGATCCGGACGGCTTTCTGGATCGTATACCGTCCGGCGGCCGCGGCCACGCGGGAAAGCGCGCCCAGCCTCACGGTGATCATCCCCGCCTACAACGAAGGGGCGATGGTGCTGCAGTCGATCGAGTCGGTGGCCAAAGCCGACTATCCCCACGATCGGTTGGAAATCCTCGTGGTCGACGACGGCAGCAAGGACGATACCTACAGTTATATCGCACAGGCCGCGGAGAAATATCCCGGCCTCGTCACCGCGCTCCGCCACGAGCGCAACCGCGGCAAGCGCGAGGCGCTCGCCCTGGGCTTCAGCCGCGCCCGCGGCGAGGTCCTGGTGACGATCGATTCCGACAGCGTCATCGAGCGCGATGCGCTGCTGGCCCTCGCCGGGCCGTTCCGCGACCCCAAGATCGGCGCGGTGGCGGGCAGGGTGGAGGTGTACAACCGCGCCCACGGCATCATTCCGCGCATGCTGCACGTCCGCTACATGCTCTCGTTCGACATGCTGCGCGCCGTGGAGTCCGTGTATCGCAACGTCTACTGCTGTCCCGGCGCCCTCACCGGCCTGCGGGCCGCGGGCGTCCGCCGGGTGCTGGAGCGCTGGAAGAATCAGCAATTCCTCGGTTCCCGCTGCACCTTCGGCGAGGACCGCGCCATGACGAACTATCTGCTCGACAGCGGCTACGACACGGTGTATCAGCGCACGGCGGTCGTGCGCACCCTGGTGCCGATCTCCTACGTGAAGCTCTGCAAGATGCTGCTGCGCTGGGATCGCTCTTACGTGCGCGAAGAGATCCGCTTCATGGGCATCGTATGGAAGCGGCCGTGGCCCACGCGCATCATGGCGATGTTCGACCGCGCGGTGACCAACTTCCGCTACCCCGCATCCTATTCCAGTCTCGGACTGCTGCCGCTGCTGATGATGCAGGACCCGACGGTCGCGATGCCGATAGTGGCCACGATGGGGGCGATGTCGCTCTTCAGCGTGCTCTACTTCCTGCGCACGGAGCGCTCGATGAGCTTTCTGTACGGCGTGTTGTATACGTACTATTCGGCGATCGCGCTCTTCTGGATCATGCCGTACGCCGTGGCCACGGTGCGGTCACGCAAGTGGATGACGCGCTGAGGGGCTAGCGCTCGGCGGCGGCCCCCGCCGTGCGGCCGTCGGCGAAGAACTCGGCGTGCTCACGCCGGTACTTCTGGTATCTCTCGCTGGTGGCGCGGATGTCGGCCACGATCGCTTCCTCCGCGGCGGCGGGACGGCGCGCGCGAATCGCCTCGAGCGCCTGCTGATGGTGGGTGGTGGCGCCGCGCTTGATCTTCTCCACTCCCAGGTCCACGAACAGCGCCACGGTGCAGGGCCCGCAACGGACCCACAGCGGCTCGATCAGCTCCAACATCGTCGGCTGATGCGCCGCCTCGTAGATGGCGAAGTGAAATTCACGGTTCCGCTGTTGGATGACGGTCGGCGCGCTCGGCACTTTGGCGGACAGGAACGCGCGGCTCGCCTCCTCGATCCTGGCGAGCTCCGCTCTGTCGGCACGCTCGGCGGCGAGACGCGCCATGTGCCCCTCGAGCAGCATCCGCGCCTCACAGATTTCGGCGAACTCCTCCGCTGACAGCACCGGCACCCGCACCGAGCGCGTCGGCAGCAGCTCCAGAACCCGCTCCACCGTCAGCTTCTGCAGCGCCTCACGCACCGGCATGATGCTGGTGCCGAGCTTCTGCGCCAGCTCGCGGATGGTCAGCACCTGCCCCGGCTTGAACTCCGAGTGAATCAGCGCCTGGCGGATCCGCAGGTACACACGCTCCTGCAGCGTGTCACGCGCGATCGGCGTCAGCGAGTGGGTATGGGGCTTCTCCATGGTCTCCTCAGCTTGAGGCATTCTGCCTGAAAGACAATCGATACTGT
>CAWHWV010000028.1:0-24919 GCA_963833085.1 uncultured Pseudomonadota bacterium
GCTTCGATCTGCTGCTGCTGAGCATGATCAGCGAGGTCGGCAGGATCTATCAGGTCGATACCCGGCGGTTCTGCCTGTTCGGCTTCTCAGGTGGCGCTCACTTCGCGCACCGCTTCCTTTACGTGCACCCCGAGCGGCTGCGGGCGGTTGCGATCGATGCCCCCGGCGTGGTCACGCTGCTCGACTTCGAGCGCGACTGGTGGTGCGGAGTCCGCAACTTCTCCGGCATATTCGCCAAAGAGTTGAACCTCGAAGCGATGCGGTCGGTTGCGGTACAGACCATCGTCGGCGGCGACGACACCGCTACCTGGGAGATCGCCGTGCAGCCGGGCTGGCCCTTCTGGATGGAGGGCATCGCTGATTCCGGGTCGACACGCGTGGCAAGCGCCTCGCCTCCTTGCGTGACAGCTGGCAGAAAGCAGGCATCGGGGTGGAGCACCTGGTAGTGCCCGGAGTTGGTCATCAGTTGCTGCTCGCGCCGGCTCTCGACTTCTTCCGCAAGAGCCTGCGTGCCTAGCGCAAAGCCGCGATCTCCGGGCGTAGAAACGGCACCGCGGCGGCTGGGAGTGGCTCGAATGCATGGCCGGTGCCGGCGACCTCTTGGTGCGATACCCGGATCCCGTGAAGCTGATAGTTCACCTGCAGCGTATGCAAGCGCTCCACTGGGTCGACACCAGCATAGTTGAAGGACTCCTGGCCAGCGACATGCGGCTCCACATCCTTGGAGCCGACGAGCAGCTGTACGGTGACCCGCCGCACCTCCTGCAGATCGAAATCATTGCCGCAGAGGCCGCCCAGACCCTGGGTACCGACCCACGCCGGCCGGCCAGGATCGATCACCGTGACCATGCCCGGGCGCGGCGATGTCTCACCGCATGCAGCCGCGTGGGATAGAGCATAGAGAAAGCGGTGTGCGAATTGCGCACCCCCGGAAAACCCGAACAGGAAGAACCGCTCCCGGGCACAGCCGAACTTCTCGCCGGCGACATTCACCATGTTGAGCAGCACGCGGTCATAGGCGGCATGGCTCGAGCTCAGGAATTTGAATCCGTTCGGGTCCGGGTTCACTGCGCCGGACGGCGCGAAGAGCGGCGCCAGTACCAGGCACCCCGTTTCCTCCGCCAGCGCGGCGAAGTACCGGCATACAACTTCATGCTTGAAGTCACTGCCATGGATCACGATCAAGGGTTTGCAGCGATTGCCCGGTATCGCGGGGGACGTGGGCGAGATATCCGAAACGGCCATCGAGCCGGCTGACGCCAGCGATCAGAGGGAGAGCCGCAGCCCCCCGGCTGCCGGACGGCGGTTGTTCTTCCACCTTCTTTGAAAATAGTCGCCATTTTTTACGCCGAACGAAAGAGGAAAGCAAGCCGATCTCCGGGCCGGCTTCGCGCTTACCTTTTTCATTCAATGGCTTAAGACTGGCACCCCGGCCGGCTCCGCCCCCATCTTCAGGACAGGCGGTGCTTGACATGTGCGCCACGATTGGCTACTTCTAGACTTCCAGCCAGAAAGACCGGGGGAAGACCGCGACCATGTCGCACCGAATGACCCGCCGGCAGGCCTGCCTGACCATCCCTGTCGCCGCCGCCTTTGCGCTGCAGGCGTCGCGGCGGGCGCGGGCTGCGGGAACGCAGCTCGCCGACGACATCGAGCGCTCCAAGAAGGAGTCGCAGCTCGAGATTTATTCGAACGTCGGTACGCTCAACTGGGAAATCATAGTCAAGGCGTTCAACCAGAAGTACCCCTGGATCCGCGTCGAGGCGCTGGACATCGGCCCAGCGGAAGCCTTCGAGCGCTACTATGCCGAGAGCGCATCGGGCCACCACAGCGCCGATGTCATCGTGTCCGCCTCGCCCATGAGCTGGCTGCGCTGCATCGACAAGGGCGAGCTGATGCCCGTGCAGGCCGCCGAAGCGGCGCAACTTCCTGCGTGGAGCAAGCCTTTCCGCGGGCTGTACACCTTCTCGACCGATCCGCTGATCCGCTACAACAAGATGATGCTGCCGGCGAACGAGCAGCCGCAGTCTCTGGCGCAGCTCGCCCAGCTCGTTTCCACGGACCCGGGGCGATTCAGTGACCGGATCACCACGTACGACGCGACCTCCCATCCGTTCGCACTGGCTGCGCATTGGACGTACACGCACCTTCGCGGTTGGAACCTGCTCGATGTGCTGGGCCCGGCGACGCGCCCGGAGAGCGCCAGCGGCTCGATGGTCGAAAAGATCACCACCGGCGAGTATTCGGCGGGCTACTTCGTGTCCGGCACCTCGACGTTCGTCCGCACGCTCCAGACCGCGCGCGACAAGTTGATCGGCTGGAGCCTGATGAAAGACGGCACCCTGGTCTTCGTGCGCGGCATCGGGATTACGAAGCACGCCGTGAGCACTGCCTCCGCGCGGCTGTTCCTCGAGTATGCACTGTCACACGAGGGTCAGGTCACGATCGGGCAGGCGGGTCTCACTCCGTACCGGCCCGACGTAAAGACCAGCGAAGTGCCTTATCTCACGTACGCCAGCATCGCCGCCCAGATCGGCGACAATAACGTCATGCCCATACTCTATGACCGCGCCATGGTGCAGGACCAGAGCGCGTTCCTCGCGCGTTGGAAGAAGGTTTATGGGATGTGAGCACACTCGTCGGCGCCTCTGACCGGGGGCCCGCCTCGCCCGCGCGCGGCGCGACCCGGCTGCTCTCGCGCGATCGGCTGATTCAGTATTCCCTCGCCGCGATCGTCGTGCTTTTGATCGCGACGGCGCTGCTGCCGGTGCTGTATCAATCGCTGCTGGCCGCACCTATTTACGAGCTGACGCGGCACTTCACCGTGAGCAATTACCTGCGTTTTGTAAAATCGCAGGAGCTCCACCAGGCGATCGCCAACTCCTTCATCCTCGCCACCATCTCGACACTGGTCGGCACGGCCATCGGCGTCCTATTCGCCGTAGTGGTGGCCCGTACCAATATGCCGGGACGCAAGCTCGCCTCCGGCGCGATGCTGCTGCCGCTCTATGTGTCGCATCTGATCCTCTCGGTGGGCTGGTTCATCATGTACGGGCCGGCGGGATACATCACGGAGCTGACGCAGAGTGCGCTGGGATTCGTGCCGTGGAACCTCTACACGCTCGTCGGCATGTCGACGCTTGCGGGCATCTCCTCGGCGCCGTTGACTTTCATCCTCTGCATCGGATCGCTGCGTCTGCTGGATCCATCGATGGAGGACGCCGCGCGATCGGTGGGCGCGCGTCCGCTCAGGATCCTCTGGTCGGTGACCTTGCCGATCATTCGGCCGGCGCTCGTCTACAGCATGATGCTCAACTTCATCGGCGGCCTCGAGATGCTGTCGATCCCGCTCATCTTCGGCCGGCCGGCGCGCCTGCAGTTCTTCACCAGCCTGCTGTATTCCTTCGCCGGCGCCGGCACGGTGCCGGATTACGGTCTGATCGGCGCGGCCGTCGCCTTTTTCCTGCTCGTCATCACCGTCTTCGTGGTCATTCAGGGCATGCTGCTGCGCAAGGCCGCACGCTTCACGGCGATCCGCGGCAAGGCGAGCCGACCGAAGCCGTTCGATCTCGGCCGCTGGCGCGTTCCGGTTGCCGCGGCCGTGTACATCGGGCTGCTGCTCGCCTTCGGCCTGCCGCTCGCGGGGCTGATCCTGCGGGCATTCGTCGAGTTCCTGACGCCGCTGATGTCGCCCTGGCAGCTTTTGACCTGGGACAACTTCGCGATGATCTTCTCGAGCCCCACCTACGTGCGCTCGATCCGCAACAGCATCGTGATCGCGGGCTTCGGCGGCGCCATCGCGACCGTCCTGATCGCGCTGGTGACGGTGGTGATCCATCGCTCGGATTTCCGCTGGCGGCGGCAGCTCGAGTTCGTCGCGCTCTATCCGCGGGCCATACCCGGCATCATTGCCGGGCTCGGCGTGCTCTGGGCCGTGCTGTGGATTCCGTTTCTGTCGCCGCTGCTCGGCACGATCTGGATTCTGATCATCGCCTTCACCATGCTCGACCTGCCGGTGGGTTACGGCGCCCTGTCTCCCGTGCTGCTGCAGATCGACGCCGACCTCGATCGCAGCGCGCGCTCGGTGGGCGCGGACTGGTGGACGACCTGCCGGCGGATCGTGCTGCCGATCGCGAAGACAGGATTGTTCTCGGCGTACGTGCTGCTCTTCCTCGCCTTCTTCAAGGAGTACGCCGCGGCCACGTTTCTGTACGCTCATGGCAGCGAGATCATCGGCATCTCGATGCTCGAATTCTGGGGTATCGGCGAGGTCGGCCCGGCCGCCGCGCTCGGCGTCATTCAGTTCGCCGTGACCTGCGTGTTCATCTTCGCCGCCCAGAAATGGCTCGGAGTCAAGCTGCATGCCTAGGCTCTCCGTCCAGAACCTGAGCAAACGGTTCGGCGAGGTGTGCGCGCTCGACGGGATTTCCTTCGATGTCGAGGACGGCGAGCTGGTCACGCTTCTCGGCCCGAGCGGCTGCGGCAAATCGACCACTCTCTTCGCCATCGCCGGCCTCGACCGTCCGACGGGCGGTCGCATCATGCTCGGCGAGCGCGTGTTCTTCGATGGCGCGGCCGGCGTCGCCATCGCGCCCGAGGCCCGCAATTGTGGGCTGGTATTCCAGTCGTACGCGCTCTGGCCGCACATGACGGTACGCGAGAACGTGACATTCCCACTGCAGATCCGCGGGGCGCGCGCGCGCGCGGCGGCGATCGAGGTGGACCGGGTCCTCGAGCTCGTGGAGATGCTTCCATACGCCGACCGTCATCCGCATGAGCTCTCCGGCGGCCAGCAGCAGCGCGTCGCCCTGGCGCGCACGCTCGTCTACCAACCCGCCCTGCTGCTGCTGGATGAGCCGCTTTCCAACCTGGACGCGAAGCTGCGCGAGC
Organism: uncultured Pseudomonadota bacterium; assembly: GCA_963833085.1. Lineage (GTDB taxonomy): Bacteria > Pseudomonadota > Gammaproteobacteria > Steroidobacterales > Steroidobacteraceae > 13-2-20CM-66-19. The sequence goes on from CAWHWV010000028.1 coordinate 4,891, forward strand.
GCACGCGCGGCTGGCTCAAGGAGCTGCAGTCGCGGCTGCGTCTGACCACGATCTTCGTGACCCACGATCAGACCGAGGCGCTGTCGCTGAGCGACCGCATCATCGTGCTCGATGGCGGCAGCATCAAGCAGATTGGAACGCCGCAGGAGATCTACCGGAACCCGGCGACGCCGTTCATCGCCGACTTCATCGGCGGCAGCAACTTTCTGGCGGGCACGGTGCAAGCGCTGGTGGACGGCCAGGCGCACGTATTTCTGTCCGACGGGCAGATTCTCGCGGTGGCGGCGTCACCCGCCCTGACACGCGGCCAGCGGGTCACGGTCTCGATCCGGCCCCAATCGGTCCACCTGGTGAGCGGTGTGGCGGCGGCAGGCAGCGGCGCCAACCTTCTGCGCGGTCGCATCGTGAGCCGCGAATTCCTCGGACCGTGCTACCAGTATTCGGTGTCGATCGCCGACAAGCTGCTGCGGTTCGAGGCGGTGGAGGATCTGGCGAGCAACGACGCGACACTGTCCGTGCAGACCGAGTCGTGCACCGTATTTGCGTTCGAGGTAGGTACATGAGCAGAGTCGCTTGCATACAGACCCGGTCCGGACCCGACGTCGCGGCGAATCTCCAGCGGACGGAAGCCCTGATACGGCAGGCGCATGCGCGCGGCGCCAACCTGATTACGCTGCCTGAGGTCGTGGACTTCCGCGACGAGGGGGTCGAGCCTTACCGCCAATACGCGCGGCCGGTCGCGGAGCACCTTGCGGCCAAGCGCTTTGCGAGCCTCGCGGCCGAGCTGCGAGTGTCCCTGCTCGCAGGCTCGCTCACCGTGCGGGCGGAGAACGGCATGCTCGCGAACCGCAGCCTGCTGTTCGATCCCGACGGAAAGTGCAGCGCGCAATACGACAAGATTCATCTGTTCGATACCGGCGTGATTGCGAACGATGTCTCGAAGGAGTCCGACCTCTTCGTGCCGGGCAACCGCGCGGTGCTCGCGCCGACCCTGGCCGGTCGGCTCGGATTGTCGATCTGCTACGACCTGCGCTTTCCACACCTCTATCGTGATCTTGCCAAGGCGGGGGCGGAGCTGCTCGCGGTGCCGTCGAATTTCCTCGAGACCACGGGACGGGCGCACTGGCACGTGCTGCTGCGGGCGCGCGCGATAGAAAACGGATGCTACGTACTGGCGCCGGCGCAATGCGGCGAGTCCCGGCCGGGGAAGCGAAGCTTCGGGCATTCGCTGATCGTCGACCCCTGGGGCGAGGTACTGGCGGACGCCAGTGCAGACGATGAGGGCGTCATCACCGCCGACATCGACGAGGGACGCGTCGCGGAAGTGCGCGCGAGAATTCGCAGCCTGCAACATGATCGGCCGTTCGCTTCGGCCGCCCACAACGCGTGAACGAGGTTCGAAAATGAGAATGAGGTTTCTGGGCATCCTTCTCGGCCTCCTTGGCGCATCGTGGGTCATGCCTGCGCTTGCCGCCGGCAGCCTTACAGTCGTCGACCAGATCGACGGCCCGTCCGGCGCCTGGACGTTCGCGTCCATCGATCCATCGCACCGGCGCCTGTACATCGGGCGTACCGATGGGATGCTCGCCGTCGACCTCGAGAGCCGCAAAGTAACACCGCTGCCGCTCGGCGGACGTCGCGTTCAGATGATCGTACCCGTCCCCGGAAGCGATCTCGTGGTGGCGGCTCTCGACGAGGCCAATAGAGCGGCGCTGGTGAACGGCCGTACCGGCGCCGTCGTCGCGGAGTTGCCGGCGGGGCGCGGACCCGAAACCGCGGCGTTCGATCCGTCGAGCGATCTGGTGGCCGTAATGGCTGCCAGTGAGCAGGTCACGCTGATCGATCCTGTGCGCAAGACCGTGGCCGGCACGATCCCCATGGGCGCGATCATGGAGAGCGGCGCGGCCGACGGCCACGGCCGGCTGTACGTCAATCTCGAGGACAAGCACGCCATCGGCGTAGTGGACGTCTCCGCCCGAAAGCTGATCAAGAGCTGGCCGCTTGGGGATTGCGACGACCCGACCGGGCTCGGGTATGTCCCGGCAAAACACTGGTTGATCTCGGCGTGCGGCAATCACGTCGCCAAAGTGGTCAGTACTGCGACGGGCGCCGTCGTTACAACTCTACCCATCGGTGACGAGCCCGATGCCGTGATGGTCGATGCAACCCGCCAGCTGGCGTTCGTTCCGTGCAGTGAGGGGCATCTCACAGTGATCAGCCTCTCGGGAACGCAACCTCGAGTCATCGCATCCGTCGTCACGGCGCAGGGCGCCACGACCGGCGCCCTCGATCCGCGGACGGGGCGCGTGTATCTGCCGGTCGGTCGCGCACCGTCCACGAATTTCGGCGGCCGTGCGATACCTGGCTTCGCGGTGTTGGTCGTTGGCCGGCGCTGAGGCTGCTCAGCCGCGTGCGCGGGCGGAGGCAGCCGGGCCGACCTTGAGGGTCAGCCAGTTGAGGATCTCGCGGCAATGAATGCCGGCATCGAGCACGGAGGCGCCCAGATGGTATTTCGCCGCGAGGTCGCTGCGGTCGGGATCCCTGCCGAGCTCGCTCAGCTCATTGACCGCCTGATCGCGCGCGGCCGCGGAAGGAAATGTTCCATCCTCGAGCAGGCGATCACCGTAACGGCGCACGACGACCGCGATCTCCTTAAGACCGTACTCCGGGTGATATTGCGTCCCCCAGAAGCCGCCACCCAGCGCGATCTCCGCTGCCTGCACCGGTGAATGCGCGTTGGTGGCGAGGACGCGCATGCCTGCCGGCCGGGTGACGACCTCATCGGTGTGCACCGCAATGGCATCGAAACGCGCCGGCTTGCCGCTGAACATCGGATGAGTGAGCCCTGCCTTCGTGAGCTCGATGTCGCGCGCGACGACGATCTCGCGACCGTTGCGCGCCGGAGCCACCACGCCCCCGGCCGCGATCGCAGTGATCTGCAGGCCCCAGCAGCTGCCGAAGACCGGCGTCGCGGTCTCGAGGGCCTGCCGCGCCAGCTCGACCTGGGAGTGGACCTCCGGGGTGGTCCGATAGGCATTGAGAGCGGAGCCGGTCCAGACCAGGCCATCGAAGTCGGCGACTGCCGTATCGATCGCGTCCGCATGGTCGGCCGGATGAATGATTTCGGTGCTCAGGTCGGGGAAGATCCGGCGCAGTACCCCGGCATAGTGCTCTCCCGTCGCGACTCCACCGCAGGCGATGTGCCGTGTGTTGGTCTCCCGGGTGTTGCCGTCAGCGATGAGGATGCGCAGCACGGTTACTCAAGCGTAGAGGCGACGGATCAGGGCATACGTGGCGCGCAGCCCGACCACATTGGCTCCCTCCGGCCGCAACTCGGTCGCCGGGGCGCTCCAGCTGTCGAAATCGAAATGAATCCAGCGCCGTGCGCCGGCCGCGAACGGTGCCAGGAAGAGCGCCGCCGCGATCGATGCGATCGGCGTCCCTTCGCTCTCTCGGTTCGCTAGATCCGCCATGGAGCTCCTGATGCGATCGGTGTAGCCCCGCCACAGGGGCAGCCGCCAGACCGGGTCGCGAATCTCGGCCGCCGCCCGGGCCAGCATCTCTGCGAGATTATCGTCCGCGGTGAAAAACCCCGCCAGAGCCGGCCCCAGTCCGGTATCGGTCAGCGTCGAGAAATCGACCAGCAGATCGGGCTCTTCCTCGCTGCCGGCGCTGAGGGCATCAGCCAGCAATACGCGTCCTTCATAGTCGGTGTGCACCATCTCGATCGCGAGCCCCTTGCGCGTGTGAATCACGTCGCCGGGCAGCGCGGCTGCGCCGGACGGCAAGTTTTCCGCCGCCGGCAGCAGCAGCCGCAAGCGGATCGGCATCTCTGCCCTGATGAGCAACCGTGCGAGCGCCAAGGCCTGAGCGGCCCCCGCCATGTCGGTCTTCATGTGCGCCATGTCGCGGAAGCTCTTGACGTTGACGCCGCCTGCGTCGAAGCAAACGCCCTTCCCCACCAGGGTGACCTTGGGCGCATCGGCCGATCCCCACGTCGCATCGAGCAGCGCCGGTGGCCGGGCGGAGCCCTTGCCGACATGGAACAAGCCCGGGTAGCCGATCTGGCGCAACTCGGCGCCGCGAAAAACCCGGCAGGTCGCACCGAGAGCGCTGAGCTGCGCGCTGCCCATCCCGACCAGGTCTTCAGGCGAAAGATCGCACGCCGGGGTCTCGACCCATTGGCGCGCATCGATCTCCGCCTCGATCATCCAGGCGAGTTCCTCTGTCGGTCCGGCGGTGGGCCACACGAGCCGCGGACACACGCGGGAGCGACGGCGGGCGCCGAGTGACCATCCCAACGCCATCGCTTCACCGACTGCGCGCGCCGGCAGTGGATTCACTGCGTAGAGAGCATCAGGCAGGCGCGCCACGACATCTCCGTAAGCGAAGGGATCCGCCGGGTCACGCTCGCCGAGGCCGATGACCGCGCCGGCAAGGCTGCCGTCCGCTGCCGGGAGAGCGACGACCTGACCGGCCGCGGCTTCGAACCGGCAAGCGCGCAGCCACCGCTGGCGCTGCGGCGGCTGGGCGGCCAGCCATGCTTCCCATGCCGGCTCGGTTCGCGGCGACAGGACGAAAAGATCGACACTGTCGCCCCCAGGCGGCGCCAACGCCCAGGGGCTCGGATCGAGCATCGTCCGAAACCCCTGGCGGTCCCCGAAATTCGTCAGTAGCTGACGCCGTAGCGGATGTTCAGCATGGCGCCGGGCCCTCTGATGTAGTTGGCGTTGGTGTTGTATCCCTGGGAGAACGCGGTGAAATACAGCTTGTTGAACGCATTGCTGACGCTCACCGTGATGTCGCCTGGAATATTGTCGCCGTGGATGTTCGACAGATCGAACTTGGCGGAAATGTCGGTGAGGGAGTAGGAATGATACTGCCCCTGATAGAAGGCGTTCGGCGCCGCATTGGGGAAGGCGTTGCGGGATCCGGAATACAGGGTCTGAACCCTGACATATGAATCGGGCGCGAATGCGTACTGCAGGTGGGCGTCGATCGTCGAGGGCGGAATATAGCGGTCCTGCAACGGGTACCAGACGTCCTTGGTTTCTTCCTTGCCGTTCATCCAGGTGTAGCTCAGGCCGGCTTCCCACCTCTCGGCCCAGCGATACAGCGATTCGAGTTCAGTTCCCCACACCCGGTCGGGGGTGAACGACGACGACGGATCCTGCGGGAATTCCGGATTGTACGAGTACGAGATCGCATCGCTCGACTTGTTGTAGAAGCCGGTCGCCGATGCCGTCACTCCATTGCCATGCCAACGTAGACCGCCCTCGAAGCTGTCGACGACGTTCGGCGGCGGCTTCTGGGTGGCCAGATCGATGGGCACCGGCCAGGAGCGGAAGGTCTGGCTGGTCTGCTGAATGTTGAAGCCCTGCGAGTAGCCGCCGAAGAGATCGAGCGAACGGGTCAGGTTGTAGACGAGACCGGTATTGACCGGCGTTGCATCGTAGGGCAGCTTGCCGCCGGTCACGGTGACCAGTGTGAACAGCGAGTAGAAGTTGGGGATGTTGAGCTCATCATGCTCGCGGCGCACGCCTACGGTCAGGGTCAAAGGGTCGATCGGCTTGAATTGCAGCTGCGCGAAGCCGGCGATGCTCGACAGCCTTTGCGGGATGCCGAAGGCGCGGCCATCGACCAGCGGAATGACCGTGTGGTCCTGCATGTAGTCGACGCCCCACAGCAGCGTGCCGTTGAACGGCAGGAACGACAGGTTGGTATTGAAATCGGCGCGCGCGCCGAGCTTGTGGGTGTCGTTCTCCGACTGGCCGTTCTGATCGGGGCCGGCGGGAAGGAGCGTGAAGCGATCCACCGTATATTGGAAGATGCTGAACGATTTGTAGTAATAGGTCTGAACGCGCAGCGAGGTCGATGAGCCGAAGAGAGACGACTTGGCGTAGACCGCATTGAGCATGGTCTCGTCATTGAGCTGCGGCACTTCGCCCGGCTCGGCCGCCTTCCGTATGGCGACGGCTGGCTGGCCGGTGAGGATGTTGCCGTTGATCTCGCTGAACCTGTCCCAGCTTTCCTCCTTGTCGTAATAGAGCGTGGCTTCGAGGCGCTGATCGCCGCCGAAATTGTAGCCGCCCTTGGCGAAGCCCGAGGCGGTCTGGGAGTTCTGGATCGCGGCGCCGACCGGCGGCGGCAGCCGATCCCCATCGGCATCGTAGAGTGAGCGGATGCTGGTGAAGGTGCCGCCGGCGCGATAATCGAAATTATCGATCGTCCCCGCCGCGCTCTGACTGACATAGGGAATCAGCGAGTCCGCGCTGGGATTCGCCAGGGATACGCCGGACCCGACCTCGGTGCGGAAATTCGCCGGTCCGGCCTCGCCGCCCTTGGTGAGGAAGTTGATGAAACCGGCGCCTTCGCTCTGGCCGTAGAGGGCCGAGGAGCCGCGGATGACCTCGACCTCGGAAATGTCTTCGGGGCTGATCATCGACAGCTCGCGACCCGTGTCATTGAGGGTCGATGTAACCGGCACGCCGTCGATCAGGATGACGGGCTTGCGGCCGCGCAGAGACAGAAGTGTCTCACCGGTGCTGTAGGAGCTCTGCGAGAGTCCCGGCACGGTGTTCGCGAGCATCGTCTGCACGTCGGTCGTGATCGCCATCTGCTGCTCGAGCTGCTGCGAATTCACGATCTGCACCGACTGCGGCATGGTCGCCAGCGAGGTCGGCAGGCGCGACCCGCGCACGAGAATCTCAGCGAGCTTTGGGCCCTGAGACGAATCGGCGGTCTGGGTATCGCTTGCCTGCGTATTGGATGACTGCGCGTCAGGCCCCGCGCTCGAATCGCTGGCCGGCGTCTCGTTGGCGGCGAGGCCGGGCAGGGCTGTCATGAGTGCCGCGTACGCGCTCAGAGCGGCCGAGAGCTTCAGTGTCGCGCGAACCCGCGAGCCGACGACATTTTTCATGCTAATCCCCCGCTGGAGTGCTTAGAAGCACACGCGCAAATATAGTAGCCAATTTATAATCCAAATCAAGCTGCTTATTTTCGAGGGCAGGCAGCCTATGGCGGCCTACCGCCATCCCTCGCGATCCATCGGGGCCCAATCGCCATAGACTCCGCTGGATGCAAGTCATCTGGCTGATTTGCAAGGATAAATTGCACATTCGTCACGCTCGGAAGACCGGCATATACTTGATCTGCATCAGCAGCACGGTGCTGCGTGGGGCACCATCCTCCTTGTTGGTGGTACCCATATTGGCTACTATTTTTTATCTGCCCTTTACACGGACATCCTGCAATGAGCACAGAAAAGCCTGGAGACAGCACCGCGGCGGTATGGGCCGCGGAGAAGGGTCCGTTTCCGTACCAAGCGGCAGTCATGCCGATCGTCAATGCGGCGACATTCGCTTATCCGGAGCTCGCGACCTGGCAAGCGGTGGCGACGGGCAAGGCGGCCGGCCACATCTACTCGCGCAACTCCAATCCCACGGTTGCGGTCCTGGAAGAGAAGATGGCGACGCTCGACGGCACCGAAGCTGCCACCGCCTTCTCGACCGGCATGGCGGCAATCAGCAGCACCCTGTTGGCGCTACTCTCCGCCGGCAGTCGCGTGGTCAGTATCAAGGACACCTACGGCGGGACGAATGCTCTGTTCGAAAGCTTCCTGCCCCGCTTCCAGATTGCCGTCACGCTCTGCAACACCGCTGATTGGGCAGCGATCGAAGCGGAGATCGGCAAGGGCTGCAACCTGGTCTATCTCGAGACGCCGACCAACCCAAAGCTCGAGGTAGTCGACATCGCGCGGCTGACTGAAGCGGCGCATCGCGTCGGGGCGGTAGTCGCCGTCGATAACACATTCTCCACGCCGATCAACCAAAGGCCGGCGGCGCTCGGGGCCGACCTGGTCATCCACAGCGCCACCAAGTTTCTGGCCGGTCATTCGGATGTCCTCGGCGGCCTGGTCTCGGGTCGTACGGACCTGGTCGGCGCGATTCATCACTTTCGCGAGATTGCAGGTGCAAGCCTGCACGCGGATGCCGCCTACTCAATTCTTCGCGGCATGAAGACGCTCGCCCTGCGGATGGCACGGCACAACGCCAATGCCCAGGCAATCGCCGAGCACCTCGTTGCTCACCCGAAGGTCGAGCGCGTGCTCTATCCCGGACTGCCGAGCCATCCCGGACACCAAGTCGCCCGCCGCCAGATGCGTGGCTTCGGCGGTGTGCTGTCGTTCATGCCGCAAGGCGGATTCGAGGCCGTTGGCGTCGTGCTGAATCGGCTGGAATTCGCCCAGCGCGCCGCCCATCTCGGGGGTGTCGCAACGACCGCCGGGCCGCCGCAGGTCACGAGCCATGTGGAATTGACACCCGCGGAACGTGCGCGCGCCGGCATCCCGGAAAATCTGATTCGCTATTCGGCCGGAATCGAGGACGCCGTGGACCTGATCGCGGACCTCGATCGCGCGCTGGCCGCGCTTTGAGCGCAGCTCGGTGCGATTCGCGGTAAATCCGTTTGCCGAGCGTTCTCCCTACACTCCGGAGGAGGCGCAGATCGTCTCATTGGAGAGTGCCGCGCGTGCACGCGAGGAAATCAGCCCGTGGCCCGATTACCAGGTAACACCTCTGCGCTCGCTTGCCGGCCTCGCCACCCAAGTCAAGGTTGGCGACGTCCTCTACAAGGACGAATCCGGACGGCTCGGCCGCGGCAGCTTCAAGGCCCTGGGTGGAGCGTATGCCGCCACACTGCGCCTGCGCAGCTACGAAGGAGCCGATCCAACTCTATGCTGCGCGACGGACGGTAATCACGGACTCTCGGTGGCCTACGCCGCCAAGCGGCATGGCTGTCCTTGCGTCATTTACATGCATGAGCACGCGCAAGAGGGCAAGGTGGCGGCGATTCGCCAGCTGGGTGCAAAAATCGTCCGCACCGAAGGGACCTACGATGATTCGGTTCACATCGCAGCGCGAGTGGCCGCCGACGCGGGCTGGCTGCTCGTGCCCGACACCAGCGATGACCCGCGCGACCCAACCACGCTGCACGTCATGCAGGGCTACGGCGTAATGGTGCTCGAACTGATCCAGCAGCTCGGGACGGATGTCCCGACTCATGTATTCATCCAGGCGGGCGTAGGCGGACTGGCGGCAAGCGTCGCCGGTGTCCTTTCCGAGCACTACTTGGAGGAACGGCCAACATTCATCGTCGTCGAGCCGGAGGCTGCCGCCTGTCTTTTCGAGAGCAACCTCCGCCTTCGCCCTGCGAAGATCGCGGGTGATTTGCGCACGGAGATGGCAATGCTCTCAGCGGGGGAAGCGTCGGCCGCGGCGTGGCCCATACTGGAGCGTCGCATCGATGCGTTCCTGACGATCGAAGACGGCGCATCGCTCTCAGCGCGTGCCGAGCTCGTCGAGCCGAAGAATGGAGACCAGGCGCTCGACGTTGGGATATCCGGCGCTGCCGGGATTGCCGGGCTCACGCAGGTGCGAGCATCCCCCAGACTGTCCGGCGTGCTTGGGCTTTCCAGTCATTCCCGGGTTATCGTCTTCGGAACAGAATGGGGACGGGAAGAGAAACGCTGAATCGGCCAACGCAGCAATTCTCCGAGATCAGGAATTACCGCGAAAGCACCCGCCCGGAGCAACTCGTCCGGTGTGAAGGTCCCAAACGGCGGACAGAAGCCGACCACTGCCACGCCGGCCCGCCGCGCGGCGGTTACTCCGATCGGCGAGTCCTCGACTGCGAGACTGTCCTCGGCCCGGGCCGACAGCAGGCTGACCGCCAACCGATAGACGTCCGGTGCGGGCTTCGGCGCCACGACATCCTCACACGTGGCAATCCGTTCCCCGAAAGCCGGACTCAGGCCGGCCGTGCGCAGCATCTGCCGAACCAGCCGCCGGCTGGAATTTGATGCGACGGCAAGACGCACTCCCTGAGCCGCCAACGCCCTGACGACCTCCGCAGCGCCCTCGAAGGGCCTGAGCTCCATCGAAATGAGCCGGAACGCATGGTCCTCGACTGCCATCTCGATATCGGCAGGAAGTGTCAGGTCCCTCGCCGCCGCAATGCACCGCAGAAAATCCGCGTTGGCCACACCCACGCTTTGAGACCGTATCTGCTCGGGGCTGAGCGCGACTCCCAGCTCCGCCAGCGCGCCCTGAAGCGCTTTGGCGTGAATGAGCTCGCTGTCCACCAGGGTGCCGTCACAGTCGAAGACCATGGCGGATGGAATGAATCGACCCTCGTTCATGCCGCTGGCCCAGGAGCGCGCAGCAGCAGGGTGATGCACCTGGCCACGACATCAGCCCACTCCTCGCTGCCGACCAGTTGCGGCACGAGTGTCTCCATGTGCATCAGGCCCATGATGAACACCATGACCGCACTGGCGAGTAGTTCGGGGCGATCCGCCGAGAGCGTCTCGGCGCGTTTGCCGGCGGTCACCATGCCCCCGATCTGTGCGATTTGGCGCTCCACAGAGCGGTGAAGGAGGACGCGCACCTCAGGGTGCTTGAGCGAGGCGGAATGGATTTCGACCGCCAGCTGTCGGAATCGCTTGCGATCATGCGTCGTGAAGCCGGCAACGACATTCGGCAGGGTCATCCCACCCGGCCGCTCGTCAGCGGAAACCACCGTTGACTCCACCGCGCCCCGGATCACCTCGAAGAACAGGGCCACCTTGCTGTCGAAGTGCTTGTAGATCGCACCTGCGGTGATGCCGCTCGCCTTGGCGATCATTGGCATGGTCACATCGCTGAATCCCCGTTCGGCGAACAGCCGTTCTGCCGCTGCCAGAATTCGCGCGCGCGTCGAGGCCTGCGGTTTCAATGCGGCTCTACTGTTTGCCATCAGGCGTTTTTAGCAGACTTCCAGCAATCGGTAAATCATCATTTACTCACTTGCGGTAATGTGGTAAATACTCATTCACCAACCTGGCTTGGAGCTCTGCGATGGGAAGGATTTGCGTAGTGACGGGCTCGGCGTCCGGGATCGGAGCAGCCACTGCGAGCCTGCTTCGACGACAGGGCTGCCATGTCATCGGCAGCGACCTTCACGAGGCCGATGTCGTGGCCGATCTGACGACCACCGACGGTCGCGCGGCCCTAGTTCGCGGCGTGTCGCGCCTCGCCGGGGGACGGATCGACGCCGTAGTAGCCAACGCCGGCGGCGGTCCTCCCGAGACCAGTCTTGCGCTCAATTTCTTCGGCGCCGTGGCAACGCTCGAGGGGCTGCGGCCGCTCCTGGAGAACAGCCCCGCGCCGCGCGCGGTAGCCGTCTCTTCAATAGCCTCGATTGGAAGCACGCCGACCGAGCTTGCTGAACAGTGCCTCGAAATGGACGAGCCTGGGGCAATCGCAGCGGCCCGGACGGCCTTCGAGCATGGCGGACAGACAGCAGTCACTCTCTACGCGACCGCCAAGCAGGCCCTGCAGAACTGGTGCCGAAGGGTTGCGCCAACCCAGGAATGGGCGGGCATGGGCATCACTCTCAACGTGGTGGCGCTCGGTTTCTATGACACGCCTGCCGCTGCGTACGTGCTCTCGAACCCCACTCTGCGTGCGTCCATGGCTGCGCGCGTGCCTCTTCGTGGTGCCTTTCCGGGTCGGCCAGAGGAAGCCGCCGCCCTCCTCGCCTGGTGCATCAGTCCGGAGAACTCGCAGATGACCGGCCAGGTCCTGTTCGCGGATGCCGGGTACGAGGTTCAGCTGCGGAAGGACCGCGTCGCATGAATAAGGTCCGGGCCTGGGTGCGCAGTCAAGGTCTCCAGGTGGTCGCCCAACTGGGAATCAACTTCGTGATTCCCTACCTGATCTACACGGAAACTGAGCGACGGTTCGGCCAGGTGCCTGCCTTCATCGCGGCCTCGGCGCTGCCGACGCTTTGGGCGCTCATAGAGCTGATGCGCAAGCGTCGACTCGATGCGTTCTCCATCCTGGCGCTCATCGGAATCGCGCTTTCGGTGCTGGCGTATTTCGGGGGTGGCGGTGTCAGATTCCTGCAGATTCGCGAGCGTCTGGTCACGGGCGTGATCGGGCTGGTCTTTCTTGGCTCGGCCGCGATCGGTAAACCGCTGATCTACCAGCTTGCCCGCGCCCGTGTGCGCACCCGCCCCGCGGTCGAAGCAAATGCGTTCGACGCGATGCGCGAAAGTCCGGTTTTCCGCCGCACGATGATGATCATGACATTAGTGTGGGGAACGGTGCTCCTAGCGGAAGCGGCGGTTGCGGTCGGATTGGTCTTCGTGCTCTCGATCCGTCAGTACTGGATTGCGAGCCCTATTCTCGGGTACGGAACGCTGGGCATCACCACAGCGTGGTCTTACCGTTACGCCTACCGGCGCTTGCGCCCCTTGGCCAAGTCTCAAGCGACGGCTTGATTGTGATGGTCGGCCTCGCGCTTGACCGTCCTCCCGCCTTCAGTCTGAACTTGTGCAAATTTTGCACATTGCTCTAGCCTCCAGCCCGTGCGCCTCCACGTCCTCCCTCACGTCTGGTCAACACGTAGTGCCGGACCTCGAACTACGACGCCGTGTCTTGTCCCCCTCGAGATCAACTTCGCGAGAATTCCATCCTCGTCAGCATTTGGTCAGAAAAGACTGTGAGAATGCTCCTCTCCGACATATGGAGAGAGCCCACGTGATGTCAAGAGTGAGCTTTGCCGCACCAAGTCTGAAACCAGCACGTCTCCTTCTGCTCGCCGCGACCGCCGCCATGCTCGCATCGGGTCCCCGCGGTACGCTCGCCGCCAGCCCGCTGCCGCTCCAGCGCATCGGCACGCTTTCGGTGCCCGGCAAGCCGCTCAAGAAGTTCGATATCGGGTTCGTGAACGCAGACGGAATCTATGCATTCGCGGATCGCTCGAACCGCGCGCTGGATCTTTTCAGCGCCGCGACCGGCCGATTCCTGGGCCGCGCCACCGGCTTCGGTAATTCCGGCCCCAAGGGAGTGGTGGCCGTCGGTCGGCAGGAGTTCTGGGCCGGCGACGGTGATAGCGGCACCGTGAAGGTCGTGGATGTGCGTTCGCACAGAATCGTCGCCAGCATCCTCACGGAGCGCGGCAAGGGTACCGATGAGCTGACCTACGATCCGCGCGACCACTTGGTAGCCGTCGTCAGCAAGCACGACGGGCCGCCCATCCTCAATTTCATCTCGACCCGCACCCGCCGTCTCGTCGGCCGCGTAGAGCTCACGCACGCGACTGACGGTGCGGAGCAGTCGGTATGGGATCCTGCCACGGGACTGATCTACCTGTCGCTGCCGGTGCTGGACCACGTCGAGGCGCATGGGGCCGTAGCCGTGATCGATCCGCATACGTACGCGCTCGTGAAGCTGTTTCCCGTCGAGAAGTGTGTGCCGGCGGGCCTTGTCCTCGGACCGCGCAACGATCTGCTGGTCGGCTGCAGCGACGATGCGGTTGCAGCGGGATTTCCCGCACAATCGCTCATCATCGACGCGTCCTCGGGCAAGATCGTCGCTCGTCTGCCGCAGGTCGGCGGTTCGGATGAGGTGTGGTCAGACGCGACCGCGGGCCGCTACTACTTTGCGGCCGTGGCCAATCCGGGCGGTCCGGTGCTCGGCGTCGTCGATTCGCACACCCGGGCCTGGATCGCGAATCTCCCGACCGGCCCGAGCGCGCACTCCGTCGCCGCCGATGCCCGCAGCGGCAAGGTCTTCGTTCCGATCGCGGCTAGCCCAGCGGACGAAGGGTGCCGGCGGGGCTGCATTGCCGTGTACGGATCGCGCTGAGGCGGCTCGCGAGATCTACCGCGCGCAGTTGCGGCTCATCCGGCTCTCGATGCGTGCACGGACCACGCTAAGCGGACAGCGTGAGGACGTACAGCCGGGGAAGGCGAGGACAAGCGCGTGTGCCGCCGGGACATGCGGGTCAGCCCGGTCACTCATTGCCTCAGCGCGAAGCTGGGCCAGCGTCTGATAGAGCACGACTGCGCGGACGTATTGGCGCCCGTCATGTGCATTGCGCCAGAGCTCAAGAGCAAGAGTCGTGTCGGGCGCCGTGCTGTCCGGCTCATCGGGAAGCGTCCAGTCGAGGCCGAGGATCGAGCCAACATTGGAGAGGTTCGTATCGTGGCCCGCCAGGACCACGAGCCCCGCGGTCGTAGGAACAGGCGGCGCCGCGGCAAAGGCGCCAGCGGTGGGCCGCTCCTCGAGAAGCAGCAACATGAGATGCGCGAGAGGAGTGCCGCCGCTCGCGGCGATCTCCGGGGTACGGCGCATCAGGTCGGCGGAAGCGGCGTGCAACGGCAGAACCTGAGCCAGCTGCCATACCGAGGCTGCCCGCCCCCAGCCGACCTCGCTGCTCGGAAGGCCATCGGTGTACTCGAGCAGAAGGTTTTCCGACAGCGAGGCGCCGACTTCGAGGGGACCGGTGAGCTTCAATTTGCCGTGCCCGATGGTCAGCCGGTTGCGTCCGTGCATGATGGAGCAGCGCGCGCCGGAGCCGCCGCAATCGCGAACGCCGGGCCACAACACCGCTTGCAGAGCTTGGCGCGCCCGCTCGTATCGGGGTCCTAGCGCATTCAGGTTCCCATTGGCGCGCGCGATGATCTGTGCCTGAGCCACCCGCGCATCGAACGGGCAGATCCCGCCTGGATGGAATAGCGGATCGCGCCGGGTCACCGCGTGCTGAGCGGTGATCGAGCACCCCGGTGCGAGTCCTGCCGCCATGATCGCGCCGCTCGCGCGCGTGCGCTGATCCGCGCTATCTGCCCAGACATAAAACCCTCCGGACACCGGGCAGCCAGCACTTGGCAGCAACCCCAAGCCGGCATATCGCGCCCTGATGTAGGAAGCCATCGCCGCGAGCGCCCGCCGGCCGCCGTCCGTCAGCTCTCCCGGACCAACGGGCCACGTCGGCCAGGGTTGGGCCGAATAGCGGGCCAGCGCGGCGGGCGTTTCCGTTGGCGCTCGCACGCCGTGCCGCTGCAGCAGCACGGCTCGCTCGAGCACCCACGGGCCGGTTGCAACAGGGGCAGCGTGCGCACAGGACAAGGCCACCGCCATCAACAGCGTCGCCAACGCGCACAGTCGCGACCGGCGCGCAGATCTGGCCGGCAGAACGCCGGATGTTTCGTCGATCATGTGTACGGCGCTCTACTTTGCGTTACAGAGTCTCCACTTTGTGTCGCAGAGCGTAGCGATACGAATCCGCCTATTGTCACATAACCGAAATACATGCTCGTTACAGTCTGCCACGAGTTCAGTCGAGCACATCTAGGGAAGTCCAACTCGAGGAGCCTCTATGCATCTGCGCTATGCCCGCGGACCGGTGTGGGCTACTCCGTCGTTTTGCGCGCTGGCGAGCGCAGTCATCTGTCTGGCGACTACCCCGCAAGCTCGCGCCCAGCCTAATCCAGGCTCCTCCACCACGAGTGCGGAAACATCGGCGGCCGACGCGCCCGAGAGCACGCAGAGTGTCGAGAAGCTGGAGACTGTGAAGATCCGGGCATCGCGCATCGTCAATCGGACGCAGGCGATCGAGGCGAAGGAGCAGGCGCTCAACATCATCGAGGTGCAGCCGCTCAGCGAAATGCAGAAGCTGCCTGATGCGAACCTTGCCGAGGCGCTGCAGCGCGTCCCCGGCGTCTCGCTCGAGACCGACACTGGGGAGGGCCGGTTCGTCGAAATCCGCGGCATGGACCCGGATCTCAACGCCACGGATTACGCCGGTGTGCCGCTGCCGGCCTCCAATCCCTCCTCGCCCTTCGGCGGGGCGCGCGCGGTGGCACTCGATACATTTCCGATGGGTATCGTAAGCGGCGTGCAGGTGGTCGAGACCAACGAGCCGGACATGGACGCCGAGTCCCTGGGCGGCACCGTCGATCTGCTGCCGGTCAGCGGCGCCGAGCACGGTGGGCGGCGGTTCCTCGAACTTGACCTGGGCGGCGGCTATGAGGCGCTGCGGGGCTCGCCGGTGATCAACGGAGAAGCGACAGCCGGGGGGAGCCTCGACGGAGGCGATGGCATCGACGGCCTTTTTTCTGGCCCGGAGGCCTTGAGCCTCGCGCTGACGGCCGTTTACCACGATGACCAGCGCGGCATCGACGACGCGGAAGAGTCCTACTCCGACCAGCAAAGCGCCGGGGTGCCGGGCAAGCTGCTGAGCGACCTGGAGTTTCGCTGGTATAAATATCACCGCCGCCGCTACGGCACGGCCGCGAACCTCGACGGCAAGATCGACAACCACAACTCGATCTATCTGCGATTGCTCTACTCCGGCTACATCGAGCAGGCGACCAAGCACTACCTGGTGCTGGACGGCCTCGACTCCGCGACGCCCTGTACTCCACAGCCGTCCTGTGTCGAGGCTCCGTCCAACCCGGCGCAGTTCTACTCCCCCGACACGGACGTACAGCAGGATTCCACGGACTCGCTCGAGCGCATTCAGAACAGCCTGGCGATCCTGGGCGGCCGCACCGTGCTGCCGAGCTTCTCACTCGATTACCACGTGTCCTATGTCCTCGGCACCGACACCGTCTCGCACAGCTACGGCTCTCAGTGGGACGACCCCAACCCGGTGCCGGTGGCATACAACAACAATACGAACGCTGATTTTCCTACATTTCAGACACTCGATGGCACCAATCCGGCCGACCCCTCGATCTACACTCTTACTCAGATCACCGGCGGTCAGTCCTACGACCGCGATCGCGAGTATGGCGGGGCGCTAGACCTCACCATTCCGATGGGCTCCACTCCCGTCGATGCGCTCAAGTTCGGCCTGATGGCGCGCTTGCGCCACAAAACCCATCTCGAGCACGACCCGTATTGGAACCCCGTCGGCACGATCAGCCTCGCCCCGTACGTCACCGGTGGGCCGCAGACCTATTATCAGAACAACTACAACATCGGCCCGTTCATCAGCCTGCCCGACGTGCAGCAGCTTGCCGACAACAGCAGCCTGACGACCTACGAAGACGATACGGCGGCAGACGCCTCCCTCAGCACCGATGATGACGAGAACGTGTACGCCGGTTACGGCCAATACACGGCCACGTTCGGGAAGTTCGGGCTGCTCACCGGTGTGCGGGTCGAGAAGACCCAGGCCACGTACCGCGGCAACATCTATAATTCCGATGACGACACGAACGCCCCCGCGACGACGTCGAATTCCTACACCAACGCGTTTCCGACCCTGCAGCTGCGCTACCAGTTCCTGCCAGTGCTGCTCGGGCGGATCGCCTTCTCGACCGCGATCGCGCGGCCGGGATTCGACCAGATCACCCCGGGGGCAAACGTCAGCGTGAGCGGCACCAGCGTCACGATCGGCAATCCGAAGCTCAAGCCGACCACGGGGCAGAATCTCGATCTGACCTTCGGGTACTACCCCGGCCATGGGCAGATTGCCGAGCTCGATTTCTTCGGCAAGAAGTACGACAACTTCATCCTGCTCTCCCAGCAAAGCCTACCGAGCTACCCTTTCCCGGGCCTGGTCGGCGTACCGACGCTTGTGGACTCCTATAGCAACGGACCCGCTCACGTCTATGGCCTGGAGGCCCAATACCAACAGCAGCTCCTGTGGCTGCCGACATCGCTCGACGGCCTCGGCGTCAACGCCAACACCACCATCGTGCATTCCGAGGCGCAGATCCATCCGGGCATCCGCGGGCCGCTGCCCTCGACGGCGGAGCTCACCTGGAACCTGGCGCTGTTCTACGAGCGCGATCCCCTCGAGCTACGCGTAGCCGCCGACTACGTCGGCCAGAACCTGTTCGGCTTCGGCCCCGATCTCACCAATGAATTCGATGACTACTCGAGCCCGCGCCTCACCTTGGACTTCGGCTCGAGCTACGCGATCACGCACGCCGTGCAGTTCTACTTCGATGCCAAGAACCTGCTCAATACACCCCTCAAGTTCACTGAGGGAACGAGCGAGTCGCGGCCGATCCAGCGCGAGTTCTACGATGTGACACTGCTCGCGGGGGTGCGTGCGAGCCTGTGATCCAGGCTTGTGAGGTTTCCTCACGCCGTCTGCGGCAAATAGACTGAGCGCGGCGCCGTGAGCCCCTGCTTGATGAGTCTGGCGCGCTCGTCGGCAAGGACCTCGTCGAGGCCGGATTCCAGAGCATCCAGTGCGCGCTTGACGATCTCATCCGCACTAGTCTTCGGAGCGTCTATTCCGCGCGTGAGATCCGTGTCGACGAACCCCATGTGCAGCGCCAGCACCTGCGTCTTCTGCGATGCCAGTTCGAAGCGCAGCGAGTTGGTCAGGGACCAGGCCGCGGACTTGCTGGCCGCATAAGGCGCCAGTCCGCTGTTGTTGATCCATGAGGCGACGGATAGAACGTTGAGAAATGCGCCGCCGCCGTTAGCGGCCAGGATCGGGGCGAAAGCCTTGCTCACGCGCAGCATGCCAAAGAAGTTAGTCTCCAGGTCGCGCCTTGCGGCTTCCTCGCTGTCGTGCGCTAGAAAACCACCCGCATGCGCCGCCCCTGCGTTATTGACGACGAGCGTGACATCGCCGGCATGCGCCGCGGCTGCCATGACCTCTTCGGGCTTGGTGACGTCCAGCCGGATAGCCTCGACACCAGGCTGCTTGATCGCAGAAGGGTCTCTGGCGCCGGCGTACACCTTGCGAGCCCCGAGAGCCAACAGTTCGCGCGTGAATGCCAAACCGATACCGCGGTTGGCGCCAGTGACGAGAGCGACGGTATTGCGGATCTTCATGGAAATCTCCTGAGATTCGGGCTCGAAACGTTGAATATGACGAGCATCATATTTTAGAGGGAGCGAAATATAGAGTGCCGACAATGCGGGAATGGTCAACCGGTGGCCGTAGCTTCGGCGTCGTACCGGCTTATGAGTGCGTTGCGAGACGCGGAAAGCAGCGAACGCCCTTCCGCGTTATCGCCCAAGGCACGCGCGAGCTGCAGCGAGCCGACAAGCGTACCGGCAACCATGCTTGCCGCTGCCCGGTCCTTCTTGGGAAGCCGGTTGCGTACTCCGGCAATGAGCCATTGCACGCGTGCAGCGGACGCATCACGAACCGCCCGCGACTGACGAGGCATTTCGCACGCTAACGCAGCGACGGGGCAGCCAGCCTCCGGGGATCTGAGCTGTCCGTCCGCAAGATAGGTTTCGACGAGCGAGCGGAACCCGCTGATCCCTTTGCCGGCACGCTGCTGTGCATCGCGCGACACGGCCTCGCCGCTCTCGCGGCTCGCACGGTCCAGCGCTTCGACGAGAAGCGCATCACGCGACTCGAAGTGCGCATAGAAGCCACCGTGCGTGAGACCGGCTTCCTTCATTACATCGGCCACTCCCACACCCGCGTATCCATTCCTGCGGAGTGCCCGCGCAGCCACTTCCACGATGCGATCGTGCGTGGTCTCTTTGTGGCTGTTGGGCGTACGGCTCATTGATTGCGGCCTAATATGATGCTTATCATATTAATTCGGACGCGGGCCGTCAACCTTTGCCTACAGCGGCGCGTCGCACAGACCCATGCACATCGGGCCGTGGGCGGCGCAAGTCCTTGTGCCACCTAGCGTCTTGTCGCCTTGATTGCCTGCGCCGCCCTATTTCATGCGTAACGCGAGCTGCTGGCGGTAGCGCTTGCGGCCTGCGCGTTCCCCGTCAGCCTGCGGACGCCCGCTGCGGAGACGAAGTCTCGCTCCTCAGCGGGAACTGAATTTCCAGCATGCCAGCTAGATAGATTTCGCGCTTGGGGCCAGCAAGTGAGAAGCCGCGAGTCGACATCCACATGTTGATGGCGCGATAGGCTTGATCGGCGGCCGCATCGTCGTTGCCGGAGAAGGCGCAAGCAGTCATTACCGACGGCAGTTCCTTCACATCATAAAAGCTGCGGCGCGGCACATCGCCTCTGATCTCCACAAAGGGCTCCGCAATCAGCGAACCGGAGTCGGCACAGCGTTGCCAAAGCACGCCGCGCGTCGGCCGAGGGATCCCGAAGGCAGAGCGCCAATCAGTTCGCGTCCAGGCGCAGCACATCGGCCTCGATATAGTTGCTCATCTCGGCGCGTAGCGACGCCACACGCAGGGCCCGGCCGCGTTTCATCACTACGGGAACCGCGTGCATCCAGGCACCCGGTTGCTCGATCTCCTGA
>CAWHWV010000029.1:0-158032 GCA_963833085.1 uncultured Pseudomonadota bacterium
GCAGCTGGCTCGGGATCTGGTGCGTCTGCTCGGTCTGGATGAGCTTGGCGATGGCCTTGGTCATCATCAGGACCTCGCAGACGGCCCTGCGGCCCCGCGCATCGGGTGTCTTCACCAGCACCTGAGTGACGACCGCCAGCAGACTCTGCGCGAGGAAGCTCTTCGTCTGCTCGCGCTCCTCGATGGGCAGTGCATCGATGATGCGATCGATGGTTTTGACGGAGCTGGTGGTGTGCAGCGTCCCGAGAACGAGGTGGCCGGTTTCCGCCGCCGTCATGGCCATGGAGATGGTCTCGGCATCGCGCAGCTCGCCTACGAGGATGACGTCAGGATCCTCGCGCATGGCCGCGCGTACGCCTTCCGCAAAGCTCGGAATGTGGGTCCCGAGCTCCCGCTGGATCACCTGACTGTGCTTGCTGGGGTGAACGAACTCGATCGGATCCTCGAGGCTGATGATGTTGAGCTTACGGGTCTCGTTCAGGTGATTGATCATCGCCGCCAGAGTGGTCGACTTGCCGGTGCCGGTCGAGCCGGTGACCAGGATCATCCCCTGGTGGTAGTCGCAGAGCTTGGTGACGATGGCCGGCAATCCCATCTTGTCCAGCGAGGGCACCTGCGAAGGAATGGCGCGGAAAGTCGCGCCGATGCCGGTGTCCTTGCGGAAGACGTTGACGCGGAAGCGGCCGCCGTCCGCCGAGACGTAGGAGAAGTCGAGGTCATGCCCACTGGCGAAGTGCTCGGTCTGGGCGCGGGTCAGGATCTCGCGTGATATAGCCCTCGAGCTCCCCGGCGCGCAGGTCACGGAACTTGATCGGCAGGAGGTCTCCCTGCATGCGCAGCATCGGCGGTACCCCGACGGCAAGATGCACGTCCGAGCAGCCCTGCTGCGCTCCCAGCTTCAGAAACGCGTCTATGCGCGCCAAGTAAGGTCTCCGCGATGAGTCGAGCCCGTCTGTTTTGCCCGCTTATGTCGCCAAAATCAATGGGTTATCCCCAAAAATTTGACGTAACGCACGCCTTCCAGGCAAGGCGGACGTGCCCGCGCCGCCGCAGGTGCGGAGGCGCGCGCTCTACATGATACTTACCGAGCGCGACGCGCAACTCTTCCATGCTCTGGAAGCGCTTGGTCTTGTCGACCGCCATGGCCTTCGTGACGAGCTCCGAGAGCCCGGGGGGCAGAGCGGGATTGAGCTCCTGCGGCGGCCGCGCCTTGCCCTGCACGTGTTGATACATGACCGACATGTGATCGCCGCGGGAGTAGGGCGGCACGCCCGTGACCATCTCGTAGAGCATCACCCCGATGGCGTAGATGTCGGCACGCTCATCGACCTTCTTGCCGAGGATCTGCTCGGGCGCCATGTACTTCGGCGAGCCGATGACGTAGCCGGTCTTGGTGAGCTGGGTGTCGCCCTCGCGCTGCGCGGCCGCGACGCCGAAGTCCACGATCTTGAGCAGTCCCTCCTGGTTGATGAGCACGTTGGCGGGCTTGAGATCGCGGTGCACGATGCCGACCTGGTGCGCGACCGTCATGCCGGTGCACATGTCGCAGCCGAACTGCATCGCCCGCTTCAGCTCGACCGGCTTCTCGCCGACGATCTCGGCCCCCAGGGTGTGCGAGGGGAAGTACTCCATGGAGATGGCGTAATTGCCCTGGATGTAGAGGAAGTCGTAGATGCGGATGACGTTCTTGTGCGTGATCTTGCGCGAGTAGCGCAGCTCATGGACGAAGCGCTTCATGACTTCTTCGTCCCCCGAGACGTTGGGGTTCAGGAACTTGAGGATCAGCCGCTCGTCGACGACCGTATCCTCCATCAGCAGCACGGTGCCGAAGGCGCCGCGGCCGATGCGGTCGATGTACTTGTAGCGGCCCTCGATGATGTCGCCGGGCTTGAGCGTCTGGATGTCGAGGCGCGCCGGCCCCTCGGCGATCCGCGATTGCGAGGCCGCGTCGACTCTTTCTGCGCGCGTCGCCTCCATCGGTGGGGCGGGCTGGGGCGGGCGAGCCGCGGCCGGCGGCGCCGGAAGCGGCGTGCCGACGGTGCCCGCCGGGCCAGCCGCCAGGCGGTGGTCGAGCTCCGCAAGCGCGGCACTCGCCACCCGGGCGATGGTCTGATCCGGCGAGACCGCCTGCGACTGCAGCTCGGTGCGCAGCTGCTCGGCGCGCCGCTCGTCGACGATCTTCGACAGGGCCTGCATCGCCTCGATCCGCAGCTCCCGCTCCGGCCGGGCCATGAAGGGCAGCAGGGTGTCGACCAGCCGCGCATCACCGAGCTTCCCCAGGGCGCGAACGACGATGGGGGTCGCCTTGGCCGGGCCGGCCTTGCAGCATCTCCGTGAGGCGCGGCACGGCGCGCCTGCTGCCGATCTCCGCCAGGGCGTCGACCGCCCGCTCGCTCACCCACCAGTCCGGATCGCGCGTCGCCTGGATGAGCGAGTCGACGGCGCGCTCGTCCTTCGTCTGGTTGAGGATCTCGATGGCGGCGCGCCGGATATCCTCGTCCTTCTCGCGGATCAGCTCGAGCACCGCATCGATCACTCGCGGGCCGCCGATCTTGCCGAGCGCATCGGCCGCGCGGCTGCGCACCCACCAGTCGCTGTCCTTCAGCGACTCGAGCAGGTGCTTCACCGACTTCGCGTTACCGACTTCGTTCAGTACCTCGACCGCGGCGCGGCGCGCGTTCTCGTTCTCGTCCTTCAGGATCTCTATCAGGTAGCGGATGGTCTCGGGATCGTTCGCCTTGATGACGACGTCGATGGCCTTGTTCTGCACGTCGATCTCGGGATCCTTGAGCAGGGCGCAGACGCGCTCGATGTCGATCTTGCCGTCCGTCCGCTGCAGCGCCGAGAGAGTCGCGCCGCGGATCAGCTTGTTGGGATCCTTGAGCAGGCCCTGGAGCGCCGTCTGCACCTCCGGCGTGTTGAAGCGGGCCAGAATGTTGATGATGTGAACGCGCGCTATCGGGTCCTTGCCCTGCACGCGGCCGATGAGCTCCGGCACGGCGTTGGCATCGGCGATATCGCCGATGATCCGGAACAGCGCCGCCTTCTCGTTCGGCTCCTGGGTGTAGGCGGCATTGAGGAGCTCGCGCACGCCGTAGCGCGATTTCTGGGCGGCCATCACCTCGAGCAGCGCGGACTTGGACACTCCCGGCGTCGTCAGCGCCTCGATGAGCAGGTTGGCCGGGTAATTGCGGCTGCTGGTGAGCGCCCAGGCGATGCCGGCAACGACCCGCGGGCTGCCTTCCACCAGGCCGCGCACGAAGAGCGGAAAGGACTTCTGGCTCACCAGCCCGGCGAGCACTTCGACGAAGGCCAGGGTCGCGTTCTTGTCGGCATCCGGCAACGCCGCGAATACGGATTCGATGGCGGCCGGCCCCAGGTCCTTCAGACGCTCGACGGCCTTCTGGGTGGCGGGGCTCGCCGGATCGGTACAGGACCTGATCTCGGTGATCAGCCGGTCGGCGCGCAAATTGGTGAAGAAGCTCATTCAGCCTTTCCGAAAAGGCACTCCCGCGCGTCTCCCTCGCGCAATTCTTTCCTCCACGCTGATATATCGTGACATCGGTGCCCTGGCGCAGACAGACCCCATCCGCCGGGCTGCGCCTCAGGCGCCCGGTCGGGAACCCCATGAAATTATGCCATAGCCCTGGACGCGGCACGACGCAGCACCGATCAGCTCCTGAAAAGGTTCTACAATCCTCGATTCGACCCGCCGAATTGTAACGACCCCCATAACGACCCCGACTCCACATGGCCGATGAATCCACTCTCAACGCCGTCAGGACCGCCCTCAAGGCGTACGTCGACCCGTATCTGAAGGAGACTCTGGGGGAGGCGGGCGCCGCTGCGGGACCTCTCGGCGCAGGGTGGCGGCTATCGGGCGCGCATCGCGCTCGGCTATCCGGTGGGCGGGTACCAGGCGAGAGCTCGCCGCCGCTCTCGAGGCGCACCTCGCGGCCGCGGGGCTCCGTACGCCGCTCACGATCGAGCTGGAGGCGGACATCCGCTCGCATGCGGTGCAGCGCAATCTCAAGCCGCTCGGGGAGATCAAGAACATCGTCGCCGTCGCTTCCGGCAAGGGAGGCGTCGGCAAGTCCACCGTTGCCGCGAATCTGGCGCTCGCCTGGGCCGCCCAGGGGGCGCGCGTCGGGATGCTCGATGCGGACATATACGGACCCAGTCAGCCGCTCATGCTGGGTCTCGAGGGGCAACGGCCGACCGCGCCCGGACGGCAAGCATCTGCAGCCCCTCGAGAGCTATGGCGTGGCGGCGATGTCCATCGGCTTCCTGGTGGACGCGGAGCAGCCGATGGTCTGGCGCGGCCCCATGGTCACGCAGG
The DNA here is from genome assembly GCA_963833085.1 of uncultured Pseudomonadota bacterium. Classification (GTDB taxonomy): domain Bacteria; phylum Pseudomonadota; class Gammaproteobacteria; order Steroidobacterales; family Steroidobacteraceae; genus 13-2-20CM-66-19. The sequence continues at coordinate 4,340 of CAWHWV010000029.1, forward strand.
CGCTGACGCAGCTCCTCTCGGACACGCATTGGGGCGCGCTCGACTACCTCGTCGTCGACATGCCTCCGGGCACGGGCGACATCCAGCTCACCCTCGCTCAGCGCGTGCCCGTGGCCGGCGCCGTGATCGTCACGACGCCGCAGGACATAGCGCTCGCGGACGCCCGCAAGGGCCTCAAGATGTTTGAGAAGGTCTCGGTGCCGGTTCTCGGCATCGTGGAGAACATGAGCGTGCACATCTGCTCCAACTGCGGACATACCGAGCACATCTTCGGCGCCGGCGGCGGCGCGCGGATGGCCGAGCAGTACGGCGTGAAGCTCCTCGGCGAGCTGCCTCTCGACGTCCACATCAGGGAGGAGGCCGACGGAGGCAGGCCGACGGTGGTCGCCGCACCGGATTCTCCGCGGGCGCGGGCTTATTTCGAGATGGCCCGCCGCACGGCAGCCGCGCTCGCGCTCCGCGCACGCGACCGCAGCAGCGTATTTCCGAAGATCGTCATAGAAGAGAGTTGAGGCTCGGGTGCAACCGAGCTCTTCAATCGAGTCGCCTGCTCGCGCCCCCGTCTACACGGGGATTCTGCCGTGCCAGAAGATCAGGGAAATGCTGAGTGCGCGGGAAATTCTCCCGGTCGGCATCCTCAAGGACGGCGAGATCGCCCCCGAGCAGATTCAGCCCGCGAGCATAGACCTGCGTCTCGGCGACTACGCCTATCCGGTCGATGCCAGCTTCCTGCCGGGAAAGGGCATGAAGGTGCTCGAGAAGATGCGGGAGTTGGACTCGAGCTTCGAGCGATTCAAGATCAGCCTCGACGGCGGTGCCGTCCTGGAAAAGGGACGCGTATACGTCATTCCGCTGCTGGAGAGCATCAATCTCAGAAGCGATGTCACCGCGTTCGCGAACCCCAAGAGCTCGACCGGGCGTCTCGACATCCTGACGCGGCTCATTGCGGATCAGGCGACGCTGTTCGACCAGGTCGAAGAGGGCTATGAGGGGCAGCTTTACATCGAGGTTGCGCCACGCAGCTTCAGTGTGGTGGTGAGAACGGGCACGCGCCTCAATCAGCTCCGATTCCGCCGCACCCGCGGAGAAAACCCGAAGCCGGTCACTGTCGCCGACTGGAAGTCGCTGCTCACCGAGGGGCGCATCGCCGATTCGACCGCCCTGAGCGAGAAAACCGGGTTGCTGCCCTTCACCATCGATCTCCAGGGGACGGGGGCCGATGACGCGCTCATAGGATGGCGCGCGAAGAAGCATGCCAGGCGCATCGACCTGGACCGCCGCGATTACGATCCGCTCGACTTCTGGGAGCCCATTCGTTTTCACAAGGAATCATCCCTGATCCTCGACCCGGATGAGTTCTACATCCTGGTGACCAAGGAGGCGATTGCGGTGCCTCCCGAGTTTGCCGCCGAAATGCTGCCGTACGACACGCGGGCCGGCGAGTTTCGGGTTCACTATGCCGGTTTCTTCGATCCCGGCTTCGGCTGGGACCTGCAAACGAGGCGGGCCGGCAGCAGTCGCGGCGTGTTGGAAGTGCGCTCCCACGAGGTGCCGTTCCTGTTGGAGCACGGACAGACGGTGGGTTGGCTGCGCTACGAGCGCATGGCGGAGCGGCCCGACGTGCTCTATGGAAGCGAGGCCGCCTCGAACTATCAGGGACAGCAGCTCAAGCTGGCGAAGCAGTTCCGGCCGTTCCAGACGATCTGAGGCCCTAGGGTCGGCGCGACGCGCCGGTGGTCAGGGCGACGCGCTTGACTTCTTCGTTTACGCGTGTAGTCTTTTTGTCGTCTACAGACGTAAACGAAAGGCTGGCCGACGATGCGACCATTCAGGCTCGTGCTTACGGGTGCGCTCTGCACCGCGCTGCTCACGGCGTCGTGCAGCGTGCCGGTAAGGGCGGGGCCGGTTGCGGCCACCACCCCACAGGTTCGGGACGGCTCGCACGACTTCGATTTCCTGTATGGCGGGTGGCTCATGCACAACCGCCGCCTCGAGCCGCCGGTGCTCGTGTCGCACGATTGGGCGAAGTTCGATTCGACCGATGAGGCCCGCGCGCTGCCCGGCGGTCTGGGCAACGAGGACTTCTATCGCGCGAGCTTTCCCCGCAAGGGCTTCGTCGGCATGACTCTTCGCCTCTACGACCGCGACACGGGCCTGTGGCGCATCTACTGGATCGACAATCTGAAATCGCGCGGCGATGCAGGGGCGCCCAACGTCGGCAGGTGGCACGGCAATGTCGGCATCTTCGATGAGAGCCTGACGATCCAAGGCAAGCCGGCCATCGATCGCTACACCTGGACCAGGTTCGGCAACCAATCGAAGATCGCAGCTCATTTCGCGGAGTCCATCTCCATGGACGGCGGCAAAACCTGGAAGGTGGTATTCGTCAACGACCTCATCCGAACGGATTGACATTGACGTTTACAAGCGTAGTCTTCCGCTCATGAGCGCACCGGAGTCCATCAGCGAAGCGGAGTCCGCCGTCCTCGCGGTGCTGTGGGAGAAGGAGACCGCCACGGCAGAGGATGTCGTGGCGGCGCTGGCCAAACCGCGTGACTGGCAGGAGTCGACCGTAAAGACTCTGCTGGGACGCCTGCTCAAAAAAGGCGCCGTGCGCGCGCGCAAGGATGGACGGCGCTTCATTTACTCGCCGGCGCTCGCGCGCGAGGAATGGCTGTCGCAAGAAAGCGAAAGCCTTCTCAACCGCCTGTTCGGCGGTCGCGTCGCCCCGCTGGTTGCTCATTTCAGCCAGCAAAGCAAGCTCTCCAAACGGGACATCCGCGAGCTCAAGCGGTTGATCGGGGAGTTGGAGAGTGAGTAGTGCCGCTTTGCAGTACCTCGCGATCGTGAGCTGGGTGACGACCCTCGCCGTGTTGCTCGTCACGCTGGTACGCGCGCCGTTACGAAGCATGCTCGGGGCTCGCGCCGCCTATTGGCTGTGGTTGACGGTGCCAGCCAGTGCGGCTGCGCTGCTGATACCGGACGTGGCGCAGCCATCCGGCAAGGTCGCGCCCGTCGCGCCGGGCTTCATCGGCTGGGCGATGGCGAGAATCGATGCCCTGCTTGCGGCCGTCCACGTTTCCGGCCCGGTGGCCATGGCGGCATTTGCGATCTGGACAGTGGGTGCCGCCGCCACCGCCGCGCTCATGATCCTGCGGCAGCGGGCCTTCGTTCGCTCCCTGGGCAGGGTCGTGCCCTCGCCCGATGGAAGTTGGCGCAGCCGCAGCGTGGCGGAGCCCATGCTGGTGGGCGCCTTGCGCCCCAGAGTGTTGCTGCCGTTGGATTTCGAGCGGCGCTACACCGCGGAAGAGCGTGAGTTCGTACTGGCGCACGAGCGTGCACACGTGCGGCGCGGTGATACGGTGGTGAACGCCGTCGGCGCGGCATGGACATGCGTGTTCTGGTTCAACCCGCTGATGCTCTGGGCGATGCGGCTGCTACGTTTCGATCAGGACCTCGCCTGCGACGCCTCGGTGCTGGCGCTGGCGGGAAAGGTGTGCCGCGGGCGCTATGCTGGTGCCCTGCTCAAGACGCAACTCTCCGGCGAGGCGTTATCCTCGCCGCTCGCGTGCCATTGGCGCTCGCTGCATCCGCTGCGACGGCGGATCGCGGCGCTCAAGCGACCTGTCGCGGGGCCGTTACGGCATCATGTGGGAATCGTATTCGTGTTGGCGCTGGCCGCCTCGATGAGCCTCGCGGCACACGCCGTACAGCCTTCCTTCGAGAGTGCAGCGGCGCTCGCGTTGCACGGCGGCGCGAACGCGACCCCGGTCGGTCACTCCGGCAAGGTTTGTCCACTCACCCTGCGCCGCGAGCGCGAGCGCCAACAAGCACAGCTTCGCCGTTGAGCGCCGTCACTGGCGTTTGAACGCCTGGATCTCGAGCGACACCTGCGTGCTGCCCTTCACGTGCTGCTCGGCACGCGCCGGCATGTAGTCGAGCGCAGGGGCCAGCCAGAGATAAGTCGTCTTGTCCGAGCCGGCCTCGTGGCTGGTGTAGAGGATCGTGTGCAGTTCCCCCAGCGGCGTGTCGAGCGTCGCCTTCTCGTGACGGACGTACTGAAAGCGGTCGATCTCGTCCGTGTTGAGCATCCAGAAAGCGTCGGGTGCGTCCCGCGCCTCCAGCTTCAGCATGATCGCGATCTGCACCGACAGAGGGTCCTGGGTTCCCGGTTGCAGCTTCAGGTCGAGCAGCTTCCCCTTGGCCGTGCCGGTCACCTGGCCGATGTTCCAGTCAAACTGCGCAATCACATCATTGCCGGTGCCGCCCGCCTGGAAAGCGAGAGGCTCGACCTCGCCGGCGGTGATTCTGAAGCGGCTCGACTGCCGCAGTGCGTGCGGAAACGCGAGCCGGAAGAGCCCGTACGCGTTGTCAGTGGAGGTGTAGAGGTACAGCTGCGGCGCGGTTTCGCGCAGCTCGAGAGTCGAGCTGCCGGCGGCGAGGCCGTGCCAGGTGATCGTGTAGGTGGCGACGAACGGCACGGGCCTCGAGGCCGGCCCCGCATGCGCCGCAGCGACCGCCGCTACTAACGCGACGGCCAGGACCGCGCGCTCAGTCGTCCGTACCGTCATGGGGCGGCGCCTTCAAGGGAAATCCTCCACCACCGGCGTGGCGAGCGGTTTGCCATCGAGCCAGGGTTGGTCATCGCGCCATGCGAGCCTGCCGTCAGCGAGCCAGCCGATCACGCGCGGATAGATGATGTGCTCCGTCGCCTGAACACGCGCTGACAGCGTGTCCTCGGTGTCCCCCGCCCGCACGGCGACTCGCGACTGGAGAACGAGCGGTCCGCCGTCGAGCTCCGCGGTGACGAAGTGCACGCTGGCGCCGTGCACCCGATCGCCGGCTTCGAGCACGCGCCGATGAGTGTGCAGGCCGCGGTATTTCGGCAGGAGCGACGGATGGATGTTGAGGATCCGGCCGGCGCGAGCCTCCACGAACTCTTGTGACAGGATGCGCATGAATCCGGCGAGGACGATGAGGTCCGGCTGCGCCGCTGGGAGCGCCGCGTCGAGGTCGCGCTCGAACCGCAGGCGCTCTGTGGCGCCGGGCCAGTGTACGACGCGAGCCTCGATTCCCAGAGCGCGGGCAGCATCGAGACCGGCAACACCGGGGCGCTCGGAAAGCACGAGAGCGACGCGGGCGTTGATCCGGCCCTCGGCGCACGCGTGCGCGATCGCGACCATGTTGGAGCCGCGGCCGGAGATGAGGATCGCGAGCCGCAGCGGGTCCTTGCCGCTCACTCTATGACCACGCCGCGCGAGCCCGCGCGGATCTCTCCAATGACCTGCGCCGATTCACCGTGCGCTTGCAGCAGTGCGAGCGCCTGCGACGCATGCTCCTTCGATACGACGACAACCATGCCGATGCCGCAGTTGAAGGTGCGGTACATCTCAGCCGGCTCGATGCGTCCGATCTGCTGCAGCCAGTCGAAGACCGGATCGCGCTGCCAGCGTTGCCGCTCGAGTACGGCTTCCAGACCGTCCGGCAGCACACGCGGTATGTTGTCCGTCAGGCCCCCGCCCGTGATGTGGGCCAACGCGTGCACTTCGAGCTGCCGCGCGAGCGCAAGTAGCGGCTTGACGTAAATGCGGGTCGGCGCGAGCAGCCGGTCGAGGAGCAGCTTGCCGTCGAGCTGGGTGTCACTGCCCGCGCCGCTCAATGCGACGAGCTTGCGGATGAGGGAGTAGCCATTCGAATGCGGTCCGGAGGAGGCAAGACCGATCACGGTATCGCCGGCGCGCACCGCAGTGCCGTCGATGATCTTGTCCTTCTCCACCACGCCGACACAGAAGCCGGCAAGGTCGTAGTCCTCCCCATGGTAGATGCCGGGCATCTCCGCGGTCTCACCGCCGACGAGAGCGGCACCGGCCTGCGCACAGCCTTCCACGATGCCGCGAATCACGGCTTCGGCCACATCGACCTGAAGCCTGCCCGTGGCGTAGTAGTCGAGGAAGAAGAGCGGCTCGGCGCCCTGTACCACGATGTCATTGGCGCACATGGCGACGAGATCGATGCCGATCGTGTCGTGGCGTCCCGCATCGATCGCGAGCCGCAGCTTAGTACCCACGCCGTCGGTACCGGACACGAGAACTGGACGCCGGTAACCCGGGGGCAGTTCCACCAGAGCGCCGAAGCCGCCGATGCCGGCCATCACCTCCGGCCGTCGCACGCGCGCGACAAGAGGTTTGATGCGCTCGACGAGCTCGTCGCCGGCTTCGATGTCGACACCGGCATCGCGATAGGTCATGCCGCGGCCTTCACTCACCAAAATGCCCTCGTGTACAGGCCGGAGCCTTTGCGTGTGGTATTGTACATTTTGCGCGATGCACGGCGCGATCCAAACACTTCGAATGCCCCGCCGCCACACAACCGCGAAGACCCTCGTCCGCGAAGCACTGCTGCTTGCCGTGTGCGCCGTGCTGCCGGCGGCAGCGTGGGCTGCGCGCCCCGTGCCGGTGTTCCAGGTCGATGTGGCCGGCGAGTCCGTGCCGGCCCTGCAGCAGGCCATGCGCGCGGCGCTGGTTCGCGCGACGGGACGGCGCGAGGCGGCGACCGATCCGGTCTTCGCCGGGCTGATCACGGCGGCGCCGAAGTATGTCCAGAGCTACGATCGCGGCCCGCAAGGCGAACTGCAGGTTCTCTTCGATGGGCTGGCGGTCGAGAAAGCCATCGCCGCGGTCGACCGCAGCGTCTGGGATCCGAACCGCCCGTTCACGCTGGTAGTCCTCTATCCGCAGCCTGACCAGGGCGACCAGGGCGCGGATGCGGCGGCACTCGAGCAAGCCGCGGAGGAGCGCGGGCTTCCGATCAGCATCGTGCCCCTGCCGGTGGCCGACGAAAGCGGCAACCTGCTGCCGCGCGAAGCCCTGCTCGCGATGGCCCACCGCTACGGCGCGGAACAGCTTCTCGTGGGATCGCTGCCCGCGGCCGCCCCGGCGCCGCCAGCAGCACCGCCACCGAGCAGCGGCGCGCCGCCCGCGGCAGCACAACCGGGAGCGGCGGCGCCGGCAGCCAATCCCGCGCCCGCGCCGTCCGGTCTGCCGCCTGCCTGGCAGTGGAAGCTTTATACTGATTTCTCGACTCAAAGCTGGAGTGGGCCGCTGACGGCGGGGATCGACGACACCGTCGACTCTCTCGCGCCGCCGGTGGGAGCCGCCACCGCCAACGCGCCCGGGCAGACGGAGGTCGAGATCGAGGGGGTATCGAGCCTGGCCGACTACGCCAACATCGAGCTGATGCTCGGCGCCGTTCCCGGAGTGAGCGCGGCGAACGTCAGACAAGTCACCGGCGAATCCGTCCTGTTTGACCTGACAGTGCGCGGCGGCGGCGCCACCATCGATCGGGCGCTGTCGAGCTCGCCGAGCTTCACTCGCGTGGCGCCGGCCACGCCGGCCGGCGGCACGCTCGTCTATCGCTACCGACCGGGCTAGGTGCGCTCGACCGCCCGCCGACGCAGTTCCTCTCATATCGTGCGTCACCTGCCCAACCTCATCTGTCTGGTGCGCCTGGCGCTCATCTGGCCGATCGCCGCGGCTCTCTATGGCGGCAGCTACGGGCTGGCGCTGGCGCTGTTCGTGCTGGCGGCGATCTCCGACGGACTCGATGGCTACCTGGCCAAGCGGTTCAACTGGATTTCCGATCTCGGCAAGCTCCTCGATCCGGCGGCCGACAAGCTGTTGCTCGTGACGGTGTTCATCGAGTCGACATGGCTCGGCCTGGTGCCCTGGTGGGTGACCGCGGCGGCGGTGGCGCGCGATGTCATGATCGCTCTGGGCGCGCTCGTCTACCGGCTCTGGTTCGGCCCGCTCCGCGGGCGCCCGACCATCATCAGCAAGATCAACACGGCCGCGCAGTTGCTCTATCTGATGGCCGTCATGTTGGGAGCCGCGGTTGCCTTTCCGCCCCACGATGTGCTGCGGGCGCTCGCGCTCACCGTGTTCACCACGACCGTCCTCTCCGGCCTCCACTATATTCAGGCCTTCACCCGGCGGGCTTGGACGACTGTGGCGGCCTGAGGAGCACGCGTGCGTCAGATTCCCCTGGGAGTGCGTCTGCCGGACCGAGCGGTCTTCGCTAGTTTCCTTGCGGCCCGCAACCGTGAAGCGCTCGAGCACGTCAGGCGTGTCGCCGATGGCGAGGTCGCGGGCGCAACCTGGGTCTGTGGACCGGCGAGCGCGGGCAAGACGCACCTGCTGCAGGCCGCGTGCTCGCAGGCGGCCGAGTCGCGCCGCGCGGGTTATTTCCCCTTGGCGGAGCTCGCGAGCCTCGGTGTCGGCGTGCTCGACGGACTGCCGCAGCTCCAATGCCTCTGCCTCGACGATCTCGAGGCTGTCGTGGGCCGTCTCGACTGGGAAAAGGCGATCTTCGCGCTGCTGCGTGAAGTCGAGGAGAGCGGCGGCGCCCTGGTCATGGCGGCGCGGCCGCCGCCGACGCTGCTCCCATGGGCGCTGCCCGATCTCGGCTCGCGCTGCGCCGCGGCGGCCGTTCTGCAACTGCGCGCGCTGGACGAGGCGGAGCAACAGCAGGCACTGCAACTGCGCGCGCGGTTGCGCGGCTTCGAGCTCCCCGAGGAGACCCTACGCTGGCTGCAGCGCCGCTTTCCGCGCGACATGCGCCAGCTCTACGGCCTGCTCGACACCCTCGATGAGGCGGCTCTGTCCGCGCAGCGGCGGCTGACGGTGCCGTTCATCCGCGAAGTGCTAGCCCTCTCCCAACTTCACGGCGAGTGACGCCACCCGTTTACCCAATGCCTGCGCCAGCGCCCGCTCGTCCTCGGTCAGCGCCGCCGGCTCATCTTCGCTTCCGGCGACGTGTGATGCGCCGTAGGGAGTACCCCCCGAGCGCGTCTGATGCAGCGCCCGCTCCGTATAGGGCAGGCCGACGAGATACATGCCGTGGTGAAGGAGCGGCAGCATCATCGACAGGAGCGTCGCCTCCTGGCCGCCGTGAATGGTTTGTGTCGAGGTGAACACACCGGCCGGCTTGCCGGCCAGCGCGCCCGAAACCCACAGGCTCGATGTCGAGTCGAGGAAGTACTTGAGCGGCGCCGCCATGTTGCCGAAACGAGTGGGACTGCCGAGGAGGAGGCCTTGGGCGCTGCGCAGGTCCTCGAGCGTCGCGTAGGGCGCGCCCGTCATGGGCACCAGCCGGGCGGGGCGCTCGTTTTCCGCGCTGACGAGCGGCACCGTGCGGAGTTTCGCGGCGGCGCCGGCGACACTCTCGACGCCGCGGCAGGCCTGGCGGGCCAGCTCCGCGGTCGAGCCGTTGCGAGAATAGTAAAGCACCAGAATTTCTATCATTGAGGCTTCCCCTGTCCCCGGCCGCGCGCAGGGCACGGCATACGGCCGCACCAGCCTGGGTCGAGTATGCGGATACGTTGCCACAGCGCGATGCCTCCTTCCATGCGTCCGAGAAGCCTGGTCGCGCGCAGTCTCGGTCGTGGTGGCGCCGCGGGCGAGGGGGTATTTCGGGCGGCTGCGGCGGAAATAGGTATATTCGCCCCGTGATCTGCAAGAAATGCCTGGTTTCTGGCCGCGTGCAGGGGGTGTTTTTTCGCGGTGCCGCCGCCCAGCGGGCGCGGGAGCTCGGCGTGCGCGGCTATGCCCGCAACCTTCCCGACGGGCGCGTCGAAGTGCTGGCGTGCGGCGAGGATGGGGCCGTGCAGACTTTCGTGGGCTGGCTCTGGATCGGCTCGTCGGCGGCGAAAGTGAGCGCGGTGGAGGTCACCGACGCGCCGGAGCATGGCGCGCCCGCGGGATTTCACACGGCTTAGGCGAGTGGACCAGGCACAGGACGTGCCCCGCCGCCGCAGGTGGCGGCCGTTGAGCAAAAAACCACGCTTTTTTGCTCAACGCGCGCTGGGCCGGGCAGGATGCCCGGATCCAGCGCTTGAACGATCAAATCCAAGATCGTCGGCGCCAGACCACCTTTCCCAATCCGTGAGCACGCGGTCGGGATACTCCGGGTGGCCTACGCTGCCGTTGTATTTTTCCAGCGCCAGGCGCACGTCGTTGTGGGCGTACTGGAGGTAGAACCTGAGGATGGCGCAGCCCATCCTGATATTGGGCTCGACGTGCACCAGCTCATATCCCTTCATCCCGAGCCGCTCCGGCCAGTAAGGCATCACCTGCATCAAGCCGACGGCACCGGCCGAGGAAACCGCCCAACGGTTGAAGTCGCTCTCCACCTCCATCACGGCCATCACCAGCCCCGGCGGCAATTTGGACTCGCCGCGGCGGTGTGTCTCGCAATAGACCTGCTGGAGGATCGCAAGCCGCTGGCTGGCGTCAGGCACGAAGTGCTTCAGCCGCGGCTCCATGAGCGTGTACCAGACCGCGGCATCGTAGCGGTCGACGAAGCACTGTGCCTGCGCGATCGCGCGCTGGACGACCGGGCCGAGCGCCGCGTCCCGCTGTTGGTCGGCGTGGGCGGGCATCGCCAGCACGGCAAGCAGCAACGCTGCCAGCGCGCTAACGAATCCGTGCTTTGACGAACTCGATGGCCTCACCGGCCGGAAACTCCGTGTTCTCGCTGTCGCGGCGGTGGCGGTACTCCAGCCGACCGCTCTCCAGGCCGCGCTCACCGACCACCAGCCGGTGCGGGATGCCGAGCAGCTCCGCATCGGCGAATTTGACTCCGGGCCGGGCATCGCGGTCGTCATAGAGCACCTCGATGCCTTGGGCGGTGAGCTCGTTGTAGAGACGGTCGGCAACTTCGCGTACCCGGGCGGACTTGTGCAGGTTGAGCGGCACCAGTACCACCTGGAAGGGTGCCAGCGGCTCCGGCCAGATGATGCCGCGCTCATCGTGATTCTGCTCGATGGCCGCGGCCACGACGCGCGTCACACCGATGCCATAGCAGCCCATCAGCAGGGTGACTTCGGTGCCGGACTCATCGAGTACCGACGCCTTTAGCGGTTTGCTGTACTTGTTTCCGAGCTGGAAGATGTGCCCGACCTCGATCCCCCGCGCGATCTTGAGGCGTCCGCGGCCGCTCGGGCTCGGGTCTCCCTCGCGTACGTTGCGGATGTCGGCAGCCGTCACATCGCCGACGTCCCGATCCCAGTTGACCCCGGTGAGGTGCATGTCCTTCTCGTTGGCGCCGCACACGAAGTCGGCGAGAGCCAACGCGCTGTGATCGGCATAGATGCGACAGCGCAGGCCCACCGGCCCGATGAACCCGACCTGGGCGCCAGTGGCGCGTGCAATGCGCTCCGCTCCCGCCATACGCAAGGGGCTTGCGACGCCCGGCAGATTCTGCGCCTTGATGGCGTTGAGGTCGTGATCGCCGCGCACGACGAGCGCCACGACTTCGTCCTCTGGCCCGTCGACGAGCAACGTCTTGACGCAGCGCGACGGCTCCAGCTTGAGCATGCGTGAGAGTTCGTCGATGGTTCGCGCGCCGGGTGTCGACACCTTGGCCATGGCTTCCCGCGGGGCAGGGCGCGGCTCCTTCGGCGGCAGAGCGGCGGCCGCTTCCAGGTTGGCGGCATAGTCGTCTTCGTCGGAGAAGACGATCGCGTCCTCCCCGGAGTCGGCAAGCACGTGGAACTCCTGCGAGACATCGCCGCCGATCGGCCCGGAATCCGCCTTGACGGCGCGGAAATCGAGCCCCATGCGCGTGAAGATGCGGGTGTAGGCGTCGTACATGGCGCGGTAGCCCTGCTGCAGCGAGGCGGCATCGACGTGGAAGGAGTAGGCGTCCTTCATGATGAACTCGCGCGCCCGCATGACGCCGAAGCGCGGGCGGATTTCATCGCGGAACTTCGTCTGCACCTGGTAGAAGTTCACCGGGAGCTGGCGATAGCTCTTGATGTCACGGCGTACGATGTCGGTGATGACTTCCTCGTGGGTAGGACCTGCCACGAAGTCGCGCTCGTGGCGGTCCTTGAAGCGCAGCAGCTCCGGGCCGTAGGCCGTCCAGCGGCCGGACTCCTGCCACAGTTCCCCGGGCTGGAACACCGGCATGATCAGCTCCAGCGCACCGGACCGGTCCATTTCCTGGCGAATGATCCGCTCCGCCTTGCGCAGGGTCCTGAGCCCCATCGGCAGCCAGCTGTAGAGGCCCGCTGCCTCGCGCCGGATGAGCCCCGCGCGCAGCATCAGCTGATGACTGAGGATTTCGGCCTCGGCCGGGGTTTCCCTGGCGGTGTTGATCGGATACTGCGAGAGCCTCATCGGTGCGCGGGTCTTTTGCTGGGTTGAAGAGACGGGCATCTTAACAGGAGAACCACCTGTTAAAATTCGCCCCCGTGACGCCCCCCAGCCCGATCCCGGAGAGTGCCCTGAGCGTGGAGCCGGATTCAGACAACGAGGTCAAGCCGCGGCGCAAGGGGATCTATCTCCTGCCGAACCTGCTGACCACCGGATGCCTCTTTTCGGGCTTCTACGCCATCGTTGCCGCGATCGACCAGCATTTCGCGGCCGCGGGCAGGGCGGTTTTCATTGCCATGATCTTCGATACGCTGGACGGGCGCATCGCGCGCTTGACCCACACCGAGAGCGCATTCGGCAAGGAATACGACAGCCTGGCGGATATGGTCTCCTTCGGCCTCGCCCCGGCCATCGTCGCGTATCAGTGGGGCGTGGTGCGGATCGCGGAGTTCGGGCACGAATGGGGGCGTTTCGGCTGGCTGGCGTGTTTCTTCTACGCTGCGACGGCGGCGCTTCGCCTCGCGAAATTCAATACGCGCGCCGCGACGGCCGATAAGCGCTACTTCGAGGGGCTGCCGAGCCCGTCGGCTGCCGCCATCGTGGCGGGCTTCGTGTGGGCGTCCATCCACTGGCGCGAGCCCGGCCTCGCCGGCCTCATTGCGGCTTTCGCCGTGACGGCGATTGCCGGAGCGCTCATGGTCAGCCGGTTCGGCTATCCGAGCTTCAAGCAGTTCAAGCTCGACCGGCGCGTTCGGTTCGTGTCCCTGCTGCTGGTGGTGCTCGTGGTCGTCCTGATCGCGGTCGTGCTGAACGCCATCAATGATCCGCCGACGTTGCTGCTGGCGATATTTGGCACGTACGCGGTTTCGGCGCCGATCACTTGGGCGGTGCGGCGCCTGCGCCGCCTGCGGCGCGCCCCCGCGTGATGGACCGCGCGCTTCGTGCAGAGTACCTGCGGACTATCGGCATCGACGTCTGGGTGCCGCGCCGCGAGCTCGGCGGGAGCGACTCTGGGCTGATCGAAGCGCCTGCCGCGCAAGGGCTTAGCCCAGGATGGATCGAGCAATGGGAAGCGCTCCGGGCGGAGGTACTCAGCTGTACGCGATGCAGCCTGCATGCCGGCCGTACCCAGGGAGTCGTCGGAGTGGGCAACCCCCATGCCGACTGGATGGTAATAGGCGAGGCTCCCGGCGCCGAGGAGGACCGGCGCGGGGAGCCGTTCGTCGGGCGCGCCGGACAGCTCCTCGATGCGATGCTGCGCGCAATCGGCCTCAGCCGGGCGCAGAACGTCTATATCGCGAACGTGCTCAAGAGCCGGCCGCCGAACAACCGCGATCCGCGGCCCGAGGAGGTCGCCGCCTGCCTGCCGTACCTGCGGCGCCAGATCGAGCTGGTGCGTCCGCGCCTGCTGCTGGCCGTGGGCCGGATCGCGGCCCAGAACCTGCTGGGGACGGAAGAATCCCTGGGCCGCCTGCGGGGCAGGGTGCACCGGTTCGGCGAGCTGAACACGCCCCTCGTGGTGACGTATCATCCCGCCTATCTCCTGCGCAACCCCGCCGACAAGCGCAAGGCGTGGGAGGACCTCAAGTTCGCGCGCAGCGTGTTCCGGCAACTGACGGCAGACGTAACCGACGATGGCCATTGCTCCTGAGCTGCTCGATGTCGCCCCGGAGGTCGGCATCCGTCCAATGACGGAAGCAGACGTCGCCGAGGTCTTCGCCATCGAGCGCGCTTCGTACCAGTTTCCCTGGAGCGAGGGCATCTTCCGCGATTGCCTACGCGTCGGATACGTATGCCGCGTGCTCGCGCTGGAGAGTCGGGTCATCGGATACGGAGTCATGAGCGTCGGTGCCGGTGAGGCGCACGTGCTGAATCTTTGCGTCTCGGACGCCGATCGCTGCCGCGGGCTCGGCCGGCGCATGCTGGACTATCTCCTCGAGCGCGGTGCAGCCGCCGGCATGAGCGAGGCGTTTCTCGAGGTGCGACCGTCCAACACCGCGGCGATCCGTCTCTATCTGGCCATCGGATTCGAGCAAGTGGGCATGCGCCGCGGCTACTACCAGGCGGTCGGCGGCAGGGAGGATGCCGCAGTGCTCAGACTCACTCTGCGCGGACGCCGCGCCCACCGTAACACGCTCTAGACGATTCGATTCATGACCGAACTCACTGCCGAGATCCATCGGCGGCGGACGTTTGCGATCATCTCGCACCCCGACGCCGGTAAGACCACGCTCACCGAGAAGCTGCTGCTCTTCGGCGGTGCCATCCAGATGGCTGGCACCGTCAAGGGGCGCAAGGCGGCGCGCCATGCCACTTCCGACTGGATGCGCCTCGAGCAACAGCGCGGCATCTCGGTGACTTCGTCGGTGATGCAGTTTCCCTACCGGGATTGCATCGTGAACCTGCTGGACACGCCCGGTCACGAGGACTTCTCGGAGGACACCTACCGGACTCTGACCGCGGTCGACTCGGCTCTGATGGTCATCGACTGCGCCAAGGGGGTGGAAGAGCGCACCATCAAGCTGATGGAGGTGTGCCGCCTGCGCGCCACGCCCATCATGACTTTCATCAACAAGCTCGACCGGGATGGGCGGGCACCGATCGAGCTGCTCGATGAGATCGAGAAGGTGTTGGGGATTGCCACGGCGCCGGTCACCTGGCCGATAGGGATGGGGAGGGAGCTGCGCGGCATCTATCACCTGCTGGAGGACCGCATCTACGTGTATCTGGCGGGCGAGCGCGGTCGGGTCGGGGAAAATCGGGTCATCCAGGGAATACGCAGCGATGCGGCGCGCGAGTTTCTCGGAGAGCACCTGGATGCGGTGGTCGAGGAGATCGAGCTCGTAAAGGGTGCGACGGCGGTGTTCGATCCCGACGCCTACCTGGCCGGCCGGCAGACGCCGGTGTTCTTCGGCTCGGCGATCAGCAACTTCGGCGTCGAGGAGCTGCTCGCAACGTTCACGGCGCACGCGCCGGGTCCTCAGCCCCGCGAGACCCTCGAAAGACAGGTGGAGCCGCTCGAGCAGGCGCTGTCGGGGTTCGTCTTCAAGATCCAGGCCAACATGGATCCGGGGCACCGCGATCGCATCGCGTTCCTGCGGCTGTGCTCCGGCAAGTACACACGGGGGATGCGGCTTTATCACTCGCGGCTCGGCAAGGAAGTGCGGGTGCCGGATGCGCTCACATTCATGGCGTCGGAGCGGGAGCATGCGGAGGAGGCTTACGCGGGGGATATCATCGGGCTGCACAACCACGGGACGATCAACATCGGGGATACGTTCACGGAGGGGGAGAAGCTGGCCTTCACGGGGGTCCCTAACTTCGCGCCGGAGATTTTCCGGCGGGCGGTGCTCAAGGATCCGTTGAAGATGAAGGCGCTGCAGAAGGGGTTGTCGCAGCTTTGCGAGGAGGGGGCTACGCAGCTGTTCAAGCCGGTGCGGAACAATGACCTGATCCTGGGGGCGGTGGGGCAGCTGCAGTTCGAGGTGGTGGCGTTCCGGTTGCAGGATGAGTATGGGGTGCAGTGTGTGTTCGAGCCGGTGAGTGTGCATACGGCTAGATGGGTGGATGCCAGGGATGGGAAGAAGCTCGAGGAGTTTCAGGACTCGGGCGCATGACAATCTGGCGGTCGATCATGCGGGGGCGTTGGTTTATCTGGCGCCTACGCGGGTGAATCTGCAGCTGACTTTGGAAAGGTGGCCGGATATTACGTTTCGGGAGACGCGAGAGCACGCTGTGTGAGCGTAGGGCACCGGCACCTCGCTTGAAAAGGCAGTTCCCGGGGCCGCCGCGAGTACGTCCATGTAGGCTGCGGGAAAAACATCCTGTTTTTCACGCCCCCGGGAACTGCCTTTTCAACCGAGGCGCCGCTTCACTGGTAGTCGACGGATCGAGAGTCGGGATACCGCGCGGTCGAAGGACCTGACATCGAGCGCGCGTGCGGAGTTGGAGGGCGGGCCGAAGCGCAGCGTGGCGTATTGCTCGAGGAGCGGGCTTACGAGGGGGGACAGGTCGGGGCGGTATCTGACGATGAATTGGGCGTAGGCGAGGGGGCCGTGGTGGGGGGCGCGCGCCAGGCCTGTCCGGGCGAGTTTACGGCACAGGCGCGCGTAGGCGTGGCCGAGCCGGTCGGGTGGCGGGGCGCCGGGTGCTTTGCCGACCTGCCACGAGACCCATGCCAACCAGACCAACAGCGTGGCGGCGAATACCCAGCCGGCGTCGCGGAGCTCGGGGGAGTGGAAGCCCAGGTCGCTGAGCAGGGTTAGTTGGGAGCGGTAGTTGAAGCCTACTACGCGATCGTTCCACCAGCCGTTGAGGGCATCCCAGCGCTCGAGGGCGCTGTTGAGCAGGGGCCAGGTGTGCAGGAGGAGCTCGGAGGCGGAGAGTCCGAGCGGCAACAGGTCGAGGATGCCGCGGTAGAGTCTCTCGGGCGCGACGACGGCAGTGGGGTCGACACGTGTCCAGCCGTTATCTGCGAGCCATACTTCCGCCCACGCGTGTGCGTCTGACTGGCGCACGGTCAGCGTGCCGTCGTAGGGGTTCCACTGACCGCCCAGATAGCCGGTGACCACTCGCGCGGGGACGCCGCCGGCTCTCATCATGTCGACGAATGCCGAGGCGTAATGGCCGCAGAAGCCGCTGCGGGTGCGGAATAGAAAGTCGTCGATCGGGTCGGGCCCGAGCGGGGGCGGAGTGAGCGAATAGGTGAATCCGCCGGTGCGGAGGAACGCGAGCACAGTCTGCACGAACGCGACGTCGGAGCCGGCTCGGTGGCGTAACTGCATGGCCAGTGCCAGGGTCCGGGGATTGCTCCCGGCGGGAAGCTGTGTGTCGTCGAGGCGGGCCGCGGAGGGGAGCGGCGCCAAAGAGCGGATTTGCGTGCAGGAAGTCGCGTCGTAGCTCAGGGACTGGGATACGGGCTCGGTGGCAATGAGCTGGTAGTCCTCGGTGTAACGAACACCGGGGCTCGGTGAGCCCATGACTGTGTCGAGGGCGAGCCACCAGTGTCTGAAGGTCGGCTCGAGGTAGAGGCGATAGCGGTATGGCGTGGCGAGGCAGTCGAGCTGTTGCGTGTCTTCGGGCGCATACCGTCCTGCCTTCCATGTCGCGCCGTCGAACTCGTGCAACACGGGGCCGCGCCAGTAGCGCTCGGCGGGCGGAGGCAGCCTGCCGTCGAAGCGTACTCTGAAGGCGATGGCGTAGGAGGCGGTCAGACGGGTGATGCCGCCTGGTGTCAGCGTGTCGCCGAGACCGGTGATGGCCTCGTCCCCTGACGTCAGTGCCCAGAAGTGGCCTGGCAGGCGCGGAAAGAAGAGAAACAGGGGGATCGCGAGCGGAATGGCGAAAAGCAGTGTGCGGCCCGCAAGCACGATGACCTCGCGCGTCCGCAGGCCTGGCGCCGGCGAGCGCCCAGCGTCACTTCCGGGCGCATAGGCTACGACGGCGAGCGCTGCGCAGCACAGCAACGCCTGCGCCCCGTAGAGCGGTACCCACACGAGCGCTTGTGCGTAGAGACATGCGGCCAGGAGAAGAAACAGCGCGCCGCCGATCACGACGTACTGATCGCGCTGGCTGCGTGTCTCGAGCAGCTTGATCGTCGCCATCAGCATCAGCATCGCCGTGCCGGGAACGAGGCCGTTCAGCGTGTGAAACTGGGCAAACACTGCGGCCACGAGCGCCAGGCCCAGCGCGATGCGCACGATGCCTCCGGGAAGGCGCACGGCGCCGAGGAGCGCCGCGAGCCGCCAGCCGATGAGGCCTAGCCCGGTGATCGTGATCCATGCGGGGACTTGGACTGCATGCAACAGAAGAGCCGCGGCGCTTGCGGTGCAAACCCACAGCAACGGGCGCCGCTGAGTCTCCGCAACGGCGCGTGGGGCGCTCATCGCAGCCTCGCGGCGGCGACCGCGGCATCCGGCGAGCCGTAGAGCGCCAATGCCGTAAGACACCGGTGGCGATGATCGGGGCCGCGATGCGGCGCGATCAGCTCACCCGGCAACTCGAGCCCGTACAGCTCCCCTGCCGCCTCGGCGTCCACGATCCAGCGCGCCAGTTGCGCCAGGCGCGACTCGATGTCGGGTTGCCTGGCAGCGTCCAGGGACAGCATGCGCAACGGCGAGCCGGCTGCGCTGTATTCCTTGACGAGCAGTGGCGCCTCGCGCGCATAGGCTTTCCACGCCACCTGACGTGGTGAATCGCCGTCGCGGAATGGACGCAACCCGAACCACTCGTCAGAGCCGCCCGCGCCTCGGGGCCAGGTGCCGGCGCTGCTGGCCCTGTCAGCGGGCAGGGGCAATGAGCCCGCGGCCCGCGGATAGACGATCACCCCGATGGGCGCGTGCACCCAGGTCCAGACCCGAAACAGCCCGAAGGGATGCGAGCTGCTGACTCGCAGCCGGTCGATCCGCTGCAGACCTCGTCTGGCCGCGCGTATCGGCAGCTCGGCCTGTACATGGCCACCGGGCGGCAGATCCACCGGCGCTGCAGGGTCATCCACTATGGCGGTCTGTACGCGATAACGCGCGGCTCGCGACGCATTCTGTAGTGTCAGGTGCAGGGTGCCGGCGGAGCCGGCGAAGAGCGGCGGCGCGGCGGCCTCCAGCAGCGACAGGCCGAGGAGGTTGCGGTGACACTCGTGCATGGCCACGAGTGCGAAACCCACTAGCAGGAATGCCAACAGGAGCGCGAGGCTGTTGGCATAGTTCAGCGCCGCGACCAGCATCGTGAGCACAAGAGCCCCGAAGGCCATTCCGGCGCGCGTCGGCAGAATGTACAGACGTCGTCGCGCGAGCGTCAGCGGCAGTCTGTCCGCGCCCTGGCGGCGCCGCGCCCACTCGGCGGCCCTCTGTCGCAGGCGTTCTCGCAGCTTCGCAACTACTGCCATCGCTCGAGCCTTGTCTCCACCGGCACAGGGACGTGCCCCGCCGCCGCCAGGTGGCGGAGGTCGCGAGCAAAAACCGCGCTTTTGCTCGCGACCGCGCTGGGCCGGGCAGGATGCCCGGATCCAGCGCCTCAAAAAGGAACGGGTACTGTCCTGATCAGTTCTTCCGCGAGATCGGCCCTCGACGGCGAGCCGGGCGAGTCAGGCCGCCCGGTCTCGCGCCGCTCGAGTCGGTGCGTCACCACGGCCGGCAACACCGCTTGCACATCCTCCGGAAGCACCGCGGAGCGTCCGGCAAGACGCGCCCACGCCTGCGCACCGCGGATCAGCCCTTGCCCCGCCCGCGGCGACAGTCCGAGCTTCAGATCCGACCGCTCGCGCGTTCTGGCGATGAGTCCCTGAGCGTAATCGAGCAAGGGCTCTGACACGTGCGTTGTCCGTACGACCTCCTGCGCCCGAATGACCGCCTCGGGTCCGAGCACCGGCTCCAGGCGGGGGATCAGATCGCGCCGATCTCCGGTTTTCAGCAGCTCGCGCTCGTGGACGGCGTCCGGGTAACCCAATGTCACCCGCATGAGAAACCTGTCGAGCTGCGATTCCGGCAAGGGGAAGGTGCCGAGCTGCTCGTGAGGATTTTGCGTGGCCACCACGAAGAAAGGTTCGGCCAGGCGATAGGTGCTCAGGTCCACACTGACCTGACGTTCCTCCATGGCCTCGAGCAGGGCACTCTGGGTGCGCGGGCTGGCCCGGTTCACCTCGTCGGCGAGCAGCAACTGCGTGAAGATCGGCCCCTGGCGAAATTTGAACTGCTGACTGGCGCGGTCGAAGATCGCCACGCCGATGATGTCGGCCGGCAGTAGGTCGCTGGTGAACTGCACCCGTTGCCACGCGAGCCCGAGCACCTGAGCCAGTGCGTGCGCGAGCGTGGTTTTACCAACGCCGGGAACGTCCTCGATGAGCAGGTGTCCGCGCGCCAACAGGCAGGTCAGACACAGCCGCACCTGATGTGGCTTGCCGAGGACGATGGTCTCAAGGGCTGCGAGCGCGCGCCGCAGGGCCGCCGCATCGCGGTCCTGCGCTGCAGCCGCGTTCATACGGCTCCCGGGCCGGGCAGATCCTGCACGCGCTTGAGTTGGCTCGCGAGGCGTCCGACGGCTTGCTCGAGCTCGGCGAGACGCTGGCGCTCAGCGGCCACGACGGTTTCGGGCGCATTGCGCACGAAGTTGTCGTTGGCCAGCTTGGCGTGGGTTTTCTCGAGGTCAGACTGCGCCCGCGCCAGGAGCTTGGTCAGGCGCTCGGCTTCGGCGGCGGCGTCGATCAGGCCGGCCATGGGGACCAGGAGGGTGAGCTCGCCCACCAGACCGGTGGCACAGGGCGGCACGGGCTCGCTCGGAGTGAGCGCGCGCGGCGGCTCGATGCCTGCGAGGCGCTCGAGCCAGGCCCGGTGGCGCTCGATGAGCTCGAGATCGCGCGCGGCGGCGTTGCGCAGGAGAAGGGGGATGCGCCGCGAGGGGGCGATGTTCATCTCGCCGCGGATCTGGCGCACCGCGAGAATGAAGGACTGCAGCCAACTGACTTCGTGCTCGCTTGCCTCGTCGCGCGGGAAGTCGGCGGGACGGGGGTAGGACGCCAGCATGACGGTGGCGCCGGAGCGGCCGGCGAGGGGGGCTACCCGCTGCCAGACTTCCTCCGTGATGAACGGCATGAAGGGGTGCAGGGCGCGCTGCAGCGCCTCGAGGATCTCGAGCAGGGTGCGGCGGGTGCCGGCGCGTGCCGCGGGCGAGGAGGACTCCGACTGCAGCACGGGCTTGGTGAGCTCGAGGTACCAGTCGCAGAACTCGTACCAGGTGAACTCGTAGAGGGCCGTGGCGGCGTAGTCGAAACGGTACTCGGTGAGAGATTTCTCGACGCTTGCCACCATGCTGCCGAAGCGCGAGCGGATCCAACGATCGGCGATGGAGAGCTCGACGGCGTCGGTGGCGGAATCGGCGCCGATGCTCATGGTGACGAAGCGGGCGGCGTTCCACAGCTTGTTGCAGAAGTTGCGGTAGCCGGCCACGCGCGCGAGATCGAAGCGAATGTCGCGGCTGGGGGAGGCGAGGGCGGCGAAGGTGAAGCGCAATGCGTCGGTGCCGTGCGGCGCCATGCCTTCGGGGTACTCCTTGCGGGTCGCCTTTTCGATCTTCGACTTCATCTGCGGCTGCATGAGGCCGCTGGTGCGCTTGGCCACCAGCGCCTCGAGGTCAATGCCGTCGACGATGTCGAGCGGGTCGATGACGTTGCCCTTGGACTTCGACATCTTCTCGCCGTGCTCGTCGCGGATGAGCCCGGTGATGTAGACGTCCCTGAAGGGCACGTCATTCATGAACTCGAGGCCCATCATCATCATCCGCGCGACCCAGAAGAAGATGATGTCGAATCCCGTGACGAGCACGGTACTCGGGTAGAACTTCGCCAGCTCCGGCGTCTGCTCCGGCCACCCGAGCGTAGAGAACGGCCATAGCCCCGAGGAGAACCAGGTGTCGAGTACGTCCGTATCCTGATCCAGTTGGATGTCGGGACCGAGATGATGCTTGCTGCGGGCTTCCGCTTCCGTGCGCGCGACGTAGATGTTGCCGTTGGCGTCATACCACGCGGGGATGCGATGCCCCCACCAGAGCTGACGGCTGACACACCAGTCCTTGATGTTGCGCATCCATTCGAAGTAGGTCTTGGCCCAGTTCTCCGGCACGAACCGCGTGCGCCCGCTCTCGACCGCCGCGATGGCGGGGGCCGCGAGCGGCGCGATCCTGACGTACCACTGATCGGTCAGAAACGGCTCGAGCACGGCGCCGCTGCGATCGCCGCGCGGGACCGCGAGCCGGTGCTTCTCGATCTTCTCCACCAGGCCCGCCGCCTCGAGCTCGGCCACTACGCGCTTGCGCGCCTCGAAGCGGTCGAGGCCGCGGAAGCGTGCCGGGACGTTGTCGTTGAGCGCGGCGCGGGGCGTGAAGATGTTGATTTGCTCGAGCCCGTGCCGCAAGCCGACCTCATAGTCGTTGAAATCGTGTGCCGGCGTGATCTTGACGCAGCCGGAGCCGAAGGAGGCGTCCACGTACGTGTCGGCGATGACGGGAATCGAGCGCTCCGCGAGCGGCAGCAGCAGCTTCTTGCCGACGAGATGTTTGTAGCGCTCGTCATCCGGGTTCACGGCAACGGCGGCGTCGCCCAGCATCGTCTCCGGCCGCGTCGTGGCCACGACGATGTGACCTGATCCGTCCTCGAGAGGGTACCGCAGATGCCAGAGGTGGCCTTCCTCCTCCTCGCTCTGCACCTCGAGGTCGGAGAGCGCCGTGAGCAGCACCGGATCCCAGTTGACCAGCCGCTTGCCGCGGTAGATGAGACCCTTGTCGTGCAGGCGCACGAACACTTCCTCCACCGCGCGCGACAGGCCCTCATCCATCGTGAAGCGATCGCGCGACCAGTCGACCGAGTCTCCGAGGCGGCGCATCTGGGAAGCGATGGTGCCGCCCGATTGCGCCTTCCATTCCCAAACGCGCTCGACGAAGGCCTCACGCGAGAGGTCGCTGCGCTTGCGGCCCTGCGCTTCGAGCTGGCGCTCGACGACCATCTGGGTCGCGATGCCGGCGTGATCGGTCCCGGGTTGCCACAGCGCGGCATCACCGCGCATGCGGTGATAGCGGGTGAGCGCATCCATCAGCGTGTGCTGGAACGCGTGGCCCATGTGCAGTGTGCCCGTCACGTTGGGCGGCGGGATCATGATGCAGAAGGGCGCCCCGCGGCCGCTCGGCGCGAACCAGCCGTGGGATTCCCACTGCTCGTAGATCCGCCGCTCGATCTCGTGCGGCGCATACGCTTTGTCCATGGAGAGACGGGCCCTGAGTGAATTGTCAGGGCATTATAGCGGGCAGGCGGCCGTTATTCGGGGCGCAGGGCGTGCGTTGCGGGGACTACGCCCAGCTCCCGGTAGGCCTTGAAGCGCGCCCGTCCCGCCCGCCGCCGTCCCTCGTCACCGTCGATGATCTCGGCGATCCGCCGCGTCAGGTGCAGGAAGGGTGGCGGCTCGGCGGCGAGATTGACCACGAAATCGAATGCCTCCGTGGGCGCAGGCCCGGCACTCAGCAGCACCGGCGCCGCCGCCGCGTTGGAAGTCAGCCACTCGTGCGGCACGAAGCTGCCGTCCGCGAAGGTCCAGAGCAGATCATCGAGCGCTGCGAGCTCGTTGCGGTCGGTGTGCCAGATGAGAGCGCGCTGGGAGGCGAGATAGGCTTTCTCCGCAAGGCGGCAGGCGATCTTCAGGCGCGCCGCCGGCGCGGCTTCCTCCATGACGTAGAAGTCAACGCGCAGGCCGTGAGCGGCGGATGAGGCGGCCGTAGAGGAACCGGCGCCGGTCGAGGCCGCAGATGCTGAGATGTCGTCGCTGTCGCCCATGACTCACGCCATGGCGCATCAGAGCCCGGCGCGGCGGATGAGAAAATCCGCCAGAAGAGGGGTCGGACGCCCAGTGCTGCCCTTCTGCGCACCGCTCTGGTAGGCGGTGCCCGCGACGTCGAGGTGCGCCCATTTCAGCCCTTCTGTGAATTTAGCGAGGAACGCCGCGGCGGTGATGGCGCCGCCGTCCCGGCCGCCGACATTGGCGAAGTCCGCGAAATTGCTCTTGAGCTGTTCCGCGTACTCCTCCGTGATCGGCAAATGCCAGGCACGGTCGTCGGCGCGCACTCCCGCCTCGACCAGCTCCGTGACCAGCGCTGCATCATTGCCCATCGCGCCGGAGTGATGGTGTCCGAGCGCCACCACGCAGGCCCCGGTCAGCGTCGCGATGTCCACGACGGCCGCCGGCTTGTAGCGACGAGCGTAGTGCAACGCATCGCAGAGAATCAACCGGCCCTCGGCATCGGTGTTGAGAATCTCCACGGTCTGCCCGGAGGCGCTGGTGGCGATGTCGCCGGGCTTGATCGCCTTGCCGTCCGGCATGTTCTCCACGGCGGCGACGAGCCCCACGACGCGTAGCGGCAGATCCAGCGCCGCGGCGAGGGTCAGCGACGCGATCACCGCTGCGGCGCCGCACATGTCGAATTTCATCTCGTCCATGGCCGGCGGATCCTTGAGGGAGATGCCGCCGGTGTCGAAGGTCACGCCCTTGCCGACCAGCACGACCGGAGGCGCTCCAGCGCCCGCTTTACCCGACCCGCTGTGCTCGATCACGACGAAGCGCGGCGGCTCCGCGCTGCCCTGCGCGACCGCGAGCAGGCAGCCCATCTTCTCGCGGCGGATTGCCGGCTCATCGAGCACGCGCACGCGCAGTGAGCGGTAGCGCTTTGCGAGCGCGCGCGCCTCCTCCGCCAGGAAGATGGGTGTGCAGACGTTCCCCGGCAGGTTCGCAAGGTCGCGCTGGATCTTGCCGGCCTCGGCGATGGCGGCGCCATGGGTGAGGCCGCGATCCACTGCCGTGGCAGCCTTCTTGGATACCGGCCCCGCCAGGACCCGCTCCAGCCGGGCGGGCTTGGGCTTCTTGCCGCTCTTCAAATCATTGATGCGGTACAGGCCCGTGGTGGCGATCTCGGCGACCGCGCGGCCGAAATAGTAGTCATCGAGCTCCTTCGCGTCGGGTCTCTCGAGGGCGAGCGCGACACTCCCGATACCGGTCTTGGACAGCTCCGCGACGGTGGCTGTCCACGCCTTGCGCCATGTCTTGCGGCTCAAGCTCTTCCTGCTGCCGAGGCCGGTGAGGAGCACGCGGGTGGCCTGGAGGCCGGGCAGATCCGCGATCAGCAGCGTCTCCGCCGCCTTGCCCGGGAAGTCGCCCCGGCCCAGCAGCTTCTTCAGCCTCCCGCCGCTCGCCGAGTCGACGGCGCGCGCCTGCTCGCTGAGCTCCCCTTCCTCGAAAACGCCGACGACGACGCAATCCACGTCGAGCTCGGCTATCCCCTTGCTCCAGGTCTCGAATCGCATCGCATATCCCCGTGCCGGCAGTGCCGGAAGTGCCGGCACCGAGCACCGGATTATTTTTCGATTTGCGATTGCGCGCCATAGGGGCGCGCAACCGCCTGCTTTACCGTAATATTTTAGTCTAACCCACCGGCGGTCCGGCGGGAAAAGTCACGGCAGGCCATCGGTTGGGGAAGATTCTCGGACGCTACATTCTGCGCGAAGTCGTCACGGCCTGGATCGTGGTGATGGGCGTGCTGCTCGTGATTCTGCTGGCCAACCAGGTGGCTGCCGTGCTCGAGCGGGCCGCGGCGGGCCAGTTTCCCCAGGCGGTGGTATTCGAGCTCATCTACCTCGGGATGCTGCAGTACCTCAGCATCCTGGTTCCTTTCGGGCTCTTGCTCGGCATAGTGCTCGCACTCGGCAGGCTCTATCACGACACCGAGCTCGCCGCCGCCTTCGCCTGCGGCGCCAGGCCGGCCACCCTTTATGGCGGCGTGATCGGGCTCGGCGTCGCCCTGGCGGCCGGTCTCGCCGCGCTCACGCTGGTCGTGGCGCCGGGAGCGACGGAGCAGGCGCTGCACATCCGCGATGCCGCGGTGCGGGCGGGGCAGTTCGCGCCTCTGCAGGCGGGGACGTTCCGCTCATTTGCCGGCGGCACGGCGGTGGTCTACGCCGAGCGCGTCGACCGGGACGGGACGCTGCGAAATGTCTTCGTGGAGCACAACCAGGGATCAGTAGTGGAAGTGACGCTGGCCCAGCGTGCAGTCCAAACCGTCACACCGGACGCTGGTACCCAAACGATCGAGCTCTTCGATGGGCAGCGGTTCGAGGGCATTCCCGGCAGCGCGCAGTTTCGCTCCATGCCCTCCTTCGCCGAGCTCACCATCCCCGTGCGGCTGCCGCCGGTGTCCGAGGTCGTGACCGATCTCGACGCCAGGCCCACCGCCGCGCTGCTGGCCTCCTCCGACCCCAAGAGCCAGGCCAAGCTGCAGTGGCGGATCTCGATGCCGCTGATGTGCATCGTCCTCACGGTGCTGGCCGTGCCGCTGTCGCGGCTCCGAGCCCCGCCAGGGCCGTTACGCGCGGGTGCTGCCCGCCCTCGGGGTGTTTCTCATCTATTGGAACCTGATCTCGGCCGGTCAGGCGTGGATCGCGCGCGGCGCAGTCCCGGTTGCCATCGGCCTGTGGTGGACCCACGCCGCGGTCGCATTGCTCGCCCTGGGGGTGATCTTCGCGCCGCGGATCTCGCAACGGCTGCGCTATCGCCTCGTGAGGCCGACTTGAGCATTCTCGACCGTTACATCCTGCGCACCGTGCTCGGCGCGGTGGCGCTCGTACTCATCGTGCTGCTCATCCTCGGCGGCCTCTTCGTCTTCATCAGCCAACAGAGTGATATCGGGGTCGGCCACTACACGATGGTGGATGCGCTCTGGTACACGTTGCTCAATCTGCCGCAGCAGATCTATCAGCTGCTGCCGATCACCGCGCTGATAGGCTCGGTCATCGGCTTCGGCCAGCTCGCCCGCGGCAGTGAGATCACGGTGATTCGCGCCACTGGCGTTTCGGTGGCGCGTCTCGCGGGTAGCGCGCTCATCGCCGCGGCTCTGCTCATCGCATTCGAGGCCGCGGTGGGGGAGTTCATGGCGCCGCAGCTGCAGGAAGCGGCGAACCAACAGAAGGCGTTCAGTCAGTTCAACAGCGTCGGTTTCGGAGGCGGCACGGGAGCGTGGGTGCGCGACGGCGATCTCATCCTGAACGTGGCGCGGCAGTCAGGGTCGCGGCAGTTCGTAGGGATGCAGGTGTTTCAGCTGTCGCCGCAGCACACGCTGGTCTCCATTGGGCATGCGGCGAGCGCGACCACCGTGGGGCAGCGCACCTGGCTTCTCGGTGGTTACTCCGAGTCGCGCTTCACCGACGATCGGGTGACGACCAGCCCGCGGGGCAAGAGAGTGCTGCAATCGAACGTAACGGCGGGGTTTCTCGGGCTGGCGGTGCAGGACCCGGAGCAGTTGACGTTGCGCGCGCTGTGGGAGGTCATCGGCTACTACCATGCCAACTCCCTGGATGCGCGCCAGTATCTGTTCGCGTTCTGGTCGAAGATCGCACGCACGGTGGCGATAGCCTTCTCGGTGCTCCTGGCCATACCGTTCGTGTTGGGATCGATGCGATCGGCGGGGGCCGGGGCGCGGACGACGCTCGCTCTGGTAATCGGCATCGGGTTCTTTCTGCTGCAGAAGCTGATCGAGAGCGGCGCGATCGTCTTCAACCTCGATCCGGTGTTACTCGCCTGGTTGCCCACCGCGCTGCTCGCAACGGTGACACTGCTCGTGCTGGCGCAAGCCAGATAGGACCTTGTATTAAGCACTTCCCTGTGCCTGGACGCAGAGTTCTGCCGCTTCATGATTCGAGGTCGATCGCCGATCGATGAGCAACTTGCTATCGGTGCCTCTTGCCGGGCGCCTTCTTTGCAGGAAGCGGCTGCAGCAGGCCGTCGAGCGATTGGAAGATCTCGTCGTAGCGGTAGTCCGGGACCTGGTAGTCCCAGCCGTGTACGCGGGAGTTGATCTGCTGTGCTTCGGAGTCGGCGGATTTGTCGGCCGCGCGCGCCGACACCTCGATGTAGCCGTTGGCAGCCTGCTTGTAGCCGCTGATGTCGATCTCGAGTCCGTCGAAGGTCTTGAAGACGGCGTGCGCGAGGCCGGTGCCATTCGGCGGGGCGGCGGCCTTGGTCACATCGGTGAGGGTGAGGGCCGAAAGAGCGCTGCCCATCGAGTCGGCGGCGTCCGCGCCGGACAGCTGGCGGCCGCGCGGGACGCCGCGAACGGCGAAGTCCGCCTCAGTGTTCTTGTCGCGTGAGACGCTGAATCCCGGACCCTTGGCCGGCTGCTCGTCGATCTCACTGACGCGGCTCTGCGCGATATCGAGGATGGTGGGGTCGAGCCAGAGCTTCGGGTCCGCATCGACCATGATCAGCGGGCTTGCGAGCAGGCTTTGCGCGGCATCGGCGACCCGGACATAGCAGTCGTTGTCATCCACCGAGTTGCCGACGATCAGGGACCAGGTCCTGCCGGAAGACACGATGTCGATGCGCGCACCCGTGGCCTTGGGCTGGGTCACGCTCTCCACGCCGAGCACCGGATAGTTGCGCGCGAGAGCCGTCTTGCGCTCCACTGCCTGCAACGAGCCGAGGTCGAGCAGGAGCTTGCGCAGCTTGCCGGAATCGGCCGGGTAGTCGCGCTCCGCGACGATCCAGTCGGTCGCTTTGCGGTCCAGGGTCGCCGCCGTCTTGTCGGCCTTGGTGATGCGGACCTCGGTGATGTCGTTGACCGAGCTCTCGAGGCCGGGCAGGACCTTGGTGCCGGCGATCGAGTCCTCACCGGTCTGGCTGCGGCTCGACATCCAGACGGCTGACACAATGACGACGATGCCGATGGCGAACAGCAGCGTAACGCGGCGTGCGGTCATGAAAGGTCCTTACTTCTTCGGGACACTGGCGGGACGGCGGCGGCGCAGCGCGGCGATGAGCAGCGCCCCGAAGGCGAACACGGCCGGCATCACCATGATGTTGATGACTTTGAGCTCAGTGCCCAGCCGGTCGATGTCGCTGACGAGCCCCGCCTGCACCGCGCGCAGCTGCTTGCGGATCTGCAGCTTCTCCGCCTCGAAGTGCTCGATCTCCGCCTGCTGGGCCGGCGTCAGGATCAGCGCGGACTTGTCGTTGCGTTTCGATTGCAGCAGGGTCAGCTGCTGCTCGGTCTGCTGCAGCTCCTGCTGCAGTTGCTCATCCTGCGCATGGAAGCGGGCATCCGCGGCGTGTTGCAGCGCCTCGACACGCAGGAACGGCCGCGTGAAACCCGCGCGGCCGCGGATGCTGATGAGGTCGGAGCTGCCCGTCAGGTTATCGAGCGCGTTGAGCACCAGCGCGCCGTTGCCGGCGATGGCTTGCTCGATGTGCTGGCCGAAAAGCTCCTGCTCGCGCACCCAGAGGAAGTCGGACAGGAGGTCCGAATCGGCGACGACCACCAGACTGAGCGGTTTGACCGATGCCTTGAGATCACGCTGGCCGGACGGCAGCGTCACGCCGTTTGGCGGTCCGTCGGGGAAGGCGGTCTTCACCATGCCCGTACACGCGCGCCGCAATGGTGTAGCGCTGGCCGGTCGGTTTGAAGCCATCCAACAGGCTCGCCGGATCGGGCAACAATTGGAACCGCTGCGAAGGCATGAGCTCCGCGTCGGCGCTCGAGCGGAGCAGCGGCTCGAATTTGACCTGCGCGCCCTTCTCCGGAGTCAGATAGCCGGGGGTCTCGACATTCACGTCGGAA
This sequence comes from uncultured Pseudomonadota bacterium, assembly GCA_963833085.1. Classification (GTDB taxonomy): domain Bacteria; phylum Pseudomonadota; class Gammaproteobacteria; order Steroidobacterales; family Steroidobacteraceae; genus 13-2-20CM-66-19. The sequence goes on from CAWHWV010000029.1 coordinate 33,625, forward strand.
AGGCCGGAGGTGATGATGTCGCTCTGCGACAGAGAGGAGCCGTCGAGGCCCTGGTAGCCGAGGTGCTCGACCGGCGGCTGGCCCTCCTGCATGGCGACGGTGAGTGCGTGTCCGCGGTCCGCGACCACTTCATCCGGGTTGAAGTCGACGCCCCAGGCGGTGAGGAGGTTCTCTATGTGCGAGGCGCGGTCGGCCGCCGACGCCTGCATGGGGTTGCCCGCCGACTGATCCGCGTCCGCCATCGGATCGACGAAGGCGAGAATGTGTCCGCCCCGCAGGGCGTACTGGTCGATCGCGAATTGCGTGGCGGGCGCGAGGTTCTTCGGATCGACGAGCACGAGCACGCGCACGTCGGGGCCGATGGAGGTCGCGTTCGGCTGCAGCGTGCGTATGTCGAAGAGCTGCTGCGCCTGCGAGTAGACCATCCAGGGCTGCGTCGGCTGTCCGCTCTGCGGATCGAAACCGCCCGTCATGGGCAGGGTGGAGAGCCAGGCGACCACCGGCTTCGCCGGATGCGCGAGCTGATAAATGAGCTTCGCGACGTCGTACTCGAGGAAGCGCTGCTGGTCCGGGTTGAAGAAGGGGATCGCCTGCTGGCCATTGGTGGAATTGGTGCCGGCGAGCCCGAAGTAGAACTTGGTGCCGACCTCATCCACGTCCTGTCCGGTGACGCCGAGCTCCGCGGCACGATCCTCCTCGACCGAGAATGGCTGCGGATCGATGACGTGCAGGTGGATCTTGCCGTCGGAGCGCTGCGTCAGCTCCTCCAGCAGGTCGTGCACACGCTGGCCGTAGGGACGCAGCTCCGGATAGCTCTCCGCGGTCTTCGCCGAGTAGAAGAAGTAGAGGTCGATCGGCTCCTTGATGCTCTCGAGGATGCGGTCCGTGCCCGGCGAGATGGTGTAGAGGCGATTCTGTGTCAGATCGAGCTGCCAGCCCGCAAGCGAGTAGTTGAAGAGGACGGTGAGGCCGATGAAGGTGAGAGCGAGCGCCGCGACCGCGCCCCAGCCGAGTGACGAGCGTTTGGTCATGAGTCGCTCCTAGTCCGCCTTGCGCAGGTCGAGAGTGACCGTGGTGGTGAAGAGGAAGAAGCCGATCAGCATCGCGAAGTAGAGCAGGTCGCGGGCATCGATCACTCCCTTGGTGATGGACTGGAAGTGCGTCAGGAAGGAAAGTGAGGCGACCGCCTCGACGAGCGCCGTCGGTGCCCAACCCTGGAACCAGCCGATCACCATCGGATAGCCGGCGACCAGAAACACGAAGCAGGCGACGATTCCCAATATGAAGGCCACCACCTGGTTGCGCGTGAGCGCCGACATGCATGAGCCGACGGCGAGAAAGCCGCCGGCGAGCAGGAGGCTGCCCAGGTACGCCGCCACGATCGTGCCGTTGTCGGGCTTGCCGAGGTAGTTGACCGTGATCCAGATCGGGAAAGTGAGTGCCAGGGCGAGCGCGGTGAAGAGCCACGCCGCCAGGTACTTCCCGACCACCGCCTCCCAGATCTTCACGGGCTGGGTCATCAGCAGCTCGATGCTGCCGGAGTTGCGCTCCTCGGCCCAGAGCTTCATGGAGATCGCCGGGATGAGAAACAGATAGAGCCACGGATGGAAGGCGAAGAACGGCGCCAGGTCCGCCTGGCCGCGCTCGTAGAAGCCGCCGAGATAGAACGTGAACCAGTTGGCCAGCACGAGAAAGATCAGGATGAAGATATAGGCCAGCGGTGTCGCGAAATAACTCGCGAGCTCGCGGCGCAGAATGATGCCCACGTTGCGCATGGCGCCCCCGGATGAGTCGTTATGCAGTGATGGTGCGGAAGACTTCGTCGAGCCGTCCGGATTCGAGGTGCAGCTCCTTGAGCACGAGCCCCTTGCTGCTCGCCAGCTCCGAGACGGCCGCCAGTATCGCAGCGCCCGAGCGCGGCAATGCCGTGAGGCGTACGTCGCGCTCGCTGACCTCTACGTCGGCTACGGACGGAAGTGCGGCGACTGCGGCGCGGGCGGCAGCCAGCTGCTCCGGCCGCTCGAGCTGCAGGGATACCGCGTTGTAGTAGCGCGATCGAGCCGCAAGCTTCAGCGGCGTATCGTCGGCCACGATGCGTCCGCGCGCGATGATGATCGCGCGATTACAGACGGCGTCGACCTCTTCCAGGATGTGAGTCGAGATGACGATGATCTTTTCGCGTGCCATCTCGTTGATCAATGCCCGGACCTCGAACTTCTGATTGGGATCGAGCCCGTCGGTGGGCTCATCCAGGACGAGCACCGGAGGGTCGTGGATGATGGCTTGTGCCAGGCCCACGCGGCGGCGGAAGCCTTTCGACAGGGTCTCGATCGACTGCTCGAGCACCGAGGCGAGCTGCAGCCGCTCGATGACGTAGTCGAGCCGTGTCCGTCGGCGGGAGGCGTCGAGACGCCGCAGATCGGCGATGAATTCCAGGAAGCGGCGTACGCGCATCTCGCCGTAGCTCGGCGCCCCTTCCGGCAGGTAGCCGAGCTGCTCCTTGGCGGCCAGCGGCTCCGCCTCGACGTCGTGGCCGCAGATGCTGGCCTTGCCGGCCGTCGGCGTGACGAAGCCCGCGAGCATGCGCATGGTCGTCGTCTTGCCCGCTCCGTTGGGTCCGAGGAATCCGAGCACTTCGCCCGGACGGACCTCGAAGGTGACGTCCTCCACGGCCGTCACCGCTGCATAGCGCTTGCTCAAGTGCTCGGTTTTTATCATGGGATCGGCTACCTCCGCGGTTGCGGTAGATGCAAGCAATCGTAAAAAGTTCCGTTCATGTCGTCGGCCGCCAGCCGCCACCGTCCGAGCGCAGGCGCCAGTAGAGCATCATGAGCGCGCCGCCGAGCATCCCGCCGAGGTGGGCGAAATGCCCGATGCCGGCCTCCCTGCCGGTCACGCCGAAGAAGAGCTCGAGCACCGCGTAGCCCGACACGAAGAGCCAGGCGGGCATGGGAATGACGAAATACAGCAACAGCTTGGCGCGTGGGAAGAGCATCGCGAATGCGAGCAGTATGCCGAAGATCGCGCCGGAGGCGCCGATGGTGGGCTCGCCGGTATGGGTCGCGTAGTCCACCGCGAGCTGCGTCGCGCCCGCGGCGATGAGGCACACGAAGTAGTATCCGATGAAGCGCCGCGCGCCCCAAAACTGCTCGAGCAGCGGGCCGAACATGTAGAGCGCGAACATGTTGAAGACGATGTGCCAGATATTCGTCGGGTCGTGAAGGAAGGCATACGTCACGAGCTGCCAGAGGCGAAACAGCCGCTCCGGTGTCGCGAGCGGCCAGAGCGCGAGATGCACTTCCATGGGCACCGGCGCCACCTTCTCCAGAACCCATACGAGGATGTTGACGAGGATGATGGCCCGTGTGGCCGGCGTGAGCTTCGGGAACATCCGCGCAGTCTACGCGCCGATCCGACGCTGCAGGAATACCAGGTCGAGCCACCTGTCGAATTTGCGCCCGACCTCGCGCAGGCACCCCGCCTGCTCGAAGCCAAGCCGCTCGTGAAAGCGGATCGAAGCCGTGTTCGCGGCGTCGACTCCCGCGATCATCATGTGCTTGCCGAGGGCCGCGGCGCGGGGGAAGAGCGCCTCGAGCAGCTGCGTGCCGATGCCGCCGCCGCGCCGGTCCGCCCGGATGTGTACGCTGTGCTCCACGGTGAATCGATAGCCGGGCCAGGCCCTGAACTCCCCGAAGGTTGCAAATCCGAGTCACGCCGGAGTCATCCGCGGCGACCAGCACCGGGTAGCCGGCCTGCACGCGCGCGCGCCACCATTGTCGCCGATCCTCGAGCGTCACGGGCGTCGAGGAGTAGACCGCGGTCGATGTCGCGATGACATCATTGTAGATGGCGACCAGGTCCGCCAGGTCGTCTTCCGCAGCATCGCGCAGCTCCAAGTCGGCTCGCTCCCGGGACTAACGCGAGGGCGGAAGTTGGTTGCCGAGGCGCTCGGCGGCCGCCTTGAGGAGCGGCAGCCCCTTCTCGAGGAGCTCGCGCCGCGTGACCCTCGAAGCCTGGGCGCTGACGTTCATCGCGGCCACCGTGGCGCCGACGACATTCCTCACCGGCACGGCGATCGCTCGCAGGCCGATCTCGAGCTCCTGATCGTTCACGGCGAAGCCTTCGGCGCGGGTCTCAGCGAGGATCTCCTCGATGCGCCGGCGAGAGGTAACTGTGAAGCGGGTGTGCGCGACGAGCTCGAATTTCGACAGCTCCTGCGTCGCCTGCTCTGGCTGCATTCCGGCGAGGAGCACGCGTCCGAGCGCCGTGCAGTAGGCGGGCACGCGGCTGCCGACGCTGAGGGTTACGGCCACGATCCGCCGGGTGGCCGCGCGCGCGAGGTAGACCACTTCGCCATCGTCGAGTACGGCAACCGAAGTGGCTTCGCCGAGCCTGCTCGCTCAATTCTTCCAGGACCGGCTGGGCCGCGATGGGGATCGGGGCCGTGGAGAGGTACGCATAGCCGAGATTCAGGATCCTCGGCTGCAGGCTGTAGGTGCGGCCGTCGGTCGCGGCGTAGCCGAGCTCACGCAGCGTGTAGAGGCACCGGCGCACCACGGCGCGCGTGAGCCCGGTGGCGCGGCTGACATCGGCGATGGTGAGGCGCCGGTCGACGCCCGAGAACGCGCGGATGACATGCAGTCCTCGCGCCAGCGAAGTCATGAAGTCCGGATCGCCGCCACGGTAGAGCGCCGCATCCGGATCGGTCGCCGCGGGCGTGCGCGGCGCGATAAACGCCCTCGAGCTTTTGGGAGGCGCTTTGGAATGCAACACGATTTGCGTAGACGACACGCGGCTACCGGTACGGTAATCGTACCCGCTGTGCCCGGATGTGTCATCCGGCAGCGTTCCGCGCGCGCGGACATGTGAAAATGATTGCCGGATTCGGAGCGGAACTCAGAGCTATGAAGATTGCGGTTCTCTTTGGCGGCACCAGCGAGGAGCGGGACGTATCGATCGCGAGTGCCGCGCAGGTGATCCCGGCATTGCGCGGCCTCGGGCACGAGGTGGTGGCGGTCGACACGGCGACCGGCAGGCTGTCCGGCCCGGCCGAGCAGAGGCTGCTCACGAGCGGCGTCGGGCCGCTGCCCCCTTCGGGCTCCGCGCTCGCGGGCATCAAGCAGGGCGCGCCCGCGCTGGCCACGGAGACGGCCGACATGAGCGATGTCGATGTGGTCTTTCTGGCGCTGCACGGCGGCGCCGGCGAGGACGGCCACATTCAGGCAGTGCTCGATCTCGCGGGCCTGCCGTACACGGGCAGCAATCACACCGCGAGCGCGACCGCGATGGACAAAGACCTTTCGAAGCGGCTCTTTCGCGCGGCCGGTGTGCCGACGGCGGACTGGAGGATGGCGCCCGTGACTGCCGCGGAGATCGCCGGCGCGCTCGGCTGGCCCGTCGTCGTGAAACCCAACAAACAGGGCTCGACCGTGGGGCTGAGCGTCGTGCGCCGACCGGACGCGCTCCCTGCCGCCTTCTCGCTGGCGCAGCGTTACGACGATGAGGTGATGGTGGAGCGTTTCATCCCGGGCCGCGAGCTGACAGTCGGCGTGCTGGAGGGGCGTGCGCTGCCCGTAGGGGAGATCATCGCCCCGGGCGAGGTGTTCGACTACCAGGCGAAGTACCAGACCGGCGGCGCGCGCGAGATCTTTCCCGCGGACCTCGCTCCCGACATCGCGGCGCGTGTCCAGGAGTTGGCCGTGCGCGCGCATGCCGCCCTCAAGCTCGGCACCTACAGCCGGATCGACTTTCGGATGGATCCCGCGGGCGGAATATGGTGCCTGGAAGCCAACTCGCTCCCCGGCATGACGGCCGGGAGCCTGTTGCCGCAGGCCGCCCGCGCGGCGGGCATCAGCTTCCCCGAGCTGGTCGAGCGGATGTGCAAAGCGGCCGTGATCGTCGATGGCGCAAATCGCTCCCGGCGATTTGCGCGGCCAGCCCCGAGACAGGATTCATCCCGCGGCCCAGGGAGCGGCCCTGGGCCGCTTACTGATTTGCTTTCGGGCTGGAAGAGAAGCTTGCCGCAATTCCCTGCCACAGGACGTCTTTCAGCGTCTGCAGCCGCTCGCCCTCGAAGTCCGGCCAACCGAGCACCCGCAGGACGATCGGTCGGGCGCGGCGCACCAGCGCGAGCTGCCCGATGGTGAAAACGGCGCGGATGGTCACTTCCGGACTCGCCGCCGGTTGTCCGAGGATGCGGCCGATGATCTCCTTCACGAGCGCCAGCAGCGGGCTGGCGATCTGTTGGAATATCGCCTCGAAGGCCGCAGTGTGCTCCCCCTCCGCGCGGGCGAAAAAAAACGCCCAGGTTTTCGGCCGCTCGGCGGCGACCGCTTCGAGGAAGGGCTCCAGGACCGCGCGCAGCAGCTCCAGGAGCTCGGCACGCGTCAGGTCGGGGCGCCCGAGCGCGAGTCGGACGCGCTCCGATGCCGGGCCCAAACGGGCGCGCACGTCTTCCGTGAAGTATTCAGCACAGGCCAGGTGCAACCCCTCCTTGCCGCCGAAGTAGTACTGCAGGGCGGGCAGGCTCACGCCGGCGCGCCGCGCGATGGCGCGGGTCGAGGCGCGCTCGTACCCGAGCTCGGCAAAGAGCTCGATCGCTGCTTCCAATAGCCGCCGGCGCGTGTGCTCGCCGCGGGCGTAGCCGCCGCCGGCCAGGTGGCGGCGCCGGCGCGCGTCGCCTGCCCGCGTTGAAGCACGCGGTCCGCGGGTCACCGGGCTGCGGTTTCTCACGGGGTTGCGATCAAAATATCGAGTCGCCTCGCACGTCTCGAATTCTATCACTCGATAGATTCGCTTGACAGATTTGTATCAAGTGATAGAAAATTTCCGCGGCGGGCAGTCTCATCAGGAAAGCGCGGTTCGGCATGAAGAAGCGAATCATCCCCATTGCTCTGGTGGCGCTCGCGGCTCTGGGCCTCGCCTGGTGGCTCACTCATCGGCATGCCGCGAGCAATGAGCTCGTGCTCTACGGCAACATCGACCTGCGGGAGGTCGACCTCGCCTTCAACGACAGCCAGCGGGTCGTAAGCGTTCTGGTGCGCGAGGGCGATTCCGTCCGCAAAGGTCAGGTCCTGGCGCGGCTCGATACCAGCCGCCTCCAGCCACAGCTCGCGCAGGCCGAGGCAGAGGCTGCCGCACAGCGCGCGGTCGTCGATCGGCTGCATCATGGCAGCAGGCCGGAGGAAATAGCCCAGGCACGGGCCAATCTCATGCTGGCGCAAGCCGACGCCCGCCAGTCCCGTGACAACTATCAGCGGCTCGAGGCCGTCTCCAGCAGCTCCGGCGGGCGGGCGGTGAGCCGGCAGGAAGTCGACGATGCCAAGGCGCAAGCGGATGTTTCCGACGCCAGGGTTGCCGTCAACCGTAAGGCCCTTCAGCTGTCGTTGATCGGACCGCGCCAGGAGGACGTTGCACAGGCAGAAGCGATGCTCGATAGCGAGGAGGCGCAGGCAGCGCTCCTCAAGCAGGAGCTGGCCGATGCGGAGCTGCGCGCGCCACTCGACGCCATCGTGCGCTCACGTATCGCCGAGCCCGGAGATATGGCGTCGCCGCAGAAAACCGCGCTCACGCTCGCCATCACCGATCCCAAATGGGTCCGTGCCTACGTGTCGGAGACCGAGCTCGGACGGGTACAGCCCGGAATGACGGCGGCGGTGGCGGTCGACTCTTTTCCCGGCCGGCGGTTTCGGGGCTGGGTGGGCTTCATCTCACCGGAGGCGGAATTCACGCCGAAAACTGTGCAGACGGAGGACTTGCGCTCCAGCCTGGTATACGAGATCCGGGTGTTCGTGACGGACCCGGGCGATGTGCTGCGGCTCGGAATGCCGGCGACCGTGTATCTCTCTCCGGGCAGCCCAAAGACCTGACATGGCGCCGCCGGTAGTCGTGGGCCCGGTAGTCGTAGGCAAGGACTTGCGCAAGCTGTTCCGCGCACCGGGCAAAGGTGGCGAAGTTCGCGCGCTTGATGGCGTCTCGATCGAAGTGCGCGCGGGAGAGCTGACGGCTCTGGTGGGACCCGACGGCGCCGGCAAGACGACGCTCATCCGTCTGATGGCGGGTCTTCTTACCGCGGACGGCGGTGATTTGCGCGTGCTCGACATCGACCCTGCAGTGGCGCCGCAGCGCATCCAGGACCGCATCGGCTACATGCCGCAGAAGTTCGGCTTGTACGAGGACCTGAGCGTGCAGGAAAACCTCGACCTCTATGCCGACCTGCATGGCGTCAGCGCCGAAGAGCGCACACGACGCTATCCACAGCTCATGCAGATGACGAACCTCGGCCGATTCACCAGCCGACTGGCCGGGCGCCTCTCGGGTGGTATGAAGCAGAAGCTCGGCCTGGCGTGCACGCTGGTGCGCTCGCCGGAGCTGCTGCTGCTCGATGAGCCGACGGTCGGCGTCGATCCGCTGTCGCGGCGGGAGTTGTGGGCGATAGTGGAGCAGCTCGTGCACGAGCAGGGTCTGACCGTGCTGATGAGCACTTCTTACCTCGACGAGGCGGAGAGGGCGGCGCGGGTCCTCGTGCTGCACGAAGGCAAAGCGCTCGCGCAGAGTGAGCCGGCAGCCGTGACCCGCGTTGCCGCCAGTCACAGCGTCGTGCTCGATCCCGGCCCCGGCAACAGCGCGCGCAGCCTTCAGGCGAGGTTGCTCGACGACCCTGAGGTCATAGACGCCGTGCCCGACGGCGGGCTCGTCAGGTTGGTATGCGCCACCGAGTCTGAGTCCGGGAAGGTTGTCGCGGGTCGCAACGCGACTGCGGTCGAGCCGCGCTTCGAGGACGGCTTCATGATGTTGCTGCGTGGGACTGCAAGCCATGAGGCCGGAGCGGACATTCGGCTGCAGCGTCCGCTGGCCGCTACGGAGGGGGGGGCGGTCGTGGAGGTGCGGGATCTCCTCAAGCGCTTCGGCGATTTCACGGCAGTGGATCACGTGAGCTTCGAGGTGCGTCGTGGTGAGATCTTCGGCCTCCTCGGGCCCAACGGCGCCGGCAAGACGACGACCTTCCGCATGCTCTGCGGACTCTTGCCACCCAGCGGTGGTGTACTGAAGGTTGCCGGTGTCGATGTCCGCAGGGCCGGGGCCGCCGCGCGTACACGGCTCGGGTATGTCGCGCAGAAGTTCTCCCTCTACGGGGCGCTCACCGTGCGGGAGAACCTCGAGTTCTTTGCAAGCGCCTACGGTCTGCGCGGAGCGCTGCGCCGTGAGCGCATCGACTGGGCCATGCGGCAGTTCGATCTCGAGCACCATGAGAACGCGCCGAGCGGCGAGCTGCCCGGCGGCTTCAAGCAGCGCCTCGCCATGGCCGCGGCGCTGCTGCACGAGCCGGACATTCTCTTCCTCGACGAGCCGACGAGCGGCGCCGATCCGCTGGCGCGTCGCGCCTTCTGGCGGCGCATCACCGCCCTCGCCGAGCAGGGTGTGACCGTGATCGTGACGACACATTTCATGCAGGAGGCGGAATACTGCGATCACATCGCCATCATGGACAGCGGCCGGGTGCTGGCGCGGGGCTCGCCGGCGGAGATCCGCCAGCTCGCGCCCGCGAGCGAAGGACGACAGGCCTCCATGGAGGACGCCTTCATCGCCGTGGTCGAGGCGGCCCGGGCCGGCGAGGCACAGGTGCGGGCATGACCGATTTCGACGCGGCTCGCCCCAAGCTGCGGCGCGTCCTCGCCCTGGTGAAGAAGGAGACGCGGCAGATGATCCGCGATCCGGCGACGATCGCGGTCGGCATCGTGTTGCCGGTCATCCTCATTCTCCTGTTCGGCTTCGGCCTCTCGCTGGATGTCAAAAACGTGCCGCTCGCCGTGGTGCTGGAGGAAAGCTCCGCGCCGGCCGAGGACCTGCTGGCCGCGCTCGCGCTCTCACCCTATTTTCGACCTCAGGTGGTCTACTCGCCCCAGGCCGCCTACCGCCTGATGATGGCGGGCGGCGTCGATGGGATCCTGACGATCCCCTCGGACTTTGCGCGCCGCTTCAGCGCCGGAGACGCTCGCCTGCAGCTCGTGGTGCACGGCACGGATGCGAACCGCGCCCGCATCATCGAGTCGTACGTCGAAGGTGCGATCGGAACATGGTCGGCGCGGCAGGCAGCGGATGAGGGAGCGGCGATGGGCGGCGGCCCGGTGACGATCCAGAGTCGCATGTGGTTCAACTCCGCCAACGACAGCCACTACTTCCTCGTCCCGGGGCTCATCGTCCTCGTCATGACGCTGATCGGCGCTTTCCTGACCGCGATGGTGGTGGCGCGGGAGTGGGAGCGCGGCACTTTCGAGGCGCTGTTCGTCACCCCGGTGCGCAGCGGCGAGATCCTCCTCGGAAAGACGATTCCCTACTTCGGCCTCGGGGTGCTCGGGCTCCTGCTGTGCGTCGCCTCGGGCAAGTTTCTCTTCCGCGTCCCCATCGTGGGCTCGCTGGCGGTGCTGCTCGGCGCCTCCATGCTCTATGTGATGGTCGCTCTCGGCGTCGGGCTGCTCATATCCTCGTACTTCAAGAACCAGCTCGTCGCCAGCCAGCTCACCATGCTCGCGACCTTCATGCCGGCGCTCATGTTGTCGGGGTTTATGTTCGATCTGCGCAGCATGCCGGTCGGCGTTCGGGTCATCACGTATCTTCTGCCGGCGAGATATTACGTGGCGCTGCTGCAGACCGCCTTCCTGGCCGGAGACATCTGGTCCGTGATTCTGCCCAATGCGGCAGTGCTCGCGCTCATGGTCGCGCTGCTCGGCTATGCGAGCCGCGCGGTCACCCACAAGAGGATCGGCTGACATGTTGGAATCGCTGCTGCGCATCCTGGCGCTCACCCGCAAGGAGCTGCTCGCGGTGCTCAAGGATCGGCGCGCACGCAACGCCCTCCTGCTGCCGCCCATCCTCCAGTGCCTGCTGTTCGGCTACGCCGCCACCTATGATCTCAACCATGTGCCGTACGCCGTGCTCGACCGCTCTCACAGCGTCGAAGCGCAGGACCTCCTGGCCCGATTGGATGGCACGGGGTTTTTCGAGCGCGTGGCCAACCTGAGCACGCAGGCGCAGCTGCGCGATTACATCAACGACAGGCGAGCGCTGCTCGCCATCGAGATTCCGGACGACTTTGCGCGCCGGCTGGAGGCGGGCGGTGGCGCGGACGTCCAGATCATCGCCGATGGCCGCAATTCGAATACAGCCGGCACGGCGCTCGGCTATGCCCAGTCGGCGGTGGATGGCTTCAACACGGATTGGCGCGCGGATCATGGTCGGCCGGGGCCGCCCGTCACCGTCGAGGAGCGCGCCTGGTACAACCCTGATCTCCTGACGCGCTGGAACATGATCCCCGGGCTCATCGGGACCCTTACCATGATCCAGACGTTGATGCTGACGGCGATGTCGGTTGCACGCGAGCGGGAGCAGGGGACTTTCGATCAGCTGTTGGTTACGCCATTCCGTCCCGCCGAGATCATGGCCGGCAAGGCGTTGCCTTCCATGGTGGTCGGCATCATCCAGGCCACCGGCGTGCTCCTGGTGGCGCAGCTCTGGTTCCGCATCCCGTTTCAAGGATCGTTCCTGACGCTTTATGCCGGGCTCACGCTCTTCGTGCTTGCGGCCGTAGGCATCGGCCTCGTCGTCTCGGCGTTCTGCTATACCATGCAGCAGGCGATGCTCTTCGCCTTCGTCATCATCATGCCTTTCGCGCTGCTCTCCGGCCTGACGACGCCGCTCAGCAACATGCCGTCGTCTCTGCAATACTTCACGTACGCCAATCCCTTGCGCTATGCCATCGACATCGCGCAGCGGGTGTACCTGGAGGGAGCAGGGCTGAGCGTCCTGACGCCCGACCTGTGGCCGCTGGCGGCCATCGCCGCGGTTACGCTGGCCGCCGCTTCTTGGATGTTCAAGCACCGGCTACAGTAAGGAAGATCATGGCAAACTCCAACACAGGCCATGGCGCGCGTCCGTCGCGCTGGCTTTCCTCGGCTGCACGCTGGCTGGCTGTGTGGTGGGACCGAACTTCGTCAAGCCGAAGCCGAGCGTACCGGCGCAATGGTCGCCGACCGCGCTGGCCAACGGCACCGAAGGCGCCGCGCGCGTAACTTCGGAGCGCGCGCAGACAGTCGCATGGTGGTCCAGCTTCAACGACGCAACGCTGACCTCGCTCGTACAGCAGTCGGCCGCACAGAATCTCGACCTCAAACAGGCGGTGCTGCGCATCGAGGAGGCGCAGGCGCAAACCGCCGTCGTGGCAGGCGGTCTTTGGCCCGACGTATCGGCCAATGCTTCGTGGGCGCGTCAGCGGCTCAGCACCAATACGCCGAACGGCGCCATTTTCGGCTTCAACTTTCCCGGACCTGCCCCCGACGCTGGTCAATCCCTACAACCAGTATCAGCTCGGCCTCGGCGCCTCCTGGACGCTCGATATTTTCGGCGGCCAGCGGCGCTCGATCGAGGCCGCCAACGCCCAGATGGAGGCGGCGGTCGAGGGCGCGCACGCGGCGCTCCTCTCGATGGTGAGCGACGTGGCGGCGACCTACGTCGACCTGCGCGGTGCGCAGCTGCGCCGCAAGGTCCTGGAGCGCAGCCTGGCGACGCAGCGGGATCTCCTGCAGCTCACACGTGACCGGCGCAACGCCGGCCTCACGTCGGATCTCGACGTTGAGAACGCCAAGGCCGAAGTCGGCACGACGCAGGCCGAGTTGCCGCTCGCGGATCGGGAGATCACGGTCGATATCAACGAGCTGAGCGAGCTGATGGCGCGGCCGCCCGAGGCGCTGCGCGCCGAGCTCGAGGGGGCGCAGCCGGTGCCTGCCTCGCCCCCCGTGGTTCCGATCGGGCTGCCGGCGGATCTCGCGCGCCGCCGTCCGGACGTCCGTCAGGCAGAAGCCAACCTGCACGCGGCCACGGCCGAAATCGGTGTCGCGGTCTCCAACTACTTTCCGCAGCTGACGCTCACCGCCGCGGGCGGCTTTCAGTCGGAGGGACTTTCCCAACTCGTCGAGACGGCGAGCCACTTCGGCTCTTTCGGTCCCGCCATTCAGCTGCCGATCTTCGAGGGCGGGCGGCTCCACGCGGAGGTGCGGCTGCAAAAGGTCAAGGCCCAGGAGGCGGCCGTCGCGTATGCGCAGACGGTGCTCACGGCCTTGCATCAGGTAGAGGATGCGTTGGCGGCATACGGCGACGATCAGGCACGGCGTCGCGTCGCTCAAGATGGCGGTGACGGCGAGCCGCAATGCCCGCCTGCTCGCGCGGCAGCGCTATCAAAGCGGAGTCGCGAGCTTCATCGATGTCCTCGATGCAGAGCGGACCGAGGAGCAGAACGAGGTGTCGCTCGCGGATGCCACGACGACCGTGTCGGCCGACCTCGTGCAGCTCTATCGCGCGCTCGGCGGCGGCTGGGAAAGCGCCGACAGCGGCGGGTCTGTTCCAGCCCCGTGACAGTGCCGCAGTGCGCGACTCGCGCTGTGTGACTCACCGGCCGGGGCCCGGTATAAGGAGCGCCCACGAGCGGCAATTCACGGGAGAGCCACCATGGCCGGGCAGCCTTTCGAAGTCATCAGTCAGCATCGCTGCTTCGGCGGCACGGTCGGCTTCTATCGCCACGAGGCGGCGAGCACCGCGTGCGCGATGCGCTTTGCGGTCTTCACGCCCGCCGCAGGCGAAATCGGCACCGGTACCGGTGCTCTATTACCTCGCCGGCCTCACGTGCACCGAAGAGACGTTCATGATCAAGGCGGGCGCGCAGCGTGTCGCGGCCGAGCTCGGGCTGATGCTGGTTGCTCCTGACACGAGCCCGCGGGGCGTCAAGCTGCCGGGAGACAGCGACTCGTGGGATTTCGGCGTGGCTGCTGGCTTTTATCTCGACGCCACGGCGGAGCCGTGGTCACGGCACTACCGCATGTATACCTACGTCACACAGGAGCTGCGCACGCTGATCGAGGGGCACTTCCCCGTGCGGGCGGAGCGCACTGGGATCTTCGGTCACTCAATGGGCGGGCACGGGGCGCTCACGATTGCGCTGCGCAATCCGGGACGGTACCGCTCCGTGTCAGCCTTCGCGCCCATCAGCGCGCCGCGCCGCTGCCCCTGGGGGCAGAAGGCATTCAGCGGCTATCTGGGCCCGGATCAGGGACAGTGGGCGACCTACGACGCCTCGGAGTTGGCGGCCAGGGTGACGGATGGGCCGCAAAGACCGCCCATCCTGGTGGATCAGGGCCTGGCGGATCAGTTTCTCGAGTCGCAGCTGCATCCGCACCTCCTGGAGGAGGCCTGCCGCCAATCAGGGCTCAGGCTCACGCTGCGCCGGCACGAGGGCTATGACCACGGGTATTACTTCATCTCCAGCTTCATGGAGGACCATCTGCGGCATCACGCCCGGCAGCTGGGGGTGTGACGGCCTTCTCATTGCTGCGTCCCGGAAATCGAACACTTACCGCCTGCCATAGCGGGTGCCTCGGGGACACGGAGGAAAGGGCTGGGGCACCCGGACGTATACTCGGGCCATGGAAGCATTGTCCTTTGAGCATCGGCGAGAGCCGTTCGGCGCATCGTAGGGGACCTGAAGGGGCGGCCCGGACCGCTGATCGAGGTCCTGCACGCGATTCAGGCGGAGCTCGGGTACGTGCCGCCGGCAGCGGTGCCGCTGGTGGCGTCGGAACTCAATCTCTCGCGCGCCGAGGTCCACGGCGTCGTCTCCTTTTATCACTTCTTCCGCAGCACGCCGCCGGGGGCGCACACCGTGAGCGTGTGCCGGGCGGAATCGTGTCAGGCTGTGGGGGGTGAGGCGCTGGCCGCGCACGCGCGGCGACGGCTGGGAGTAGACTTCCACGAGACGACGCCCGACGGGCGCTTCTCGCTGGAGCCGGTCTACTGCCTGGGCAATTGCGCCTGCTCGCCCGCAGTGATGATCGACGGCCAGCTGCATGGCAGGGTGAGTCCGGAGCGCTTCGACGCGCTGCTCGCGGACGTCACCCCGACCGCAAGAGGTAACTGCTCCCGCATGACTCTTACGGTGTATGTGCCCCGCGATGCCGGCGCTCTCTCGCTCGGCGCGGGGGAGGTCGCGCACGCGATCGCGCGCGAGGCGACGGCGCGCGGGCTCGAACTGGAGCTCATCCGCAACGGCTCGCGCGGGGCCTACTGGCTGGAGCCGTTGGTGGAGGTGGCGACGGCGCGCGGACGGATGGCGTATGGGCCGGTGAGTGCGGGCGATGTGCCGGGGCTGTTCGACGCCGACTTCCTGAACGGCGGCGCCCACCGCTTGTCGCTGGGACTCGCCGATGCGATTCCGTGGCTCGCGAGCCAACAGCGTCTGACCTTTGCGCGTGTCGGCGTGGTCGACCCGGCCAGCGTGGCAGATTATGTCATCCACGGCGGCTATCAGGGCTTGCGCCGCGCGCTCGCGATGAGCCCGGAGGCGGTCGTGGAGGCGATCACCGGCTCCGGCCTGCGCGGCCGCGGCGGGGCGGCGTTCCCGACCGGCATCAAGTGGAAGACGGTGCTGGAGCAGCCCGCCGGCCAGAAATATGTCACATGCAATGCCGACGAGGGGGACTCGGGCACGTTCTCCGACCGGATGCTGATGGAGGGTGATCCGCTCAGCCTGATCGAGGGTATGACGATCGCGGGTCTCGCGGTCGGCGCCACGCAGGGCTATATCTACCTGCGCGCGGAATATCCGCACGCACACCGCGCGTTGAATCAGGCCATCGCGGCCGCCTACCAGGCGCGTTATCTCGGCGCCGACGTGATGGGCAGCGGCAAGCGCTTCGATCTGGAGGTCCGGCTGGGAGCCGGCGCCTACATCTGCGGCGAAGAGACTTCGATGCTCGAGAGCCTCGAGGGCAGGCGCGGCGAGGTGCGCGTGCGTCCGCCGCTGCCGGCGATCAAGGGACTCTTCGGCCGGCCGACCATCGTCAACAACGTGATCACGCTGGCGACCGTGCCCACCATTCTGCACCGTGGCGCGGAGTTTTACGCCGGCTACGGACTGGGCAAGTCCCGCGGCACGTTGCCGCTGCAGCTCGGTGGCAACATCAAGCGCGGTGGGCTCGTGGAGCGGGCTTTCGGACTGACGCTGCGCGAGCTGCTGTATGACTACGGCGGTGGCTCGGCTTCCGGCCGCCCGCTGCGCGCGGTGCAGGTCGGCGGTCCGCTCGGCGCTTATATCCCGGCCTCGCAGTTCGATACGCTCGTGGACTACGAGGCGCTCGCCGGCATCGGCGCGCTGCTCGGTCACGGCGGCATCGTCGCTTTTGACGACACCGTCGATATGGTGCGGATGGCGCGCTACGCGATGGAGTTCTGCGCGGTCGAATCCTGCGGCAAGTGCACGCCCTGCCGCATCGGCTCGACGCGGGGCATGGAGGTCATCGATCGGATCATCGAGGGCCGCGACACGGAGGGCAACGTGCGCCGGCTCGAGGAGCTCTGTGAGCTCATGGTGCAGGGATCGCTGTGCGGGCTGGGCGGCATGGCGCCGTTCCCGGTGCAGAGCGCGCTGCGGCATTTCAGGGAAGACTTTCGCATTCGGAGTTAGTCATGTTCGCGATTGATTACGAGGATCTCGGGACGCCGGCACCAGTCGAAGCGGGCGCATCAGTCACGGTGGAGATCGACGGCAAGCCCGTTACGGTGCCGCCGGGTACTTCCGTCATGCGCGCTGCCGCCGCTGGCCGGCACGGCGGTGCCGAAGCTCTGCGCCACCGATACGCTGAAGGCGTTCGGCTCGTGCCGCATGTGCCTGGTGGAGATCGAGGGGCGCAAGGGTTATCCGGCCTCCTGCACCACCATAGTGGCGCCCGGGATGAAGATCCGTACCCAGTCGGACAAGCTCACCGCGCTGCGCCGCGGCGTGTTGGATCTCTACCTGTCCGAACATCCGCTCGATCCCTCCGGCGCGCGGACCGAGCTGCGCGACGTGGCCGGGACGGTCGGCCTCACTCATACCTCGTACGAAGCGCGCCCGGCGCGCGCGGCCATGCCTCGCGACGAGAGCAATCCTTACTTCACCTTCGATCCCGAGCAATGCATCGTCTGCTCGCGCTGCGTGCGCGCGTGCGATGAGGTGCAGGGCACCCTCGCGCTGACGGTGCAGGGTCGCGGCCTGGAGTCGAAGATCGCGGCGAGCCAGGATGAGTCCGTTCCTCGAGTCCGAGTGCGTCTCCTGCGGAGCCTGTGTCGAGGCCTGTCCCGACCACCGCACTCATGGAGAAGTCGGTCATCCGCCTCGGCCAGCCGGAGCGCGCCATCACCACGACCTGCGCGTATTGCGGCGTGGGCTGCAGCTTGAGCGCCGAGGTTCGCGGCAGCGATGGCGCGGCCGAGGTGGTGCGCATGGTGCCGAGTCGCGACGGGCACGCGAATCACGGCCATGCCTGCGTCAAGGGCCGCTTCGCCTACGGCTACGCGACGCACGCCGATCGCGTTCTCAAGCCGATGATCCGCAAGACCATTCGCGATGACTGGCGCGAGGTCTCCTGGGAGGAGGCGATCGCCTACGCGGCGAGCGAGATGCGCCGCATCCAGGCGAAGTACGGCCGCGACTCGATCGGCGGCATCACCTCTTCGCGCTGCACCAACGAGGAGACGTTCCTGGTGCAGAAGATGGTGCGCGCGGCCTTCGGCAACAACAATGTCGATACCTGCGCCCGCGTGTGCCATTCGCCGACCGGCTACGGCCTGAAGAGCACGATAGGAGAGTCGGCCGGCACGCAGGCGTTCACGTCCGTGGCCAAGGCCGATGTGATCATGGTCGTCGGCGCCAACCCGACCGAAGGGCATCCGGTGTTCGGGTCGCAGATGAAGCAACGCCTCCGTCAGGGGGCGAAGCTCATCGTCCTCGACCCGCGCGCCACCGGCCTCGTGCGCAGCCCGCACATCGCGGCGGACGTGCACCTGCCGGTGACGCCAGGCACCAACGTCGCCGTCCTCAACTCCATCGCGCACGTCATCGTGACGGAGGGCCTGACGAAGGACGACTATGTCGCCGAGCGCTGCGAGCCGGAGTCGTACCAGCTGTGGAAGCAACTGGTCGCCGCGGAGCGCAATTCGCCGGAGGCGATGGAGGCCGTGACCGGAGTGCCGGCGGACCTCGTGCGCCGCGCGGCGCGGCTCTACGCCGGCGGCCCGAACAGCGCCATCTATTACGGGCTCGGCGTGACCGAGCACAGCCAGGGCTCGACCGCCGTCATGGCGCTCGCCAACCTCGCCATGGTCACCGGCAATCTCGGCCGCGAGGGCGTCGGTGTGAATCCGCTGCGCGGCCAGAACAACGTGCAGGGCTCCTGCGACATGGGCTCCTTCCCGCACGAGTTCAGCGCCTATCGGCACGTGTCCGATCCGGTGGTGCGCGGGCTGTTCGAGCAGGCCTGGGGCGTCACGCTGCAGCCGGAGCCGGGCCTGAGGATCACCAACATGTTCGAGGCGGCGCTGGATGGCACCTTCCGCGCCATGTACGTGCAGGGGGAGGACTTCGTCCAGTCGGACCCCAACACGCATCACGTCACACGCGCCATGGAGTCGCTGGAGTGCGTGATCATCCAGGACCTGTTCATCAACGAGACGGCGAAGTTCGCCCACGTGTTCCTGCCGGGCTCCTCGTTCCTCGAGAAGGACGGCACCTTCACGAACGCCGAGCGGCGCGTCTCGCGGGTGCGCAAGGTCATGCCGCCCAAGGCGGGCTATGAGGACTGGCAGGTCACCATGATGCTGTCGGAGGCCCTCGGCTATCCGATGAGCTACCGGCATCCTTCCGAGATCATGGACGAGATCGCGCGCTTGACGCCGACCTTCGCCGGCATCAGCTACGAGAAGCTCGACCGCCTGGGCAGCATCCAGTGGCCGTGCAACGATGCCGCGCCCGAGGGTACGCCGACGATGCACGTGCACCAGTTCGTGCGCGGCAAGGGCAAGTTCTGCCTCACCGAGTACGTGCCGACCAGCGAGCGCTCCACCAGCCGCTTCCCGCTGATCCTGACCACCGGCCGGGTGCTGAGCCAGTACAACGTCGGCGCCCAGACTCGCCGCACCGACAACGTCGTGTGGCACAAGGAGGACCTGCTGGAGATCCATCCGCACGATGCGGAGGTCCGCGGCATCTCCGACGGCGACTGGGTCGGGCTCACCAGCCGGGCGGGCGAGACGGTGCTGCGCGCCAAGGTGTCGGAGCGGATCGCCGCCGGGCGTCGTCTACACCACCTTCCACTTCCCGGAGACCAACGCCAACGTGGTCACCACGGAGAACTCCGACTGGGCGACCAACTGTCCGGAGTACAAGGTTACGGCGGTCGAGGTGGTATTGGTCAATCAGAAGGACGCCTGGCGCAAGCGCACCGCGGAGGAGCGCGCGCTGCCGCGGCCGGCGCGGCGGCGGTCCCGCGATCCGGCACCGGCCTGAGCGGGCCGGCGCCGAGGCAGGTCCTGCGTGTCGAGTGCGGAAACCGAGATTCCCCCGCCGGGCGTCACCGAGCCCGCACACAGCCCGTGCGTCGAGCTCAACGTCGAGCGCTGGCAGCGGGGTACGATCACGCGCGAGAAAGACCTGATCGCGGAAGAGATGCCGATCGCGCTCGTGTACCACGGCGTGCCGCACGTCGCGATGCTTGCGACCCCGGCCGATCTCGAAGACTACGCGGTTGGCTTTACGTTGAGCGAGGGCCTGGTGGAGCGCCCGGATGAGATCCGCGGTGTCGAGGTCGTCTGGGGAGAGGAATCCGCCGAGGTCAGAGTCACGGTCGCCTGGGAGCGCTTCTCGGCGCTGCTCGATCGCAGACGCAATCTGACAGGGCGCACCGGGTGCGGGCTCTGCGGCCAGGAGACCGTCGAGCAGGCGGTCCGGGAGGTGAAGCCCGTCGGCCCGGGGGCGCGGCTCACCGCGGCAGAGCTCCACGAGGCCATAGCCAAGCTCGCGAGCCTGCAGCCGATCAATGCCCGCACCGGGAGCGTGCATGCGGCGGCCTGGGTCGCGCCGGGAAAGGGAATCCAGGTGGTGCGGGAGGATGTTGGCCGCCACAACGCGCTCGACAAGACCATCGGCGCCCTGGTGCGCTCCGGGGCGGACCCCGCGGCCGGCGCAATCCTTCTCACCAGCCGCGCGAGCTTCGAGCTGGTGCAGAAGAGCGCCGCGGTGGGCGTGGCCTTCATTGCGGCCTTCTCCGCGCCGACCGCCTTTGCGGTGCGCCTGGCCGAGCGTGCCGGGATGACCCTGGTGGCGTTTGCACGCGAGCATCGGCACGTGGTCTATACCCATCCCTGGCGTCTGGAATCTCCATGAACATCGACCTGCTCATCAAGATGGCCAACGAGATCAGCGCCTATTTCGCCTCGGAGCCGGACGCGGAGCAGGCTGCGAAGGACGTCGCGGGACACCTCAGGCGCTACTGGGAGCCGCGCATGCGGCGCCAGATGATTACGTATTACGAGGAACGGCAGGGCGCGGGTCTCAGCGAGCTGGCGCTCCGCGGGGTGGGGCTGCTCGCTGCCGCCGAAGCTTCCCCGGCGACCGCGCCGCGGCCCTGAGCCCCCGGAGGCCGCAATCGCGCCTCTATAGCCAGAGGACGGCACAAAAATTATCATTGGGGGTTCTTATGAGAGACCCCATGACCGAACGGGCGCGCAAGGTGCTGATCTGCGGATCGGTGGCATTCGACACCATCATGATGTTCGACGGCCGCTTCCGCGAGCACATACTCCCCGAACAGCTCCACATTCTCAACGTGGCGTTCCTCGTGCCGCAGTTGCGGCGCGAATTCGGCGGCTGCGCCGGCAACATCGCCTACAACCTTGCCTTGCTCGGCGATCCGGCCGTTACCATGGCCACCGTGGGACGGGACTTCGCGCCCTACAGGGAGTGGATGGAGCGCAATGAGCTTGCCGCTCGGACACGTCAGAGTGATCGATTCGGAGCTCACGGCCCAGGCCTTCATCACGACCGACCGTGACAACAACCAGATCACCGCCTTTCACCCCGGCGCCATGCAGCATTCGCACGTCAATCAGGTGGTGGACGCCGGCAGCGATATCGTCCTCGGAATCGTGGCTCCGGACGGGCGCCAGGGCATGCTCGAGCACGCGGAACAGTTCGCCCGCGGGAGCATTCCCTTCATTTTCGACCCCGGGCAGGGACTGCCGATGTTCGACGCGGCCGACCTCGACCGCTTCATCGAGCACTCCAATTGGGTGGCGGTCAACGACTACGAGTGGCAGCTGCTGCAGCAGAAAACGGGCTTGACCGTTCGTGACCTGACGCAACGGGTGGAGGCGGTCATCGTCACGCGCGGCCACAAGGGGTCGGTCATCTACACGCCGGACGGGCAGATCAATATCCCCTGCGCGAAAGCCGCCGCGGTGGTCGATCCCACGGGTTGCGGCGACGCCTACCGCGCGGGCTTCTTGCACGGTCTGCTGCACCACCTCGACTACGAGACCTGCGGGCAGATAGCGGCCGTCATGGGCGCGTTGAAGATCGAGTCGCGCGGCACCCAGAATCACCGCGCGACGCCCGCCGAGATCGAACGGCGTCTGGCGGAGAGCTTCGGCGATGCTGCCGCGGCCAAGGCCGCGCTCACCGCTGGCAGTTGATTCTACCGACTTTCATCCGATCCAAATCCAGGAAGCGAATTCATGGCCAACGACTATCTCTTTACCTCCGAGTCGGTCTCTGAGGGGCATCCCGACAAGGTGGCCGATCAAATCTCGGACGCCGTACTGGACGCCATCCTCAAGGAGGACCTACGCGGTCGCGTGGCCTGTGAGACGCTGGTCAAGACCGGTGTCGTAATCGTCGCTGGCGAGGTGACGACCAGCGCCTGGGTGGACGTCGAGGCGCTTGTCCGCAAGACCGTGCTCGATATTGGTTACGACTCCTCTGACATGGGCTTCGACGGCGCGAGCTGCGGGGTGCTCAACATCATCGGCAAGCAGTCCCCGGATATCGCGCAGGGCGTGGATCGCAAGGACGAGCGCAAGCAGGGCGCGGGCGATCAGGGCCTGATGTTCGGCTATGCCACCAACGAGACGGACGTGCTCATGCCCGCGCCCATCACCTTGGCCCACCGCCTGGTCAAGCGTCAGGCCCAGGTGAGGAAGTCGGGAAAGCTCCCCTGGCTGCGACCGGATGCCAAGAGTCAGGTCACACTGCGGTACGAGGACGATCGTCCGGTCGGGCCTCGAGGCCGTCGTGCTCTCGACCCAGCACAGCCCGGACGTATCGACCAAGGCGCTGCGCGAGGCGGTGATGGAGGAGATCCTGAAGCCCGTGCTGCCCGCCAAATGGGTCGACAAGCGCACGAAGTACCATATCAACCCCACGGGGCGGTTCGTCGTCGGCGGTCCGGTGGGCGATTGCGGCCTGACTGGCCGCAAGATCATCGTCGATACCTACGGCGGCTACGCCCGTCACGGCGGCGGAGCCTTCTCCGGCAAGGACCCCTCCAAGGTGGATCGATCGGCGGCCTACGCGGCGCGCTATGTGGCGAAGAACATCGTCGCGGCGGGTCTCGCGGAGCGCTGCGAGGTGCAGCTCTCCTATGCCATCGGCGTCGCCGAGCCGACTTCCATCATGGTGGAGGCCTTCGGCACCAGCCGCCTGTCTCGTGAGCAGCTCACGCTGCTGGTGCGCAAGAACTTCGATCTGACGCCCTTCGGCCTGCGCGAGATGCTCGATCTGGCGCGCCCGATCTACCAGAAGACCGCCGCCTACGGCCACTTCGGCCGCACGGAGCCGGAGTTCACCTGGGAGCGGACCGACCGCGCGGCCGCGCTCGCCGCCGAGGCGAAGAGCGCCAAAGCGGCCTGAACATCGTGCCGATGCAGATAGGCACAGGGATGTGCCCCGCCGCCGAAGGTGGCGGCGCCTGGGACGGGCAGGATGCCCGGATCCAGCGCCTAATTTCAGCTCGCCGCAGCGGTGCGGCGGCGCGGCGCTTCTGAGGAGCGTTGCGACAGATGGATGGAAGCGCCGGGATCAGCCGGTGCCTTCCCCACTGCCAGGCTCAGAAGCGCGCGATCCATACACGGCGCTCACTCAAGTCATTGGAGTACTCGACCATGAACGCCACACTCAAATCCGCTCCCGCCCCGAGAGACTGCAAGGTCGCCGACCTCGCGCTCGCCGACTGGGGCCGCAAGGAAATCCTGATCGCGCAGACCGAGATGCCCGGACTGATGGCCATCCGCGAGGAGTATGCGCCGTCACAGCCGCTGGCCGGCGCGCGCATCACCGGCTCCCTGCACATGACCATCCAGACCGCCGTGCTCATCGAGACGCTGCAGGCGCTCGGCGCGCGCGTGCGCTGGGCATCCTGCAACATCTTCTCGACCCAGGATCACGCGGCCGCGGCGATAGCGGCGGCCGGCACGCCGGTCTTCGCCTGGAAGGGCGAATCGCTGACCGACTACTGGGACTACACGCACCGGATCTTCGAGTGGCCGGACGGCGGCTACACCAACATGATCCTCGATGACGGCGGCGATGCGACGCTGCTCATGCATCTCGGCGTGCGCGCGGAGAGCGATCCGGGCGTGATCGCGAAGCCCGAGAGCGAGGAGGAGGCGGCGCTCTATGCCGCCATCCAGGCGAAGCTGAAAGCCGACCCCAAGTGGTATTCCACGCGCATCCACCACATCAAGGGGGTGACCGAGGAGACGACCACCGGCGTCAAGCGCCTCTACCAGATGGCGAAGGAGGGCAGCCTCGCGTTCCCCGCGATCAACGTCAACGACTCGGTCACCAAGAGCAAGTTCGACAATCTCTATGGTTGCCGCGAGTCCCTGGTCGACGGCATCAAGCGCGCCACCGACGTGATGGTGGCGGGCAAGATCGCGGTGGTTTGCGGCTACGGCGATGTGGGCAAGGGCTGCGCGCAGGCGCTGAGTGCGCTCTCCGCCCAGGTCTGGGTGACGGAGATCGACCCGATCTGCGCGCTGCAGGCGGCGATGGAGGGCTATCGCGTGGTCACCATGGAGTACGCGGCCGACAAGGCCGACATATTCGTCACCGCCACGGGCAATTACCACGTCATCACGCACGCGCACATGCAGCGCATGAAGCACAACGCGATCGTGTGCAACATCGGGCACTTCGACAACGAGATCGACGTCGCGGGCCTCAAGCGCCACACGTGGGAGAACATCAAGCCGCAGGTCGATCACGTGATCTTCCCCGACGGCCGGCGGCTCATCCTGCTCGCCGAAGGGCGGCTCGTTAACCTCGGCTGTGCGACCGGTCATCCGAGCTACGTGATGAGCTCGAGTTTCGCCAACCAGACCCTGGCGCAGATCGAGCTCTACGGCAACCCGGGCAAGTATCCCGTCGGCGTGTATGTTTTGCCGAAGCACCTCGACGAGAAGGTCGCCCGGCTGCAGCTCACGAAGTTCGATGCCGAGCTCACGACCCTCACCGAGGCCCAGGCGCGCTACATCGGCGTGGACAAGGCCGGTCCCTACAAGTCTGATCAGTACCGTTACTGACGATGGGAGGGGGGTAAGCCGGCCGGCGAGCATTATTTAAGGGTCGGCCCCGGGAAGAAGTTCGAAACTGGCGCCATTCGGCGACAGCAGTTGTCCGCGCGGCGCGCGCTCGCTCGCCCGCCGCCGGACGCCCCGAGTCGGGGTTTTGTCGACATTGCTCGCTACGAAATGTAAGAGAAGGCATCCGCCTGTGCCTTTCCCGGAACATTCGCGCCCACGAAGGCCGGACTCCCGACGGCTGGAGTGTTGCAAAAGTTACCGCGCTGCGAGCGCGACTGCCCCCGGGGAAACGCCGGGCGAAACCGCCAGACTCGAGCCGAAGCGCTGGCTCCCCCTCTCCAACTGACCCGACCCTACAACATGTCGATTCACCGCACGCGGTGATGTTGGGCGCGCCTTTTTCCGCAAAAGCGTGTATGATTCGTCCCCGACCCTACAGTTGGGTGTTTTCTGGAGTATCGAGTAATGGCGAAACGTCCCCCGAACGATGGCGCTTCCTGGAGCGCCAGTGAGCTGAAGACCTTGAAGTCGCTCGCGAAAGCGGGAACCCCGACCAGCGAGGTCGCGAAGAAGCTCGGGCGTACCGCGGCGGCCGTTCAGCAGAAGGCCATGCGGGCTGGGATTTCCTTCCGGGCGGCCAAGAGAGCCGGCGCCCGTAAGAAGAAGTAAACGCCGCACGCAGTACGGACGGGGGCCAGCCTCGCAGGCGGGCCCCCGTCTTCATTTATACGGCTCCGCCCTTGCCACGGCTGCCCCGAGTTTGTCAAACTCTCCCCGCGCTGATCCGTGTGGCTCGAAAACGAATGAGGGGGCGGCATGCGGCGACTAATCGGAATTTCCTGTCTGGCGGCGGTTGCGCTGGCTCTGGGCGGCTGCGACGTGCAGTTGCAGGATGAGACTCCGGGTACATTTACGGCCAACCCGGACATCGGCATGTATCCGCTCACGGTCAAGGTGACCAGCGGTGCCCTGGTAAGCACACCGGTATACGTGTTTGTGGTCGGCGCCGATGGGCAGCAGGTGCCTCTGTCGGCCGGCCCCAACGGGACCTTCGGAACGATGTATCCCGTCAAGTGCAAGTCGAGCTTTCCGCTGCAGTACCTCGCGGTCTGGCGGGTGCAGGGTGTGGTGACCAAGCATCAGCTCTTCCCGCCGCAGCCGCGGGACATCCAGCTGACGCCGCTCCCGCTCACCCAGCAGGCGAGCATCGACACCTCCGGGAAGCCGGACAAGAAGACGCACTCCTGGCAGGGGGCGGTGCAGTACAACATCATCACCGCCGCGGACGCGCATATCACCGGCGCGCAACTGCAGCCCGTGAGCCAGGACAAGGCGGACGTCAAGGCGGCGACGAAGGACGTCAGCATTGTGAGCACCTTCCCGATCGACGCTACCTGCGGCACGCCCACTGCCGTGACGCTGGCAACGAAGGCGCAGACCGCTCACGTCAACCTGGTGATCACTACCGACCTGCCGGGCATGCCGCAGGCGACGACGCGCGTGGATTTCGCGCCACAACAGCAGCAGTAACCGCCCGCTCTATCGCAGCCGGGCGCGCAGGCGCGTGATCTCGGCGGCACGGAGCCCAATGCCGCCGAGATAGGCGCGTATGCCGCCGGCGTGGTCGAGGTACTGCAGCATGTTGTGCACGGCCTCCTCCGGGCAGCGCAGGGACTCGATGATCGCCGCCGGATCGCCGTCGCGGTATCGGCTCAGGTAGCCATCCCGCAGATTTCCCGCGCTCGCCGCGTAGTCGGCGGCAATCGCCGCGGGAGCCGACGTCCGCCAGAGCGAGCAGGAGCGCGGCAATGACGCCGGTGCGGTCCTTGCCCGCGACGCAATGGAAAAGGAGCGGACCCGGGCCCGCCGCCGCGATCGCGGCCAACGCCTCTTTGAGCTGTGGCTGCAATCGCTCGAGGACGGTGCACTTCCAGCGCTCCTTGGCGCAAATGCCCCCGCGAGCGATCCAGTCCGCCGGGCTGTCGGCGAGCAGCGAGACCGACAGGTAGCGCACACGGGGAAGCAGCCGCGGCACCGGGCTCGGTGCCGCGGCGATCTCCTCCGGCCAGCGCAGGTCGAGCACCGTCTCGATGCCATAGTCGGCGAGCGCCTCGAGCCCCTCGGGCGAGAGTTGCGCCAGGTCGTCGGCGCGCACCAGTGATCGGCTCCTCGTGACGGCGCCGTCCGTGGTCGGATTGCCGCCGAGGTCACGGGCATTGAGCAGCGAGGGAAACATGCCGGCGCAGTGTAGCCGAGGGCCCGGTGGCGCACCGCTCCGGTCACCGCGCGTACAATGCCGGCATGCCACTCAGCTCCAGCGATCGATTCCTGGGCCGCGTCGAAAGTTATGCCAAGTACCGGCCGAGCTACCCATCCGCCGCCATCGACCTGTTGGAGGCGCGCTGCGGTCTGAAGCCTGGCACCGCTGCGGTCGACCTCGGCTCGGGGACGGGCATCCTCGCGGCCCTGCTGCTGAAGCGCGGCGCCCGCGTGTTCGGGATCGAGCCGAACAGGGAGATGCGCGCCTACGCTGATCTGATGCTGGGCGGCGAGTTCCGCAGCGAGTCCGGCACCGCGGAAAACACCCACATGCCGGACGGATTCTTCGACCTGCTGGTGGCCGGCCAGTCGTTCCATTGGTTCGACCCGCAGAAGACCCGGGTCGAGGCACTTCGCATCCTGAAGCCAGGCGCCTCCGCGGCGCTGCTCTGGAACGAGCGGCCGAAAGGTCTCGTACCTTTTCTCGAGGACTATGAAGCGCTGCTGCGCCGCTATGCGCCGGAATACGACGCGGTGGCGCGGCTGCGCGCGCAGGACGACGGCATCCGTCAGTTCTTCGGCCACCCGCCGGAGCTCGCGATTTTTCCCAACGAGCAGCGGTTCGACTTCGAGGGGCTGGCGGGAAGAGTCATGTCCGCCTCCTACGCTCCGATGGCGGACCGGCCGGAGCACGCGCCTCTGATGGCCGGCCTGAGGGAAGTGTTCGACCGTCACGAGCGGGAGGGTAGGGTCGTATTCCCCTACCGGACGCTGGTGTATTTCGGGCAGCCGGGCCGGTCGGCGTAGCATGCCGCCCGCACTCGTCATTTTCGACCTCGACGGCACGCTGATCGACAGTGCCGCGGACTTGGCGGTGGCCATCAATACCATGCTGGCGGGCTACGGCCGCGAGCCGCTGCCGGTCGCAGAAGTGCGGCGAATGGTGGGGATGGCGTGGCGATGCTCGTCGCGCGCGCTCTCGCCGCAAGGGATTGCGAGCCGCCGGACCCCGCCGCAGCCGAGCGCAGCTTCATGCGGCACTACGAGTCCAACGCGACATCGCTGACCACCGTCTTCCCCGGGGCCGACCAGGCGCTGCAAGCGCTGTCGGCCGCCGGCATTCCGCTTGCGGTGTGCACCAACAAACCGGCGCGCCTCGCGACCGACATTCTCGGCAGCCTCGGGCTCGTCAAATACTTCGCGCGCGTGATCGGAGGCGACTCGCTGCCGTTCCGCAAGCCCGATCCGCGGGTGGTGCTCGCCCTGTTGGAAGCATTCGCGGGCCGGCCCGGAAGACTCGCTCCTCGTGGGCGACAGCGAGGTCGATGCGGCGACGGCGCGCGCGGCGGGCGTGCCCTTCGTGCTGATGAAACACGGCTACCGCCGCGGCCCGGTGGAGTCAGATTCCCTGCCGCGCCGCGCTGGAGAGTTTCGCCGAGTTGCCGGCGCTGGTCGGCGTGCCGCTGCGCTGACCGGCTGGCGCGATCGACTTCGGGGTGCTTGCGGGTGTATCTTGGTAGCGCTACCTATATTGTGGGACCGCAATCCAAGCTTCCCGCGGAGAGAAGAATGGCGTTACGCAGACAGTGGCTGATCCCGGCCGCGCTCCTCGTCCTCGCTGCCGTCAGCGGCGCTTCACGGCCCTGCCAGGCCGCGCCGCCGGCGTTCCACAGCTTCAAGGTCACCGTCTACATTCCGGTGCAGGCGGTGGAGCGCATGGCCCACGATCCGGCCTGGATGCGCTCGAGCTGGCACACGATCAGCAGCCGGCTGCATGTCGACCAGGTGTTCATCGAGGACTATCGCTCCGGCGTCAGCGCCGACGATGCGACCATAGCGCAGGTGAAGCAGTTCTTCGTCTCCCAGGGTGTCGCCGTCGCCGGCGGCATGGCGATGCTGGGCGCCGTACGCAGCCCGCAGTTCCAGACCCTCGACTACACGGTGCCGGCGGATCGCGCGCTCGCAAGCCGCATGTCAGCGCTCCTGGCGCGGCATTTCGACACGTTCGTGCTCGACGACCTCTACTTCTTCAACACCAAGAGCGACTCGGACATTGCCGCCAAGGGCAAGGCAGAGCTGGGCGCAGTTTCGCATGCGCACCATGGACGAGGTCTCGCGCGACCTCATCCTCAAGCCAGCCAAGGCCGCGAACCCCAACGTCAAGGTCATCATCAAGTTCCCGAACTTCTATCCCTTCTTCCAGGAGATGGGCTTCGACCTGAAGAACGAGCCGAAGATCTTTCCGGAAATCTGGACGGGCGATGAGACGCGCTATGCGTCCACCACCGACCAGCAGCTGCGGCCCTACGAGAGCTACGAGATCTTCCGTTACTTCGAGAACATCGCGCCCGGGCGCAACGGCGGCGGCTGGGTCGATCCCATCGCCGCGCAGTACCTCGACCGCTACGCCGGTCAGCTCTGGGATACGATCCTCGCCAAGGCGCCAGCCATCAACCTCTTCCAGTACACGGATCTGCTGACTATCGCCGACCCGCGCAATCGCGACGCCTGGGAGCGCCTGCCCACCACCTTCAACTACTTCGACATGGCGCGCCAGTGCTGCGGCGGCGTCCCTGGCATGCCCGGCGCGAGCTACCCGCTCCTTGCGGACGCGGTCGAGTACGCCCTGCGCAAAGTGGATGCTGTCGCCGGCTCGCTCGGCCAGCCGGTGGGGCTCGCGACGTATCGGCCTTACGACTCGACGGGCGAGGACTTCCTGCCGGAGACCGCGGGGATGGTCGGCATCCCGGTCGAGATGTATCCGCAGTGGCCGGCATGCGAAGACGGTCTTCCTGACGCAGGCGGCCGCCACGGACCCCAACATCGTTTCGGAGATCGAGCGGCACCTGCGCGGCGGCGACAACGTCATCATCACCTCGGGACTCCTGCGCGCGATCCAGGACAAGGGCTTCGACCAGGTCACCGACATGCGCGTGACTCACGATGTCGTGCCGGCCACGGAGTACGTCGAGGGATTCGGTTTCGGCGCGGGGACGGTGCTCGGTCATTCGAAGCCGATTCTGTTCCCGCTCATCCACTTCTACACCAACGAGGAGTGGGCGGTGCTGCGCGGGATCGCGAGCCAGGCGGGCGTGCCGCTTCTGCTGATGGATCACTACGGCAAGGGCGAGCTGTATGTCGCTTGCGGTGCCGGAGGAGATGAACGACCTCTATTCGCTGCCGGCCCCGGTACTGAACGCGCTTCGCCGCTATCTGACCCCGGATCTGCCCGTCAGGCTCGAGGGGCCGTCGCAGGTCAGCCTGTTCGAGTACGGCAACGGCACGTTCGTGGTGGAGTCCTATCTCGATCACCCCGCCGCGGTCCGGGTCATCGGCAGCTTCGCGCATCTCACCAACCTGACGACCGGGGCGGGCTCGGACGGGGAGCCGGTGTCGCGCCGGCCAGCAGCAGTACGGCTACGAGCTGCAGGTTGAGCCGCACAGCATCGTGGCTTTCCGAGAATACGCTGACGGCCTGCAGGCAAAGCGCGAACTGAGCCACGGAATCTGCCAAACGGCCGCAGGCCAGTTTGGCCAAGTCAAAAAGCGAACTGAGTCACGGTCGACCCTGCTCCCTTGCGGCCGCGTTGCGCATGCGGCTCCGAGACTGTAGTAGGCTCGGGACACATAGCGGGGGGCTGTGCGCGACGATGGTGAGTGCGGCGGACGAGAGCTTCGCGAGTTCCGGGAGGGAGACCCGAGGAGGACTCCGGGCGTCCTTTTCCCCGGGCGCTCCTGCCTGACACGACCTGCCCCGAGGCCGCGCTCGCCAAGGCCAATCGCGAGCTGCGGATGCTCATCGACTGCAAGCGCTCGCTGGCGCGCGCGCAGGACGAGTCACAGCTTCTCACGGAGATCTGCCGGATCCTCGTCGGTCCGGGCGGCTACCGGCTGGCCTGGTTCGGCTTTGCCGACGGGGAGCCGGACTATGCCGTGCGCGTCGCTGCGCACGCCGGCCACGACAGCGGTTACCTCGAGCGCTTGCGAGTCAGTTGGAGCGATGACGCAGAGAGGCCAGGGACCGACCGGCCGCGCCATCCGCGAGCGCAGGGCGCAGGTATGCCGGCACATGGAAACCGATCCCGACTTCTCGCCCTGGCGGGAGGCGGCGCATCGGGAGGGCTATGGCTCTTCAGTGGCCTTGCCTCTCCTCCTGGAGAGCCAGTGCATCGGTGCTCTCTCCATCTATGCTGCGCGCCCCGACGCCTTCGATCAGTCCGAGCTCGCGCTCCTTACGGAGCTCGCGGCCGATCTGGCCTTCGGCCTGAATGCGCTGCACGCACGCGCCGAGATCCAGCGGCAGCGCCAGCAGCTGGAGCGTTTGGCGAGGATCGTACGCGTGCACAGCGCCATCAACGCCGCGGTGATCCGCATCCGCAACCGCGACGAGCTGTTGCAGGAGGCGTGTCGGCTCGCGGTAGAGCTCGGGGGCTTCTTCGGCGCGGTAGTGTGGGTCGTGGACGGCACCGGCCGCTGGGCGTGGCTGAAATACCGCGCCGGCGAGGAGGTGCGTGACAGCGAGACGCTGCAGCGGCTCGAGATCGGTGACGGCACCGGACCCGATCCCAGCCTTTCAGGACGGGCGCTGCGCACCGGAAAGGTCATGGTGTGCAAGGATCTCGCCTGCGATGGCGCGCCCGTCGCGGGGCGCGACCGGCTGCTGGCACGCGGCATCCGCTCGCTGATCGCGCTGCCGTTGATCATCGAGGGAAAGCGCGTGGCGGTGTTGACGCTGACCGCGCGCGAGGCAACCCCGGCCGAGGATGGCGAGCTGCTGCGGCTGCTGGAGAACATGGCGGCGAGCCTCGTCGTTTGCCCTGCACTCGCTCGAGAGCGCCGACGCCGCGCAATATCTCGCCAGTTTCGATCCGCTCACCGGGCTCGCGAAAAGAGCGCTGTTCTGCGAGCGGCTGGACAAACAGCTGCGGTCGCGGGACGACGGTGCCGGTCAGGCGCGCGCCGCGGTCATCGCCTTCGACGTGCGGGGACTCGGCAGCATCAACACTCTTTACGGTCAACGCGTCGGCGATCTGCTGCTGCAGAGGCTCGTGGAGCGGCTGAAGCGGCACGCCGGGGGCGATGAGCGCATCGGCTACCTGGGGGCGGGCACGTTCGTGTTGCTCGAGCGCATGGCCGATCCAGTGACCGATACCCCGCAGCTCGCACTCGATGCGGCGCTGCTCGAGGATCCGTTCGAGATCGAGGGCCGCCGCATCCGGCTCGCGGTGAGTTGCGGCGCCGCGGAGCACTCCCTCGAAGTCGCGAGCGGGGCGATCCTGGTACAGCGTGCGGAGGCGGCACTCAAGCGCGCCAAGGAAACCGGCGAGCACTACCTCAACTATCGCCCGGAGATGAGCCGCGAGACGGTGCGGCGAGTGGTGCTCGAGCACAGGCTGCGAACGGCGCTCGAGGAGCAGCAGTTCGTGCTGCACTACCAGCCGCAGATCGATCTCGCCACCGGCCGCATCGACGCCGCGGAGGCCTTGCTGCGCTGGCGCGATCCCACCCTGGGTCTGATGCTGCCCGCGCGCTTCCTCGCGGTTCTCGAGTCCTCGGGCATGATCGTGCCGTTGGGCAACTGGGCGCTGCTCAAGGCGGTGGAAGATCTCGAGAGCTGGCGCCAGCTCGGATGCGCGCCGATGCGCGTCGGCGTCAACGTGTCGGCGCAGCAGCTCAAGCAACGGGAGTTCCTGCACGGCCTGTTGGGGCTCGCCGAGCGGCTCGCCCCATTCGCCGGCTTCGGCCTCGACATCGAGATCACGGAGACGACGCTCCTGCAGGACCTCGAGGGTACGAGCGCGAAGCTGAGCGAGCTGCGCAAGGCCGGCATCCGCGTTGCCCTCGACGATTTCGGCACGGGCTACTCCTCACTCGGGCTACTGTCGAAGCTGCCCGTCGACGTGCTGAAGATCGACCGCTCGTTCGTGCGGGGCCTGCCCGAGGACGCCGCCAGCGTGACGCTCGTGGCGAGCATCGTCGAGCTGGCCTCGGCCTTCGATCTGATCACCGTGGCGGAGGGCGTCGAGACCGCGGCGCAAGTCGCGGCGCTGCGGGCGCTGCGTTGTAGTCACTCGCAGGGCTTTTTGCACAGCGCCGCCGTACCCGCGAGCGAGTTCGCGCAGATGCTTACCTCGTGCGAACGGTTTGCGGGCATAAGGGTGCTCTAAGGCAAATCCGCCAAACGGCCGCGGGCCGGTTTGGCCAAATCAAAAAACCGCGGTTTTGAGCTACAATTCCACCTTGGATATCGCTCGCACATCGCCCTCCGGGCAGCCCCGCTAGAGCTTCTTCATGTACGGTACTGCGCGAGGCGCGGCTTGCCTCGAGTTCGGACGCTTTCGACTTTTCACCCGCCAGCGAGAGCTGCGCATCGGTGATGCGACTGTTCCGCTCGGCTCCCGGGCGTTCGACGTGCTGCTCATTCTGGTCGCGGCCGGGGGCGAGCTGGTCACCAAGGAAGAGTTGCTCGCGCGCGCGTGGCCGGGCAGCGTAGTCGAGGAAAGCAACATCCAGGTGCAGGTCTCGGCGCTGCGCAAGGCGCTCGGCGAAGAGCGCAATCTCATCCTCACCGTGCCGTTGCGGGGCTATCGCTTCACGGGCGAGGTGCGCGCGCTCGATGCCGAGGGGCGCGCGTTGCCGCCGGTGGCGGGCCCCGGGCCTCAGGCCGCGCGGCAGGTGCCGACCAACCTGCCGGCGCCGGTGTCGGATTTCATCGGCCGCGAGACCGAGCTGCGGGAGCTGCGCGAGCTCCTGCGCCACAATCGGCTGGTGACCGTGGTGGGCACCGGGGGCATCGGCAAGACTCGGCTCGGGCTCGAAGCCGCGCGCGCGCTGCTCGAAGAGTTTGCCGACGGCGTCTGGCTGGCGGAGCTCGCGCCCCTGACCGATCCCGAGCTGGTTGCGAGCGCCGTCAACACGGCCTTGGGCCTGCAAAGCGGCGCCGGCCGCTGGACCGCGGAGCGGCTCGCCGCGGCGCTGCGCGGGCGCCGGCTGCTCCTGGTGCTCGACAACTGCGAGCACCTGATTGGGGCGGCGGCGCGGGAAGCGGAGACACTGCTGCGCGCCGTGCCGGGCGCCTACATCCTCGCCACCAGTCAGGAGCCTCTCGGTATCGACGGGGAATGCACCTATCGCTTGAGTCCGCTGGAGTTTCCCGCCGAAGAGACCGCGGAGCTCGCGGCGGCCCTGCGCCACGACGCAGTGCGGCTTTTCGTGGCGCGCGCGCGCGCCGCCGATCCGCATTTCAACCTCAGCGAGCGCAACGCCGCCACGGTCGTGACCATCTGCCGCCGCCTCGACGGCATTCCGCTCGCCATCGAGCTCGCCGCAGCACGTGCAGCGGCGCTCGGAATAGAAGGGCTCGCGCGCAGGTTGGATCTGAGATTTCACGTGCTCACCGGTGGCCGCCGCACGGCGCTGCCGCGCCACCAGACACTGCGCGCGACGCTCGATTGGAGCCATCGGCTGCTGGCGGAGCCCGACCGCATCGTGCTGCGGCGGCTTGCCGTGTTCGCTGGCAGCTTCAGCCTGGAAGCCGCCGCTAGCGTCGTAGCGGACGCGGCGCTTGCGGAATGGGAGGTCATCGGACGAATCGCCGAGCTGGTGGACAAATCGCTTGTGGTCGCCGACGCCGCGGGTCCCGCGCGCCGGTATCGGCTGCTCGAGACGACACATGCCTACGCCATGGAGAAGCTGGCCGACAGTGGCGAGTTCGGCTCGCTCGCGCGCCTTCACGCACTGCATTTTCGCGATCATGTGCGCAGCGCGCTCGCACTCTGGGAGGAGGCTCCGTCCGTGCAATGGCTGGAGGCGCAGACGCCGGAAATCGACAACATTCGAGTCGCTCTCGATTGGGCGTTCGGCGCCGACGGCGATCCTGCTGTCGGCATTGAACTCGCCGCGGCTTCCTATGTGCTCTGGTATCTCCTCTCATTGATGCAGGAGGGCAGGGCACGCCTCGAGCGCGCGACCGGAGCGTTGTCTGCGGCGACTCCGAAGAAAGTGGAAGCGCAGCTCTGGTACGGATACGGCTTTCTCTCGACCGGCGAACCGCGCGGACGTGCGGTGCCGGCGCTGAGCCGGGCCGTCTCGCTGCAGCGTGAGTCCGGCGAGCCGTTGGATCTTGGACGCGCCCTCAGCTTCTACGGCCTGAATCTCGCGCGTACGGGCCGGTTGGCCGAGGGCCTGGCTGCGCTCGAGGAAGCGCGCGGACAGCTCCGCGCGACCGCCCACCCGAAGAGTCTGGCGCTTTGCCTCACCAACCTCGCGATCGCGCGCACGGTGGCCGGGGAGTTCGCGGTCGCGCGCGCGTTGCTCGATGAGTCGCTCGCGCTGGGGGCGCATTCCAAGGCCGACTTCTGGGTCTGGCGTGCGCTCATCTACAAGGCGGAAGTGGCATTCGCCGAGGGACGGATCGAGGAGGCGATCGTGCAGGCGCGCGAAGTCGTCGCTCTCGCGCGT
Source organism: uncultured Pseudomonadota bacterium (assembly GCA_963833085.1). Classification (GTDB taxonomy): domain Bacteria; phylum Pseudomonadota; class Gammaproteobacteria; order Steroidobacterales; family Steroidobacteraceae; genus 13-2-20CM-66-19. Next base: position 68,782 of record CAWHWV010000029.1, read on the forward strand.
GCGGCCCGGCGCACGGGCATGCTCGGGCACGCGCTGTGCAATCTCGCGGGCTATCTCATCGCGCACGGCGATCTCGAGGAAGCGGGTACGGCACTGCGCGAGGGGCTGCCGCTTGCGCAGGAGAGCGATCTCGACGCGGTGCTGCTCGCCGGCGGACTGCAACACCTCGCGGCCATCGCCGCCCGCGAGAATCGCCTGGAGCGCGCGGCGCTGCTCATCGGATACGCGCGTGCCTTTTTCGCCGCCGAGTTCGAGGGACGAAGCCCCGCCAAGCAACAAATCCAGGCGCGCATCGTCGAAAGTCTGCGCCGCGCCCTGCCGGGCGAGCGGCTGACGGAGCTGATGGAAGCAGGTGCGCGCTGGACGGAGGAAGAGGCGATGTCGACGGCGCTCGAGGCGTGACGAGTATCACAACCTGCGAGCAGGTTCAAAGCTCATCGCGATGATTTAGAAGAATTAAGGCGGTTCAGGGTCAGCTAAGGATTTGAGCGGGCTGGGAGCGCGATGCTTACCGCGTCGTAAAAGACCGGTGATTGCGCTGCGACCCCAAGCCATGAAACTACACGACACAGCGATCCAGGCACAGGGAGGTGCCCGGCCGCCGCAGGTGGCCGAGTCTCGGGCAAAAACCACGCTTTTTGCCCGAGACGGCGCTGGGCCGGGCAGGAGCCCGGATCCAGCGCGTCTAACAAGGCTCATGCCGCTTCCGGCGGCCCTGCTGCTCTCGGGATGCCAATGGGCGGTGCTCGATCCCAAGGGCCCGGTCGGCCTGCAGGAGCGGTCGATCATCATCACCGCGACGGGGTTGATGCTGGTCGTGGTCGTGCCGGTGATCGCGCTCATCCTCATCTTCGCGTGGCGCTACCGTGCCTCGAATGAGAAGGCGGATTACCAGCCGAACTGGGCACACTCCAGCCGCATCGAGGCGGTGGTGTGGCTCATCCCCTGCGTCATCGTCGCGGCCCTGGGCGTGATCGCCTGGAGGTCTTCGCACACGCTCGACCCCTACCGGCCGCTGGCTACCAACGTGAAGCCCATCCGCATCGAAGCCGTGGCGCTCGATTGGAAATGGCTCTTCATCTATCCGGATCAGAAGGTGGCGACGGTGAATCAGGTGGCCTTCCCGGCGAACGTGCCGGTGGAGTTTCACATCACCTCCGCGACGGTGATGAACGCCTTCTTCATCCCGCAGCTCGGCAGTCAGATCTATGCCATGGCGGGCATGCAGACTGAGCTGCACCTGCTGGCCAACGAGCCGGGCACGTATCAGGGACTTTCCTCGAACTACAGCGGCGACGGCTTCTCCGGCATGACGTTCAAGGCCATCGCGCTCCCCCGGCAGGGGTTCGACGCGTGGCTCGCGAAGGTCAAAGCCTCGCAGCAAACGCTCGGCACCAGCGCCTATAAGCAGCTCGCCGAGGCGAGCGAGAACAACCCGGTCGCCTACTACTCGCAGGTGCAGTCGAACCTCTTTGCGGACATCATCGCCGGCGGCATGTCCGGCATGGCCGCCGCGAGGAGCAACTGATCATGCTCGGCAAGCTGACTCTCGCGGCCATCCCCTACCAGAACCCGATCATCTTCGGCGGCCATCGCCTTCATGGTACTGGTCGCGGTCGCCGTGGTCGGCACGATCACCGTGCTCGGCAAATGGAAGTACCTTTGGACGGAGTGGCTGACCTCGGTCGATCACAAGAAGATCGGCGCGATGTACCTCATCCTCGCGGGTGTAATGCTGCTGCGGGGCTTCGCGGATGCGGTCATGATGCGTGCGCAGCAGGCGCTCGCGTATGGACCACATGCCGGGTACCTGCCGCCCGAGCACTTCGACCAGGTGTTCAGCGCCCACGGCACGATCATGATCTTCTTCATGGCGATGCCGTTCATGATCGGACTGATGAACTGCGTGCTGCCGCTGCAGATCGGCGCCCGCGACGTCGCTTTCCCGTTCCTCAACTCGCTCAGCCTCTGGCTGACGGTCGTCGGCGCGATGCTGGTCAACCTCTCGCTGGCCGTCGGCAACTTCGCCCGCACCGGCTGGCTGGCCTATCCGCCGCTCTCGGAGCTGCACTTCAGCCCGGGCGTCGGGGTCGACTACTACATCTGGGCGCTGCAGATCTCGGGCATCGGGACCACGCTCACCGGTGTCAACTTCATCGCCACCATCCTGAGGATGCGGGCGCCGGGCATGACGCTGATGCGCATGCCGGTGTTCACCTGGACCGCCCTCTGCACCAACATCCTGATCGTCGCGGCGTTCCCGGTCCTCACGGTGTCGCTGGCGCTGCTGACCCTCGACCGCTACCTCGGGATGCACTTCTTCACGAACTCCCTCGGCGGCGATCCGATGATGTACATCAACCTCATCTGGATCTGGGGGCACCCCGAGGTCTACATCCTCATCCTGCCCGCGTTCGGCATCTTCTCCGAGATCATCGCCACCTTCTCGGGCAAGCGCCTCTTCGGCTACACCTCCATGGTGTTCGCCACCATGGCGATCGCGCTCCTGTCCTTCCTCGTCTGGCTGCACCACTTCTTCACGATGGGCTCGGGGGCCGACGTCAACGCCTTCTTCGGGATCACGACCATGGTGATCGCCGTGCCGACGGGCGTGAAGATCTTCAACTGGCTGTTCACGATGTACCGCGGACGCGTGCGCTTCGACTCGCCGGTGCTGTGGACGATCGGCTTCATGATCACGTTCGTGATCGGCGGCATGAGCGGTGTGCTCATGGCCGTGCCGCCCGCCGACTTCGTGCTGCACAACAGCCTGTTCCTGGTGGCGCATTTCCACAATGTCATCATCGGCGGCGTGGTGTTCGGGGCCATGGCCGGCCTCACCTACTGGTTCCCCAAGGTGTTCGGCTTCCGCCTCAATGAGACCCTCGGCAAGGCGGCGTTCTGGTGCTGGCTCGTCGGGTTCTACGTGGCCTTCATGCCGCTCTATGTCCTCGGACTCATGGGAGCCACGCGCCGCATGGATCATTACGACAATCCGGCCTGGCAGCCGCTCTTCGTCGTCGCGGCAATCGGCGCGGCCATCATCTTCTGCGGCATCATGCTGCAGCTTGCGCAGGTGGTGGTGAGTATCGCGCAGCGGGAGAGCGCGCGTGACCTGACCGGCGATCCGTGGGCCGGCCGCACGCTGGAATGGGCGACATCCTCGCCGCCGCCGGCCTACAACTTCGCCCGCATTCCGGTGGTGCGCGACCGTGACGCCTTCTGGGACATGAAGCAGCGGGGCGTGGACATGAAGGCGGCCGTCTATCGGCCAATCCACATGCCGCGCAACACGGGTACCGGCTTCGTCATGGCAGTGGTCATAGGTTTGGCCGGGTTCGCGATGATCTGGCACATCTGGTGGCTCGCGATCGGCGGTTTCGCCGCCGCAATGGTGGCCCTGATCCGTCATGCCTTCGACGACGATCGTGACTACTACGTGGAGGCTGAAGAGGTGAGGCGGACCGAGACCCTCCGCGGTCGCGCCCAACTGAGGAGCGTGTAGCCCATGGCAATCGGTAACACAACTGCCCACGGCGGGGCGCTGGCTTTCAAGCCGGGATACGCCGACAACGCGGCGGATGCGCTGCGGGACCTGCGTCCGGCCAGCGAGACGATCGACTTCGAGCTGGAGCATCATCATGATGCGGCGAGCACGGCGCAGCTCGGCTTCTGGATCTATCTCATGAGCGACTGCCTGCTGTTCGCGGGCCTGTTCGCCACTTACTCGGTGCTGCACGCGCGCACGGCCGGCGGTCCCACGCCGCAGGGTCTGTTCGACCTGCCGTACGTCCTGACCGAGACGGTGTTCCTTCTCGTGAGCAGCTTTACCTGCGGGCTCGCGACGCTCGCCATGGGGCGGCGCAGCCGCGGCGCGACGCTCGGCTGGCTGGCAGTGACGTTCGTGCTGGGACTCACTTTCGTTGGCATGGAGGTGCACGAGTTCGCGCACATGGTTGCGGACGGCGCCGGCCCGGATCGCAGCGCGTTCCTTTCGAGTTTCTTCACGCTGGTGGCGACGCACGGGCTGCACGTCACCTGTGGTCTCATCTGGATGGCGATCATGATGGTGCTGGTGGTGAAGAAGGGCTTCACACCGTCCACCGAGTCGCGCCTCGCCTGCCTGAGCCTCTTCTGGCACTTCCTCGACATCATCTGGGTCGGCGTCTTCTCCCTGGTCTATCTCTTCGGAGTCGTGAGATGAGCGCCGCCAACGAGGCCATTGTAGGCCGCGCGCCGCACGGAGCCATCCACGTCGCCGCGCATGGCGTGGCGCACGGCGGACACGGCTCCCGCAAGTCCTACATCACGGGTTTCCTGCTGGCGATCGCGCTGACGATCGTGCCGTTCGGGCTGGTGATGAGCCATTCGTCCGTCGGTACTCCGCTGATCATCGCCGTGTTTGCGCTGGCGCAGATCGGCGTGCACATCGTGTACTTCCTGCACGTCAACCGCTCGGAGGAGCAGCGCTGGAACCTGATGGCGCTCGTTTTCACGGCCATCGTCGTGTGCATCATCCTCGGCGGCTCCATCTGGATCATGCACAACCTGTACGTCAACATGATGCCGGGCATGACGCAGGCCCCGATGGGCTGAGAATCGCGGCGCCGCGGCTGCTACGGAGAAGCCTCGGCCGCTGCAACCTCGGCGGTTGCCGCGCTGCCGCGCGTGGCGAGCCAGGAGCCGAGGAGGATGAGACCGAACCCGGTCAGCCCCCAGGCTCCCAGGCGCTCATCGAGCAGTGCCATGCCGAGGAGAGTGGCGACTGCCGGATTGATGTACGTGATGATCGCCGCGCGCGACGCGCCGGCATTCTTGACCAGATAGAACATCATCAGCATGGAAAGCGCGGTGCAGACCAGGCCCAGAATCGCGACGGACGAGAGGGCCAGGGCGCTCGGCATGCGATGCGGCAGAGAAAGCATGGCCGGAACGAGCAGCAGCAGGCTCGAGATCGCGAGGCTGCCGGCGATGGGGCCAATGGAATCAACGGCGTGCAGGTATCTCTGAATGGTGAGCGCCCCGATCGCGTAGCAGATGGTCGAGATGCACGACGCAGCCGACGCCGGCCCAGGCAAGCGGCCCCGAGAGAGTGCCTAATCCAACGAGCGCAACGACACCCGCGAGGCCGACCAGGAGCCCGATGAGGCGCACGGTTCCGAGCCGCTCATGGACGCCGAAGAAGCGGGAAATGAAAGCGATGATGAGCGGCACCGTCGCAATGAGGATCGCCGTGACCGAGGACGGGATCCAACGCTCCCCCATGGAGATGAGGCAGAAGGGTATGGTGAATTCCACCAGGGCGAAGGCCAGGACCGCGGCCTTGTGAGGGGCCAGCGCGCGCAGCGCGCCGCGGCGCCAGGCGATGGGCAGCAGGATGAGCGCCGCGAGAGTGATCCGGCCCCAGGCCACATCGAACGGGGAGATCTCCCGGACCGCGATCTTGATGAAGAAATACGGCAGGCCCCAGGTGATTCCAAGGCCCACGAAGGCCAGCCAGGCTCGTGCTCTCACGTCTGCAGGTTCCCTCCGAGTGCCGGCGAATGCCCGTAGATGAAGCACAGTATCATGGGCCGCCCGCCACCGGAGATCGACGCCATGCCCGCCAGCCCATCGAGCGCCGCCGATAAACGTCGCCGCTTCCACGAGCTGCATCGCAGCGGCTGCTTCGTCATACCGAACCCCTGGGACGCCGGCAGCGCACGCTATCTGCAGACCCTCGGGTTCAAGGCGCTCGCGACGACGAGCTCGGGTTCTGCGTGGTCGCTGGGAGCTACCGACGGCGGCATGACCCGGGAAGCGGTCCTGGCGCACCTGCGGACGATGGTCGAAGCGACAGATCTGCCGATCAATGCCGATTTCGAGAGCGGCCACGCGCATGATCCCGATGGCGATTTCCGAAAGTGTGCGCCTGGCGGTCGCGACGGGGGTGGCGGGACTCTCCATCGAGGATTCGACGGGCCGGGACGACAAGCCTCTCTATGACCTGGATGATGCAGTCGCGCGAATGCGCGCGGCGCGCAGAGCGATCGATCGTGCAGGGGGCGACACGCTGTTGGTGGGGCGGGCGGAGTGCTTCCTGGTCGGCCGGCCCGACATCGACGAGACGATCTCGCGGTTGCGCGCCTACGCCAGCGCGGGCGCCGATTGCCTGTACGCGCCCGGCATCCGTTCGCCTGAGCATATTCGGCGCGTGGTCGAAAGCCTCGCCCCCAAGCCCATCAATCTGCTCGTCGGCTCCCCGAACCCACTCTCGGTGGCGGAGATCGCGGCGCTCGGCGTGCGGCGCATCAGCGTGGGTGGCGCGCTCGCGCGTGCTGCCTGGGGCGGATTCATGCGCGCGGCGAAGATGCTGGCGGAGCAGGGCCGTTTCGATGGCTTTGCGGATACGCCGTCGCACGACGCCATCCAGTCGCTGTTGACGCCTTCTCCGTCCTGAGGGAGCGGGATTTCGGGGCGGACTTCGCGCGGCCGCGTGGCTATACTTCGCGGCCTTTCGCGTCACTCGCCGTCATATGTGGTTCAAGAATCTGACTGTCTATCGTCTGCCTGCCGACTGGAGCCGGTCCGCGGCCAGCCTCGAGGAGGCGCTTGCGCGCCGGCCGCTGCAGCCTTGCAGTCCGTTCGAAATGCGCAGCATGGGATGGGTGGCGCCGGCGACCACCGATCGCCTTCTGCATACACTGGGCGAGCATCACTTACTCGCGCTCGGCGTCGATCAGAAGCTCCTGCCCGCATCGATCGTGCGGCAGGAGGCCGAGCGGCGCGCCAAAGCTCAAGCCGAGAGCCAGGGTTTCCCGGTCGGGCGCCGCCAGATGCGCGCTCTGAAGATGCAGGTGTTGGAAGAGCTGCGCGCACGCGCCCTGAGCAGGCGTCGCGTTACGCGCGCGTGGATCGATCCGCGCAGCGGCTGGCTGGTGGTTGACTCCGCCAGCGATCGGAGAGCCGAAGAGCTGGTCGAGACTCTGCGTGACACGTTGGGCAGTCTCGCGGTGCAGAAAGTCGACACGGAGCGCTCGCCGAGTGCGTGCATGGCGGCGTGGCTGATGCAATCCGATGCGTTGGGGTCGTTCTCGATCGAGCAGGACCTGGAGCTGCAGTCGAGCGAGCCCGCGAAATCGATCGTGCGCTACCGGCGGCATCCCCTCGATGGGAAGGAGGTTCGCGCCTACGTTGCAGGCGGCAAGCGTCCCACTCAGCTCGGGCTGACGTGGAACGGGCGGATCTCCTTCGTACTCACTGAGAAGCTGCAGATCAAACGCGTCGAGTTCCTCGAGCTCGCTCCCGAGCGTGGCGACCAGGAGGAGATCGATCCGGCCGAGCAGTTCGATCTCGACTTCGCCGTGATGGCCGGTGAGCTCGCGAAGCTGATCATCGAGCTGATCGGGGAGTTGGACGGACAACAGACCTCGGGCCGCGCCGCGGCGGCCTGACAGCGGGCAGCGAGTCGGTGCCTACGGCGCGGCCGGGAGCGTAGTCGCCAGCGACGGCCGCTTGCCGATGGCAGCGGCCCAGGCGGCTAGCCGTGGTCTGCTGGTGCGCCAGCCTTCGCTGGCATAGCGAAAGTCGAGATAACCGAGCGCGCAGGCGATCGAGATCGTGCCGATGTCGAATGTGCCCTCGAGATTCTCCTGCTCCAGCACATCGAGGGCGGTGCGAATTCTCAGGAGCTGCCCGTCGACCCAGTTCTGCCAGCGCAGCTCCTTCGGTCGGACCGCGTCCTCATATCGTGTCAGTACGGCGGCGTCCATGATGCCGTCCCCGATCGACTGACGGCGCAGCGCCGTCCAGCGCATCGCACCGGCAGGAAAGATACGATTGCCGCCGGCGAGCCCATCGAGGTATTCGCAGATCACCGGTGAGTCGTAGAGCGCAGTGCCATCGTCGAGAACGAGCGTCGGGATCTTGCCGATCGGGTTGCTGGCGCGCACTCCGTCGTGCGGGCTCACCGGCGTCAGGGTGATGCTGGTGTGCTCGATCCTGTCGCTGAGCCCGAGCTCGTGCGCGGTGACGCACACTTTGCGGACATAGGGTGAAGCGGGATTGAAATATAGCTTCATGCTTTTTTTCCAGGTTAGCCCCGGCGCCCGCCGATCTCGTCGATGTGCCGCAAGAGGTCGGCCGGGTCCTCGTACACGCGTATGGCGCCGGAGCGCTCGAGCTCGTCCTGACCATAACCGCCCGAGAGAAGGCCCACTCCCAGGCCGCGGGCGCGCCGCGCCGCCAGCATGTCCCAGATGCTGTCACCGACAATGACCGCCGACTCGATGTCGACGCCGAGCCGCGCGGCCGCCGCCAGGAAAAGATCGGGATCGGGCTTGGCACGACGGACATCGTCGCGCGTGATCACGGGCACCTGTGCCGGATCGACGTGCAGCGCCGCCAGGTTGTACTTCGCCGAGTTCATGCGGGCGCTGGTGGCGATGGACCAGGGGATGCGGGTCTCGGTGAGATATCGGAGCAACTCTATCGCGCCCGGCAGCGGGCGCACCCAGCGGGCGAGGCGCGCGTAGGCTTCCGCGTGCTGGCGCTGCAGCGTCTCGAGGAGAGACGGAGTGATCTCGATGGGCGTCTCCCGCAGCAGCATCTCCGTGAAGAGACCGCCGCTCATGCCGATCTTCCGATGGATGCGCCAAACCGACAGCTCTATGCCGGCGGCGTGCAGCGCCTCCTGCCAGGCCAGGACGTGCTGGTAAACGCTGTCGACCAGCGTGCCATCGAGATCGAAGAGGAAACTGACGTCAGAGCTGCTCATCGAGCGGGACCTCGGCGGATGTAGACTTCGGCAGGCACCCCACCCATTCTGTCGGAGCCGGAAGATGAAGAAAATAGATATCGCGGCAGGAAAAACCGTGGTCGGCAGCGGCTATCCCGCGCCTCATGATGAGCCTTGCCGGCAGCGCAAGCGTGTCCGTCTCGGGGATGCGGCAGGGCTGACCCAGTTTGGCGTCAATGTGCTGCGTCTGTCGCCTGGCGTCTGGTCCAGCCAGCGCCACTGGCATACGGCGGAGGACGAGTTCGTCTACGTCCTGGAGGGCGAAGTCGTGCTCGTCACCGATGCCGGCGAGGAGGTGCTGCGGGCGGGCGATTGCGCCGGATTCAAGGCGGGTGCGGCTGATGGGCACCACCTGCAGAACCGCACGAACGCGGACGTGGTCCTGCTGGAGATCGGCAGCCGCAATCCCGACGGCGACGCGGTCGATTACCCCGACATCGACCTCGAGATCCGGGCCGGCTCGAGCGCCTTCCTGCACAAGGACGGCACGCCGTATCCCCCGCGATCGCGCTGAGGCGCAGCTCAGCAACTGAACGCCTGCAGATCCGGGTCAACCCAGGTCCGGCGCGCGATCACCGAGAAGAGCCGATCGCGCGACCAATGGGCCAGCAGCCAATCGGAGCGGCCGTAAGGGCTCGCGAGCAGTTCCGCGAGCGCAGCGTACAGCGGCGTGTCGGGCCGGGCGGCGAGCCAGGCGCGTGCCACGCGCAGCGAGGCGACAGTGATCGTCTCGTGGTATCCCGTCATGTCGGTATTCGCCACGCCTGTCGACTCGTTGTAGGCGCGAATGAGCGGCGGCATATCGTGAAACGCAGCATCGCCTCGGTGGCGCAGCAACCACAAGGCGGCAGCGAAATGCGCCGCATGTGTCCAGCCGGATTTCGGCAGAGTGCGGTCGATCAATCCTCGAGCGATGCGCTCGATATCATCGTCGGTACCGGGGTGTGACATTGTCGGGCTCCGGCCGCATGCGGCGGAGCCCAGGCGAACCCCACCGCTGGCGGGGTTTGCGAGAGTTGGAAGTTCGGATCTGGCTCGGCCTTCAGGCCGCGGATTCGGAACGGACGCACGCATAGCCCGCGATGATTTGGCGGGTTTGCTGTTGTTGGCGCGGCGTCGTATTCACGCCGATAAAACTAGCGTCGATTTCTCGTCGTGTCAAGTCGAGGCCGGCGAGAGTGCGGTCAGCCGCGCAATGCGCTCGAGCGCCGGGGGATGCGAGTAGTAGAAGGCCGTGTAGAGCGGGTCGGGGGTGAGCGTGCTCGCGTTCTCGCGATAGAGCTTGACGAGTGCCGAGGCGAGCTCCCGCGCGCTCGCGTGTTGGGAAGCGAAGCGATCGGCGGCGAACTCATGACGGCGCGACCAGAGTGAGCCGAGCGGAGTGGTGAAGAAGAGCGCCACCGGCACCACCAGGGCGAACAGGATCAGCGCGGCATGGGTCGACGGAGTCGGCACTCCGAGTGCCCGATAGAAGCCGGGCTTCCCTGCCAGCCAGCCGAGGAGCGCGAATCCGACCAACATGGTGACGAAGGACACGAGCAGCCGTTGGCGGACATGCCGCAGTCGGAAGTGGCCGAGCTCGTGAGCGAGCACGGCCTCGATCTCGGGCGAGGCCAGTTGCTTGAGCAGGGTATCGAAGAACACGATGCGCTTGTGGCGCCCGATCCCGGTGAAGTAGGCATTGCCGTGGGCGGACCGGCGCGAGCCGTCGACGACGAAAACACCGCTCGAGCGAAAGCCGCAGCGCTCGAGCAGTGCCTCGATGCGGCCTTTGAGCGATGCGTCCTCGAGCGGCGAGAACTTGTTGAAGAGGGGTGCAATGAAGGCCGGCCATGCCCAGGTAATGAGCAGCGTCACCACGAGCCAGCATCCGAATGCCGCCAACCACCACCAGCGGCCGGCGTGATCCATGAGCACGAGGACCGCCAGGACCAGCGGGCCGCCGATCAGCACCGCCAGGACGATTCCCTTGCCGAGATCGCCCAGGAAAATCATGGGCGTCGTGCGGTTGAAGCCGAAGTCAGCCTCTATACGAAAGGTGCGTACCACGGAGAGGGGCAGGCCGACGAGGCCCACCACGGTTGCAACAGTGCCGATCACCGCGAGTCCGAGCCAAGGCTCGCCCCAGCCCGTGTGCCGCCAGAGAGCGTCGATGGCCGCGATGCCGCCGCCCACGGTGAGGGCCAGAGTGACTATCGAGTCGACGACCGTGCTGACCATCCCGATCCTGGCTTTGGCTACGGTGTAATCCGCGGCCTTGCGGTGATCTTCCGGCGAGAGCTGGCCGGCGAAGGGCGCCGGTATGCGATCGCGGTGCGCTGCGACCGCGGTGATCTGGCGTGCGGCGAGCCAGAGCTCGACTGCCGTGGCGATGGCGACGGCGGCGATGAAGAGTGTGGTGGGCCAATGCATCAGAAGCCTCGGAAATGCGGCGAAGAGTCTACGCGGGCGCGCGAGTCGGCAGGGGCGGGAACCTTGCGCCCTCCTTGGGCACGGAGCCGCGCTGGCTCACGATGACCGCCGCTGCCTCGTTCGCGTAGGCCGCGGCGTCCGCTCTCCCGTGCCCTGAGATTCTAGCCGCCATGTAGCCGGCAAGGTGGGAATCTCCCGCACCCGCGGTATCGCCGACGACTGTCACGGGCTCGGTGGCCACGTGCTGACATTCCCGCCCCGCTCCGACCCAGCATCCCTCGGGGCCGCCGCGGATCAGATATTCAGCCGACATACGGCTCACGCGCTCGATGATCTGTGCGGTGTCGGTCGCGCCCCAGAGAGTCCTCTCATCCTCCCCGCCCGTCGCAATCACCGCAGCCAGCCGCTCGAATGTGCCGATCCGCTCGCGCGCCTGCGCCTCGCTGTCCCACAGGCGCCTGCGGAAGTTGCAATCGAAAACGACATGGCAGTCGTCGCGGCGCTGATCCACCCAACGGCAGAGGTGCTCGAAACTCGCGCTGGAGCAGAGAGCAAGCGTGATTCCAGTGACGAGAAGAAGCTGTGCGTCGCCGAGGAGATCCTCGAAGCGGCCCAGATCCGCGGACTGCAGGAAGGCGCGCGCGGCTGACTGCGCCCGCCAATACGAGAAACCGGGACGGTCGGCCGGATCGAGAGGCAGCCCGTAGATCCCGGGCTCGCCTTCGATTGACGGCTCGATGACATGGATGCCTTCGCGCCTCAGCCGCTGTCGCAACCACGCGGAATAGCTGCTGTCGCCGAGCGCGGTGACCAGCGAGATCTCCGTTGCGTCCGCCCCCAGTATTCTCGCGAGGCAGATCATGGAGTTGGCGACGTCGCCGCCGAAAGCCAGGCGCACACCGCCGTCGTCCGCAGGCTGCAGCTCCAGCAGCGGCTCGCCCAGCGCCGCGACGCGCCGGGTCTCTGTCCACTGCCATCCGGCGCCAGCGGGCGTTGTTACCATGCCCGCAAGCCTACACGAGGTTGGGCCCCTCAGCGCGGCAAGGCATAGGCAATTACGTAGTCGCCGCGGGTGCTGGCATCTTTGTAGCCCCCGGCTGTTATGACCACATACTGGCGACCCTGAACGCTGTAGGTCATCGGTGTGGCCTGACCGCCGGCGGGCAATTTCGCCTGCCAGAGCACGCGACCGGTAGCGATGTCGAATGCCCGGAACCGGTCGTCGACACTCGCGGCGATGAAGACCAGCCCGCTTGCGGTAATGATGGGACCACCCAAGCCCGGCATGCCAACGTTGAGATGAACCAGCGGCGCAACACCGAGCGGTACCTGCCACTTGATGGTGCCGTGTACCATGTCCACGGCGGCCAGCGTGCCCCAGGGCGGCTTGACGCAAGGAATGCCGAGTCCGGACATGAATGTACGGCGACGCATGGCATACGGAGTGCCCAGTTGCATGCCAAACTCCCAGCCACGGTACTTCGGGTCGCGTATTTCCGCCGCAACCTGGTCCCGCGGCACGAGAGCCATGAGAAACGGCAGGTTCATGGTGTTGACGATCGCGAGCTGACGGTGTGGATCGAAGGCGATGCCGCCCCAGTTGGCGCCGCCGGCGAAACCGGGCGCGTAGATGGATTCCTTCGTGGACGGAGGCTGGAAGATACCTTCCGAGCGATCAGCTGCGATGCGATTGCGGCAGGTGCGCGTGTCGAACCACGCCACGCCCCAGGCGTCAGCCGGGGTCACGGGCCCCTGGGGTACAAGGGCGGGCGGAGCCACTGGGTAGGGTTGAGTGGGCGACGGCGTCTCGCCGGGCTCCGCATCCTGAGGAACGGGTTTATCCACGATGGGGAAAATGGGGTCGCCGGTTTCCCGGTTCAGCGTGTAAAGAAAACCCATCTTCGTCGCCTGAATGACCGCGGGTACCTGCCTGCCGTCATGTGTCAACTCGACCAGCGTCGGCTGCGACGCGACGTCGTAATCCCACAGGTTGTGATGCACCAGCTGACGACCCCACACCAGCTTGCCGGTGTCTACATCGAGCGCCGCCACCGAGTCCGCCCACCGGTCATCGCCCGGGCGCTCACCGCCGAAGAAGTCGGGGCTCGGGGAGCTGGTGGGCACGAAGACGAGATGCCGCGTGGCGTCGACCGAGAGGGGTGCCCATGCGTTGGCTGCGCCGGTGAGCCTCGCGCCCGCGGCGCTCCATTCCTTATATACGGGATTGGAAGGATCGCGGGGAATCGGGTCCCAGCTCCAGAGCAGCTTTCCGGTTCTCGCATCGAAGGCGCGGACCGTGCCGAGCTCGACGGCGACCGCCCGGTTGTCGCCGATCGAGGAGCCCACGATGATCTTGTCGTCGACGACCGCAGGTGGTGAGGTCACCAGATAGTTTTGCCAGCCGGAATTCGCAGCCTCGGCATAGCGCACGCCCTGCCGCAGATCGACGGCTCCGTGCTCACCAAAGTCGTCGCAGGATTTGCCCGTCGCGGTATCCAGGGCGAGCAGCCTGCCGTCGAGCGTCGCGGCGTAGATACGCGCCCGGCACTCCGCGCCTGCGGGACTGGTCGCGTCAACCCAGAGGGACACGCCGCGAGATACGCCATCCGAGTAGTGCAGCTCATTGTTGTTGTGACTGTCGTGCCGCCAGCGAAGCCGTCCGGTCGCTGCGTCGACGGCCACCACGTTGGTGCTCGGGGTCGTGAAATACAGTGTCCCGTCATACAGAATCGGCGTCGCCTCGAACGCCGACCGGGTCCAGTCCGTAACCCCCTTCCCCAGCTCGCCGGTACGGAAGGTCCATGCCACCTGCAGTCGCCGGACATTCACGGGAGCTATCTGGGTGAGCGGTGAGTACCGCGTGCCGCCCGGGTCGCCGCCATACGTCGGCCAGCCCGCATCCGCCGAGGCTCCCGTGGATGCTCCCGAGGGGGCTTGCGCGGAGCAGGCGGCGAGGGCGAGGGTGGCAAGGAGGCCAGCGGCCATCATGGTCGGGGGTCTACTCATGGGCAGTCACTCCGGGCAGTTGCTCTGCAATGAGAGGTGGACGCTAGAGGCTCGAGGGGGCGTCCTGCAACAGGCGAGGTGACGGGCGGCGCTCTCCGGGGACGAGCGGCGCGCAGGCAAGGACGAGATTCAGCGCAGAAGGCTTTGCAGGCGGCCGCGATACCTGCGGCTGAGGTTCACGTAGCTGCCATCCCGCAGCAGGATGCGATAGTCGCCGTGATCCCAGGGCTGGATTTCGCGGATGCGATCGACATTGACCAGATGTCCGCGGTGTACCCGGACGAAGCGGCGGCCGTCCAGCTTCTTCTCCAGGGCGGCGAGCGATTCGCGTCGGGGGTAGGCGCTGCCCTGGGAATGGACCATGACGTAGTTGCCGTCGGCTTCCACTCGATCGACATCGGCCACGGCGATGACGTATTCGCGGTTGAGCTTGCGTACGACGAGGCGTTCCAGGGGCGCATCGGCGGCTGCGGATTCGAATGCTGCGGGCTCGTTCGCCGCGGGCCCCGGCTGCAGGAGCGCTGCGGCAGACTCGCGGGAGTCCCGCCAGAGTCCGTAGAGGCGGAATGCCATGATGCAGACGAGGAGCAGCCAGTAACTGACGAAATCCTTGCGGTATTCGTAGAGCCAGTTCGGCCACCATGGCCCGAAATGGTATTGCAAACCCATGGACGCGTAGACCAGATTGCGCAGGCCAACCATGCCGGCCACGTGCAGCACCGAGAAGGGCAGTGTCGCAAGCAGGTGCGCCGGCAGGCTGCGAAGCCAGCCGCCTTGAACCAGCGGGAATTGCTTGAGCCACCAGCCGAGCGCCGGCATCAGCAGCCAGACGCAGACGACGCTCGAGAACTCCCAAGTGACAGGCTCCCAGGCCGCCAGATGCACGCCGCCCCGGGCTTCGTCGGCGATCGTGGTGAAGACGTTGCAGACCGCGACGACCGACAGCAGCACGGCGAGAAAGCCCATCTGGGCGCGGAAAACCGTGCGGGCGGTGGCGGGTTTGAGGACCTGGACGGTATCCATGGCAATGGCGGCGACCAGCTTGCCAGCTTACTGCGCCGGTACGGCGTCGAAGGCTACGGTCAGGCGGGGCTGGGGGCTCTGGAATGGAATGGTGCCGTGCCAGAAATACGACGGAAAGAGCACGAGCAGGCCGGGAGTCGGACGGACGGAGTATTCGGCTTCCAGGGACGGAGTCGTCAGGATGCTGGGCTTGCCGAAGCTGAGTATGCCTTCATCCGTGCGCCCTTCGGCCATGATGTCCGGCAGCTCGACATAAAAGGCGGAGGAGATCCAGCCGCGCGGGTGGACGTGACTCATGTGGAAGCCGCGATTGCGCAGCCGCACCGACCAACTGCCGTTGAATCGCCAGCGACCGTTGTTGCGACGGCGCAGGGGATCCGTTCCCTTGCCGATGTGCTCGAGGTAACGCTCAATGGGTGCCGCGAAAGCCTGGAAGAGACCGCGCATGGCGGCGTCCGTGCTGCGTGTCAGGTCCTGGGTCGTTTCGGTACCGTGGCGCAGCGATTGGAAGAGAAGCGCGTGGCCATTGGGATCGTGGAGGCGGTTGAGACTCGCCGTGAGGTCCGCGAGGAAGCTCGCGGGATCCCGCCACGGCGATGGCGGCTCGATGGGCACAGGCAGAACGAGATTCCGGTAATCACAGAGCTGGGCGTAGCGCTCATCGCCGAGCAGGCGCAGTGCCGTGGTCTGCAACGCGATCAGATACTGATCATCCGGTGCCTGCGGTTGCAATGCCTCGCATTCCCGCAGCGCCGCCTGAGCATCGCCGACCCCGAGTAGCGCGGCCGCGAGCAGGCTGCGCGCCGCGCCGTTGTCAGGCAGTGCCCGCAGTGCCCGCCGTGCGAGGGAGAGCGCCCTGGCGGAATCGAAATCG
Source organism: uncultured Pseudomonadota bacterium (assembly GCA_963833085.1). GTDB lineage: Bacteria > Pseudomonadota > Gammaproteobacteria > Steroidobacterales > Steroidobacteraceae > 13-2-20CM-66-19. Next base: position 84,873 of record CAWHWV010000029.1, read on the forward strand.
AGCGCCGAGAGCCCAACGCGTACCAGCAGCTGGGGCGAGGCCTCCGGGCGCTCGGCTCGTGGAGCAAGACAGTCATACGCAGCTCGCGCGTCACCTGCGCCCTGCAGGATGGCCGCCTTGGTTGCCTGGAGTGCGCCGTCGTCGCCAAACCTCCGCAACGCTTCGTCGAGCGGCTCGGTGGCCTGGGTCAGATCACCCGTACGGAGCCAGATGAGCTGAGCCAGGCTGTTGTGCGCCTCGGTCAGCCGCGGGTCCAGCCGCAGGCAGTCGCGCAATGCCGTTTCGGCCCGCTCGTTGGCGCCTTCCGCCATGAGGCTCCTGGCGTAGGTCAGGCAGAGTGTCGCAGTCCTGAAGCCACGGGCAAGCGCCCGGTGCGCGATCTGTGCGGCCTCCGTATTGCGCCCGGCCGCGTTCAGTGCGATGGCCAGCGCCTGGACGGGCGCGAGATTGTCCGTTGCGGTCGCGGCGAGGCCGCTGTAGACGGAGATGGCCTCTGAGTGCCGTCCCAGCGCGACGAGCGCGGTCACATGCTGCGTGGCAAGCTCCGCGTCCACTCTGCCCTGGGTGCAGAACGGCCCGGCGACGGCAAGCGCCTGGGCATGTCGGCCGGTGCTGTTGTAATGGCGCGCCAGCACCCATGCCGCCCGCAGGTCGGGTGATCCTGTCTTGAGCGCGCGTAGCAGCGCTCCTTCCGCCTCAGTCCCTCTGCCGCTTGCGAGCAGCAGCTCACCGAGCGTCGTGAGCGTCGGTGTCCAGGTGGGATCGACTGCGAGCGCCTGCCGGAGCAGAGCTTCCGCGCCCGCGGGATCGCCCAGGGCGAGCTTGGTGCCGGCAAGCAGCCGCTGCGCCTCGGCGAAGGTGGGATTGGCGGCGACTACCGCCTGGAGCCGGTCGTGGGCCGCACGAAACTGGCCGGCCTGAAGCTGCGCGCTGATGGCCCGCATCGCCTCGAGGACGGAAGCCGGAACAGACACTCGAGATGTACCCCGTAAATCGAACCAGGATCGCAGGAACCAGCGGCTGATTCTCGCACGGACGGCGCCGGTACGCAGCGGTCGCGGCCGCTTCCCTGAAAAGGGTGCGGCGGCGCTCCGGGGGAAGAGCGCCGCCGCCGTCGAGTTACCAGTAGTACTTCAGCGTTACATTGACCTCGCGGCCTTCGATCGAACGGCCGAAACCGGTGTTGTTCGTTATGGTATTGCCGCCGAACCGGGCGTTACCCTCGGTCAACCCCAGCTGGTTGGTCAGGTTCGAGCCGAGCACCCGGAGCTCCCAGTGTTCCCCGTACATGGCATCGACGCCGAAAGCCAGGTCGTAATAAGACGGCAACTCCGTCAGATTCGTGTCGTCCTGGAAGCGTTTGCCGATGTTCTCGTAGGTGATCTGCTCCGTCACCGTGCCCCAGTCGAAGGACTGCGTGTCGCTCGGGGTTATCCGAACCTGATACTTCGGCAGACGCGCGAGCTGGTTGCCGTTGGCCGTGCCGCAGAGTGTTGTGGTGGTGTTGATCACCGTGTACAGGTAGCAGCCAATGAAGTTATTGTAGGTCGCGCGTTCGTAGAGGCCGTTCACCTCGATCTTGAAGGTGCTGAGGGCCTGGACGCCGCTGCTCGCGAAGGGGGTTACGCTGCCGACGAGTCGCCCGCCGGTGGAGGTCGATCCGTAGGTCGTCGCCGGACCGATCGGCTGATCCTGGATGTTCGTGGGCTGATAGGCAATTCCATAGAAAATCTTGTGGTAAACCGATGCGTCGATGTACATCCACTGGTTCTGGATCTTGAAGCCGCCCTCGTAGTTTCGCACGGTCTGCAGCGGCGTCCTGTTCGGGCAGCCGTTGGAGCCGTTGCTGATGTTGCAGCGGACATCGTCCATGTTCTCGAACAGCACGCCGTTGTTGACGCGCAGATAGGCGCTCATATTGTCGTTGAACTCGTAATTCGCGCCCACCGAGAACGTCGGCATGGTGTTATTTTCATAGCCGTGCGACCACGTGCCGTTGGGCAAGGTGACCGAGTTGTCCCACAGGTCGTACTGCGTCCCCATCTGAACGTTCGAGGTGTTGGTCGTCTCCTGATCCAGGTTGATGTGCTCGACGCGCAACCCCGCATCGAACAACCAACGATCGAGCTTCCACGAGTCGGAGATATAGGGGGCGATATTCGTGGCGCGGCCGTTCTGCAGGATGTAGTAGCCCCCGTTGGCAGTCTCGATGCCCTGCGGGCTGGTCACCTGATAGATGTTCCCACCTTGGGTGGCCGACAGGATGATCGGCGACGCGTTCGGCTGATTGGTCATCAGCACGTTGGAGCTCAACGACCAGTTGTCGTTCATGGTGTAGTGAGCTGCGTACACACCGAGGGTCAGGGTGTCACCGAAGCCAAGGTCCTTGTTGACGCGAAATTCATCGATGAGGCTCGTGATCTTCTTCTGCACCTCCCAGACCTGCTCGGTGACCACGCTTTGGCTGAGGCTCGCCGGCGTACCGTTCTCATAGTTCGCTTGCACCATGCCCGAGCTGAGGACGGAAGGTAGGGTCAAGCCGTCAATGAACGAGCCCAGCGTCTGGGGATTGCCGTTGTTGACCAGCGCGTTGGTGGGGACAAGCCCGCCGTTAAATATGACGTCGTTGCTGATCGACCAGCCGTCGTTGAATTTCTCCTTGAGCTGCGAACCGACATAGCTCATCTGGATGCCACGACCATTGGTGATGTCGTCGTTCTCGAAGCAGTTACAGGCCGGATCCGGTACCTCGAAATTCTCGAGCTGCTTGCTGTTGTAGGTCGAGTTGAGCTGATTGAAGCCGGGATACGGGCTGACCGAGCCGCTGTTGGATTGGGTGTAGGGGAAGTCGGCGACCCACAGATCATGGGCGTGCAGGGTTCTGGCCCAGAACACGACCGACCCGTTGTCGAGATCATGCTTCAGGGTGGCCGTCAGCTGCTGCTCCTGGTAAGCCGTATACTGGGGATCGCGGATGCCGTTGGATTGCCAGTAATAGCCGCCGATGCTGCCGTACCAGCCGTTGGCGACCTTGCCGCTCTCGAACACGTCCACACGTTCCGATCCCTCTGAGCCGTAAGTGGCCCCGATCGACCCTTCCTGCTGATCCGAGCCGGTTCTCAGGATGAAGTTCTCCGTCGCGCCCGGCTGGCCCGGCCCTAAGACTGCGCCGGGTCCGCCCTGGACGATCTCGACGCGGTCGACCGTGTCATCCATGCGTATCAGCGAGGTATTGTCCATGAAGGACAGGTAAGGTGAGCCGTAGAGTGGCAGTCCCTCGAGCATGGTCGTGGAATACGGAGAATCGCCGCCGCCCAAGGGAAAGCCGGCCACGTCGACATTGACGCCGGTTGGTCCCCCGGATGCTTCCGGCCAAACGCCAGGTGAGAGCTTGTAGATTGAGGCCACGCTCGAGGGGTCCGACATGGCAATCTGCTGCGCTGAGGCCGCTACGATGTTGTAGCTTGCGTCCAGCTTTTTCACCGAGGTCGCCGTGGCGGTGACAACCACCGTCTGCAGGCTCTGGGTGGTCTGGGAATTGGGAAGCGCCAGGGTGGGCGCATTCTGCGCCGGCGCACTTTGGGCGGCCGCATCCTGCGCGTGAGCGCTTCCGATGACAGCAAGGCCGCTCGCGCCGAGAATTCCGGCAACGACGACTGCTACGCTGTTGGGCCTGGTATGAATGGACCCGACGGCCCGTTGCCGGACCGGATGCGCCCCGCGGGGCGCCTTGTCTTTGACTCTCATGCAAATTCCCCCATTAGGAAGTGCCGCCTCGATCAGGCAGCGAGACCGGCGAAGTGATCACCCTCATCCGAAAGCGGTTGTTGTCCGACCGCAACACCCGCGGCACGGGGCCGGTGGGCGGCGCGATAGTCCAAAACGACCGGTACGAATCGAAAGGTCATCCTTGTGGGAGACGTTTGGCGGCGCAATCTCCGCCATTCCGGATCGAACAAAAATTTCAAAGGGCGCCGGATGGGCATTTGCAGATCATCGAAGGGGTGACGGCGCCGGGAGAACACGCTATAAGTCGCCGATTCGCCACAAGCCGATGGAGGACGCGCTAGCCCATGGGTCATTCACGAGCTTCGCCGATCGTGCGGTTCGCCGCGGCGGCCTGCACGCCTCTCTGCCTGCTCCTGGCGCCGGCATCCGCACGGTGCACTCCGCCGCAGCTCACGTTCCAGGTACGCGAAGGCAGGATTCTCAATTACTTCCTGCGGCAGGGGCCCGTCGCGGCGCACCTGCTGCTTCGCTCCGGCCCGGCGCCGCGCATCCTCATTGCCTTTCCGGCTGGCAATAGCGGCGTCGGCCTTTGGTTCGCGCGCCAGAGGGGCAATGCGCAGTGGAAGATTCGAGGCCAACCGCGGCCCGTCGATGCACGCGACGCCAAGGGACGGGTGCTTCACGGCATTGCGGCCGACGCGACCATCACCGATCGCGAGCTCGATATGAGCAGGGCGGTCCTCTCCAGCATCCGCGTGCTGCGTGACTATCAGACGGCAGGCACTCTCCCAGCCGGGATGGCCGTGACGCCTTCCTTGACGGGGCGGACGCTCACCTGGTCTCGTGACCGGCTCGACGGGGCGGTGAGCTATCGGCTGACCATCGAGGTACTCGACGGGCGAGTGCGGGGCAGGCGCATATTCGCGGGCGCGGATGGCGCAATCGGCCTGCGGATTACCGCCCTGACGGGCGAGACGCCTCTCGTCCCGCTCGCAGGCCAGGAGCTGCTGCGCCACCCGTCCGGAGGCGAGCTCGCGACCCGGCAGACGCTGACATTCCTCGCCTATCGCGAGAAGTTCCTCGCCGGCTCCTGGCGCTTCGACACCTATTTCGGCCGCGACACGCTGATGAGCGTGCGCCTGCTGATGCCGGTGCTGAGCCCGACTGCCGTCGAGGCCGGGCTCGACTCGGTTCTCGCACGCCTCTCGCCCCAGGGAGAAGTGGCGCACGAGGAGGACATCGGCGAGATGGCCGTGCTCGATCATCTCAAGGCCGGTGGGTCGCGCTCCGCCGCTCCCGTGTACGACTATAAGATGATCGACGAGGACTACCTGCTGGCGCCGGTGGCGGCCGCGTGGCTGCTGCAGCCCGGCGCCCAGGCGCGCTCGGTCGCTTTTCTTGCCGCGCCCGTGGGCGGACCGCTGGAGCGGAACGGCACGCGCGGCGCTGCGCTGGTGAAGAATCTGCGGTACGTGGTTGCAAGCGCGCAAGCGTTCGCGCAGGCGCCCGGCCTGGCGCACCTGATCGGCCTCAAGCCGGGCGAGATCGTCGGCGAATGGCGCGACAGCGGCACCGGTCTCGGCGGCGGCCATTATCCTTATGATGTCAACGCCGTGTTGGTTCCGGCGGCGCTCGATGCGGCCACGCGGCTGTCGGCCAGTGGGCTCCTGTCGCGGTATCTGACCGCCTCGGACCGCGCTCTCTTTTCTGCGGCGGGGCGGATGGCGGCGGTATGGCGTGAGCAGGCGCCGCCGCTCTTCGCGGTGACCTTGAGTCATTCGATCGCGGCCAATGCGGTCGAGATCTATGCCGACTCGCAAGGCGTGCCGTCGCAGCCGGCTCTCGATGCGTTGGGACCGGGAGCCTTGCGCTTTCACGCGCTGGCGCTTTCGGCGGCGGGTGAGCCGATTCCGGTGATGCACTCGGACGAGGGCTTTCTGCTCCTGTTCGGAGATCCGGAGCCGCAGACCCTGGACCGTATCGTTGCGACGGTGATGCGTCCCTTTCCAGCGGGCCTGATGACTGGCGCCGGCATGGTCGTCGCCAATCCGGTGTTCTGCGCGCCCGCACTGCAGAATCTCTTCAGCCGCAATGCCTACCACGGCACGGTCGTCTGGTCCTGGCAGCAGGCGCTCTTCGCCGCGGGCCTGGCCCGCCAGCTCGAGAGACACGATCTTCCGGCCGCGGTGCGGGCCGATCTGATGAAGGCGCAGCGAATGTTGTGGTCCGCGATCGAGGCCACCCGCTCCATGCAGAACGCGGAGCTTTGGTCATGGTCGTACCAGGCCGGTCACTATCAACTGCGGCCGTTCGGCTCAGCCGCCGCGGATGCCGACGAGTCCAATGCCGCGCAGCTCTGGAGTACGGTCTATCTGGCCGTCCGACCGCCGCGCCTCGGCGGATCACGATGAGGGCGTGACCATGGGCGAGACATTCAGTACCACATACAGGTTGGGGCCGGCCACTACGGCTCCCTCGCTGCAGTACTATGATCTTTTTCCAACCCGGATCTGGCAGGCCCGCCTCGAGGCGCTGCAGCCGCAGTTCGCGGCATGGACGAACTGGGTGCTGGCGCTGCGCGCCGCGAATCCCGCACCCGCGGGCCGAACCAACCGCGGGGGCTGGAACAGCAAGGAAGCGGCGCTTCTCGAACAGCCGATCCTGGCCCCGCTGCGGCAAACCATTCACTCCGCATGCGCCGCGGCGCTCGCTGAGATGGGCCGGGGCGGCCAGCCGTTCGTGCTCCAGTCCTGGGTCAACCTGCACGACCGTGGGGGCTTCAACTTTCTGCACATGCACGAGGCCTCGCTGCTCTCGGGCAGCTTCTACCTCAAAGTCCCGGCGGGCTCCGGCGCGCTCTGCTTCCGCGATCCACGGCCCGGGGTCATCCATGGCGCGGTGAAGGGCCCCTTTCCCAACGCTCATGCCGATGTCAATTTGAAGCCCAGCACAGGGTTGCTGGTGCTCTTCCCCTCCTGGATGGAGCATTACGTCGAGCCGCACGAGAGCGATGAGCCGCGAATCTGCATTGCGTTCAACGCCAACGAGTAGCGGCGTGGCGTGACAGCTCGCGCTAGGGCGGCTCGAGCCCTTCTCCGGGCGCGCTCGACATGACATCTATCAGCGCGTTGAGATCGGCAGGCTTGACGAGATGCCGATGGAACCCGGCTTCGTTGGCTCGATGCCGATCCGTTTCCTGCCCCCAACCTGTCACGGCCACGATCTGTGTGGCGGCTGCCCAGGGCCTGCTTGCGATCCTGCGTGCGGTCTCGTAGCCATTGAGCCTCGGCATGCCGATGTCGAGCAGCACAACTTCGGGACGGAAGAGCTCCGCCTCCTCCAGCGCCTCGATGCCATCGTGCACAACGCGAGTGTCGTGACCCAGTGACTGCAGCAGCATGCTGAGGCTCACCGCCGCATCATGATTGTCGTCGGCGATGAGTACACGGCGGCTGATCGATGGGTCGGAGCGCCTCTCCGGGGCCCGTGCGCGCTTCGCCGGAGCCGCCGCGGTCATGGGAAGATGGATCACGAACTCGGTCCCCTTGCCGCGCCCGGCGCTTCTGGCCTCGATGCCCCCCTGATGGAGCTCGATCAGTCTCTTGGCCAGGGTGAGTCCGATTCCGACCCCGCCGTCGGTATGTTCGAAGGACCTGTCGAGCTGGGCAAACGGCGCGAAGACATACTCCAGCAATTCCGTCGGGATGCCCACGCCGTTGTCGCGAACGCTGACGACCGCCTGTCGATCGTCCGTGCGCAGGGTGATCTCGATCTGTCCCCCCGGAGGGGTGTACTTGACGGCGTTATGCAGGATGTTGCTGAAGATTTGCATGAGGCGGATGCGATCACCGCTCACGTAGACCGGAGTGGCGGCTGCCGCGAGGGTGAACCGGTGTCGCGTCGTCTCCGCGGATTGCCTATAGGTCTCGATGATGCCCTGCACGAGCTCCGCCAGCTCGAGCGGCTCCAGCTGCAGGCGGATGCGGCCGCTGGTAATGCGGGACATGTCGAGAAGGTCATCGACCAGATGCCGCATGTGCCGCGCCTGGCGCTCGAGAATGGTGGTTGCCGCCCGCAGCTCGGGTTCCAGGGTCTTCGCATGCCTGAGCAGCTCGGCGGCGGCGCAGATCGGAGCGAGCGGGTTGCGCAGCTCGTGAGCCAGGGTGGCGAGGAACTCGTCCTTCTGCCGGTCGGCCTCGCGCAGCAGGCGCTCGCTGCGCCTGCGTTGTGTGATGTCGCGCGCGATCTTCGAGGCGCCGATGATCACGCCCTTCCCGTCCCTGATGGGTGAGATCGTGAGCGCGACCTCGATATGCCTCCCGTCCTTGGCGAGGCGCTCGGTCTCGTAGTGGTCGATCCGCTCGCCGCGCCGCAGTCGCGCGAGTATCTCGACCGCCTCGGCGTGAAGCTCGAGCGGGATGATGGTCGTGATCGGCCTGCCGATGATCTCATCGGCTTGGTACCCGAAGAGACGCGCCGCGGCCGGATTCCACGATGTCACGATGCCATCCAGCGTTTTGCTGACTATGGCGTCGTCCGAGGACTCCACGATAGCGGCGAGCCTTGATTTCAGCCCAAGCTCGAGGGATTCCGTGCCGCGATCAGCCATCACCAGGGGTAACGCAATCATCGTGCCTGATCGCGATTCAGCCCCCGGTCGGGTTGTTCCGCAACAGGGTCAACTTCGGTTCGGGCGCCAGGGTTCGGGTCGCTCCGGCGGTCCGTATTGGGCCACGAGAACGGATGTCCGGGTGGGCTTGTATTCGTAGGTGTCTCCGGTCTCCCGCCGCAACTCCTCGAGGCGCGACTTGAGTTGCACCGTCAGCGGCTCGAAACCCGTCCTGCCGTACAGATTGTGGTTTTCGTCGGGATCGGTGGCGAGATCGTAGAGCTCCCATTCCTCCGGCTGGGAGAACTGCGGGATGGCGATGAAGTGGATCAGCTTGTAGCGCTCGGTGCGGATCCCCCGGTGCGGCCGGACGTTCTCGGCCACGGGGTATTCGTAGTATTCGTACAGCCAGTCCTGGCGCCAGTCGGCGATCGGAGTGCCGCGTGCCAGAGGCAGGAAGCTGCGGCCCTGCGCGGTTTTCGGGACGGGCAGCCCGGCGATGTCGAGCAGAGTGACGGGCGCGTCGATGTTGAGCACCATCTCCTCGCGAACCTCGCCTGCCGGAATGCGCCCGGGCCAGCGGATCATCATCGGGATGCGGATCGAGGGCTCGTACATCAGCCGCTTGTCGTAGAGGCAATGCTCGCCCAGGAAGAACCCATGGTCGGATGAGAGCATGACGGCGGTCTCATCGAGCTTGCCTTTGCGCTCGAGCGTTTCCAACACCTTGCCGACATCCTCGTCATTGGAGACTACCCCGGCGTAGTGGTCCTTGACCACTTCCTCGAGGGTTCGCGGATCGTCATCGTTCACGGCAGTCGTTCCTATCTTGTTCTGTGCGTAGGCTACTGCGCGCGACTTGCCGGCGTAGTCGGTGAGGTCCTCGTCGAAATTTCCCGGAACCGGGATCCTGACGCCGTTGTAAAGGTTCTGGAGCCGGCGGGGGATGTAGAACGGCTCATGCGGAGCGTAGAACCAGAGAAAGAGGCAGAAGGGCTTGTCGCCGCGACTCTGGATCCATTCGACGGCTTTTTCGGTGAGGATGTCATCGACGTAACGGTTGTAAGTCTTCGGCTCTTCGTAACGGCCGTTCCGCCCCTCGATGATCGTCGGACGCAGGTAGTTCGCCTGTCCCTTGAACCCGAAGTAGTAGTCCCACTTGTGATCCATCAGCGCGCCGCGCACGTGGGACTTGCCGACGAAGGCCGTCTCATAGCCGTGCTCACGCAGCACGTCGGTCACCATCTTGAACTGCGGCGGCACCGCCGCGTCATCGTTTGTCGTGGCGCCGGTCGTATGGGAGTAGGCGCCGGTTAGGAAGCTGGCGCGCGAGGGCAGGCAGAGCGCATTCGTGGCGAAGGCATTCTTGAAGATCGCGCCCTCGCGGCCGATGCGGTCCATGTTCGGTGTGCGGAGGATGGGGTTTCCCGCGATGCTGAATTCGTCCGTCCTGACGCCTTCGCCGAGGAAGAACACGATGTTGGGGCGGCGCGATTCCTGCGGGGTGCGCGCCTTGCCCAGGGCGTCCGCGGCTGGCGCAGCGGCCGAGGCTGCGGCAATGGCTGTGGAAAGGCTCTGAAGAACTTCCCGTCGCGTGCGCAGAGTCTTGCCCATTACGAATCTCCGGCCGAGGTACCCACGAGAGCGGCAGCAGTGTACCGTACAGTCCGGCAGGCGGATCGGTGGAGGTGTCGATGAAGCGCGGCATGCAAATGATCCGCGGTCGCGAGTTCTTGATGGGTTGCGATCAAGGCTATCCTGATGAAGCCCCGGCACGCCGCGCGACGGTCGGGGACTTCTGGATCGACGAGACGCCGGTCACCAACGCGCAGTTTGCGGAATTCATTGCTGCCACCGGATACCTGACGCTGGCCGAGACTGCGCCGGACCCGCGCGACTATCCCGGGATGCTGCCCGAAATGGCAAAGCCGGCATCGGCGGTGTTTGTGCGGCCCGCGCGGCGCGTGGAGCCCGCGCATCCGAGTCAATGGTGGCAGTACGTGTTCGGCGCGGCTTGGCGCCATCCTCAGGGCGCGGCCAGCGGCGTGGCCGATCGGATGGATCATCCTGTGGTGCACATCGCGTATGCCGATGCGGAGGCGTATGCGCGTTGGGCGGGGAAATCGCTGCCGACCGAGGCCGAATGGGAATTCGCGGCCCGCGGAAGTCTCGATGGCGCGATGTACGCCTGGGGGGATGAGCTCGCGCCGCAGGGGCGCATGATGGCCAACTACTGGCAGGGCGAATTCCCCTGGCGGAATACCCTTGCCGACGGCCATGAGGGCACATCGCCTGTCCGGTCGTATCCGCCGAACGGATTCGGTCTCTACGACATGATCGGCAATGTCTGGGAGTGGACCGCCGACTGGTATGGCGCACCGCGCCTGCCGGCGTCCGCCGCCGCATGTTGCGCGGCGTCGGCCGGATGCGCCGCGAGCGAGGCGGAGAGTTATGATCCTGCGACTCCGAATCTGCGCATCGGGCGCAAGGCGGTGAAGGGTGGCTCGTTCCTGTGCGCGGCCAATTATTGCCAGCGCTATCGTCCCGCCGCGAAATTCCCCCAGCCTGTCGACAGCCCGGCCTCGCACCTCGGCTTCCGCTGTATCATCCGCGAGCCGCGTGCCAACGAATGACCGCGAGCGCGACAGTCATGCTATTGCGCCGATAGTCAGTCATCAGCGAGGTGAATCAAGATGAGCGGCACCGATCGTGATCCCTCCGGGACCAAATCATCCGGCCCGACGCGGCGCGAATTCGTGACCAGCTCCGCGGCCATCGGCCTCGCTGCTGCCGCGGGCATGGCGCTTGGCGCGGAGCGGGACGTCATCGAGAAGAACGTCGAGGTCAAGACCGCCGACGGCTCGTGCGATGCGGTATTCCTCCATCCCGCGGCGGGTACGCACCCCGGGGTCCTCATCTGGACCGATATCTTCGGCTTGAGGCCGGCGTTTCGCGCCATCGGCAGGCGACTCGCGGCGCAAGGTTATGCGGTGTTGGTGCCCAATCCGTTCTATCGGACCGCGCGCGCGCCGGTCGTCGTCGATGCCTCGAGCTTCGATTTCGCCAATACCGCGGATCGGACGAAAGCTGAGCAATGGAGCGCATCGACGCGGCTGCCCGGAACGATCGAGAGGGATGCAGAGGCGCACACGGCTTTTCTCGACGCGCAGCCACAGGTCGATCGGACGCGGAAGCTCGGCACCCAAGGCTATTGCATGGGCGGCCCGCTCGTCTTCAGGAGCGCCGCGCATGTTGCCGACAGGATCGGTGCCGCCGCAACATTCCACGGGGGAGGGCTCGTCACCGACAAGCCCGACAGCCCCCATCTGCTGGCGCCCCGCATCAAGGCGCGCATGTACCTCGCGATCGCCGCCAGCGACGACGCCAAGCAACCGGACGCGAAGGACAAGCTCCGTGAGGCCTTCGCGGCAGCGCACGTGCCCGCGGAGATAGAGGTGTATGCCGGCACCATACACGGCTGGTGTGTGCCCGACATGCCTCACCAGAACGGCAAGCCCATTTACAACAAGCCCGACGCCGAGCGCGCTTGGGGGAAGTTGCTGGATCTGTATCGCGTATTGTGAATCTTGTTTGAAGCGCTGGATCCGGGCTCCTGCCCGGCCCAGCGCGCCTCGGGCAAAAAAGCGCGGTTTTTTGCCCGAGGCCCCGCCACCTGCGGCGGCGGGGCACATCCCTGTGCCTGGACGCAGAGCTCTGGGACTTGCTTTCGTCGTGACCCCTATGTAGACTTGCAACCATGGGTAAGCGGGACGGTGATGTGCGGATCTCTCTCCAGACCCTGCGGGCTCTGGAGGCCTTCCTCGAGAATCCCTCCGAGGAGCTGTCCGGTGCCGACGTGCAGAGGCGCAGCGCACTGGCGTCCGGGACGCTGTATCCGATTCTCCTCAGGCTAGAGTCCGCCGGCTGGTTCGTCAGCCGGTGGGAAGCCATCGATCCCGTCAGTGCCGGACGGCCCCGCCGCCGGCTCTATCGTCTGACGCCCAGTGGCCTCGCACGCGCGAGCGAGATCTTCTCGAGCTTCGGCAGAGGAGTCCCGGCATGAGCGGGCAATCACTTTGGGACCTGTCGCTGGCACGGTATCTGGTGGGCCGCGCGGCGCGCAAGGCACCGCCTGGTCTGGCGGAGCGCCTGGAAGAGGAGTGGCTCGCCGACCTCATGGCCCGGCGGGGAGCATTCTCCCGCATTGCCTTCGGGCTGGGATGTTGCTGGGCCACGCGAGTCATTGCGCGTGAGTTTGGTGCGGCGGCTGCGACGGCCGGCAGCTCGGCTTGCGGCGAGCGGCTGTTGGTTGGGTACGGCGGCCATGACCTCTCCGGGTTCTCGCGCCGCACGACGGCGATCATCGCCATCTTGTGCCTGCACGTGGGGATCTTCTACCTGTATCTGACCGGTTTCACCCGGACGATCGTGGTGAATCCGGCCAGTCCGCTGACCAGCCACTTCATTACCCAGCCGCGCACGCAAGACCGGCCGACACCGCTCGGGCCGCCGAAGATCGCGCGCACAACACTGGATAACGTCCCCTTGCCGGACCCGAGATTCAAAATTCCCGTGGCGCCGACGGCCATCACATTGCCTCGCTTGCCTCAGCCCACCGGGCCTGTGCAGCCGGCGTCTCCGCAACGAATTGACCGCGTGATGGGAGGACCGGGTGCGGGCTTCCCCGATACTGAGGACTACTATCCGCCGGGCGCGCGGCGATTGGGTGAAACGGGCACCTCGGTCGTCAGCGTCTGTGTCGATCCTCGGGGCAAACTCATCGCGGCCCCAACCCTCGCCACATCATCCGGCATCGGGCAGATCGATGAAGGCGCTCTGCGGCTGGCGAAAGCCGGCTCCGGTCACTACCGACCCACGACCGAGGACGGTCGCGCGGTGAGCTCGTGCTATGCATTTCGCATCACTTTCCGGCTCGAGGATCAGTAAGCCTTCAGTGCCCCCGTAAGAGCTCCTTGTCGAAGAACCCCGCGGTCGCCTCGTCGGCCTGTACCCAGGAGTCGTATCGCAGGAAGCCGTGGATCTCATCGGGGATCACCATCTCCTGATACGGTACGTGCTGGAGCTGCAGGCGGCGCACGAGATCGACCATCTGGTGGAAGTGCACGTTGCGGTCATCGTCGCCCTGGATCAGAAGGACCGGCGACCTCCACGTGCCGATGGCCGAATCCGGCGAGGACAGCCAGAAGATCTTCCTCAGCGCCGCCATGTCGGGCATCTGGTAGCGATCGAGCGACTTGCCGGCCCAGTCGTCGGTGAACATCGACCAGTCGTGCACGCCGTGCAGGTCGACGCCCGCCTTGAAGATGTCGGAATTGCGGGCGAGCGCCAGCGCCGTGAGGTAACCGCCATACGACCCTCCCCAGATGCCGATGCGCGTCGGATCTACTTCGGGGTCGTGCTGCAGCCATTTTGCGCCGGCCACCACGTCCTGATACTCCGCGGCGCCGGTGGGTCCCCAGTGTTCGGGATAGTGGAAGTCGTGGCCGTAGCCGATGCCGAGCCGGTAGTTGAGCGACAGCACCACGAATCCATGGTTCGCGAGATACTGGTTCACGGCGTAGGAATTGCTGTAGTAGCCCATGTTGTGCCACGTGAGCAGCATCTGTCGCGACGGGCCGCCGTGGACGAAGATGATGCCGGGCTTCCGTGCCATGCCGCCTCGGGCGGCGAAGAGTTGGCCTTCGACGGCCATGCCGTCCGCGGCGCGCAACATGACTGCCTGCGGAACGACGAGGGCATTCGTGGGGAACTCGGCGGGCAGGGCATCGCCGCCCGCGCCATGCCAACTGGCACCCCTGAGACCTCCCCACATCACCTCGGGAGGCTGCCTCGGCCCGGCATCGATGAACGCTAGTGTCTTACCGTTGCCGGTCGTGACGGGGTTCCACGCACTGTGGGTTCCGCGCGTGATCGCAACGGGGTTGCCTCCTTCCACCTGGACACGATAGAGATGTCGGCGGTCGTCGTCGCCAGGTGTGGATCCGGTGTTGGCGTTATAGATCAGGTAGCGTTTGTCCGGTGTCATGGCGACGTCCTCGACCATGAACCGGCCGGGCGTCAGCAAGCTGGCTTCGCCGCCCGCAGCGGATACCGTGTAGAGATGCGGCCAGTTGTCGCTCTCTGAGATGAACACCAGGCGGTTGCCGGCCGCCCAAAGTAGATTCGAGCCATCCTCCGGGTACGAGCCGCGCAGAGTGTTCGGACTCTGCCAGATGCGCTCGCCGGCGTTGTGGGCCACGTCCGCAACCCAGATGGACCACTGAACAGGATTCCATCGCAGTAAGGACTGCGGCGGGCCACCGGCGCCGGGCGTGCGGACGAAGGCGATCCGGCTACCATCCGGCGACCAGCGGGGTTCCGCGTCGTTCGAGGTCGACGGCAGCAGGTACTCGATCGGCGTGTTGGAATCACGGTAGACGCCGATGAAGCCGTGATCGCCGCGATTGGAGACGAAGGCGAGCGACTTGCCGTCCGGCGACGAGCGCAGGTCCGAATTCCTGCCGAGGTCGAAAAAGAGCCGCTGTGCTTTGTCGCTGCCGTCGATCGGTGCCTGCCAGACGCTCTCCTCGGGCATATGAATGAAGGCGACCCGGTGGTTGTCCGGCGCGACGACGGGCGCGTCGCCTTCGCCGAGGGCGCGTGGCGCACCGCCGCTCAATGCTACCGCCCACACCTGCATCTGCGGCTGTTGTGGACCTGCCGCCGGGTCGGGCTCGATGGCTTCCGGCCAGTTGGCGTCGTGGTCACCGCCCAGCACGTAAACGAGGTACTTGCCGTCATGCGAGAACTGGAGGTAGGTGATCTCCTGCCCGACGTCACCGCTGTAATTGGTCACCCGGCGTGCCGTGTAGTCGGGCCCCTGCGCCACCCAGATGTTGCGCACTCCGCGCGCATCCGAGACCCAGGCGAAGGTGCTGCCCGATCGCGCCGATACCAGGTCGGAAGGGAAGGGGTAGCTCAGCACCTGGGTCATGGTGAATTGCCCGGGCTGCTGCGCGCGGCACGGGATGCCGGCGGACAGTGCGCCGACGAGCAGCAGCAGCAGCGATCCCGGAAGCGTCGATGGGCGGTGCGGCAAGGCAGCCTCTCTCCGAGGGCGGGGCCGAGCCCGAGTCCTCAGCGGTGATGATGAGGCAAAGGCTACTAGTGCTGCCGCACGAGCGCCAGCTTCACGCCGAAGCCAAGGAAGACGAGGCCGGTCGCTCGATCCAGACGTCTGACGACCGACGGCCGCTTCAATGCGCGCGCGATCGACCGTGTGGCGACGATCAACAGCGAAAACCACACGATGCCCATCAACGCGTGCAGTACCGCGAGGAGAAAGATGAAAGGTCCGGCGGGCACGTGCGCCGGCAGGAACTGAGGCAGAAAGGAAACGTAGAAGACGCCGACCTTGGGATTGAGAAGGTTCGTGAGGAATCCGCGTCCCAGCCAACTGCGGTTGCTCGGGGAGTGGACCTCCTCGCCAAGCTCGAGGGCAAAACGCGAGCGCGGCTTGAGAATCAGGTTAACGCCGAGCCAGACGAGGTACAGGGCGCCCCCCCACTTGAGTACGGTGAAAGCGAACTCCGAGGCCGCCAGGAGCGCGCCGAGACCGAATGCCACGGCCGCGCCCCATGCGAGACAACCCATTACTACACCAAGGCCGGCCAACGCGGCGCCCCTGGGGCCCTCGGCCGCCGCGGTACGCAGCACCAGCGCCGTATCCAAGCCGGGCGCAATCGTAAGCAGACCGGCGGCGACACAGAAGGCGGCGAGGGCTTGGGTTATGGTCATGGTTGAGAAATCGGTCGGGCGTTAGATTCCGGCATACCAGTCGTAGCCGCGATCTTCCCAGTAGCCTCCCTGGCCGTCGGCGATGTCGCGGAAGTCGCGGACCAGCTGGATGTGGCGGACGTACTTGGCCTGCTTGTAGCCGAGCTGCCGCTCGACTCGCAGCCGTAGCGGTGCACCGTGGGCGATATCGAGCGGCTTACCGTTCATGTCGTAGGCGATGAGCGTCTGGGGATGCATCGCGTCCACGAGGTCGATGCTTTCGTAGTACTGGCCGGGACTTTGGTCACCGCCTTTCGCAGGATCGCCCTCCAGATTGTCGGCGCAGTAGAACATCACGTATTTGGCGCCGGCGCGGATACCGGCTGCCTTCAGTAACAGGGCGAGTGGAATCCCGGTCCAGCCGCCGATGGCGCTCCAACCTTCGACACAGTCGTGCCGCGTGATCTGACTTCGCGAGGGGAGCCTGCGAAGGTCGGCGACGCTCAACGACAGCGGATGGATGACCAAACCGTCGACCCGCAACCGCCAGTTGATGAACCCTTCGGCGACGTGCCGGTTGTAGTCGGCTCCGCCGGGGTTGTAGGTCCCGTTGGGCTTGAAATAGCGCGAGATGTCGGACGGCTTGTATTCCTGCGCCATCTGGCCGCCGGCGAGCAGGAACCGCTGCGTTGCGCGGGTCCAGCTCTGCGCCATCGCGAGCACGCGCTGGAAGCTGTCGCTGTCTGTCAGTCTGTCCGCCTGGAAAATCTTGCTGCACCCGTTCAGCAGCAGGCCGCTGCCCGCAAGACCGGTAATCAATGCCTGACGTCGGGTGAGGATCGTCATATCAGTCATGCTCCCCTGGCACGGCATAACGGCCGGTGATCATTGAGCGCACCTCGTTGAATGGTCCCGCGAGCATCACCTCGATGAGATGAATCGCGATGAAGAGCACGATCGCAGCAGCGAACAGGAAGTGCAGGGTGCGCGCGCTCTGGCGCCCGCCCAGTACCACCACCAGCCAGGGCGCGAACGCGTCGAAGCCAGGCGACATGCAAAGTCCCGTCACCACCATTCCAATCACCAGTATCAGCAGACCAAGATACGCGAGGCGCTGCAGGACGTTGTAGCGCTTCGCAGCCTCCCCCGTCGGGTGCTTCAGCTTGATGTGGTCGACGATAGAGCCTGGAATGGCGCGCAGGTCGGTCGCGGTCGGCCACAGGTTTCGCTGGATGTGCCGGCTGGCGAAACTCCAGACCAGGTACAGCGCGCCGTTGATTACCAGTATCCAGGCGAAGAAGAAATGCCAATGCCGCGCGTCGGCGAGGTCCATGTAGCTGGGTATGGTCAGCCAACCCGGCCATGGGTGTAGCGCGAGAAACGGCTTGTCGAAATTCGCTCCCGCCTGTCCCCAGTAGAGCCGCGGGTGTGCGTTGAAGATGTTGAGACCGCTGCCGACCATGATGAAGATCGTCAGCGCATTGATCCAGTGGGTCAGGCGGACCGGCCAGGAATGCCGGCGAATGATTTCGCGCCGCCGTCGGGTGCGGCGCTTTCCGGTCTCGGATACGGCTTCGGCGGCAGGGGTCGACATCTTATCTACCTGTTTCGCAGCTGGCGGCGCGGTGTTACAGCGGGCTGGAAGAGATTAGGCTCACCAGCGCAGCAGCCGGCGCCCGGCGAGGGCGCCCAGGGCTGTTGCGGCGCCGATGCCCAGGGTATACCAGGTGGCCACGAAAGCGGCGGCCTGCTCGGGACAGTGAAGTCCATAGAGAGTCGCCGCGAGCGCGCCCGCCGCGAAACCGGCCGCCGCACCCGTCAGCGCGGGCCGGGTGGGCGCCAGCCTCCGAATCGCCGCGATCAGGCAGGCGTAGATCGGCACCGCGAGCAGGAGAATGAGCGGTGAGCAGACCTTCCAGGTGTGGCCCAGCCACAGAGCCAGGCGCCCGGCCCGTGCCGCGAGCAAAATCTGACCCACCCCGAGGCCGAGCATGACCAGAATGACGACTGCCGCGGCGAGTGGGGTTGCGCCGAGCTTCGAGCCCGGTACGGACAGGCGCCTCACGATGACCGCGCCCGCCAGCGTGAGGAGGCCCGTATAGCCGGCCTTCATCCAGAACCATGGCTGCTGCGCGGCCGCGAGCAACGGTTGGCACCGCAGCCCTAACGCGACGATGGCGAACGTAATGAGGCCGCCTGCGACCAGAGCCGCCAGCAGCTTTCTGTTCACGGCGCCAGGCGGCGCCGCCCGCACATCGCGCGCGAGGATGTCAATGAGGTCAGACGTTCTCATCGCGTAGAGCCTGACTCAACCATTTGAGGCTTCGATGCAACATAACGCGAGCCGACACGGCGGTCACACCCCGTTTGTGCGCGGCTTCTTCGACGGACAGACCTTGCAGCTTCACGTCCTCTATCAGACTTCGCTGCCGGTCGGGTAAACGTTGCAACAGCCGCTCGAGATCGGTACGCAGCGCACGTTCTTCGGCGTCCTCGGCTGCGAAGAGGGCGCCCGCGTCCTCGAGCGGGACCTGAAGCGAACGTTTCCGCCGGCGCAGATGGTCGATGAGCTTGTAGCGGGCGAGCGCATACGCCCACGGCGTGAATGGAAGAGAGCGGTCGTAGCTGTCGCGCTTCAAATGCACTGCGAGGAGTGTCTCCTGGACGAGATCCTCGACTTCGGCCATGGCAGTGCCGATGCGGCGGGCGAAGTAGCCACGGAGGTAACGACCGAGCATGCCGAGGAGCTGACGGTGCGCGTCCGAGTCCCCCTCCTGGCTGCGGATTATCAGCGGCCGGAGGCGCTCTTCGGTCTCGTCCTGGTGCGGCACTGGCGGATCGACTCGCTCGCGGCGCGCGAGCGGGCTGATTCTACTGCGGGCGCGCGGCGAATCACAAACGAAGAAAAGACGACTGCCCTGTAACACCTGCGCGGGCACAGCGAACTAAGCCGGCATGAAGATGCTCCTCGACCTCTGTGGGCGCCCGGCCGCCCTCGTGCGGCAATCCTGGTGGGCACTGCCGCTGCGCCTCATCGTCGGCTACGGGTTCATGGAGCACGGCTACGCCAAGCTCGCACGCGGTCCGGAACACTTTGCCGGCATCCTGCACGCTCTGCACATGCCGGCCGCGGCGCTCCTCGCCTGGGCGACCATTCTGACCGAGCTCATCGGCGGCTTCGCGGTGCTCATCGGCGCGCTCGTACCGCTGATCAGCGTGCCCATGGCGATCGTACTGATCGTCGCAATCCTGACCGTGCATCTTCCCAACGGGTTCAGCTCGATCAAGCTGCTCGCCGTCACGCCGACAGGCGCGTATTTCGGGCAGCCCGGGTACGAGACGGACCTGCTCTACCTCGCTTGTCTGGCCGCGCTCGTGCTGGGCGGCAGCGGACCTTTCTCCCTCGACTCAGTGCTGACGTCCAACTCCCACAAACGAATCTCAAGAACGGAGACCGCCATGAAATTGCGTAATCTGACCCGATCCATTGCGGGGCGCGCCGGCGTAACGCTGACCGCCTCGCTGCTCGCCACCAGTCTGGCCGTTGCCGCCGATCCCGACCGCGGCGTGCTCGTGCTCACCAGCACGAACAACTCGGACACCAATCAAGTCCTGGTGTATCAGTTGGAGCCCGGAGCGACGTCGCTCTCTCTGGTGCAAACGCTGCCCACCGGCGGCCGCGGCGGCGCCAGCGGCAACGCCGGAATCGTGCAGATGAAGGATGACCTCGGCGCAGTGGCAAATTTCGGCTCGAGCAGTGTCAGCCAGTTCGCGAGAGAGGGAGACTTCATCGCGATGAGGGGGCAGATCAGACTCGCGCCCGGTTGCTCCAAGCCTGACTCGGTGGCGCTCACTCGCGACCAGCTCTTCGTGGTTGGTGCGAATTGCATCGAGAGTCACGCGTGGCCATCAGGCATCGAGGACGGTGCGGTCGTGCGCCTCTCGGACACCTCGGCGGCGCAGGTCGCTGTGGGCAGGACCTGGGGCGCCGTCACCTTAACCTCCGGCGCGGTCAAGCAGGTGGGTCTCACGGGCTGGGGCGCGTTGAGCGGCTCCGTCGCCTCGGTCACGCTTCCGAGCGACGCCAACAACACACCACTCGGCGCCGCCTTCTGGGGCGACATTCTCGGATTCAACCCGGCTCACAGCCCTGACAGCTTCGCTATCGTCGATGCGCAGCGGAACGTCTATCCAGTCGCCGGGCCGACGCCATCCTATCCTACAAATGCACCGTGCTGGATCGCGAAAGGACCCGGCAATGTCTGGTACACGGGCAACAGCCCGGGCCAGGCGATCTCCACATTCTTCAGCGACGGCAAGGGTGGCGTGTTCTACAAGTCCGTGCCTCTGCCCGGCGCGCCGACTGACATTACGGTTTCGAAGGATCGCAAATGGCTGGCCGTCATCTACTCCGCGAACGGCAACGGTTACGTGGCCGCATTCGCGATCGATAAGTACGGTGACCTGACGCCGGCAGGCACATCGAGCCCGATCGGGGTCGCCGCGTTCAGCGGTGTCGCGATCAGCGAGTGAGGTTCTGCTGGGAACCGCCGCGGGGAGTTTGCTCCCCGCAGCGAGCCGCATCGTAGTATCGTGGGGCCGGCCGGTAACTCAGCGCTCGGTCCCCATGTCGAAAGCAGGTCGCAAGCCCAATCGCCATCCGTTCGATGACGCCATCCTGTCGGCGAAACGCGGCAAGCCGGGGCCGTACGAGTTCGTGCTGGATGAGCTGGCGCCGCTCTTGCCCATGACCCGGCCGATGTTCGGCTGCGTGGCCGTGTACGTCGAGGACAAGATCCTGCTCATCCTCCGCGAGAAGCGGAAATCTGCCGCGGACAACGGCGTCTGGCTGGCGACGACGGTGGCGCATCACGAGAGCCTGCGGCAGGAATTTCCGCAGATGCGATCGATCCGGGTTTTCGGGAAAGAGCCGACCCAGTGGCAGCTCCTTCCCGCCGACGACTCTGATTTCGAGGCGGCGGCGATGCGGGCATGCAAGCTCATACTTGCCCGCGACCCGCGCATCGGCAAGGTTCCAAAAAGGCGTTCCATCCGGGCCCACATGTCGCCGCGACGCCGGCGGCAGCATCGAAAATGATGGAGGCTCCATGACAGATACGGTTCGCGATGATCCCGCGCGCCAGCGATTCGAGCTCGAGGTAGACGGTGCGTTGGCTTTCGTCGACTATCAGCGCGACGGTCGCAAACTGCTCCTGACCCACGCAGAGGTGCCTGCCTCGCTGCGCGGGGGAGGTGTCGGGTCGGCGTTGGTGAAAAGCACGCTGGCGCTGGTGCGCGCCCGGGGCGAGAAGGTCGTGCCGCTCTGTTCCTTCGTGGCGCACTACATGGAGCGGCATCCCGAGGTTCAGGACCTCCTCGCCGATTCCCTTCTTGACACCCCGGATAACTAAGACAATACTGCCAACTGAAAGGTAGCGCTACCAAAAAATCCGTCCAGGGGAGAATCCATGGGCAAGCCGAGCCGACTGACGATGCTCAGCGCCTGGGCGCTGATGTTCTGTGGCGCTGTCAGCGTCGCGCCGGCCGGCGCGGCAAGCCAGGCGCCGGTCGCGATGATCGTGCAGGCGAACACGCCGGGGCCCAGGATCGACCGCCACATCTTCGGCCAGTTTGCGGAGCACCTCGGCGGCGGCATCTATGGCGGCATCTGGGTGGGGCCGGATTCTCCCATTCCCAACACCGACGGTTATCGCAACGATGTGCTCGCGGCGCTGAAGGCACTTCATGTCCCCGTGATCCGTTGGCCGGGCGGCTGCTTTGCCGACGATTATCACTGGCGCGACGGAATCGGCCCGCGTGCGCAGCGGCCGGTGCGGATCAACACGCACTGGGGCGGCGTCATGGAGCCGAACTCCTTCGGCACCAGCGAGTTCCTCGATTTCGCCGCGATGATCGGCGCCGAGCCCTACCTGACCGGGAATGTCGGCTCGGGCACCCCGCAGGAGATGGCTGATTGGGCTGAGTACATCACATCCGGTTCCCGCAGCACGCTTGCGCAGCTGCGGCGTGTGAACGGACGGAAGGAGCCATGGCGCCTGCCCTTTTTCGGCATCGGCAACGAAGCCTGGGGCTGCGGCGGCAACATGAGGCCGGAGTACTACGCCGATCTCTTCCGCCGCTACGCCACATTCGTCAGAGATCATGCCCCGGACGGGATCACGCTCGTTGCGAGCGGCCCGCACGATGACGACTACCACTGGACAGATGTCGTGATGGCTCGCGCGGGCGACCTCCTGGACGCGCTGTCACTGCACTACTACACCATTCCCACGGGTAACTGGAAGCACAAGGGGGCCGCTTACGGGTTTGGCGAAGACCAGTGGGCCTCGACACTGAAGGCTGCGTCTCGGATCGATGAGTTCATCACGCGCCACTCGGCGATCATGGGCAAGTACGATCCGCAGAAGCGTGTGGCGCTTTTCGTCGATGAGTGGGGCACGTGGTATGACCCTGAGCCGGGGACGAACCCGGGTTTCCTGTACCAGCAGAACTCCCTGCGTGACGCGCTGGTGGCCGCGATCTCGTTGAACATCTTCGAGCGTCATGCCGATCGCGTGCGCATGGCCAACATCGCGCAGATGATCAACGTCCTTCAGGCCATGATCCTGACGCGCGGCGACAAGATGGTCCGCACCCCGACCTACTATGTCTTTCGCATGTACGTGCCGTTTCAGGATGCAACCTACCTGCCGGTCAAGATCGACACAGCGTCCTACCGGTACGGCACGATCGTGTTGCCGGCCGTCGATGCCGCCGCCGCCCGGGACTCATCCGGAACGATCCACCTGGCGCTGGTGAATCTCGACCCACACCGTGGTGCCACGGTGTCGGCGCAGATCGAGGGTGCGAGCACGCATTCCGCCGCTGGGCAGGTACTTACCGCGGCTGCCATGGATGCCCACAACACGTTCGGGCAGCCCAACGCAATCGCGCCGCTTCCGTTCCGGGGAGTGAGCAAGGGCGGGCGACTGGTGTTCAGGCTACCGCCGAAGTCCGTTGCCGTAGTGGCGATTCACTGAGACGGTCGCTGCGGCCCCCAGGGCCGCCCGGGCCGCCGGGCTTAGAACTGCATCACGGAATCCCACGTCTTTGCCGTGATAGGGATCTCGGTCAATTCCCGTTGGATCGGGAATTCTTGACCTCAAGACCCAGGGGGTCGGGGGAAACCCGATGACTGAATACGTGGTTTTCGCAGCGAGTATCGTGCTTGGGGCGGCCGCAGGGGTCGCCGCGTACCTCTTTGCCCACGAGCGGCGCGCCGGCGCCCAGCGCGCGGCGAGCGGTGACGGCGCGATGCTCCGAACGCTCATCGACAACCTTCCGGACCTGATCTATGTGAAGGATGTCGACGGGCGCTTCCTCCTCGCCAATGTGGCGGTCGCGCGCATCATGGGCGCGAAGAGCCCGAGTGAGCTGCTCGGCAAGAACGACTTCGACTTCCACGCCCGTGACCTGGCGGCTCTCTATCACGAGGACGAGCAGGCCGTGATCCGCTCCGGCAAGCCGCTCCTGGCGCGCGAAGAGGACTGTCGGGATCCGGAAGGCAATCGCATGCACCTGGAGACGACCAAGGTGCCCCTGCGCGATGCGAGCGGCAAGGTAACCGGCCTGGTGGGAATAGGGCGCGACATCACCCAGCGAGTCGAGGAGGCCCGGGCGCTGGATGGCGCCGTGCGCGAATCGCGGGAGATCATCCAGGCGGTGCTCACCGGCGACAGCGAGCGGCGCATTGCCATGCACGGCAAGACCGGCAACCTGTTGCTCCTCACCCAGAGCATCAACGAGCTGATCGACAGCGTTTCGACCACGGTTGCGGAAACCGTACGGGTCGTGGGTCTCGCTGTCGAGGGTGATCTCACATCGAGAATGAGTGTCGATGACAGGTCGGGTGACTTCAGAGCGCTGGCCGCTTCGGTCAATTCCATGGTGCAGGCAATGCGGGACGTCGTTGCCGGCCTGACGAGAACCTGTCGCGCGGTTCAGTCGGGGGCCGAGGAGATCTCGCGCGGCAACCTCGACCTGAGCAAGCGGACCGAGGAGCAGGCCTCGAGCCTGGTGGAAACGACTTCTTCGATGGAACAGATGACCTCCAGAGTGAAGAACAACGCCGAGAGCGCCATACAGGCCAATCATCTGGCGGTGGCGGCGCGCGAGCACGCCGAACGCGGCGGCAGCGTGGTCGGCTCTGCCGTCGCGGCGATGAGCGAGATCAGCGCGGCGAGCAGCAAGATCGCGGAAATCATCGGCGTGATCGATGAGATCGCGTTCCAGACGAATCTGCTGGCGCTCAATGCGGCGGTGGAAGCGGCGCGGGCCGGCGAGCAAGGCCGGGGGTTCGCCGTGGTCGCATCGGAGGTGCGCAATCTGGCATCGAGGAGCGCCGGCGCGGCCAAGGAGATCAAGGCGCTCATTCAGGACTCGGTGGGCAAGGTGAATGAAGGAACCAAGCTGGTCGATGAGTCCGGCGAGGTGCTCGGCGAGATCGTGACGCGGGTGAAGAAGGTGACCGACGTCATGGCCGAAATTGCGGCCTCGAGTCGCGAGCAGGCCTCCGGAATCGAGCAGGTGAACAGGGTCGTGTCCTCGATGGATTCGACCACCCAACAGAATGCGGCGCTGGTGGAGCAGGCTACCGCCGCCGCGCGGGCGCTGAGCGAGCAGGCGACCAGCATGATGAATCAGATCGGCCGGTATCGACTCGGTCGGCCGGTCGCTGCTCCGGCCGGCGCCCAGGTCGCAACGGCGCGCGACCGCGCGCTGGCCTGAGCCGCCGGCCCGCGATATCCATCGCTCCTGCTTCGTCTCCGCCATGAACGCCAGCATGTCCGGGGGTTGCGCGCCTCCGTCGCCGAGGGGCTGTTGACCGCGGCGATGGTGCGCCGCCTCAGTGTACGTATGAGCCCGCGTTCACGTCGATCGTGCAACCGGTCGCGTGATCCGCGAGGCCGCTTGCCAGGAACACGACGATAGGAGCGATGTCATCCGGCTCTGTCAGCCGGTTCAGAGCGATATCGCCCGCAACGTACTTTTCTCCGTATTCGTCAAGGAAGTCCTGCGCCATCTCCGTTCTGGTGAAGCCGGGTGCGACATTGAAGGCCAGGATGCCGGCTTTGCCGAATCCCCTGGCGATGGAGCGTGTCAGTGCGACCAGACCTCCCTTGGAGGCGGCATACGCTAGGTACGGAGGCTGGTCGCCGCGGAAAGCCGCGCGAGACGAGATGTTGATGATCCGTCCGCCGCCCTTCTCGATGAAATGCCCGATCGCAAGCTTCGACAGAATGGACGGCGCGCGAAGGTTGACCGCCATCGTGGTTTCCCAGCCCTTCAGCCAGTCCGCGGTGGCGCTCTCCAGCGGCGACGATATGGCGATGCCGGCATTGTTGACCAGCGTATCCACACGTCCGAAGCGCGCGACCACGGCCTTCCAAAGCGACATACATTCTTCGGTTTTGGACAAATCGGCCTGAAACACTTCCGCGGAGGCGCCGATCTGCGCTGCCAGAGCAGTTGCCCGTTCTCGCTGCTCCCTGTAATGAATCGCGACCTTGGCGCCGGCGCTGCCCATCGCCCGCGCCACTGCCTCGCCGATTCCCCGGCTGGCGCCTGTGACCAGCACGCTGGTATTACCCAAGTCGATTTGCACGGACGAATGCCTCATACCGGTCGGGCCCGGTGATATGCGCAGGAGGGTATTATAGGTGCGGCGGAGGTGCTGGAATGCCCTGGCTTCAGCCGTCGGCGATGCCTGATAATGGGCGGTGACTGCAAAGGAGAGAGATCATGCTGCGACGTCCCCTGGGAAAGACCGGCACCACTGTTTCGGCCATCGGCCTCGGCTGCATGGGGATGTCCGAGTTTTACGGACCTGGCGATGATCAGCAGTCGCTCCAGACGCTGGCGACGGCGCTGGAGCAGGGCATCGACTTCGTGGACACGGCGGACATGTATGGCCTCGGACACAACGAGGAGCTGCTCGGACGTTTCCTGAAGGGCCGGCGCGAGCGGGTGGTGCTCGCGACCAAGTTCGGCATCGTCCGCAATCCCGATGCGCCGACGGCGCGCCGGATCGACAACTCGCCGCAATACGTTCCCCAGGCCTGCGACGCTTCGCTGCGCCGACTGGGCGTCGACACGATCGACCTGTATTACGTCCATCGACGCGATCAATCCGTTGCCATCGAGGACACCGTCGGTGCGATGGCGGAGCTGGTGAAGGCGGGCAAGGTGCGTTATCTCGGATTGTCGGAGGTGTCGCCCGAGACGCTCCGGCGCGCGCACGCCGTGCATCCGATCACGGCGATACAGTCCGAATACTCTCTGTGGACGCGGGAGCCGGAACAGCAGATGCTGGCGACATGTCGTGAGCTCGGTGTGACCTTCGTTGCCTACAGCCCGCTCGGCCGCGCGATCCTGACAGGCGCGGTGACGAGCGAGGAGTCCTTCGCACCGGGCGACTTCCGTCGCAACAATCCCCGCTTTCAGGGCGATGCTCTGCAGAAGAATCTCCGTCTGGTGGAAGGCCTCGCCGATTTCGCGCGCCAGCGCGACGCGACCAGCGGGCAGATTGCTCTGGCATGGCTCCTTGCGAAACACTCCGATGTCGTGCCGATACCCGGCACGAAGCGCCCGCGCTACGTCATCGAGAATGCAGCTGCGGCGGGCATAAGGCTGAGCACCGATGAGATCGCGGCGCTCGATGAGCTTTTCGATCCTGCCGCCGTGGCGGGCGAGCGTTACGCTCCCTCGGCCATGGCCCACGTTGAGAGAGCCTGACCGGCTCGGGGGCCTCGATATGCTTCTGTACGCGCTCTACGCCTGTGTGCACTTTACCGGCAAGCATACGCCCCAGGCAGGCAAGACCCAGTGTGTCGAGTCCGTGATATTTTTCCAGGCCGGGGAGTGCAAGAAACAGCTGCCGAAACGGCCCGACAAGCCGCAGAAGGTCGAGCACGGCGTGAGCTGGCTGGAATGCGACGCGACAAAGGCTGATTCGTGGATACCTGCTGACTCGAGTGATGCCGGGAATCGTCTCTATAAGGCGCAGGCCAGCGCGTCCGATGCAAGCGCGCTGGCCGCTTTGCTGGCACCGCTGACTCCGGACGCGCGCGCGGCGCTCAGGGCAAGCTTGAAAGGTCGATTCGAGAGGACGTTTCAAGGCCCGGGCAGCTTGTCGTTCTTCATCGTGGGGACCGGCTCCAGCGTGACCGCTTATGCCGTGACGAACCTCGATGACTTCCAATTCACCGACATGGCGACCGATGTCTCGTCAGCAGCCGCGGCGATGGCGGCCACGAAAGAAGACCTGGATTTGTCCACCATTGCCGAAGATGCCGGTGTCGAGCTGAGCTACCAAACGGAGATGTCGCAGCGTGCCATGCCGCCGCCCGGAGGCATGCGGTCCGAGCCCTAGTGCCTGGCCGCCTGGGGTGCCAATGAGGTGGGCGTTGCGCCGGCGGCCGGATGGATGACGCCATCGAGCATCGTGCGCGCTCCGTTCCAGATGATCTGCGCGCCAATGGCCAGAAGGATGAAGGCCGTCAGCCGGATCATGATGTCGGTTCCCGTCTTTCCGAGCCGCCGTACCAGCCGGTCCGCGTAGCGATAGCAGAGGTAAATCGCAACGGCCGTAATGAGCACGCCCACGACGTGCGCCAGTGTCGTGATCAGCAGCGCTCGCAGACCCTCCGGCGGAATGACGCCCAGCGTGACCGCGACCGATATGGATCCGGGACCGACGGTAAGCGGCATGGTGAGCGGATAGAAGGCGCGTTGCGTGAGGCTGTCGGGGGTGGTGCTGCTCGATGCGGAAACCTCCGGAGTAGTCGGACCATTCAGCAGCGACCAGGCGAACGCGCAGACCACGGCGCCTCCCGCTACTTGGACGGCCGGAATGGAGACTCCGAAGAAATCGAGAACGTAAGCGCCGATCAGGATCGACACCAGCAGCAGCACGAAGCTATTGAACGCGATCAGCTTCGCGGTCCGTGCGCGCTCCTCGTGCGAGAGGTCCGAGGTCATGGCGAGGTAGATCGGCGCGCCGGCAAACGGATCGATGATCGGCAACAGCGCCGCGACGGCGATGAAGACGATGCCGGCGAAATAGTGGATGCGTTCCAGGAGCATGCGTCGGTGTGCAGCGAGAAGCCGTAGGGCAGGACCTACACAGTCTCGCGCGGGATGCCGACAAGCTCAAGAGCGTTCGTCGTCGGCGCCGACGGAGATCGACCGGCTGTTGGGCTTGGAGAGGGCCCAGTAGCGCCGGCGCGGCCGGAGAGAGAATCCAGCCGCGCCGGCACAGTCTCATGCTTAGGGCTTTTGCTTTTGCTTTTGCTTTTGCTTGCGCTTCGCGGGCGGGTGCTTCCGTGCTCCGGGCCGTTTCGCGCCCGGCCTGCGCGCTCTGCGACCGGCGTGAGCGGCATTCCTCGGATTCATGTTCCGGCGCTGCATCGCGGCACGAGCGTTCGGGCGCCCAGCCGCGCCGCGGGCGCGGACAACGCCCGGCCCCTTGAACACGCCGGCGCGGGCGGTGGCGGCGATCGCCGGGTGGCCATGGTTGGCGCTGGCCATCAGCCCCGGATTCCGCTGCGCCATTTGCACGTGCTGGCGCTGCATCGCAGTCGGCTGAAAGTGCTGCTCACGGTCGGCGAGGCGTTCCTGGGGGGTTGCCACCGCTCTGATTCCACCGGCACCGCCGTTGTAGCTCACCCTTGTCACATTGACATTGTTGATGACGGTCTGGTTGTACGTGTTGTGGATGATCGTCACGTTGACGTTGGTGACACTGCGATTGTAGGCGAACGCGCCACCAACCCAGCGGCCGCCGGCAAATCCGACGCCGGTGTATCCAAACCCGTAATGCACCCCGCCGTAGAATCCGACGTGCGGACCCCAGTATCCGGCGTGCCAGAGGTACGCGCCGCCGGCGAAGCCCCAATATCCGGGCGTCCAAAGAACACCAATCCGCGGCGGCGCCACCCACGTGCCAGGCACCCAGAAATAACCGGCGGACGCCCATCCCCAGTACCCTGGTGCCCACATCCATCCAACCACCGGGCAGGGCGGTTGCACGTATACAGGCAGTGCAGGCGGCGCGACCTGCACGTCGACCACCGCGGCGGGCGGGACATAGACCGGGGCCGCCACGCGCACCTGCGCCGCGCAGGCGGCAAGTAGGACGGTAGCAGCTGCAAGTGCGATCACGCGGATCGACACGAGACGTGTTCTGGTGGAACGAGACATCGGTGAGGCTCCCCATTCAGCGAATTTCAGCCACTACAACGGCGGCCGATGGGAGGCGTGCACCGACATTACAAATTGTTAACCCTATGGCGCTGCGGCCGCCAGCGGTAGCAGGAGAGCGCTGGCGCGCCTGTGGTCGTGGAACAGCTTGATGTGGGCCACGCGTGCGTTCGCCGGATCCTCATAGCCGATACGACCGCCGGTGTTGTAGTTCTTCTGATAGTCCGGCGAGTTGAGAGGCATGACAACGAGGCGGATGCGCGCGCCGGCCGGAATGCGCCATGCCATCCAGTTGAACGTGAAGGGAATCGTGACTACCTGCGCCGGTTTCAGCAGCTCCTGTTTGAAAAAACCATCGCGAAAGCGCGCGCGACGGATATCCTGCCCGAGAGTCACCGCGGAGCCGTCAGGCGCCACCATCTGCACTTGCGCCCACAGGTCGAAATCGGGCGCATCCGACTGCACGATCAGGTTCAGGTGCATCTGCCCGGCCACCTCCACGGCTTGCTGCAGGGGCGCGGAATGAAAGACCAGGGCGTCCTTCTCATAGGCGCGGAACTGGCTGAGCAGGTCTTCATCCGCGGCATATTGCGCAACCGCCAGCTCCGGCAGGGTGCGCGGATCGTCGACGATCGTGGCCGGCGGCTCCGCGCCGGGCTTCGACCGCAACAGCGCGCCGGAGCGAAAGAGATCCTTGGGCGTACCGGCCGGATCCTCCAGATAGAGCGCGAGGTTGCCGCCGGTTGAGGCGCCGTCCAGCGAGTGCGCGTAGCGCCACTCGTTGGCGCCCATCATGTAGTAAGTCACGCGGTCGCGCAGCAGTGCGGGCCTGGGGCCGCGGCCGAGCACCCAATCGTACCAGTCGGCATGGAGCTGGTTCATGTCGAGCACGGCCGAATCCGGAATGGTGAGACCCTCGATCGTCTTCTGCGGATGCTGCGTGCCCAGATGGTCCCACGGCCCGATGATGAGCAGGATGTTGGCGGCCTCTTGCGGCGCGGCATATTGCAGGAAGCGCCGGTAATAATGCAGCGCACCCGGCTGATCGTCATCGAAGAAGCCCGTCGCCGTGAGCACCGGAAATCGCATCCGCGCGATTTCGGCGGGCTTCGGCTCGGCGGCGAGATTGAACGCTTTGTCGCCGACATGATCGAGCCACATCTTCATGAATGACAGCTTCCTGCCACGGCTGTCTTCCATCCACCAGTCGTCCTGGGCTATGCCGATGTCCTCATCGAGCGTGCCGAACGGCTGCTGCCGGGCGTAATGCTGCAGCATTTTTTGCTGCCAGTAGTCGCTACGGATGTAATCGTCGTTCAACGTGCGGCCCGAGACGTATCCGAGAATCACGGCGGACCATGCTTGCGGAATGCCGTTTGTATTGGGTACGTCCCAGCCGGGATAGATGGGCACATAAGGCGCGATGCCCGAGAGATGCGGCGGCAGTTGCGTTGCCGTGTGCCACTGAGTCATGCCGACGAACGAGCCGCCATACATGAAGACATGCCCATCGCTCCAGGGCTGACGGGCGATCCATTCCACCGCATCGCGGCCGTCGCGGCTGACCTGCAGGCCGATATTGTCGCTCTTCTCGCCGCCGGAGCGGCCACGCCCGCGCACCTCCACCTGCACGAACACATAGCCCCGCTGCACGAATGTCTTGAAATCCTGATCGCGGCCGCCGTCGATGTCGTATTGCGTCAGCTCGAGAACCGCCGGCGCCCCGCCCTCCAGGTGCGAGGGCTTGAAGAGCCAGGCTTCCAGCTTCACGCCGTCCCGCATGGGGATCATGCGGCTCATCTCGATGTCGTAGCCGGGGCCGACCTGCGCCTGCGCTGGTGCCGCGGTGGCGCCCAGTGCGAGCGTCGCCGGAACCAGAGCCAGCGCCAGGGCTGCTGCACGAATCATGAGAGACCCCCGAGATGTCGCCCGACATGTAGCCAAGGATAGGCGTTTTAAACCAATCGGGCGGGGCGGAAGTCTAATACGGTAAAGGATGGGAGTGAACTCGATGGTGAAGCGATGATGCCGGCGCGGCGCCTCTGCGAGCTTGCGCTGGTGGCCGTGCTCATGATAGTCGCCGGGCTGCTCCGACCGGCGCTGGCGGCACCAGCCAAAGCCGTCACACCGATCATCCCGGATCTCACTCCCTGGTTGGCAAAGAACGGAAAATTAGGCCAGGGGGCGTGGCGGCACGCCGCGCACTTCTCCATAGCCTATGAAATCAATCCGGGGCACAACACTCCGGCGCCGGTAGCGACGCAGGTCGATGCCGGCTATACCACGGACGCTCTGTGGTTGCGGTTCCAGGCGCAGGATCCCCATCCCGGCGATATCGGCTTGCGCTACCGCGAGCACGATGATATGGCCAGCTACGCCGACGATTTCGTCGGCGTGATGTTGAGCCCCTTCAATGACACGCAATGGGCCTACGAGCTCTTTTGTACGGCCGGCGGTACCGAGTGGGACGCGTTCCGCCAGCAGAACAATGAGTACTCGTCATGGGACGCGGTGTGGACCTGCAATGCCTCGCGCACCGCAAACGGCTATCAGGTGGTCATGAAGATACCGTTCGCCTCGATCAAATTCCCGCACAGCGCGGCTCCGCAGCGGTGGGGACTCATCTTCTTTCGCAACTGGCCGCGTAACATCCGGCACCAGCTGTTCAGCCAGGCCCTGAATTACGACACCAGCTGCACCTTGTGCAGCATGCTCCCCCTGAGCACGGCGACGCCCATCAAGACGAAGGCCGGCGATTTCCAGTTGATCCCCGCTGTCACGGTGATCCGCACCGACTCGCAGGAAAACGGCGCGGGAGGACTCGTGCAAGGGTCGCCGACCCTGAAGGCCAGCCTCGATGCACGCTGGGTGCTGCGCCCGGATCTCGAATGGTCCGCGACCGTGGATCCCAATTTCTCCCAGGTGGCTCCAGATGTGCTGCAGCTCAGCGCCAACCGGCAGTTCGCGGTCTTCTACCAGGAGAATCGTCCGTTCTTCGAGCAGGGCACGCAGGTCTTCAATACACCGAGCATGCGTTTCAGCACGGACACGTTCAATCCGTCGGGAACGCTCGTGGACACTCTCACGATCACCGACCCGCGCTTCGCGACGAAACTCGTCGGTCAAGTGGGCGCCGATGAGATCGGGGCCCTGGCCACCGAGGATACTGCCACGAATATCGTGGTCCCCGGCCCTCAGGGCTCGACGAGCCAAGCGTTCGACTTCAGCACCCGGGATGAGCTGCTGCGCTATCGATACGATGTGGGTAACTCGGCCATCGGACTATATGCCTCTGACCGGGACGGCGGCGGCTATCACAGCGGTCTATACGCCGTCGATGGCGACTGGCAGATCGATCCGAGCGATGTGGTGACGGCCCTCGTCGGCTCCTCCAATACCGACTATCCGGACACGGTGGCGAGCGCGTTCGGGATTTCCCCTGGCACCGTCGACGGTGATATCTGGAGTCTCGACTACGCCCGCACCCGACGCAATTACAACTTCGAGCTCAACCTGAGCCATGTCGCCGATGGCTTCCGGGCGGACCTGGGGTATATGCCACAGGTGGGATACGACCAGGGCGCGTTTCTGGGTGAATACGACTTCTACGCGCCCGATGCGGACTGGTGGCAGAACTTCGGGTTCGGCACCATTTCCAACTGGACGCGCGCAACGGACGGCGGCACGAACCTCGACCGCAAGGTCAAGCTTTACACCGTCCTTCACGCCAACTACCAGGCGCAGGTCTACTTGTACGCGACGCACGACGAGCAGTATTACCAGGGCAAGCTTTTCAACCTGGATCAGCTCGAGATGGATACCACCATCCAGCCGGTGGGCTGGCTGAACGGAGAAGTCGACGTCGTCCGGGGTGACGGCGTGGACTACACCGACGTACGAAAGGCCGGACTGTTATCTGTCAATACCACGCTCTATATCCAGCCCGGCAGACATCTCAAGATCAGTGTCGTGGACGACTACGAGCAGCTCACTCTTGCAGGTGCGCGGCTCTTCACGGCGAACGTCTACGATCTGCGGGTCGCGTGGTACTTTACGTCGCGTTTGTTCGCAGACGTCATCGGTCAGGGACAGGACGTGCGCAACAACACAACGCTGTATCCGCCCGGCACGGCACCTCGCACGGGTACCCTCGCCACCCAATGGCTGATCGGTTATCAGATCAATCCCTGGACGGTCTTTTACGCCGGCAGCTCCGAGGGATATCAGGAGACCGCCGACGGCCAGCTTCAGCCCCAGCAGCGGACGTTCTTCCTTAAGGGAAGCTATTACTTCCAGCCTTGAGCGCCGCCGCCGACCCGGGCGGCTCGCGCCACCTCGCGGAGTTCCGCATACCGGCGGGATTTCATTGTATTCTCTGTGGTTTGGCGGGGCGCGCGGACCCCGGCTCCGGCTTGGAATCCAATCAACGCGGGCAGACGGGGGATCACAGATGGCGGGACCGGCGAAACTCAGACGCGACGTGGGTGTGATCGGACTTCTGTACGCAAGTCTCGGCAGCATCATCGGTTCCGGCTGGCTGTTCGGAGCGCTGCACGCCGCCGTGCTGGCGGGACCATGGAGCGTCTTTTCATGGATGATCGGGGCCGCCGCCATCCTGCTGCTGGCCTTCGTATTTGCCGAATTGGCGACCATGTTCCCGAATTCGGGAGCTATGGTGCACATGACTTACGTGAGTCATGGCGACCTGGCCGGCAGTATATGGGCCTGGATCCTGTTTCTCGCCTTCGTGTTGGTGCCTCCCATAGAGGTGACCGGGGTGCTCACCTACACCAACGCCTATCTGCCCGGCCTGATTTATCCCGGGACCGGCTTATTGACCGAAGCCGGCATGGTCTGGGCCATACTGCTTCTCGCGGCGGTGGTCGCCGTCAATTTCCTGGCAGTGCGCTGGGTCCTCGCCATCAACAGCGTAGCGACCTGGTGGAAGCTCGTCATTCCGATCGCGACGATTTTCGTCCTGATGGCCTATTCGTTTCATCCGGGCAACATGGTGGCGCATGCCGCCAGCGTACCCGTAAGCGGCGTTTTCACCGCCGTGGCCACGGCCGGCATCGTATTCAGTTTCCTCGGCTTCCAGCAGGCCATTTCGCTTGCGGGCGAGACCCGCAACCCCAGCCGCTACATACCGCTGGCCCTCATCGGCTCGGTGCTGGTCGGCATGCTGATCTATGTGGGCCTGCAGTTTTCGTTCATCACGGCGCTCGATCCGCGCGACATCAGCGGCGGCTGGCAGCAGCTGCGCTTCACCGGCATGT
Source organism: uncultured Pseudomonadota bacterium (assembly GCA_963833085.1). Classification (GTDB taxonomy): domain Bacteria; phylum Pseudomonadota; class Gammaproteobacteria; order Steroidobacterales; family Steroidobacteraceae; genus 13-2-20CM-66-19. Next base: position 119,523 of record CAWHWV010000029.1, read on the forward strand.
TTGGGCCGCTAGCCGCCATCGCCATCGGCGTGGGCGCGTTCTGGTGGGCGGTCGTGCTGTACGCCGACGCCTTCGTCTCGCCCCTCGGCACGGCATTCATCTATGTCACCGCCAGCCCGCGGATCATCATGGCTGCCGGCGAGATGGGCAGTGCTCCGCAGCACGTCGTACGACTGAACCGCAACGGGGTGCCATGGGTCGGGCTCGTCGTCACCTATGCCGTTGGCGTAGTTTTCTTCTTCCCGTTCCCGTCATGGCAGAAGCTCGTATCCGCGGACTCCCTCATCATGGTGCTGGCATACGCGATGGCGCCCGTCACGCTGCTCCACCTGCGCGCGACTCTCCCAAACGCGCCGCGGCCATTTCGCCTGCGCGCGGCCGGTCTGCTCGCACCCGTTACCTTCGTCACGTCCAACTGGATCATCTATTGGACAGGTTATGAGGTGGTCAAGTGGATGTTAGGCGCGGTGCTCGCCTACACTGTCGTGTATCTCTCGTGGTATTTCCTCGTTGGCCGTCGAGCGAACCCGAAGCTGGGATGGCAACAAGCCTGGTGGGTCGCCCCCTATCTGGCGGGCATATGGGTCGTGAGTTATCTCGGTCCAGCAAACATGGACGGCCAGGGGAAGCTCGGCTTCTTTACCGGGATGTGGATTCTCGCCGCCTTCAGCCTGATCATCCTGTACTTGGCCCTCAAGGCCGGGCGGACCGCGGCAGTCGCACAGGCGTGCGCAGATCGCATGAAGTCTCTGGCATCGAGCGGCGCCGATCCATTGGCCCGGGCCGAAGAGGCTTTGGGCGCGTGAATGCAGACCCTCGCTGAACTCGCCCGCTCCCTCGAAGCCGGCGCGACCACGAGTGGCCGGCTGGTGGCGGAGTGTCTCGCCAGGATCGCCGATCCCAAGGGAGAAGGGCCGCGCACGTTCCTGAAAGTACATGCGGAAGCGGCGCGGGCCGCCGCGGATTATTACGACCGCCTGCGGGCACATGGCGTGACACTCAGCCCCTGGGCAGGCATTCCCGTATCGATCAAGGATCTGTTCGATATGGCGGCAGATGTCACCACGGCAGGCTCCAAAGTGTTGCTCGGGCAGCCGCCGGCGGACACGGATTGCGCCGCTGTGGCGCGCCTGCGCGCGGCGGGCTTCATTCCCATCGGGCGCACGAACATGACCGAGTTCGCGTACTCGGGACTGGGGCTCAACCCGCATTACGGTACGCCGCTCAATCCTTTCGAAAGGACGCGAGGCCGGGCACCGGGCGGCTCATCGTCGGGTGCGGCGGTTTCGATCGTTGAGCAGATGTCGTACGGAGCGTTGGGAACCGACACCGGCGGCTCGTGCAGAATACCCGCGGCGTTTTGCGGCATCGTGGGATTCAAGCCTACGGCTCGCAGGGTCCCTGTGTCCGGGGTATTCCCTCTTTGCCAGACCCTGGACTCCGTGGGGCCGTTAGCTGCGAGCGTTGGCTGCTGCGCCGTACTCGACGCGGTGCTCGCGGATGAGCCGGTTGCAGCCCTCGACACAAAGGGATTGCAGGGGCGGCGGTTCGCAGTTCCGACGCACTATGCTCTTGATTCCCTCGACACGCAGGTGGCGCGCAACTTCGAGCGAGCGCTCCGTGAATTGAGCGGTGCCGGGGCGGAGATCGACGAGATGCCGCTGGCGGAGCTCGACGAACTGCCAGGTATCAATCGCAAGGGCGGCTTTTCCGGCCCGGAGGCTTATGCGCTGCATCGTGAGCGCATCGAGTCTCAGGGAGCGCTGTACGATCCTCGCGTGTTGGTTCGCCTGTTGCGCGGTCGAGAACAGAGTGCCGCCGACTATGTCGACCTGATTCGCGCACGCGCCGATCTGCAGCGCCGAGTCGACAGGGCGCTGGCGGAATTCGACGCGCTTCTTATGCCGAGCACGCCGATCGTTGCTCCACTGCTGCAGGATCTGCAGTCGGATGAAGATTACTTACGGGTCAATCAGCTGGCGCTGCGGAATACGTCCGTAACAAACTTTCTGGACCGCTGCGCCATCTCGATACCGTGTCACGAGCCCGGCACCGCGCCGGTTGGCCTGATGCTCATGGGCGCGCATGGCGCTGATCGCCGGCTACTGGGAATCGCCGCCGTGGTCGAAGAGCTGGTATCTCGGACTCGAGAGCTCTGAGACGCCGGCTAGCTCAAGTCTACGCTCCTCCTGCGCCGCCGCGGCGAACAAGAGTGAACCTCCGCAGTCAACCGGCGGACCTACGTTCCGTTAGGATGTTTGTTGATCACCAGCCGCCCGGCCGTCAGCGGGTTGCGGCCTAGAACGGTCAAGTGGCGGGGGGAGGGCTGTCATGCGATTCCTCGTACTGTCCGTAAGCGCTTTGTGTGCTACGTGCTTTGGGTCCACCTATGTGCTTGCGCAGACCGGCCAATGGGGCCAGGCGGAGGACCGGACTCCTCCTTATTCCACTCATGTAGATAGACGACACGGCAACGATCGCGTGTACCCGGACCGCGGCGCCGTGGTGCGAGACCTGCCGCAAGGAGCTGCAGGTGTCAACTACGCTGGCGTCTCCTACCGTTTCGCGGGCGGCGTGTGGTACGAGCGGCTGGGCCCTGCTTACATCGTCGTTGCGCCGCCAATCGGTGTCATCGTCCCGCAACTTCCGGCGTTTGCCAGCGGTTTTGACCAAGGTGGCACCAGCTATCTCTACGCCAACGATGTTTTCTACAGGGCCAGACCCGATCTTGGCGGCTACGAAGTCGTGAACGATCCGCAGGATCAGGTCTCCGAGCACTCGCAGGCGCCTGCCGCTCCCGCGTCGACTCGCGTCGCCTCCGCAATCGCGGTGATGACCCCGGCAGTTGCAGTGGCACCGTCAGTGGCAGCGGCCCCGCCACCGGTAGCGGCGCCGCCAGTGGCAGCGGCACCGGCAGTGGCAGCTGCGCCGCCAGTGGCAGCTGCTCCGTCGCCGTCACAGGTGCCCGTCCAGCCGCCGGTAGCTGCGGAGACGAACTCCACGGGTTCTTCGTCGACACCAGCCGGGAATCCGACTGCAGTCGCAATCCAGCCGCACAACGGCCAGAGCGCAGACCAGGAGGCCTCGGATCGCTACGAGTGTTACCGGTTTGCCGTTGCTCAGAGCGGTTTCGATCCGCTGGCAGCCAACGGAGGCTCCGCGCCTTCCGATGTCGCGCGACATGAGTATTCACGCGCGCAGGCTGCATGCCTCGAAGGACGCGGCTATAGCATCCCGTGAAGCGAGTGCTTCCCGCTGAGCCGTGAGCCGCGGGAATTCCGTCGACGTGATGGTGTCGATGGATAAGATCAAGCCCACGAAGGTGGGCGGGGGTGAGCTTGAGCGCCGGGGTCGCACGCGGACGCCGTCAAATCGTCAGCAGCTCCTCGAAGAAGCCGCCGAATTCACGGGGCCGATCCACGAAATGTATCTCCAGAATCCAGTGCCTGGCGGCGCCGTTGGCATCGGGTTCGCGGATCCGCTGCTCGTTGCCGTGGCGGATCGAAAAGCGTTGTGGCTCGGCAGGTGCGCGCTCGTGAGGAAAGTGACCTATCAGATGTCCGGCGGCAGGTGCTCCGAATTCCCAGCCGGCTTCAGTGGCGAGCTTGCACACGAAGTCGTACAGGGTCCCCGCCGTCAGCTCCGGAGTATCCATATACAGTTGCTTTCCTTTGCGAAATGCCGCTTCCATGTCCGAGACCAGTTTGTGCTTGCGGGCGTCGTGGCCGAGGACGTAGGTGCGGCCGAAGTCAGCCTCCCAGGAGTCGAATACGGGCCCGAAATCGAGGAAGACCGTTTCGTCTTCGCCGAGGCGCCGATCGGGGGGCTCGGCGTAATAACCCAGGAGTGTACTCGGTCCGGATCGGACGATGCGCCGATGCCAGTGCCTGCGCACTCCAAAGCGCCGTTCTGCGAGAGCGTGGATCTCGTCGCTGAGCTCACTCTCGAGCACTCCTGAGCGGATCAGGCCGCCGGCGACCACTTCGGCAAACAACTCCTCAGCCTTGCGCTGGGCGCCGATCAGCGCCTCTTCGACGGATGACAAGTTATGGACTCCAATCGTGAATCGTACAGGTGTCAGCGGCCTCAGCGCCTGCTAGTGACGCGCTTCTGACAGCAGGCTCGCGAAGTCTTCGGCGGCGATATTTCCCCCGGAGCAGATCACGCCGACCCGTTGGCCCAGATCCAGGTCGCGAGGTTTAGCCGCCAAAGCGGCAGCCAGCGCGCTCGCGCCGCTTGGCTCCAGGACCAGTTTCAGAGACTCGACTGCCGCGCGCATGGCGAAGCGCACCTCCTCATCGGTGACATTCAAGGCGCCGCTGAGCGTTCTCTGCAGGACAGAGAATGGCACGGCTCCAGGGGAGTTCGCCTGCAATGCGTCGCATAGGGTGGGCGAGGGGGGGCCATTGCGGTGGCGCTCTCCCGCGGCCAATGAGCGAGCGAGATCGTCATATCCCGCAGGTTCCACAGCGATCAGTCGCGTCGTGGATCCGTGCGCGCGTAACGCCAGCGCCACACCCGCTGCCAGACCACCGCCGCCAGCAGGCACCAATAGCGTATCCAGCGGCTGGTCTTCGCCGCTGGCCTCGAGTTGCTGCAGCAACTCGGTGCCGAGACTGGAGTGCCCCAGCACTACGTCCGAGTCATCGAACGGGTGAAGCAGTGCCAGCCCCTCGCTGGCGGCGAGTTGGGCCGCCCGTTCAGCCGCAATCACTTCGCGCGGCCGCCCGTCGGCCTCCGCGATGACCACTCGCGCGCCGTATTGTTGGGTGCCACGAATCTTGAGCTGGGGGACGTTCGGAGGCATGACGATGGTCACGGGCACGTTGAGCAGTTGACCGGCCCGCGCCAGACCCTGGGCGAAGTTTCCGGAGGAGAAGGCGACTACTCCGGTTCGACGCTGTGCGGACTCCAGCTGCTTCAGCCGGTAAAATGCTCCGCGCAGCTTGAAGGATCCTGTGTACTGCAGCGACTCGGCCTTGATGAACAACTGGCGTCCGGCGATTTCGTCCAGCGCGGGCGAGGTCAGCAACGGTGTCTCGCGGGAAACCGCCCGTACGGTTTCGTAGACGCGATTCGTGGTCGACCGGACGGTGTCTAGCAATGACGCTGGCATTTCAGCTGCCCCGGTGGTGGACGAGCGTCATGCCGGCCGCTCACGCGCGAACATACGCCCAGGCCCGCAATCCCGACCTCAGTGTCACCTGCACGCGCGTGTAGTCCGAGACTTCATATCGGTCCGCCGCCAAGAGCTCTTCCGGCGTGATCCTGAACACCATCCCGGGCACCTGGTCGGAGAGATTGCTGCTGCGCTCGGCAATTGTATGATGTGTCTTGCCGCTCTTCTCGATCACCGCCTGATCGCGAATCGCGAGCAGCGAAGTCGAGTATCCCGGCAGCGTGTCCGAGCTGCCGGCGAGCTCCCGCCCGAAGCTTGCGAGTTGGACCGCTCTATCCTGGAGCGTTCCGTAGGAAAAAAGCAGTACGGTAGCGTCCGATGATTTTTCCAAGGTGCTCTCGCTAGAGGGACCGGGGTGCCCGTGAGTGCGTGCAAAACTATAGATTATGCCGTCCCCGGCGGCGATGTGCAGCTTGCCTGGCTCGGTGCTCCGACTCACTACCCAAAGCCTCCGCCAGGAGGCTAGCCGTCTTCCCGAGACATTGCCGGTTTTCCCGGCGCCGTCGTCTAATAGGGCAGGGCAGCCCCCGTCTCGCGCCATGGCACAGTGGATCTCTTGAAGTTACCCCCGCTCGCCGACGCGATCACCGACAGCCCGTCGGCGCGCGAGGAATCCCCAATCGATGTCGCCGGGCTGTTTCGCGAGCACAACGCAGCCCTGCTGCGGTTCACTGCCGCCAAACTCGGGTCCGAGCACGAGGCGCGGGAGGTGGCCCAAGAGGCCTATGTGCGGCTGCTGCAGCTCGATCGCCGACAGACGATCGGTTTCCTGCGCGCCTATCTCTTCAAGACGGCCGCCAATCTCGCGAGTGACCGATTGCGAGCGCGACGGCGGTTGCCCTCGCACATTGCGGTGGGCGACGAGGACATCTTTGAATTCGATCTGTGTCCCGAGCGGCAGTGCGCAGGCGAGGAGATGGTCGCCGTCGTCGACCGGGCGCTCGACGAGCTGCCCCAGAAGTGCCGGCGGGTCCTCGTTCTCTACCGCGTGGAGGGGCTGACCCGCGGCGAAATCGGGCGGAAGCTCGGCATCGGCGAACGGATGGTCCGCCTGTATTTGGCTCGAGCGCTCGAACATCTGCGGCGGCGCCTGGACGAAGCCTCGGGACTCACTGGAGATCACCCATGAGCAACACGGAAGCAGAGCGCCTGCAGGCCGCCCAGTGGTTCCTCGATATCCACGATACCGAAGACCCCTCGCTCGAACTGCTCCAGGAGTGGATGCGCTGGATGGAAGCATCAGAGAGCCACCGGCGAGCCTTCGCCCTCATCGAGTCCACCTGGCAGGGAATTCCCGATTCCAGCCTACGGAAGGCCGACCCAGGTCCCCATCGCGGGCCCCAGGAGAACGGATACGACGGGTCCATCTCTGTGGACGCGTGGCTCGCTCGGCGTCGTCGGCCTCTCGCGGAAGTAGCGGCACCGGCACGGCGGACTACCCACGTCTGGCGGCGCAGATCGCTTTGGTTCGCGGTCGCAGCGACGGTGGGCGTCGTGGCTGTGGCACTGCGGTACACGCCGCTCGTTCGATCTGGCGCATCCCCGGAGTCCTTCGCGACGGGTATCGGCCAGCAAATGCAGATCACGTTACCCGACGGATCGCAGGCGGTCCTGGGCGCCCGCTCCCGGCTGACCGTGGCCTATTCATCGGAGTCACGTAATCTTCGTCTTGAGCAGGGCGAGGCCTTCTTCTCGGTGCACAAGAATCACACTTGGCCATTCCGAGTGCACGTGCTGAACGACGTGGTAACGGCGGTCGGCACCCAATTCGATGTTCGCACCATCAACAATCGCATTGACGTGTCGGTCGCCGAAGGCGTCGTACAGGTCAACGCCGATACGCCCGCCGCGCCGTCCTTCACGCTGGCCCAGGGCTCGCAGACGCCTCAGGGAGGATTGCAGCGGGTGCGCGTCCACCGCGGCGAGACGTTCTCATTCCTGAGCCGGGGCGAAGATCGCGCGTTGGCATCTCCGCTGGTGACACAAATCGATCCGCGGAATGCGGCTCAATGGCAGGACGGGTGGTTGATCTACCGGGACGAGCCACTCCGGGAAGTGCTCACCGACGTTGCCCGCTACAGCAAGCGTCGAATCGTCGTAACTGATCCCGCCGCGATTACCCAGCGTTTCACGGGAGCCGTCTATAAGGACAGCATCGCTGAGTGGATCCAATCCCTGGCCAAGGGCTTCCCGATTTCGGTGACCGAGCGCAGTTCGGAGTTCGTGGTTGCCCCCCGACAGGGACCGGCCGCCCAACCCTAGCACGCGAACTATTGCCGCATTTCCCCCTTGCGACGTCTTACCGCTGAGCGCACGCATTGCAGCTGCGCGCCAACGACTAAGAACCTCATACGGGGAGGCAACCGATTGAACTACCGTGCCATCATTCGCCGCGGACTGCAGTGGTGCATCCCGCTCTGGCTTTGCGCCTTCAGCCTGTCGGCGCATGCCACCACACTCGACAGCCTGGTCACCGTCAAGATCGCAGCTCAGCCGCTCGAGAGCGCGCTGCTCGAGCTCGCCGAGCAAGCCTCGCTGCAATTGGTACTCGATCCGCAGATCGTGAAATCGCGCAGCTCGCCCGCTCTTGCCGGCAAGATGTCGATCCGCCATGCGCTCGATCGGCTGCTGCAAAACACCGGACTCGCCTATCGCTGGAGCGGCGATCACACGGTGACCATTGCGCCTCCGTCCGGCTTTCGAGCTGCGAGCGCGGACGGAAGGTCGGGCGAGTCAGGTGCCGGGGTGGGCCTTGCGGCTCGTGCCGACCCCGCGCCCGCCGACGGCGCAGACAGCAGCCAAAGCAGTGGCCTCACCATGCTTCAGGAAGTCATCGTCACCGCGCAGAAGCGCGCGCAGCGGCTGATCGACGTCCCGGAGAGCATCAGTGCTCTTAGCGGCCAGGAGTTGCAGCAGGCGGGCATCCATTCCATGCTCGACCTCTCCTACGCTGTCCCGAGTCTGGTCGTGGACAATACCGGGGGAGGTTACCAGCGTTATTTCATCCGCGGAGTCGGCAATGGCAACGGCGTCATCTCGCTTGTCGGCGTCTACCTGGACGATGCCGACATAACTAATAACGGCAATACCCAGCTGGACATCAACATGACGGACCTTGCGCGCGTCGAGGTGCTGAAGGGTCCGCAGGGGACCCTGTACGGAGACGGCTCGGCCGGTGGGACGATCCGGTACATTACGAACGACCCCGACCTGACTGCCTTCAGCGCTTACGGTGACGTGAGTCTCTATGGCACGCAATTCGGCACGCCGAGCCAGGTGGTGTCGGCGGTCGTCAACGCCCCGTTGCTGCAGAACACACTCGGACTACGGATCGTCGGCACTTATGGCGACATCGGCGGCTGGGTCAATCAGCCGCCGGCAGACCGGTCGAACATCAACAACCAGAATCTGCGCGACGTTCGCGTCAAGGGCTTGTGGAGGCCGGGTACGACCCTGGCGGTGAAAACGCTGGTCGAGGTGCACCGCAGTGACGGCAACGGGTCGGAGGTCAGTGCGGATGGGAGCTACAATCTCACCGTTGCCGTCGATCCAAAGTTGCCGACCCCGTTCGCATCGGATTTCAATCTCTACAACCTTGTCGCTTCCTACGACCTGTCGTCCGTCAATCTGCTGAGCAGCACGACCTACTTCAACAGCCAGACCCACGGGGTGCTCGGATTGGAATACCCAGTAGCGTTTCCGCCGACGCCGGTGTTTCAGTTTCTCAATGATCCCGATATCCGCGACGACTCGTCCTTTTCGGAGGAGATCCGGGCAACCTCCCGAGGATCGGGCCCGCTTCATTGGGTCACGGGCGCTTTCTTCAAGCATGAGCAGCTCGACTACACCACGGACTATATCGAGAGCTACGGCGGACCCGTGATCGGATCAGGAGACGCCCTGGATAATGAGGGCTCTAAGTCCGTCTCCGTCTTTGGCGACGGCAGCTACGCGGTCACCGACAGATTCACTGTCGGCGCTGGTGCGCGCTATTTCCACGACGACCGCGCGGAATACGACGGCGTGTTGTTCCGCATGGGGTCGTTCCATTCATTGGACCCTCGCGTATACGCTTCCTATGCGTTGTCGTCGGATGTTCACTTCTATGCGAGCGTTGCGGACGGGTATCGCAGTGGAGGATTCAACGGCGGATACGGCGTTCCCGAGTCCACCTTCGCGCCGGAGAAGGTTCGTTCGTATGAAATCGGCAACAAGATGTCGCTGCTCGACGGTCGCCTGAGTACCGACCTGGCGCTGTTCTTCACCCGCTACGGAAACTATCAGATATACGTCAATACCCCGAACGGCATCGGAGAGTTGGAAAACGGTGGTACCGCCCACATCAAGGGCGTGGATTGGTCCACGCAGTGGCAGGCCACCGAGCACCTGTCGCTCGCCGCCAATGGCAGCGTGACTACTTCGAGATTCGTCAGCATCGTCCCTGGGGAGATCACCGTGCAAGTCGGTGATTGGGTGGACTTTACGTCCGAATACACGGCGCGGGCTACGGGCATCTATACGTTCAATCCGGCAGCGGACATTCCCGTTTTCGTGCGGGTCGACTACAGCCAGGTCGGTCCCGAGCACCTTACGGATCGCGGTGAAGGCGGGCCGCCGATCATCGTGGAATCAGACGTCATCCACATGCTCGACGCCCGTGTCGGTCTCAAGCGGTCCGCTTGGACCGTTGCGCTCTTTGCCACCAATCTTCTCCACGACAATGGCAACGAGGATCCGGGCAGCGGTTATGGCATCGGGGCCCGTCCCAGACCCAGGACCGTGGGGATCGAACTCACCGGATCGGTGCCGTGAGCGGAATCCGTCGGCGCGTAATGCTCGCCGCGGCATGCGCCTCTCTCGCGATGGCGCTGGGCGGAACTGCCGTAACCGTGGCATTGGGTGCGAAGTCGCCCTACCGGAACGCCTCGGGAGCGGCGTTTCAGGCCTGGGTCCGCTCCGCGGAGATTCCCTTGAGCACGGTGGAATGGTCGCCCAACGACACGGACCTCGCACGATTTGGGGAGGTGGTCGGAACAGCGCGCGTGGTGGCTCTCGGAGAGCCGGGCCACGGGGCCCACCAGCCGCTGGAGTTCCGCAACCGGCTGTTTGGATACCTCGTCGAGCACTGCGGCTTCACGGCAATTGGGCTCGAGACATCTTTCACGGAAGCGCGGGCGATCGATGATTTCGTGATGGGAGGGCGCGGCGACGCCGCAACGCTTGCGAGGCGCGAGCTGACCTGGGGCTTCGGCAGCTACGAAGAGAACGTGCAGCTGATCAGGTGGATGCGCCACTACAACGAGCACGCGCGCAAACGGCGCAAGCTGCACTTCTACGGCATCGACATGAGTGGTGCGAACGATGATGCGGATTTTACGCATGCGGAGATCGCGGTGCGCAGCGTCATTCGGTATTTGGGAAGGGTGGCGCCGACATCCTCTCTGCGCGTGACGACGGGCATCGCACCGCAGTTGCGGCTAATGGCGCGGGTGGGCTATCGGCAGATGGCAGTACGCCATGAGCCGGCTCTCGATGAGGTCCTGAAATCGCTGCAGGCGTATCTGGTGGCGAATGCGCCGGCTCTGCGGCGCGCGAGCTCGCAAACCGACTACGACTGGGCCGCGCGCAACCTTGTAGTGGCCGGGCAATTACGCGACTACCTGAGGCTCCAGCCTGCACCGGAACTGACGTCTACGAGGATAGGGCCCTTGGATTATCTGCTGGACAATGTGCGTGAAAAGGCGATGGCGGCCAACGCTTTCTGGGCACTGCGCGAGGAAGGTCCACGCGGGCGGTTACTGGTGTTCGCACATGACGCTCACGTCATGAATGCCCGCTCCGTCGGGGGGGTGTGGAGCGTATACAAAGAGCCACCTGTCATGATGGGCGAACATCTGCGGACGCAGCTGGGTACGCAGTTGATCATCATTGGGGCTCTCGCCGCGCACAACGGCCCCGGTCTTCCCATCGATAGCCCGATCCCCGGCAGCTTGGAGGCGGCGCTCGAGCGCCTCGATGTGCCGCTCTTTGCCCTGGATCTGCGCACTGCGCGGGGCAATCCGGGCGCAAGTGAATGGCTCGACGAACGCAGGCCGATTCGAGCGAACTTCGACACTCAGCTCGACGTGGTGCCGGCGCGCGCCTTCGACGTGATCGTGTTCATGAATGAGATAGGACCAGCGAAGCCGAACAGCGCACTACGCTGAAGCTCAGGCGCGTCGAGCGGAATTCGGCTCTCTCGAAGTGGGTATTTGCAGGCCCGTGGCTTCTACACATCATGGGGTCCGCCCTGGAGGGATCTGACGTGCAACACCGTAAGCTGGGTCGTACCGGCCCGACCGTTTCCGCTCTCGGACTCGGCTGTATGAGCATCGGGTTCGGAGACACGTACACGAGCAGCGTGCGCAGCGAGGCTGAGGGTGTTGCGCTCATCCACCGTGCACTCGATCTGGGCGTTACGCTGCTCGATACGGCCGATATTTATGGCAATTCGGAGCTCCAGGTCGGTAAGGCGCTACGCGGGCGCCGCGATGGAGTCACGTTGGCGACGAAGTTTGGCTTTGCCACCGGCGTAAGTGCCAACGCTCGCCGCGAAGCGGCGGGGCGCATGGTCAATGGGCGCGCGGAATACGTTCGGCAGGCCTGCAATGCCTCGCTCGAGCGGCTAGGCGTCGACCACGTCGATTTGTACTATCTGCATCGCGTCGATCCGCAGACTCCGATCGAGGAGACGGTCGGCGCAATGGCAGAACTGGTGAAGCATTGCGCTGTTTCGACTCGCGCGTGCGGATAAAGATGAAGCGCCGCGTTTCCGCCCAGCAGTTTGGCTTCCAGTAGCACTCGAAGAACTTCACGTCGCGATCGGCGCGGTGCCACAGGAGGCGCTTCTCGATCTTCTTCTTCAGTTGGGTGAGGCGCTCGAAGGGGACCGAGATCGTGTATTGGATGCCGAGCGCATCGAGCGCACGGACGATCTCCTCGGAGAAGAACGCGCAGTCCATGCGCACCTCGAGGATCGCGCGCGGCAGGATTTGCCGGATTTCATTGAGGCAGGCGAGGATGAAGGCGCGAGCGCCGTTCGAGTCATGCACATTGCCGGGACGGTGCCAGACATCGAGGACTTGCCCGGTCTGCGCCACGTACAGAACAGCGGGTAGTAGCTCCTTTGTCCCTTTTTCTTCCTGTTGTACCCGACCGCTGTGCCCTCGGCCATGCGGGTCGTGCCGAGCACCGATCCATCGAAGTCCAACGTCAAGCGTGTCGGGGAGAGAGCCTGCAGCCGCTGCAGCACGAGCGAACGCGACAGGGTCCGCAGCTCCTTTACCGCCGTTTTGTCCATCCCGTCGAGTGTACGACTCACGGTCGCCACATCCGGCAGACGTCTCAAGCCCAGCATGCGCCGCACCATCGGGTCATCCTGGTAGTAGCGCAGGTCCGAGAGCCGCCGGTACCCGATCAGAAGATGCACGATCAAGAGCATCACGATCGAGGCGTGGCCGAAGATGGGGCTGACCTTCAGGTGCTCGAAGCACCCGCGCAGGCGAGTCTTGAGAGAAAGGCGCTCGAGCAGGGGCTGAAACACCACAAGACCCGCGAAAGAGGTGAGCTGCTGATCCTCGAAACGGATCTCGGGCAGCGCGCGGGCTTTCCAGTGGACTTCGGACTTGCTATGCTCATCGGGACGGCCGCCTCTCGGGGTTGGTTGATGTGTCGCAACACAATCATATCAGAGTTGAGGCCGTCTTTTCGTTTCAAACCAACTGGGTAAAGTGAAGAGCATCGGTTTATCCGAGCCTTCCCCCGCCACCATCCGTCGTGCTCTGCGCGTGCATCCGCTCGCCGCCATCCAGACCGAGTATTCGTTGTTCAGCCGGGGGCCGGAAGACGAGCTACTCCCGCTATTGCAGGCGGAGGGCATCGCGCTGGTCGCTTACAGCCCGCTCGGCCGCGGATTCCTCGGCGGCCGTTTCCGCAAGCCCGAGGATCTGGCGACCGATGATTGGCGGCGCGGCAACCCGCGTTTCCAGGGCGAGAATTTCGCCAAAAACCTGCAACTCGCCACTCACGTCGAGGGTCTTGCGGCGCGCAAGGGCTGTACGCCGGCGCAGCTTGCCCTGGCGTGGCTGTTGAGTCGATACGACAACGTGATACCCATCCCCGGCACGAGCAGCATAAAGCGGCTCGAAGAGAATGTCGCGGCGGCGGACGTCGTGGTCACTGCCGAGGAACTCGATCAGATCGAGAAGATCGCGCCGCCTGGAGTGGCTGCGGGGGAGCGCTACAACGAGACGATGCAGCGGCTGCTCAACGGTTGAGCGCCGTCAGGCCGGCAGTAGCGCGCTGAACCCGGGAATCAATACATCGAAGGCGCGCTGGATCAGCCAGCCGGTCGCGAGTGCGATGATGATCACGGAGCCCCACCTCAGCACTCCGTCCCGATAAAAGCGCGTGCGCCGCAGCAGGAAGGCGAGCGGCATGACGAGCAGCACGATCGACTCCTGGCCGAGCTCCACCCCGACGTTGAATCCGCCGAGCGATGCCGCCATCGAGAGCGGCGGGAGCTGCAGGCCGTGGAGGGCGCTCGCAAAGCCGAGACCATGTACGAACCCGAAGGCGAAAGCGATCAGCCAGAGTCTCCGCGAGACAACGGGATAGAGATTGTTGGCCGCTGCCACGATCACCGAGATCGCAATTCCCGACTCCACCAGGCGGCTCGGCAGATTCACGATACCCAGCGTTGCGAGGGTAAGGGTCACCGAATGCGAGAGTGTGAAGCCGGAGACCACCTTGATGACATCGACAAAGGCCCGCCACCAGCTCGCCACCGGAACCCACTCGTAGCGAGCCATCGTGGGCACGAGGACCAATGTCCCTCCCCCGCCGCCGGCGAGCAGTGCTCCACCGCCACCAGTTCCTCCGCCTCGGTCGACGCTGGGATCGTCCATGCGGCGGCGCACCATCACGGCCGGCAACAGGAGGGACATGAGGAAGAGCAGATGATCCATGCCGGTCCAGATATGCCACAGGCCGTCCGTCACGAAGCTGCGAAACTCCTGCCAGCGGTCGGCCTTGCGCAGGTCGAGCGTGGTAACGGGATCCTCCGGACCGAGGACGGCCCCCGTCGTGATTCCGTTGGCGCGAATCGTCACGATCCCGCGATGATATGGATCGACGTTGTCGAAGAGACGATAGACCACGGTCAACTTCGCGGGGATGTCCTTGTCACAGATGGCTCGGAACTCGATCACGTCGTAGGCACCGTCGGTGTGATCGTCGATCTTCTGCGCTGTTGGCTGCATCGCGCAGGTGAGGCCGTCGCCTTTGATTGCGAGCAGCGCGAGCGCATAGTCCTCGATCGCCCTGCGATGAGCCTGCACGTCGCCCCAGGTGATCTGCCCATCGTGATTGCTGTCGATGCCGAGCGCGAAGTCCAGATCGCGCAAGGCGATGTCCCATTGTCCGTCGAGGGCATGGAGGTCGGTCCGGTCGGTGTGCAGGGTCAGGTAGGCGTCGCTCTCCTTATGGGCCGAGGCGGGCAGGGAGTTGAGCGCGAGGCCGAACAGCAGCGCAGCCAGGTACCAGCGCAAAACTGTCATGATGAAGGACCGCTCCGTGCCATAACTTTGCTCGAGCCTCCCAAGGCGGTCAGGACCTCGGTCGCCAGGCGTGCGATCTCAGGGTCCTGAAGATGGGTCTGCGGGAGCATCGCGAGGACCGGCCGTGCCGCCTCGGGCTGGCGTGCCGCGAGAGCAGCTTCCAGAAAGATACGCATGTCCTGCGGCGAGCGCTGCACAGTCCAATTCTGCTCGGCAAGCCGCAGTGCCCGCCCGGGGTCGTGCTGCGCATACATTACAAACTCGGCGTGTTCACGATCGTAGAGGCGACTGCCACGCCGGTCCATGGCCGCAAAACGCGCCTGCATCTCCGCCGTATCACGACTTGCGCGCGCATCGTGCAGGGCACACTCCGCGAAGACGATGCGTAGGAAGGAGGTATCCGACGCCTCGTATCCCGCGAGCAGTTGCTTTACCGCCGCCGGCTCATGCCGGTCCAGGAGGAAGTCGGCGTAATCGGCAAGCAGAAAGTTATCTCCAGGTGTCCACTGTAAGGCCGCCTGGTAATGCCTATCCGCGGCGGCATTGTTGCCGAGCCGTGCGGCCGTGTCGGCGAGCAGCCCTTCGACGTAGCTTTTGATGGCGGGCGGTGCGATTGGGCCGGGGTACTCGATCAGTCGCAGCAGCGTGTACGCCTGCTGCGCATGCCCCGTCAGCGACCGCAGTTGTGCCGTGCAGAGCAGGCCCATGAAGTCGCCTCCGATCTGCGCGACTTGCACGCAGGAACGGTTCGCGGCCGTATAGTCGGCTTGCACCATCTCTACCGTGGCGAGGGTCAGCCAAGCCTGCAGGTTGCGCGGACTGCGCTCGAGCAGGGCTGCCAACTGCGAGCGGGATTGCTGGAAGAGATGCCGGTTCTGCAGCACGGTGGCGCGGACCAGAAGCACCGGAATCGGGGTGGGATTGATCACGAGCCACGGCTGTACCACCGCCATTCCGCGCCCGATATAGCGGGCATCGCCGGTCGAGCGTCCGTAATCGATGTAGGCGTTGGCCAACTGAACCGCAAGGTCCATGTTGTGCGGATCAGCATCGAGACGCTCGCGCACCACATCGAAGTTGCGGACTCGCGGGTCCGTCATCGATGGAACCCGCTCGAGCACGACCTCAGGCGAGTCCGGTACGTAGGGAATGGAATGAGTGGCGGCAGCTGCCACTCCGCTGGAGAAAAGCGCAGTCAGCCCGATCAGGAGGCCGGCGAGCCTGCATCCGGGTGGATGCAGGCCCGCCGGGTCGAGAGGCTCGAAGCGTCGCGGGTTGCGCATCGGCTTCATCGCCAAGGCTCACTACGGCGTGGTGGTGCTGGGTGGTGGTGTCGTCGCGATGCCGTTCGGGCCATTCGGGGAGCCCGGACGCGGCGTGTTGAGGTAAGGGAACGCGTCGAGATAAGTGTCCGCCGGGCTTATCGCGCCGGAAACCATCTCGGATGCCACATCCGCGCCGGCAGCGCGGGCGCCGTCGGTGTAGGGCGTGCCATGGTTCGGGTCCGAGGTCTCCGAGCCGCAGCTTCCGGCGACGCCGCACAGAGCGCCTTCCGCGGCCCGCAGGGTGATGGTCACGACATCATCGAATGGTCTCCGACCGTTGGGGAACCCGGCTGTGTCGCCGCCCAGCACGCCGAGGTCATTCTGCGAGGCCGCGGGAGTCGGCGCGATCGAGGTATTGAGCCGCAGCATTTCCGCGGCTTGGACATTGACCGGCTGATTGAGGCCCTTGATCCCGGTCAGGAACACCGTGACGAGGTCGTTGCGCGGTGTCGCAGGCACTGTCGCGGCGCTGCCGAACAGCGTGTTCAGCAGGACGGGCAGACTCGGATTGGTGACGTACTTGAGGAACTGTCCGTCATCGCGAGGATGGCTGCCGTTGAAGCGGTCCTTGTCAGGTAGCCCGATGACGACCTCATTGACGAGCGGCATGCCCAACCGCGAGACCTGGACGTAGTCCTGGCGGCCCCAAGGCTGTGAGTTCACGGGCGTGCCCTGGCTATTCCACTGCGTGGGTACCTGGAGCTCGCGAGGCAGCCTCGATGTGGTCCAGGCGCCGATGACCGGATCGCTGCCATGGGTGAGACAGTTGATCGGGACTTCGAGCGCTATCGAAGTGACGTTGAAGCCGGTGAGCGTATTCGGCTCGGCGTCGCGCGGTCCGGCCGGATTGGTGTTCACGAGGTCGAAGATGTCGCCGAGATTGACCACGAACCCGTCCTTGCGTTGTCCGACGAAAACGCGTCCTGGGGCCGAACAACCCGGAATCTTCACGTCGTAGACGAAGTTGCCGGCATAGCTCGCATAGTCGGGGATCGATTTGTTGCCTATATTGTCCGCCGGCTTGTAGAAGGTCGTGCCCCCCGTTGTCATGTTGGCCGCGGGCCATCCACTACCATTGCGATAAACGGTCAGCCGGTAGCTCTGCTGCACGTTCAGCGCCTTGCCGCTCGTGTCCACCACACCGTCATTGATGAGCGGAATCGCCACGCTCTGGTTGCCGGCCTGCACCGCGAAATTCTTGTTCATCGTGGCGAAGGTGAACTCGAAAGAGATGTCGGGGCTCGCGCCGCCGTCGTTGCTGACGTTGATGGCGTAGATGGCATGGGTGTCGAGCGGGAAGAAGTTGGGCCCTCCATAGGGACTTTCGAAGGGAATGTAGTTCGCGATGAAGGTGACGTAGTTGCCACGCCCCGGCTCATAGCTGCGGAACATGTAGAAATCGGTCCCATCCACCTGCGGCATGCCGGAGATGAACGGGGCTTCGCGGTGGCTGGAAGCGAAGCTGAGCGCTGGTAGCGCCGCTGCCAGCGCCAGCAGAATTCTTGCGGGCTGTTTCATGACGGACTCCAAGACGTTTTTCGACAGGGTTTTCTCAAGAGGACGGAGACACAGCCGTCATTACGTAACATCTCGGCGCGGGGATGCGCGTCAGTCGAAATGTTTCGTGAGGCGGTAGTGACCGAAGTCACCGCCAGATACGAACGGGGGACGCTTTGGGATGCAGCCCGGCGACGGGTCGGGCTAGAGCTGAATGACGCCCTTGGCGACGATGGGTCCGGTCGGCGCACCGTGGGGCGCGCCGCCCGGCGGCTCGAGCGAGACGGCGAGCAGCGAGCCGCTCCTCAAGGCAGAGCGCAGACCGGGAGGCACGACGATGGCGTGCGATCGGTCGCTCGAGAGCAGCCCGAGCGGCTGGGGCGCCTTGCCGGGCGGAATCAGCCAGAGCTCCGGCACCCGGCCGCGAGCATCCGGAGGCGCGGGCACCGGCACGAGCAACATCGTGCCCCGCCCGACATCGATGGAAGCCAGCCATCCTGGCGCGCCGCTGTCACGTGCAAGCGAGGTTACCGGCCCCGCCGCCGGCTGAAGGGCGACGGTCGGCTGCTGAGGAACACGCGGCGGAGCCCGTCCGACGAGTATTGCGGCAATTGCTGCCGCGACAGCGATCGCGGTCGCTGTGCGCCACAGTCCGATACTCTGCCAAAGGCCGGCGCGGGCCGGCGGCGTCGCCCAACCCAGTCGTGAGCGAATGCGTTGCCAGACATGGGTTGGCACTTCGACGGGAGTGATACCCGCGTGGAGCGAGCCCAGGCGCTGCTCCCATTCGGCGACCAGGCGGGCGAATGCCGGGTCACTGGCGATGCGGGCCTGCACGGCTCGCCGCTGCCCGGCGTCCACTACACCGAGGACATACTCACCGGCCAGCACCTCGTCGGTTGGTGGCTCGAGCCGGTCTTCATCGCCTGAATTGGGGTCGTTGATGCTCATGGCTCAGGGCCGCTCCAGGCATGCCCGCAACTGCAGCAGCCCGCGGCGAATCCAACTCTTCACGGACCCGAGTGGAGAGCCGCTGCGGACAGCCAGCTCCTCGTACGTCGAGCCATCGAAAAATGCGGCACAGATAAGCGTGCGGCGCCGCGTATCGAGCTCCTCAAGGCAGTTGTCGAGGCGCTTGCGGTCGGCAGCGCGCTCGGCATCGTCGTGCGGCGCGGCCTGCGGGTCCGTCAAATCGGCGACAAGGTCGATGGGAGTCGTGTGCCCTCCCGCCGGGAGGGCGCGTAAGCGGTCTATGGCCCGGTTACGAGCGATCATGCCCAGCCACGCGAGGGCGCCCGCCCGGTTGGCGTCGTATTGCGCTGCCTTCTGCCAAATGGTCGCGAACACCTCCTGCAGAACATCTTCGGCCTCGGCCCGCACCGGCAGCACTCGCAGACAGATGCCGAAGAGCTTCGCTGAGGTCAGCCCGTAAAGCTGCTCGAAGGCGTCGCGGCTGCCGAGGGCAACCCTCGCAAGCAGCGCCTCGGGTGTTGCGCCGTCGGGACCGCTAAGGGAGGAGGGCTCGGACACTCAAACACCACATCGCCGTCGCTGCCTTGGCATTTGGACCCGGACAGGTTAGCACACGCCGGCCCGTTCGGCCGCTTCGCCTGTCGTGCAGCCGTACGTCTATCGGAAATACGACCGGGTCAGGTTTCGGGATGCAGCCAAATGCGCGCAGCGATTCAGAACTTTCTCGAGAGCGTGATGCGCACCATGAGGGGCTCGAGGGGATGCTCGTGGACGTCGGCACGGCCATCCGGGTAGGTGTTGATCTCGCTTTGCAGGCGATCGACGTACCAGAACTCCGCGGCCGGTGCATGCGTGTTGAGCAGGTTGTAGGCCCCCAACGACACGCCCCAGCTATGAGGTAAAGCATAGTGGACGTCCAGATTCAATTCGCCGAAGCCCCTTCCGTTCACCTGGCCCGGAGCAGTGGGAGCATTGGCGCAGGATGCGGCAACTCCCGGGAAGTCCTTGACGGCGGTCGCGTTGTTGCACGGACCCGAGGAGAGCGGATAGGTACCGAGATAACGATATTCGAGGCCGCCGCTCCACGGCCCGAGGCCGGTCAGGTTCAGTGCCAGCGAGCCAGTCGCCGCCGGCGCATCCGTAATGTAGTCGCCCAGGTGGCCGGTGCCATCATCAAAGGGGCGCGTGAACCGACTGTGGTTGCCGGAAATGCTGCCGTAAAATTCCAGCCACCGGCTCATTTGGTACGTCAGGCTGAGTTCCACGCCGTAGCGGCGGCTCGGTGGGCCGGCCGAGTCCTCACCGACATCCGGATTGAGAATGGTCTCCGACTGCTGCCACAGGTTGTAGATTGCAAATGTCATTGCGAGCCTGCTCGCGGGGTTTGCACGAACCCCGATTTCCTGCCCTTCCTGCCGCGCGAGCAAGGGTGTATGAGGCAGGCCGAGGTCCGCATGCCCGTCCTGGTTGACTCCTCGGAGATCAGCGCTGTGAAATCCACGGCCGGCACTCAAATAGATCTCTACGGAATCGTTGATGGTGTAGATGAGACTGCCCTTGGGTTGCGTCAGCGCCTGTCGTACGGTGCCACCGTTGGTATACCCCGCTGTCTCGTGAAATGCCGCGAGAAGGTCGGCGTCCGTACCGTGCTGATAGTCCTCGCGAAGCCCGACCACGCTGCGAAAGCGTGGCGTCCACTGCGTGGTCGCTTGCAGATACGCGGCGGTAGCGAACATGTAGACCATGTCGTCGTTGGTAAATGAGGCCGGTGAGTCCTCCACCGGTAGTAGTGCCCTATCCTCGGTCGCGTTGCGCCCCACGTGCAGAATGTCGTCGCGCACGAGCATGCCGACGGAAATCTGATTGTCGATTCCGAGCACCGGAGCCGGCACGGTGAAATCCGACCGGCCACCCACTGTGCGCCGATTTTCGTACTGCTCCTCCTGATCACCGTGTGTCGGATCGATCAGGTAATGTGTGAAGTCGTTCCAGAGGTGCAGCTGGTTGTCGATGACGAATGCACTCGAGACGAGCCGCCCATTTCCGAGAGAGACGTGATCGTCGAACGACAGGCTCGAGCGCCACGCGCGCCCGCCATCGGTCGGATCGAGCGAGCCGAAGCGGTTGGGAACGAGGCTCTCGGTGATGGCGCGAATCGGTATGTCGGTCGTGTTGGTCCATAGCTGGTGATACAGCATGCCGGTGACCGAATAACCGTTGCGGTCATCGCCGTCGCTGTAGCGCAGCACCTCGGTCTCCTTGCGCGCGTCGTCCGGCGTCACGAAGGGGCTGCCGTAATGCTGGATCTCGAGGGCCTCCAGCAGGTGGCCATCGCCCACGGCTTGCGAGCCGGCGCTGAACAGCCGCTGGAAGCCGAACGAGCCGGCCGTCACCTGCGCCTGATCCGCGATGATGTCCCGATAGTCCAGATGTATCGATCCGACAGCGCCAAAGTCACCGACACTCGCGTAGTAAGGTCCCTTGGTGTACGACAGCTCATCGACCAGCTCCGGGATCATGAAATTGAGGTCCGTGTAACCCTGGCCGTGCGCGTGCGTCGGCTCGTTGATGGGCATGCCGTCCACGTACGTCTCGAGGTCCGTGCCATGGTCGAGGTTGTACCCGCGCATCAGATACTGGTTGGCTTTACCCTCGCCGCTGTGCAGCGTCACGATCAGGCCGGGGACGGTCTCGAGCAGCTGACCGGGCCGGTAGACCGGCAAGAGCTGCAATTGTTCGTCCGTCACCTCTCCCTCGCTGGCGGTCTGTACCGTTTCCAGGGGAGGCATAGCCTGCGCGGTGATGGTGACCTGGTCCAGGACCATATTGGAGCTGGTCGCCTCGGTTCCGGCTGCCGCAATCGGTATGGAAAGAGCAATCAGAGTGACGAGTCCGCAAAGAAGCGGCAATTTCTGCACAGACGTTTCCTGAGGCAGCCACTGCCGCTATCCCTGCGTGGCCTTCGAATCGCTCTCTACGGATTGCGATGGCCCCCGGATGCATGCTGGAGACGAACGACCGGCTCCAATCCCGCACTCCGCAAAAATAAATTTCCTACCCCTCCGATACCTGGCGGGAGCGGCATTCCAATGGACGTCGAATCGACGGCGACATCGAATGCGGCAGTGGCCGCGACCCCGATTGCAGCGTTGGTTCGCCGACGGGTCTTGCGAACATCACCGACTGGACGCAGGTCAGCGCGCGATTCACGGATGTGCTCGATTGGCAGGATGAGGGCAGCGTACGGCGCGGCTGGAACGATTTCGACTCGCTCGAGGTCGGCAACGGCACCGTCAGCGCGTATCCCGCGACCAGTCGTGAAATTCTGCAGATGTCCAATATTTCGCCGACGCCTTCAGTCACGAAGCTGGCGAGTCAACCCTGAATCCGCACGCATCCAGTCTCCTGAAGGTGAATCCGGCGCAGCCCGAGGCGGGGGCGCAGCGGGCGTGCAGATCGCGGTTCTAGGGGCTTGAGGAGAGCCGTTTCCGGGGATACTTAACAGCGGGCTCGATGTCGCCTATGATCCTGGCGGCATCGTATGAAGATCATTGCCGTCACGAATATCAAGGGCGGAGTGGGCAAGACCACTACGGCCGTCAATCTGGCTTATTTGTGCGCGACCGGCGGGCGGAAAACGCTGTTGTGGGATCTCGACCCTCAGGGCGGCGCGACTTACATTCTGGGGATGGATCCCAGTCAGCATGAATTCGCATCGGCAAAGAAACTGCTCGCCGGCAAGTATGAGATACCCGAGCTGATCGTCGGGACCGGGTACCCTGGCCTGGATCTTCTTCCGGCAAATCTTTCCTATCGCAAATTCGACATTCATCTCAATGCCCACAAGAAACCCACCGAGCGGCTCCTGAAGATAAGCCGATCGCTGCGAGAGGTTTACGAGGTACTGTTTCTGGACTGCCCGCCCGGCATTTCACTGCTGTCGGAAAATGTGCTGCACGCCGCCGACGTCGCGATCGTCCCGGTGCTCCCGACACCATTATCGGTGCGTATGTTGGTCCAATTGCGAGGCTTCATCGATGAACAAGGGTGGCAGGATCTGGCGCTGCTGCCTTTCTTCTCGATGGTCGACATTCGCAGATCCCTGCATCGTGAGTTGATGGCGAGTACTCGCGAGCAGTTTCCCGCCATTCTCGATACGGCGGTGCCATACTGGAGTGAAATCGAGCGAATGAGCCTGCATCGGGCGCCGTTGCCTGCTTTCGCGCCGAGCGGCCCGGCAACGCAGATCTATGCCGCACTATGGCGTGAAATGTCGGAGCGAATGGGTACTCCGACACCGGAAAGTGTCGCGCAAGCCTCGACGCCGGAGAGTGTTACGCAAGCCTGACATACGCCGTGTACGGCGCATCGTGGATCGCCGTGAACGGCGCGAAGCGCACATCACCGGCCTGCCAGTAACCGTCGGGCGCACGCTTCACGTTCGATAGCTGACTGCGGCTTAGCCTCGGTTGCTGCGCCAGCGCGAACAACACCTGCGGCCCGCGGACCAGTGCCACGACGTCGGGATGATACGCGTTGATCGGCACTAGCCGTACCGGCATGGGCAGCTCCAGATCGATCTGATCGCCATCCTTCCAGGTGCGTTCGATGGTGGCGAATCCCAGTCGTGTCTCCACGGGTACCGGTCTGCCGTTCACGCGCAACTTCGGCGCACCGCCATCGAGCCGCGACCACCCCGGGATGCGCAGGCGGAGGGGGAATCGCGTGTCGCGGCTGGCCTTCAGGTCTAGATGCGCGTGGCCGTCATTCACGTAGTCGCCGCTCTGGACGAGAGCCAGCCGCGTGCCGTCGGCCGCCCTCCAGCGTCCTGTGGACGGTGTGTACAGATTGACGTACACGCCGTGCGGGTCGCGGAAGTAGATGAGTACGTGGTAGTCCGCAGCGACCTGCGTCAAAGTGCCGGAACAGCACGGCCAGCGATCCGGGAAGTAGCCGCGCGAACCCTTGAAGTTGTAGTCCGAATAGTAGAACGCGTGGCCGTCGTCCTCGAGGTTTTTCGCGCCCAGCACCGTATTGAGGAAGACCTGTTCGATGCTGTCGCCGTAGCGACCGTCACGCGTGATGCGTAGCAGATAGCGGGCGAGCTTGAAGTGTGCGTAGCTTCCGCAGGGCGTCTCGAAACCGCGGTGGGTCGTGGTGAGCGTCGTGTACAGATCGTCGCTGTCCGGCTTGCGGAAATACTCCTCGGGGCCCCAACCGCCTGTGGCGAAGCTCTGGGCGGCAATCATCGCGAAACTGTTGCGCGCGGCATCCAGGTGCATGCGACTGCCGGTGGATATGTAGGCCTGCGCCGCTGAGTTGAGCGCGTTGGCGTAACTGTAAGCATGGTGGTCGGGCAATACGTTGCGGCCGGCCGCCAGCGGCGCAAAATAGGTGTCGTCGAGCAGGAACCGCCGCGCCAGCGGCAGATAACGCTGCCCTGCCTGTCGCTGCCACGCCAGGAACAGGTTCTCTCCCAGCGTGTAGCTCTCGTCCATCAGATACCAGCCGGACGGGCTTTCACCGATCGACTGCCGCCAACGCTTCTGCGGGTCGCCACGATCGAGCGCGCGCGGTGGCAGATGCGGTTCGGCAACGTCGGTCGTGCGGTCCAGAAGTGGGAATGCAGACTCGAGGCCGCAATAGGAATGTGCGTCGATCAGCCCACATACGATCTTGTCGTAGTTGTACGCAGGAAAAGGGAAGTTTGCGTAGAAGCGCCCCGAGATCGCGGGCGCGTACGCCGCCAGTATCTTCTCGACTTTGAGCCTGGCGGCAGGATTCCCGGACGCCGCGTAGCCGCGCGCGAGTGCCGAGATCCACTGACCGAACGAATGTCCCGGCGCGAAGCCGTGTCCGCCGTAAGGATCCTTGTTTTGCGCGCGAACGGCATCGGAAACCAGGTCGTACCAGCCACCCATCTCAGGCCCGGGCGCAGCCATGCCGGCGCGCAGGCGATAGGGCTTGAGCAGAGAGTCGATGTCCATCCGCAGCACTACGCCCTGGGTATGCTCGAACTGACTGCGTGGCAGGCCCGGCGCCAGTCGCACGTCGCCGTAGCCGAATTCCTCGAGCAGGTCCGTGGGCGCCGATGCGCGCGGGATCGAAGTCGAGCTTGCCGCCGCGGTGACCGGCAGCGCGTAGGCGGACACGGCAAGCAACGAAGCGCTCTTGAGGAATTCGCGGCGCGAATTGCGGGAAGAAGACGCTTTGTCGCCCATGCAATACGCTCAGCTTGATCCACGTCCGACCGATCTCAAAACATTCTATACCCGTGGTCGGTATCGGGCGAGATCACGCTGAGGTCCGGGTCCAGGCTACGGAGTGGACGTGATCAGTACCCGGTTCTCAGTACCGCCCATACGGATGCCGGAAGCCGAAGCCGGGATCGGCTCGCCATTGAGTAAAAATTTCATGGCGGGTGAGGCACTCGTCCTCAAGATAAAGGTCCATCCGGGCTCTTTGGCCTCAATATCGTATGAGACACCTTTTTCGGTTCTGGTACGTGAAAAGGCAATGAGGTTGGTGCCGACCGGGAGATCCTCGATACTGATGTCCTCCCAACCGGTAGGGAGGTGAGGCTCGAACACGATCGTCCTGTTGGCGGCGTCCGGCTGGATGCCGAACACGTGTTCGATCAATGGCACCACGATGCCGTAGCTGGTCCAGGCGATCGTGAAGCAGCCCTTATCCGGCATCATTTCCGACATCGAGCCCGGCGATACGCGGTTGAATGTCTGAACGATCTTGTTCAGATACCACATCGCATCGTCGATGCGGCCATATTCGGCTTCTGCAACCGCCTCCGCTCCAGTGGAGATCGTCATCATCGACTGTCTGTCGACGGCGGAGAGGTAGGGACCGTATTTCCCGGTGTTCTCGCGCCTGATCTTATCCAGAAGCCGGATCGCTCGCGCCCGCGGCGCGATCCCGGTTTCCAGCGGCGTTGCAATGACCCAGTTTTCATTCGTTATCCAGGCCCTTTCTCCGTCCGGCATGGCGGCGAATTGCGCCTGCAGCCGTCGGTAATGCGCGATCAAGGCCTTGTCTTTCCGGGTCAGCCTGCCGGTCCCCTTGAGCTTTATCTGTGCGATCGACCCTTCGGCGGCACTGACTGCCTGCGATCGACTGCCATAGAAGTCTCCGTACGTACCGTCCTTTTCGATCCAGAGTCGTCGATTGATTCTTCCCTTCAGTTTGGAGGCAAGTTTCCGGTATCGGTCGTTTGCCTCCTCGTCGTGCACTGCGTCGGCGATGTCCGCCGCAGCCTCCAGAGCCTGCTGCGTATAGACTGCGACATCGATCACCTCTGCGTTCAAGCCTAGAGTTTCCGTGATTCCATAGCCTTCCGGAAACAGGTCTTGGTTCTGGTCCCTCGGACCGAGGAGCCAATCGATTCCTCGCTTGACGGCGGGATACATCTCTCTCGCAAAGGCGCGGTCCCCCGTCCACTGGTATACCTTGCCGACAGTCATGATGAACTGCGCGGTCTCCTGTGTATTGCCTCGATTCGTCACCTGTCCGTCTGTCGCGATCTCATGCGCGATTCTGCCGTTACCGGTCACCTCGTACGACTCATCCCGCAGCAACCGGAGCGTTTGGATAGGCAGCCGGAAATCGCCGGTGTCCGTGAGCGCATGCAGGGAGTACGTCTCGGTTCCGAACCACCACGGATATTCCTGGAAGCCGGCGCTGAGACCCCGTCCGACGCCCGGAACGTCCCTGATCAGCCATTCCATGTTGATCCTGCTCCAGTTGTAGACTTCCTGCAGGCGCTGGTCGGGGATCCTTATGCGGGCCCGATCGATGATCGAGCGATAGTGCGCCACCTTCTCCGCCAGGAGGCGGGCATGGTCCTTCGCCAGGTGGTCGTAGACTGCAACAGCGTTGCTTCGGCTCGTCGCGGAGCCCGAGACGACGAAGGTCAGAGTGGAGGTCGCGTGCGCGCCGACCGTGACCGTGTAGCTGGAGGCGGCCGTGACGCCACCGCCCTTGGTGCGGATGGGGTCTGGATGCTCAATTCGCCGCGCATCGGCGGGCGGCAGCAGTGCGCCGCAGACGCAGAACCAAGGGTTATACGTGTCCGTGGCGATGAAGATGCCTTTCTCAGGCTGCCAATCGACGACATCCTGACCATCCCGATCCCGGGTCCCGTCGCGATCCGGATCCCATCCGGGCCGCAGATCAGTTTTGACGGACCACTGAAAGCGCAATCGTCGCACGCGGTTTGAGGCGTTGCTGAAACGGTATTCGACGATCAGACCCTGCTGGTGATCCGGGCTGAACTGAAAACGTTCGACATCCAGATCGTCCAGCACCCGACCATATCTGAACAGATTGCCGTACGGGTAAGCGATCATCTCTCTGCTGTCTGCAAGCAGAATTTCTCTACCGGTTCCCGCCTCCGCGATTCGCGCCTGAAAGCCGTCGATCAGCTTGATCGGGGGCAGCCACAAACCGCCCATTTCGCCGGGTATGTGGTGACCCATGTCGGGGAAGTTTCCATCCTGGGTTCCGATCAGATACGCCCGGTCGCCTGCAGTCACGTAGGGCTGCTGCTTGTTTTGCCCCTGATTGCTGATACCCGCCAGGACGGGTGCCGCGTAGTCGCTCGGCGCCGCCGTCGGCGAGATAAGCGTCGCGATGAGACCAAGGGCTAGACTGGCGGTCAGGATCGATCTTTTCATGGCTCAGAGGACTAAATATGCGAACAACGATCATTACTGCGCTCAAGGCGCTGATACTACTTTGGCTTCCTCTTGCCACATTTGCCGCAACGCCGGCCAACGTCATGCTGCACACTGCCGATCGCGCGGTGGTCGACTCGACCGGGGCCCGCGTGCTGCTGCGCTGCGTGAACCTCAGCCCCTGGCTGGTACCGGAAGGCTACCTGATATCTCCTGGCAGCCTCGCGGCGCTGACGACCTCTCCGTCCCAGATCAAACAACGGCTCGAGACGGTAGTGGGGCCGGAGCGGGCCGCTGCCTTCTGGCGGTACTGGACCAATGCATTCGTCAACGAGACGGATTTTCGCCATCTGAAGAGCGCGGGTTTCAACTGCGTACGTCTACCGGTCGACGCCAATTTCATCGTCAGGCAGATCAAAGCCGGTGGCGTGACCTTCGTGCCCGATATGATCGCACCGGTCGACAGAGCTGTAGCGTGGAGTGCCGCGACCGGCATCTACGTCATTCTCGACCTGCATGATGCACCGGGCGGTCAGAACCCGATTTCCACGGTGTCTGACGTGCCGTCGACCGACCATATACCCCGGCTTTGGCAAGGGCCGAGCGCGGCCGCGAATCAGCGGAAGACCATTGCGCTCTGGCGGACGCTGGCAGCGCGCTACGCTCACGCCGGGTCGATCGGAGGCTATGACCTGCTCAACGAGCCCGCGCTGCCTTCCGGTGTAGCTAGCAACGCGCTGGCCACGCTTTACGGCGAGATCATCAAAGCCGTGCGAACGGTCGACCCGCACCACATGATCGTCATTGAGGGCAACAACTACGCTCACGATTTCTCAACGCTGCAAGTGCTATCCGACAGCAATATCCTTTATGAGTTCCACGAATATGCGATCGGCAATCGTGCTTGGCGCTCGCCCAGCGAGAGCGCGCTGGCGCCGTTCCTGCGGCTGAGACGGGCGACTGGAAAGCCGCTGTGGCTGGGAGAGTTCGGTGAGAATACGGCGGTCTGGCAGGAGCAGGTCGTTGACCTGCTCAAGGCCCATGGAGTCGGCTGGGCGATCTGGCCTTGGAAGCGAGTCGACTTTGGTACCAGCCATCCCGTGATCGAGGCGATCGAGGTGCCGCGCTCGTGGCGAGCCTTGGCCGGCTATCTGGTTGGCCGTTGGCTCGTACGCAAGCCGACGCCGGCGGACGCCGAGCAAGCCATGGCAGAGATGCTCGTCGCCATCAGGACCACGAACTGCCGCAGGGATCAGGCGCTGGAGAAGGTCCTTGCCGACGAGTGACCCATGGTTATCTGCAGAATTTGGTCGATTGCCAAACGGTCGGCCGCGCCGAAGGTGGGTAGCATGCCGCCGATGAGCGTGAGTCGCCGGAAGTCCAGATGGAACCGCCGTCCTGAGACCTTATATTGTGCCCTTTCGGGGGCATACGTCACACCGTATTCCAAGCGCTGGTCAATATTCGAAGCCCGTTAACAGTAATCGGCAATTATTTGGCTGAAACTGATCGAAATAGGCCGGCTTCGCGTGTCTCTCCAGGCACCAGCCGGGTTCCATGGGAGCTTGAGGGCTTTTCATGCATAGCCGCACATGCGGGTGCGCCTTACAGAAGACAGTCTGTTGGGTGTCGTATGTGGCGCTGGCCAGCCTCGCGCTGGCGGCGGCCGAGCCGGCAATGGCAGACGATACCAAGCAGCCCGCGGACGACATTTTCGCAACGCTCGAGAAGGTCATTGTGACTGCGGAGCGGCGCACCACGGACCTGCAAGCCACGCCGGTCGACGCGATGGTCTTGACGGGTGATGATATCGCCAAGGAGAACATCAACACGGTCGACCAGCTGCAGTTCACGACCCCATCGGTCACTATCCAGGACTCCGGCGTGAACGCGCTGATCAATATCCGCGGAATCGGCAGGGACGATGCGGGTGCGCAGGTCTCCTCCGGGGTGCTGATTTACCGGGATGGAGTCTCCACGACTCCCAACGGCCTCATCAGCGACGAGCCCTACTACGACATCAGCAGCATCGAGGTGCTGCGCGGACCCCAGGGCACCTTCGCGGGTGAAAATGCGACCGGCGGCGCCATCTTCATCACCGAGGCCGACCCGGTTCTCAATCAGTTCAACGGCTATGTCGAGGGCCAGTACGGAACCTACAACGACGCGCGAGTCCGCGCGGCGGTGAACGTTCCGCTGTCGGACGATCTCGCGATCCGTTTCGCCACGGACGACGAGAACCGCGACACGTTCTTCCACATGACCGGCCCCTGGACCGGTAACCCGGGCAATCTGCACAGCGGCAACGGGCGCGTGAGCACTTTGTGGCAACCCGGTGGCGCCTTCCAGGCGGAGCTCAAGCTCGACTACAACTACGTCGATCACGGCGGTTCGCCCGCGGCGCCGTTCAACGGATCGACGGCCAACATCTTCGATGTCGAATCGGATTCGTACCTGGCGGGCTATGAGCACCAGGTCCGCGCGGTCCTCCACCTCAACTATAAGCTCGCGGACGGCATCTCGGTGAACTCGATATCAGGCTACCAGGACGGGCGGCTCAGCTACTCGCTCGACGTCGATGGTACTGCGACGCCGCCACCACTGGGTGACAGCCCCGAGATCTTCGATGTGAGGGCCATGGACCGGACAACCTCGGAGGAGATCAACGTCATCTCCCCCAGCACGGGACGCTTCACCTGGCTCATGGGGGCGGTCTATCAGGATGACCTGCTCGAAACCCCGCAGTTCATCCTGTCAGTGGTGCCCTTTGGGACCGCTACTACTGGCCTCGCGCTGTCCGATGGCGAGGACGAGGCCGACCGGCTGAGCAGGGGTTTTTTTGCGCAGGGCGGGTATGCGCTCACCAACGCTCTGAAGCTCCAGATAGGAGGGCGGTACAGCGAGACCAGCTTCACTCTCCACGATCTCGCGTACGCTCTCTTCGATGGTATCCCGATCGAGACGGTGGATGACGTGAGCGGCAAGATGACGCGCGATGTCCGGGTGACCGGCAAGGCCGATCTCGACTGGACCTTGAATCCCCACAACCTCCTCTACACCTTCGTGGCAACTGGTAACAAAGCTGGCGGATTCAACGCCGATGGCACCGCCTTCGGGCCGGAGAACGTCACGGACTACGAAGTCGGCTGGAAGAGCACGCTGCTGAGCGGCCATGTCCAGACGCAGCTCGACGGCTTCTGGGAGAATTACACGGATTTTCAGCTGCCGATCTTCGAGCCGACGCTGGGGGAGGGGGTCGATGCGAACGCCAGCGGCACGACGGTCGTCAAGGGCATCGAGGTGCAGACGCAGGCGGTGGCAGGCGGGCTTTCGGTCGACGTCGGGGGCTCCTTCGACCCCTCGACGATCGGCCAGTTCTCGGCGATCGATGAGCGCTACCTGGCCAAAGGCGCTCAGGACCTGACGGGCAGGCCTCTGGCGAACGCGCCGCGCTGGACGGCGCACGCGGGCGTGCAATATTCCTTTGCAGTGGGTGTCTTACAGTCCCTCACGCCCCGTGTCGACTACAGCTACACGGACGCACGTTGGGCGACCGTGTTCGAAGTCGATCCATATGATCACCTATATGCGCAGAATATCACCAACGCGGATCTCACCTACGACGGCCCGGACAACTGGCAGGTGACGGCGTATGCGACCAATCTGTTCAACCTGCATTACGTATCAACCCAGCTCCTCGCCAACCTCGGTTATGCCGGGCCCCCGCGCCAGGTCGGAGTACGTGTGTTGAAATCGTTCTGAGCGAGAGCGCGATGCGGCTTTGCGGCGGTGCGAAGCGAGAGGCGCGCCGCAGCGCCGCGTAGGCTGCCATGAGATCCACACCTTACGACCTCGACAGCGCGCAGGGGGCCGATTTTCTTCACCGATCGCGCATACCCGGCGCCGACAGCGGCGGGGCCTACGGCGCAACAGTAACCCTGGTCTCGGCGTACTCCACCCCGGTAGGCGTTGCGGTGGATGCAATGGCCGGGTCTACGTCGTGGATGGAGGGAGCATTTCCATGCTCGTGCCGTAGCGAGCGAACTCGTGGCATTGATCGCTCAAGAAGAAATGGGCGATGCTCCACGCATAGGTGTTGGCTCAGGCTGCCTCGGTGGCCTTAGCAGCCATTGTCGCCTTGGCCCACCAAACCAGTTCGTCGAGAGCGGTCTTCGTCGAGGGCAGCAGCCCCGCCTCGATCTCGTGGAACGGTTTGTTCCCAAACATCGGGTGCACCGTCTTGAGATCGCTGCCGCCGATATGAACGGCGGCGTGCGTCGCGACCATTTGCAATTCCACCGCAATCGACCGCAGATGCTCGATCGCACGTGCTGCGCCGACGCTGCCGTAACCGATGGCGGTGAAGGGCTTCCGGTTCCACTCCTTGTAGGCATGATCGAGCGCATTTTTCAGGGCGCCTGTGATCGAGTGGTTGTATTCGGCCACCACGAAGATGTAGCCGTTGTACCGGCCAACGGTTTTCTGCCAGCGAAGCGCCGCAGGATCCTCGCTCGGCATCCACATGTTCGATGCCTTTTCAGCGAAGAAGGGCAGCGGGTGATCACGCAGATCGACGAGCTCCGCGTCCATGTCTCCTCGCGCGCGAGCCTGCTGCAAGATCCATTGCGCCGGCACGTCGGCAAATCGGGTAGGGCGGGTAGAGCCAACGATTACCGCAATCCGGGGCTTGGAATCCATGATAACCTCTTGTGCGCTGGTTTCCAGTGGTAACCAGATTACAAGAGGTACGCGTGGCGAAACAAGCAGGCACTTTACCGATACCAGGTAACCACGGGGATACCGCCAAGTGCGAGCACATCAGCCGTATGATCGCGCGGATCAGCGACAAGTGGACACTGCTCGTGGTGCGTGTCCTCGGGCGCGGCCCGTGTCGCTTCAATGCGTTGCGGCGTGATGTTGGTGAGATCAGCCAAAAGGTCCTTGCATCAACGCTACGGGACCTCGAGGAGAACGGTTTTGTTTCCAGAACCGTTACACCCGTTACCCCGCCTCAGGTCGAATATGCGCTCACCAAGCTCGGCGCGGACTTTCTGAGGCCGGTCCAGTCACTGGCCGAATGGGTCATAGAGAACTCCTCGCGCATGGATGCCGCGCGGGCAGCCTACGCGAAACGTCGAGCACACGAGCGAGCAGATGGGGCCGCTTCGATCGCCCGTCGGGCGATGATCAAGTAGGAACAGCCACCCGCTTTTGCGTGCGATGCAGCCTACGTTGCGCTCGCTGAGGCACTTGCTGCGCCGATGCTAACCGGATCGCAGCATCAAGCGAGGGACGGTTCGCGCGGCGCTCGAGGATTTACCTCGCCGACCGCTAGCCTGGCAAATATTGACATCTATTGCCAGATGCATAGCATATGGGCAATCGGCACCCAATGCCCCCCGAGGGAGGCTTTCCCGTGAGCAGCAGCCTGAACGTCCAACTGACCGATGCGCTCCGCAAATACGTGGACGAGCGAGCCAGTGACAAGGACGTCTACGCCACGCCGAGTGAATACATTCGCGACCTTATTCGCCAGGATATGCAGGATCATGCCGTGGCGACAAACATCTTCGAAGGACTCGATGACCTCCGCAAGGGCCGCTTCTCCTCGCAATCGATTCTCGACGTCCATGACGAAGACTGAGCGGCGGTGGCGAGCAAGCGTTACGTTCTGACGCTGAAGGCCGCGAACGATCTGCGGGAAGCGCGCGCATGGTCCCGCGCGCGGTGGGGCAAATCACTCACCCGCCGCTATTTCGAAGACCTGCACAAAGGCGCTCAGTACATCGCAGGAAAATTGTCACAGGCTCCGGGCTCGCGACGATCTCGTGGGCGATACCCCTCTGCACGTCTACCCGATACGGGAACACTATCTCGTCTACGAGCCTCTGAATTCCGACGTCATCGCCGTGGTCGCTGTCATTCGGCAGGGTCGCGACCTTCCAGCCATCCTGCGCAAATGGGCCGGTTCCATACGGCGAGAGCTCGCTGACGTTCGTTCGTGGATAGAGCGGGGGGAGATCAGAATACCGCGAGGCCCCGGCGCAAAAAAGCGCACCAGACGCTCAAGGACTTCGGGGTGAAGCTGCCTTCGAACTACCTTGGAACGCGGGCCGGGGGAATCCCGGACTTGGCGCTCCCTACGGGATTCGAACCCGTGTTACAGCCTTGAGAGGGCTATGTCCTGGGCCTCTAGACGAAGGGAGCGTATGGCTTGAGGGCCGGCTTCAGGAGCGCGGTATTATAGGGGGCTGTGTCCAATGCTCAAGCCGAAAGCCACGAATTGAACTCTTCCCAAGCGCCGGTGGCGCCCGCGGCCAAACCCCGGGTCATTCCCCGCGCGGAACACACGATTTCCCGGTCCCATATTTCCCCCAATGCGTTGCGGGTGCTCTACCGCCTGAAAGACGCGGGATTTCAGGGTTTTCTGGTGGGCGGCTGCGTGCGGGACCTCCTGCTCGGCATGGAACCCAAGGATTTCGACGTCGCCACGGACGCGCTGCCGGAGCAGGTAAAGCGCCTTTTCCGCAATTGCCGGCTGGTCGGGCGGCGGTTCCGGCTGGCCCACGTCTTCTTCGGCCAGGAGATCATCGAGGTCGCCACCTTCCGGGCAGCGACCGCGCCGTCCCAGGGGGAGGAGCCGCTGGCGGACGCGGATCCGGAGGATGGCGAGGCGCCGGAGCTGGATGAGGATCCAGAGATCCCTGCAGAGGGGGTGGGTGATCCCGGCGAGGAGGCGAGCGGCGATGCAGAGGCTGCTCCCGTCGGCGGGTTCGGCCGGGAGGCGCGTCCATCGCTTACTGACGATTCGGAGCGCAAGTTCGACGCGACCGGCCGCATCTTGCGGGACAACGTCTACGGCACCATCGATGAGGACGTCTGGCGCCGCGATTTCACGGCCAATTCGCTCTACTACAACATCGCCGACTTCTCCATCTGGGACTATTGCGGCGGTGTCGACGATATTGCGGCCAGGCGCCTGCGGCTGATCGGTGATCCGGAGACGCGCTTTCGGGAAGATCCGGTACGCATGCTGCGCGCGGCGCGCTTCGAGGCGAAGCTCGGCTTCGAGATCGACCCAGCGACGGCCGGGCCCATCGGGCGGCTGCGGGAGCTTTTGGGCGGCGTGCCGCCCGCGCGCCTCTTCGACGAGATGCTGAAGCTCTTTCTCAGCGGCCACGGGGCGAAGAGCCTCGAAGTGCTGCGGCGGCGAGGGCTTCTGGCAGAGCTCCTGCCCAACGTGGATACCTATCTCAGCGCACACCCCGATGGCCTCGTCGAGCGGCTGCTGCTGAAGGGGCTCGCCAACACCGACGAGCGCGTCGTCGCGGGTCGTCCGCTCACGCCCACATTTTTGCTGGCGCTGCTCCTCTACGGTCCCATTGCCCAGATCATCGAGTCCATGCCGCCGGAGAAGTGGCATGAGCTAGGGGCCATTGGTGACGCTTGCGACCGCGCGGTGCGGCAGGCGCAGGCGCATCTGATGATTCCGCGGCGCTTCTCACTGGGGCTGAGCGAGATGTTCTCGCTGCAGCCGCGACTCGAGCATCCGAGCGGGCGGCGTGCGCTGCGCCTCCTAACCCATCCGCGCTTCCGGGCAGCCTATGACCTGCTGCTCCTGCGGGCCGAGTTCGGCCTGGCCTCCCCGGAGATGGCTCAGTGGTGGACCCAGGTGCAAAGCGTCGGCCAGGAAGAACAGGGGCACATGGCGGATGCGCTCGCGCAAGCGGCGGGGCCGCGGCCAGGCCGTCGGAGGTCCGGGCGCCGCCGGCGTCGGGGTCGGCGCGGTCCCCGGGCCTCGTGACCGGCCGGACAGTGGCGACCTGGCAGCCGGCGTATATCGGACTCGGCAGCAATCTGCAGGATCCGAGAGCCCAGGTACTGCGCGCATGCTCAGCGTTGCAGCGCCTACCCGCCACCCGCTTCGTGAGCCGTTCCCCGCTCTACCGCTCCACGCCCTTTGGGCCCGTATCACAGCCCGACTTCATCAACGCGGTGGCGGGGGTGATCACCCAGCTCGATTCCCGCGCGCTGCTCGGCGAGCTGCTCGCGCTCGAGCGGGCGTGCGGCAGGCCGGCGGAGCGCGAGCGCTGGGGACCTCGCATCATCGATCTCGATCTCCTCGTCCATGGCCGGGAGCGCCGGGAGGAGCCGGGCCTGACCCTGCCTCATCCTGGGATAGTGGAGCGGAACTTCGTTCTGTATCCTCTCGGCGACCTCGCTCCGGATCTCGATGTGCCCGGGCTCGGCCGGGTGGCCGAGCTCAAAGGACGCCTTGCGCCCCTGGGCCTCGAGCGCTTGGGCGAGCCCTGAATCCAACTAGATGGCGCGTGAGACATGACCGGGGCTGAGCACCAGTTCATCGTGGTGGAAGGGCCGATAGGCGTCGGCAAGACGAGCCTCGCCCGGCGTCTCGCCGAGAGCCTCTCGGGACAGCCGGTGTTGGAGGATGCGGCGCAGAACCCGTTCCTCGAGCGCTTCTACAAGACTCCGCGCGCCGGCGCGCTGCCGGCGCAGCTCTATTTTCTCTTTCAGCGTTGCCAGCAGCTCGCCGCCCTCAACCAACAGGACCTCTTCGCCCAGGTGCGGGTCGCGGACTACCTGTTGGAGAAGGATCGCCTGTTCGCGCGCGTGACGCTGGACGATGCGGAGTTCGCCCTCTACGAGCAGGTCCACGCCAAGCTCGACGTGCAGGCGCCGAAGCCCGACCTCGTGGTCTACCTGCAGGCACCCGTCGACGTGCTCCTCGAGCGGATCGCGCGCCGCGGCATTGCCTACGAGCAGTACATCGAGCGCGACTACATGGTGCGTCTCAACGAAGCCTACGCGCGCTTCTTTCACGAGTTCGCGGCGGCGCCGCTCCTCATCGTCAACGCCGCCGCCATCGATCCAGTCAACAATCCCGCGGATTATGACGAATTGCTGGCGGCGATCCGGCGCATGAAGCGCGGGCGCCTGTACTACAACCCGATGCGCAACAAGGCGCCATTCCAGTAAACGGTCGTAGGCTCATTCTATGTACACTCACCTCCAGCTTCGCGGCACCGACCGTCCGCCCGTGACTCTGAGCACTCTGGCGCGCATGAAAGCGGACAAGCAGAAGATCGCGAGCCTCACCTGCTACGACGCGAGTTTCGCCGTGCTGCTCGATGAGGCGGACGTCGATGTCGTGCTGGTCGGCGACTCGATGGGCATGGTCATCCAGGGGTACGACACGACCGTGCCGGTCACGATGGATCACATCGTGTACCACTGCCGCGCGGTGGCGCGCGGCCTGCACCGTCCGTTCCTCATGGCCGACCTGCCGTTCATGAGCTACCCGTCGAAGGAGCGGGCGCTTGAGAATTCCGTGCGCCTCATGCAGGAAGGTGGCGCCAAGATGGTGAAGCTGGAAAGCGGCGCCACCCAGGCCGAGATCGTCGAGTGGCTGGCGCGTCACGATATTGCGGTGTGCGCGCACCTGGGCCTGAGACCCCAGTCCGTGCACAAGACCGGCGGCTTTCGCGTACAAGGCCGGGAGCAGGATGCGGCGGCGGAGATGACAGACGCTGCGAAGCGCCTCGAATCCGCGGGCGCGGACATCGTTCTCCTCGAGTGCATCCCGGCAGATCTCGGGAAGGCGATCACCGAGGCGTTGCACGTGCCGGTCATCGGCATCGGCGCCGGCCCCGACACCGATGGGCAGATCCTCGTGCTCTACGACATTCTCGACATCACCACCGGACGCAAGCCGCGATTCGTGCGGAACTTCATGCAAGGTGCCGGCGACAACCGTGAGGCACTGAAGCGTTTCGTCGAGGCCGTGCGCACCGGCGCCTATCCCGCCCCAGAGCATTGCTTCTGACAGCATGGAAACCGTTACGACGATTGCGGCTGTACGCCAGTACGTACGCCGCTGGCGCGGCGAGGGACGGCGGGTCGCCTTCGTCCCGACCATGGGGAATCTTCATCCCGGCCACGTGAGTCTCATCGAGATGGCGCGCAGCCATGGCGATCGCTTCGTCGCCAGCATCTTCGTCAATCCCATGCAATTCGGCCCGAATGAGGACTTCGCGCACTATCCGCGCACCCCCACCCAGGACGCCCGCATGCTGGCCGACGCCGGCTGCGATCTGATGTTCATGCCCGACGTTGCCGAGATCTACCCCCACGGCTCGGAGCGGGCGGCTCGGGTCGAGGTACCCGGCCTCTCGAGCATCCTAGACGGCGAATTCCGTCCCGGACACTTCGAGGGTGTGGCAACGGTAGTCGCGAAGCTCTTCCACATCGTAGAGCCGGACGTCGCAGTATTTGGTGAAAAAGACTTCCAACAGCTCACGATCATCCGCCGCATGGTGGCCGACCTGTGCATGCCGATCACCATCGTCGCAGCCCCCACCGTGCGCGATCCCGATGGTCTTGCCATGAGCTCCCGCAACCAGTACCTCACCGACGAAGAGCGCAAGAAAGCCCCCCTCATCCATCAGCTCCTGCTCGCCGCAGTGGAACGCCTGCGAGCCGGCGACCGCGACTTCGCCGCCATCGAGCGCACCGGCCTCCAATCGCTCCTGGCTAGCGGCTTCAGGCCCGACTACTTCGCCGTACGCCGCGCGGACGACCTCAGCATCCCGCAGCCTGACACGCGGCACTTTGTCGTCCAACCGCCGCGCGCCTAGGCCGCGCCCGCCTGATAGATAACCTGCAGTTGGGAATGTAAGGGAAGAGCGCAGCGCAAAATGATCCTGGCCAGACGCTGATCGCCAGGACGGCGATCCGCGAGCCTACAGGGATGTATTCACGGCGTTCTGGCCAGGATCATTTTGCGCTGCGCTCTGGAGACCGACAGCGCGACCCCGTGGGGGGAAAGCGCCCACTCGACGTGCTCGCGCACTAATTCCGACGCCTCCCCCCCCCGCCGCTCCAACGCCGCGATCACCCCGTCGGACGTAGGCGCATTCCCCAACGCCACAGCAATATTCCGCACCCCACTCTTTCATACCCGATCCGATAGATAGCCGACCCCCGCATCCGCTCCTCGAACTGCGCCTCCGTCCACCCGAACAACTCCGTCAGCCGCCCCGCATCCAGCCCATGCCGCACCTTGAAGTCCGGATGCCATGCCGCATGCGCAAACTTGTTCCACGGACACACCAGCTGGCAGTCGTCACACCCGTAAATGCGGTTACCGATCGCCGCGCGCAACTCCACCGGAATGGCACTGTGATGCTCGATCGTGAGATACGCGATACAGCGGCGCGCATCCAACCGATACGGC
>CAWHWV010000030.1:0-23116 GCA_963833085.1 uncultured Pseudomonadota bacterium
AATGCTCCTCTCCGACACATGGAGAGAGCCAACGTGATGTCCAGAGTGAGCTTTGCCGCACCAAGGCTGAAACCAGCACGTCTCCTTCTGCTCGCCGCGACCGCCGCCATGCTCGCATCGGGTCCCCGCGGTACGCTCGCCGCCAGCCCGCTGACGCTCCAGCGCATCGGCACGCTTTCGGTGCCCGGAAAGCCGCTCAAGAAGTTTGATATCGGATTCGTGAACGCAGACGGAATCTATGCATTCGCGGATCGCTCGAACCGCGCGCTGGATCTTTTCAGCGCCGCGACCGGCCGATTCCTGGGCCGCGCCACCGGCTTTGGCAATTCCGGCCCCAAGGGAGTGGTGGCCGTCGGTCGGCAGGAGTTCTGGGCCGGCGACGGTGATAGCGGCACCGTGAAGGTCGTGGATGTGCGTTCGCACAGAATCGTCGCCAGCATCCTCACGGAGCGCGGCAAGGGTACCGATGAGCTGACCTACGATCCGCGCGACCACTTGGTAGCCGTCGTCAGCAAGCACGACGGGCCGCCCATCCTCAATTTCATCTCGACCCGCACCCGCCGTCTCGTCGGCCGCGTAGAGCTCACGCACGCGACTGACGGTGCGGAGCAGTCGGTATGGGATCCTGCCACGGGACTGATCTACCTGTCGCTGCCGGTGCTCGACCACGTCGAGGCGCATGGGGCCGTAGCCGTGATCGATCCGCATACGTACGCGCTCGTGAAGCTGTTTCCCGTCGAGAAGTGTGTGCCGGCGGGCCTCGTCCTCGGGCCGCGCAACGATCTGCTGGTCGGCTGCAGCGACGATGCGGTTGCAGCGGGATTTCCCGCGCAATCGCTCATCATCGACGCGTCCTCGGGCAAGATCGTCGCTCGTCTGCCGCAGGTCGGCGGTTCGGATGAGGTGTGGTCAGACGCGACCGCGGGCCGCTACTACTTTGCGGCCGTGGCCAATCCGGGCGGTCCGGTGCTCGGCGTCGTCGATTCGCACACCCGGGCCTGGATCGCGAATCTCCCGACCGGCCCGAGCGCGCACTCCGTCGCCGCCGATGCCCGCAGCGGCAGGTCTTCGTTCCTATCTCGCGGCTAGCCCAGCGGACGAAGGGTGCCGGCGGGGCTGCATTGCCGTGTACGGATCGCGCTGAGGCGGCTCGCGAGATCTACCGCGCGCAGTTGCGGCTCATCCGGCTCTCGATGCGTGCACGGACCACGCTAAGCGGACAGCGTGAGGACGTACAGCCGGGGAAGGCGAGGGACAAGCGCGTGTGCCGCCGGGACATGCGGGTCAGCCCGGTCACTCATTGCCTCAGCGCGAAGCTGGGCCAGCGTCTGATAGAGCACGACTGCGCGGACGTATTGGTGCCCGTCATGTGCATTGCGCCAGAGCTCAAGAGCAAGAGTCGTGTCGGGCGCCGTGCTGTCCGGCTCATCGGGAAGCGTCCAGTCGAGGCCGAGGATCGAGCCAACATTGGAGAGGTTCGTATCGTGGCCCGCCAGGACCACGAGCCCCGCGGTCGTAGGAACAGGCGGCGCCGCGGCAAAGGCGCCAGCGGTGGGCCGCTCCTCGAGAGCAGCAACATGAGATGCGCAGAGGAGTGCCGCGCTCGCGGCGATCTCCGGGGTACGGCGCATCAGGTCGGCGGAAGCGGCGTGCAACGGCAGAACCTGAGCCAGCTGCCATACCGAGGCTGCCAGCCCCAGCCGACCTCGCTGCTCGGAAGGCCATCGGTGTACTCGAGCAGAAGGTTTTCCGACAGCGAGGCGCCGACTTCGAGGGGACCGGTGAGCTTCAATTTGCCGTGCCCGATGGTCAGCCGGTTGCGTCCGTGCATGATGGAGCACGCGCGCCGGAGCCGCCGCAATCGCGAACGCCGGGCCACAACACCGCTTGCAGAGCTTGGCGCGCCCGCTCGTATCGGGGTCCTAGCGCATTCAGGTTCCCATTGGCGCGCGCGATGATCTGTGCCTGAGCCACCCGCGCATCGAACGGGCAGATCCCGCCTGGATGGAATAGCGGATCGCGCCGGGTCACCGCGTGCTGAGCGGTGATCGAGCACCCCGGTGCGAGTCCGCCGCCATGATCGCGCCGCTCGCGCGCGTGCGCTGATCCGCGCTATCTGCCCAGACATAAAACCCTCCGGACACCGGGCAGCCAGCACTTGGCAGCAACCCCAAGCCGGCATATCGCGCCCTGATGTAGGAAGCCATCGCCGCGAGCGCCCGCCGGCCGCCGTCCGTCAGCTCTCCGGACCAACGGGCCACGTCGGCCAGGGTTGGGCCGAATAGCGGGCCAGCGCGGCGGGCGTTTCCGTTGGCGCTCGCACGCCGTGCCGCTGCAGCAGCACGGCTCGCTCGAGCACCCACGGGCCGGTTGCAACAGGGGCAGCGTGCGCACAGGACAAGGCCACCGCCATCACCAGCGTCGCCAACGCGCACAGTCGCGACCGGCGCGCAGATCTGGCCGGCAGAACGCCGGATGTTTCGTCGATCATGTGTACGGCGCTCTACTTTGCGTTACAGAGTCTCCACTTTGTGTCGCAGAGCGTAGCGATACGAATCCGCCTATTGTCACATAACCGAAATACATGCTCGTTACAGTCTGCCACGAGTTCAGTCGAGCACATCTAGGGAAGTCCAACTCGAGGAGCCTCTATGCATCTGCGCTATGCCCGCGGACCGGTGTGGGCTACTCCGTCGTTTTGCGCGCTGGCGAGCGCAGTCATCTGTCTGGCGACTACCCCGCAAGCTCGCGCCCAGCCTAATCCAGGCTCCTCCACCACGAGTGCGGAAACATCGGCGGCCGACGCGCCCGAGAGCACGCAGAGTGTCGAGAAGCTGGAGACTGTGAAGATCCGGGCATCGCGCATCGTCAATCGGACGCAGGCGATCGAGGCGAAGGAGCAGGCGCTCAACATCATCGAGGTGCAGCCGCTCAGCGAAATGCAGAAGCTGCCTGATGCGAACCTTGCCGAGGCGCTGCAGCGCGTCCCCGGCGTCTCGCTCGAGACCGACACTGGGGAGGGCCGGTTCGTCGAAATCCGCGGCATGGACCCGGATCTCAACGCCACGGATTACGCCGGTGTGCCGCTGCCGGCCTCCAATCCCTCCTCGCCCTTCGGCGGGGCGCGCGCGGTGGCACTCGATACATTTCCGATGGGTATCGTAAGCGGCGTGCAGGTGGTCGAGACCAACGAGCCGGACATGGACGCCGAGTCCCTGGGCGGCACCGTCGATCTGCTGCCGGTCAGCGGCGCCGAGCACGGTGGGCGGCGGTTCCTCGAACTTGACCTGGGCGGCGGCTATGAGGCGCTGCGGGGCTCGCCGGTGATCAACGGAGAAGCGACAGCCGGGGGGAGCCTCGACGGAGGCGATGGCATCGACGGCCTTTTTTCTGGCCCGGAGGCCTTGAGCCTCGCGCTGACGGCCGTTTACCACGATGACCAGCGCGGCATCGACGACGCGGAAGAGTCCTACTCCGAC
Source organism: uncultured Pseudomonadota bacterium (assembly GCA_963833085.1). GTDB lineage: Bacteria > Pseudomonadota > Gammaproteobacteria > Steroidobacterales > Steroidobacteraceae > 13-2-20CM-66-19. Next base: position 3,480 of record CAWHWV010000030.1, read on the forward strand.
CAGCAAAGCGCCGGGGTGCCGGGCAAGCTGCTGAGCGACCTGGAGTTTCGCTGGTATAAATATCACCGCCGCCGCTACGGCACGGCCGCGAACCTCGACGGCAAGATCGACAACCACAACTCGATCTATCTGCGATTGCTCTACTCCGGCTACATCGAGCAGGCGACCAAGCACTACCTGGTGCTGGACGGCCTCGACTCCGCGACGCCCTGTACTCCACAGCCGTCCTGTGTCGAGGCTCCGTCCAACCCGGCGCAGTTCTACTCCCCCGACACGGACGTACAGCAGGATTCCACGGACTCGCTCGAGCGCATTCAGAACAGCCTGGCGATCCTGGGCGGCCGCACCGTGCTGCCGAGCTTCTCACTCGATTACCACGTGTCCTATGTCCTCGGCACCGACACCGTCTCGCACAGCTACGGCTCTCAGTGGGACGACCCCAACCCGGTGCCGGTGGCATACAACAACAATACGAACGCTGATTTTCCTACATTTCAGACACTCGATGGCACCAATCCGGCCGACCCCTCGATCTACACTCTTACTCAGATCACCGGCGGTCAGTCCTACGACCGCGATCGCGAGTATGGCGGGGCGCTAGACCTCACCATTCCGATGGGCTCCACTCCCGTCGATGCGCTCAAGTTCGGCCTGATGGCGCGCTTGCGCCACAAAACCCATCTCGAGCACGACCCGTATTGGAACCCCGTCGGCACGATCAGCCTCGCCCCGTACGTCACCGGTGGGCCGCAGACCTATTATCAGAACAACTACAACATCGGCCCGTTCATCAGCCTGCCCGACGTGCAGCAGCTTGCCGACAACAGCAGCCTGACGACCTACGAAGACGATACGGCGGCAGACGCCTCCCTCAGCACCGATGATGACGAGAACGTGTACGCCGGTTACGGCCAATACACGGCCACGTTCGGGAAGTTCGGGCTGCTCACCGGTGTGCGGGTCGAGAAGACCCAGGCCACGTACCGCGGCAACATCTATAATTCCGATGACGACACGAACGCCCCCGCGACGACGTCGAATTCCTACACCAACGCGTTTCCGACCCTGCAGCTGCGCTACCAGTTCCTGCCAGTGCTGCTCGGGCGGATCGCCTTCTCGACCGCGATCGCGCGGCCGGGATTCGACCAGATCACCCCGGGGGCAAACGTCAGCGTGAGCGGCACCAGCGTCACGATCGGCAATCCGAAGCTCAAGCCGACCACGGGGCAGAATCTCGATCTGACCTTCGGGTACTACCCCGGCCATGGGCAGATTGCCGAGCTCGATTTCTTCGGCAAGAAGTACGACAACTTCATCCTGCTCTCCCAGCAAAGCCTACCGAGCTACCCTTTCCCGGGCCTGGTCGGCGTACCGACGCTTGTGGACTCCTATAGCAACGGACCCGCTCACGTCTATGGCCTGGAGGCCCAATACCAACAGCAGCTCCTGTGGCTGCCGACATCGCTCGACGGCCTCGGCGTCAACGCCAACACCACCATCGTGCATTCCGAGGCGCAGATCCATCCGGGCATCCGCGGGCCGCTGCCCTCGACGGCGGAGCTCACCTGGAACCTGGCGCTGTTCTACGAGCGCGATCCCCTCGAGCTACGCGTAGCCGCCGACTACGTCGGCCAGAACCTGTTCGGCTTCGGCCCCGATCTCACCAATGAATTCGATGACTACTCGAGCCCGCGCCTCACCTTGGACTTCGGCTCGAGCTACGCGATCACGCACGCCGTGCAGTTCTACTTCGATGCCAAGAACCTGCTCAATACACCCCTCAAGTTCACTGAGGGAACGAGCGAGTCGCGGCCGATCCAGCGCGAGTTCTACGATGTGACACTGCTCGCGGGGGTGCGTGCGAGCCTGTGATCCAGGCTTGTGAGGTTTCCTCACGCCGTCTGCGGCAAATAGACTGAGCGCGGCGCCGTGAGCCCCTGCTTGATGAGTCTGGCGCGCTCGTCGGCAAGGACCTCGTCGAGGCCGGATTCCAGAGCATCCAGTGCGCGCTTGACGATCTCATCCGCACTAGTCTTCGGAGCGTCTATTCCGCGCGTGAGATCCGTGTCGACGAACCCCATGTGCAGCGCCAGCACCTGCGTCTTCTGCGATGCCAGTTCGAAGCGCAGCGAGTTGGTCAGGGACCAGGCCGCGGACTTGCTGGCCGCATAAGGCGCCAGTCCGCTGTTGTTGATCCATGAGGCGACGGATAGAACGTTGAGAAATGCGCCGCCGCCGTTAGCGGCCAGGATCGGGGCGAAAGCCTTGCTCACGCGCAGCATGCCAAAGAAGTTAGTCTCCAGGTCGCGCCTTGCGGCTTCCTCGCTGTCGTGCGCTAGAAAACCACCCGCATGCGCCGCCCCTGCGTTATTGACGACGAGCGTGACATCGCCGGCATGCGCCGCGGCTGCCATGACCTCTTCGGGCTTGGTGACGTCCAGCCGGATAGCCTCGACACCAGGCTGCTTGATCGCAGAAGGGTCTCTGGCGCCGGCGTACACCTTGCGAGCCCCGAGAGCCAACAGTTCGCGCGTGAATGCCAAACCGATACCGCGGTTGGCGCCAGTGACGAGAGCGACGGTATTGCGGATCTTCATGGAAATCTCCTGAGATTCGGGCTCGAAACGTTGAATATGACGAGCATCATATTTTAGAGGGAGCGAAATATAGAGTGCCGACAATGCGGGAATGGTCAACCGGTGGCCGTAGCTTCGGCGTCGTACCGGCTTATGAGTGCGTTGCGAGACGCGGAAAGCAGCGAACGCCCTTCCGCGTTATCGCCCAAGGCACGCGCGAGCTGCAGCGAGCCGACAAGCGTACCGGCAACCATGCTTGCCGCTGCCCGGTCCTTCTTGGGAAGCCGGTTGCGTACTCCGGCAATGAGCCATTGCACGCGTGCAGCGGACGCATCACGAACCGCCCGCGACTGACGAGGCATTTCGCACGCTAACGCAGCGACGGGGCAGCCAGCCTCCGGGGATCTGAGCTGTCCGTCCGCAAGATAGGTTTCGACGAGCGAGCGGAACCCGCTGATCCCTTTGCCGGCACGCTGCTGTGCATCGCGCGACACGGCCTCGCCGCTCTCGCGGCTCGCACGGTCCAGCGCTTCGACGAGAAGCGCATCACGCGACTCGAAGTGCGCATAGAAGCCACCGTGCGTGAGACCGGCTTCCTTCATTACATCGGCCACTCCCACACCCGCGTATCCATTCCTGCGGAGTGCCCGCGCAGCCACTTCCACGATGCGATCGTGCGTGGTCTCTTTGTGGCTGTTGGGCGTACGGCTCATTGATTGCGGCCTAATATGATGCTTATCATATTAATTCGGACGCGGGCCGTCAACCTTTGCCTACAGCGGCGCGTCGCACAGACCCATGCACATCGGGCCGTGGGCGGCGCAAGTCCTTGTGCCACCTAGCGTCTTGTCGCCTTGATTGCCTGCGCCGCCCTATTTCATGCGTAACGCGAGCTGCTGGCGGTAGCGCTTGCGGCCTGCGCGTTCCCCGTCAGCCTGCGGACGCCCGCTGCGGAGACGAAGTCTCGCTCCTCAGCGGGAACTGAATTTCCAGCATGCCAGCTAGATAGATTTCGCGCTTGGGGCCAGCAAGTGAGAAGCCGCGAGTCGACATCCACATGTTGATGGCGCGATAGGCTTGATCGGCGGCCGCATCGTCGTTGCCGGAGAAGGCGCAAGCAGTCATTACCGACGGCAGTTCCTTCACATCATAAAAGCTGCGGCGCGGCACATCGCCTCTGATCTCCACAAAGGGCTCCGCAATCAGCGAACCGGAGTCGGCACAGCGTTGCCAAAGCACGCCGCGCGTCGGGCCGAGGGATCCCGAAGGCAGAGCGCCAATCAGTTCGCGCTCCAGGCGCAGCACATCGGCCTCGATATAGTTGCTCATCTCGGCGCGTAGCGACGCCACACGCAGGGCCCGGCCGCGTTTCATCACTACGGGAACCGCGTGCATCCAGGCACCCGGTTGCTCGATCTCCTGATCCAGGGCCGCATCGATGCTATTCAACGACTGGGTGGCTTTCTCGATCGTCTCTCGCGTACTTTGCCGGAGACGCAGAAGAAAGGCCCGCCGATCGGCGCGCGATCCGATCCTGCTGGTAAATGTACGAATCTCGGGAAGAGACAGCCCTAGATCTCGTAACGCCAGAATCGACGACAGTTCGCGCAGCTGCGCGATAGCGTAGCAGCGGTAGCGCGTGCGCGCGTCCACGGCCGCGGGGCGCAGTAACCCCATCCTGTCGTAGTGGCGAAGGGTCTTCGTGGAGACCCCGCTCAGCGTCGCGAATTCGCCGATTCGATACAGCATGCCCACCAGTTTATCCGATGTGGGTTCCTTCTTGAACCTTGCCCTTACGGCAATGTTTCACTCGGCAGCTCTACTTTCCGGAGGTTACATGAGTACCGAAGTTCGAGCTTTGCTCACCCTGGCGCAGAGCTATTTCGACGCCGCCTATGAAATGGATGCGGACAGGTTCGCGTCTATATTTCATCACTCCGCCTCCGTGACGAAGCTCGGCGACGACGGCAACGTGAGCGTGACACCGCTGGAGAAGTGGCTGGCAGGGGTCCGGAACATGAAGGCGCCAAAACAACAGGGCTTGCAGCGCCACGATGAGATATTGTCATTAGAGGTCGTAAGAGAAATCGCGATTTTGAAGTTGAGATTCGAGATTCCACCGCGTCTGCTCACTGATGTTCTATCCTGTCTTTGGGTTGACGGTACCTGGACAATCGTTCAGAAGGTGATGACCTCGGAAACGCGTTGAGAGCATCTGCACGAAAAAAGTGAAGCTCGGTTCGCAAGGCGCAGTCGTGTCCCGCATAGGGCTTGGCTGCATGCGAATAAGTCAGTTCTACGGCGAGAGAGATGACCGGGAATCGGCCGCGACGATTCTGCGTGCGCTCGATCTGGGCGTGAATTTTATCGACACCGCGGACGTGTACGGTGTCGGCCATAATGAGCAACTGGTCGGGAGCACGATTCGAGAGCGGCGCGGCGAGGTGTTTCTTGCGACGAAGTCCGGCCATGTCCGAACGAAAGAAGATCCCGCCAGGCTGGCGATCAACGGTCGGCCGGAATACTTGAAGTCCGCTTGCGACGCTTCCCTCAAACGCCTGGACGTGGATTACATCGATCTCTACTACCAGCACCGCGTGGATCCGGAAACGCCGATTGAAGACACGGTGGGAGCCATGGCCGACCTGGTCAAGGCGGGCAAGGTACGGTACCTCGGACTGTCGGAAGCTTCGCCGAACACGATTCGGCGCGCGCACAAGGTGCATCCGATCACGGCGCTGCAATCCGAGTATTCACTGTGGGAGCGGCACGTGGAAGACGAAATCCTACCGACGTTGCGGGAGCTTGGAATCGGATTTGTGCCTTACAGCCCCCTTGGCCGTGGCTTTCTGACCGGAGCGATCCAGGACACGAACGAGCTCTCGAGCGGCGATTCGCGAAAGCAACGTTACCCACGGTTTGCCGGCGAGAACTTCTTGAAGAACCAGAAGCTGGTTGCGAACGTGCGCGCGATCGCCGAACGGAAGGGAGTGGAGACCGCGCAGCTGGCACTCGCGTGGATATTGGCCAAGGGCGGGGACATTGTGCCGATCCCCGGAACCAAGCGCAGAACGTATCTCGAGGCAAACGCGGCGGCAGCGGACATTCATCTGACTCCAGCCGAAATCGCCGAGCTCGAGAAAGCGGTTCCAAAGAACGCCGTAGCCGGTGAGCGCTACGCGGCGGAGATGATGCAGACAATCGACCGATGACGGGGCATTGATGAGGCGGACTCCATGCAAAGGCGGGACTCAAACTCGACCAACGGTTTACAAAGCAGACCTCGGTGGTTCTCGGGGCTTATGATTCAACCACTTACAGCGCTTGCCAGCCCTGTTCCCAGGCCCACCAAGGCACAATTACGACACACTCAAGCTCAGTTGGGCACATCCTTGGCACAGCCAGAGAAGCCGCAGCCGCAGCGACAATCAAACAGCCATTACATGGCGAACAGCTCCGCTCATGCCTTCACGCGCTGGAGCATGTCGGGCACGATCAGGTGCTGCACAGTCGATATGAGCCTTCCTTCACCGCTCAAGAATACGCGAACGGGCTCCGGACAGCCGGCGTTTTCAGCCTGGACGCGCTGCACCAGAACGCTCAGCGCGTCGGGCAAATTTCGTGTGAGCCGATCGAGCTCGCGCTCGCCGACCCGCCGGGGCAGGCCCAGGGTTTCACCGGCGCTCAGAATGGAATTGCGGTTCACTTGAGCAAACGTCGTCGCGCCCGGCAAGGGGATGGCCAAGTGGGTAGCGGGCCAGTCCGCACGCTCGTTCGCGAAGGCGCGGGTGTGATATGAAGCGGTGCTCAACAGATCGTAGGCGGGGGCGAACTCTATGCCCTCGGCGCTTACGAGGAAGGACAGGTTCTTTAGGTGATTGTCACCGTTGGCCACGAGTAAGTTGAACACAAGCCATCGATACAACTCTAGTCTGGTGCTGACGCGATTGCGGCAGTACTCGACGATCTGCGCGAGGGTTGGCAGGGTCGCGGTCTGGTATTTGAAAGCGCGGGACTTGTTGAGCAACTGACACGCATCGATGATGTGGCGGCGTTCAGTGCGACCTTCAGGATCGATTCGGCGATCGAAGCGCTCGATGAGGTAAATCGGCTCCGGCGTGTAGCGTCGGAAGACGAGTGGAACTGACAGTCCGATGTCGTGAGCTAGGCTCATCACGACGTATTCGTTGATAACGGATGCTGGATAGTCAGCACTCACGTGGTTGGGTTTCAGAATGTGTGTCGAGGGTTCGCTACCGATGGGTTCGAAGAGTGCGCCATCGCGGTAGACGACCAGGAGTTTGTTCTGCGCGCCAGCCAGCGACATGCGTTTGGGAGCGCCGCTGCCTAGGGTCGCGCGGGGCAGGTTGCGAATACGTCGGGTGATCTCCTCGTCGGAGAGTGGTCTCAGGCCACCGGGCTCGTTGAAGTCCTTATCGGGCGGGAGGAGGACGAGGGAACCGGCCGATTCGGCTCCCAGATACTCGAGCAGCGCGAAGGCGTCATCGCCGTGGATCTTGGCTTCCTTGCTGAGCGCTTCGCGCATCTGCTCTTCAGGCAGGAGATTGTCGAAATACCATTGGACGGGGCGTTCGGTGCCGCCGTCCTGATGCAGGAGCGTTGAGCGCGGCAAGGCTGGCGAGAGGTCGAAGCTGTCCGGTGCGGCCGCCCATGCGGGGTCGTACTGGAAATTCCAGAGATCGTTGCCTTCGTTGAGAGTACCTACGCGTCTATCGTCTAGGTATCCGACGAGTGTGCGCATGAAGGATTAGATCCGCTGCTTCGAGGGCGGCGGGGTGCTGGGTGCTGCTGAGCGCAAGGTGGCAAGAGCGCGCGCCGCCTCCTCTGGGATATCGACTTCGAGTGGCACGCCGAGCTCGGCGAGCAGCTTGAGGACGAGGCCGAATTGCATGGTCGGTTTGCCGTGCTCGACATCGGAGGTGAATTGCTTGCTCACGCCCGCGGTCGCAGCGAGGTCGTCGATTCGGACATGACTGCTTCGCCGCACGGCGCGGATGGCGAGGCCTAGGTCAGCGGGGGAGCGGATAGGAATTCGCATCATTTAGTTCCTAAGGTCGCAGGAATTATAGGGGTCTGGGCAGCATCTGTCCATGGAATTCCCACGGCCGTAGGAATTTTTGCTGACGATCAGGGCGCTCACGATGGAATTCCTACTTACGCAGGAACACGGTGCGCAGGGTTGATGCCTCTCCTGCATTCTCCTGGTAATATATTACCGAGAATTCTCGTTTAGGTATGGAGGGGAGCACATGGCTGAGCATTCCGCGACTCTCTCGTCGGATGACCTGGATTATCTGCCGAGTGCCAGCGCGGCGGAGAAGCGTTCGCTGGCCAAGTGGTACGCCGCTGCGAAGCTTGCGCTGGCGCACAATCGGCCTCTGACCACAGCGACCACCCCGCCTCCTGGACGTCACCACGCCGCGGAGCTCGCGACTGCCGAACTTGACGCCTTGCGTGGCATCGGTGCCTTCAAGGACCATGTCGTCGTCGGCGCCGATAACGATCCACTCATACGCAGCCAAGCGCAGTACATGGCGCTGCTCGAGGAAAGCCTGTCGGCGGCTGAGGCCGCCAAGCTCTTGCGTGTGGACGTGAGCCGAGTGCGCCAGAGGCTGCGCGAGCGGTCTCTCTTTGGCCTGGAATACGAGGGAAGCTGGCGCCTGCCGCGTTTTCAGTTCGAACGCCGTCTCGTCATCCCGGGTCTCGCCAAAGTCCTAAAGGCGCTCCCGTCGAATCTCTTCCCCTTGGATGTGGTCGATTGGTTTCTGCTACCCGATCCAGAACTGCAGTCAGACAGCGATGCGTCTCCATTGAGCCCTCGGGAATGGTTGCTTTCGGGACGGATGATCGGGACCGTTACGAAGCTCGCCCGTGATCTGACGCGCGCCTGAGGCTGGTGAGCAAGTTCCCGGAGCCGCCCGGTGTCGAGGCGCTATGCCAGATTGCGGCCGAGACCCTCGAGCTGCCCGCCGGCACGCCCTTGGCGCGCATCTACTTCTCCGCCGGTCCGTATCCTTCGCATTGGAACCGATTCCGCCACGTCGGACCCACCGCGGCGCGCTGGGACCATCATCTACCAAGTTCAAGCGATGAGCCGACGGAGCAAGACCGAGCCGTGCTCTACTGCGCGCCCCAAGTTGACACCTGCGCGGCGGAAGTCTTCCAGGCGACCCGTCGGATTGACCGGATCCGCAACGCGCCTGCCCTCGCGGTCTTTGCCCTGCAAGTGCCGGTAACCTTGCTTGACCTGCGCGGCGATTTCGCCACGAGACTCGGCACTTCCACCGCGATTCATTCGGGACCGCGCTCCCGCACCCGCGCCTGGGCGCGGCAGTTGTACGAGGCCTATCCAGGTGTTCAAGGCTTCCAATACGGCTCATCGATGAACGGACACGCCCCCGCGATCGTGCTCAACGAGCGCGCGCAGGGAGCGTTGCCCAAGGAACCGCAATTTCACCGCGCCCTCAACGACGACATGCTGGTCGATGTACTCCAACAAATCGCCTTGCGGCTCTCGTACGGGCTGCGGTAGCTGCGGCGAGTGCCGGTATGGGTGAGTAGATTGGTAATCTCGTCAAGAGTGTCATGGAACCGGTGTTGATGCCGGCTGAGGGACTTGAACCCACAACGCCTCTGAGATGCCGCCCCCTGTGACGCCCGCTGCTGACGCGGCGGCAATACCAGCAAAACTGAGGGTTGCAGCGAACGCGATAGGTACGCGTGGCTTGTCTCCCGAAAGGACGACGCTGCGCGAGCTGCGACTCCCATCATAGGCTCGGCGGGCGCGGGAGGTCTTAACAATTGATTAAAGTTTGCTAACCACGAAACCCCTCATGTTGGCGCTAAGGCCGCGGAAGTGGTTCGCTCGAGTCGCTCCAGACTCGGCGTACCAGGTCCGCGAATCGGGGGTCACCCCGGATGGCATCGAAGTAGGGATGCACCTTGAGGAACTGCAGCATGTTCGATTGCTCGGCGTATGCCTGCTCGAGCCAACCGAACGCGGCCTCGCGGTCCCCCAGTCCCAAGTAGGCATTCACGAATGCTGCCGCGGGCACATAGCCCGCTGCCCGCCGCCGTTTCAGATCGCTCAGCAGCCGCAGCGCATCGCCGCGTCGCCCCGTCAGGGCATACGCTCGAATGAGCACGCCCGTCGCAGCCGGGCTGCCGCCCGATACCGCGACGGCTTTCTCGAGCACTTTGATGGCTTGCGCCGCATTGCCGTTCGCGCTCAGCACGAACCCGAGTGTCGTAAGGGCTGACGTATCGTCCGGCTGCAGCGCGAGCATGCTATGTAGCTCGCGAATGGCCTCTTGATAGCGATGCGACTGGAACAAGATCCAGGCGACGCTGTCGCCGGTGACAATGACCGGATCCAGCGCGCGCCCGCGGCGCACCCAGGTCACCGCCTCATCCGTGCGCCCCTGACAGAGCAGCCACAGGGCGAATCCGGCGTCCGCCTCGCCGTCGTTCGGGCTCAAATCGAGCGCTCGCTGGTACTCGGCTTGCGCATCCGCCCACCGCCACTCCTGCTGCTCGATATTGGCCAGCATGACGTGCGCCTCAACGAGCGAGGGGTCGAGCGCGAGTGCCTTTTGTGCCGCGCTGATCACCTGCGGTCGCACATCGGCGGGGCGACTGCCGACAGCGACCAGGCCGAGCGCCGTATACGCTCGCGCAAGACCGACGTATGCAGGAGCGAACGCCGGATCGAGCCGGATCGCGCTCTTGAAGTAGGGGATGCTCCCGAGTATTTCGCTCCGGTTGTGGCTGCCGTTGTACACGAACCGTCCCTTGAGGTAGGTCTCGTAGACCTCTGGCGCAACATTGCGGGCTGCCGCAAGGCGCTCGCGCTCCCTCCCCGTGAGCGTGACCTCGACTTCTTCAGCGATGGATTGCGCGATCTCGCTTTCCAGGCTCAACGCATTCTCGAACCGTCGATCGTAACTGCTCGACCAGAAGTGCTCGTCGGTCGCCGCGTGGATGAGCTGCGCCGTGACGCGAATCCTATTGCCTACGCGTGCGACCGACCCCTCGACGATCACATCAACAGCGAGCGTCTTGCCAATTTGTGGCGCTGTCAGCTCGGTATTCTTCAAGCTCATCACCGAGGTCCGAGAGACAACCCGCAGGCCGTGGATCAGGGCGAGACGCCCAATCAGCTCCTCGGTCATGCCGTCGGCGAGGTATTCCTGAGCGGGATCCCCCGATAGATTCCGCAGCGGTAAGACGGCGACCGCGGTGATGCCCGAGCGAAGAGTCTCTACTGGGCGATCTCGGCGCCACAAATGAGGCGCGGCGAGCAGCGTCGCGATGGCGAGCCCCACGAGGATCGAGGGCGCAACGAAGAGTGAGCGGCGCGACCGACCGCCGCCTTGCGGCCGACGCGCATTGCCCGCAGCGTCGGCAGATCCGGTTTGCGGTGCCTCCACCGCCGCTTGCGCGGGAACGGGCGGTACTCCAGAGAGTGCGCTGCGCCGCTCACGCCACGAATCGAGCTCGGCTACGAGCGCATACACGGACCCGCGCTTGTCGTGAAGTTGCCGATGAACCGGCATGCCCTCGCGCCGCTCCCAACGCTGGATCGTCGTCACATCGCGCCTGAAGTATGCGGCGATGGCTTTCCACGATTCCAGCCGCTCGGGGGATGCCGCCTCGCCCGATCCGAGCCCCGCCGGGGGTCCACTCATGGGTTTTCTCCTCGATCCGCCGATCCCGGATCAAGTGACCCAATTCTAGTGCCCTGCGCTCGGGACGGCAAAAGAGGGTATTACGCGGCGAATGGCTGATGCTGCGCATCGCCGTTTGACCCTCTTAGCGGCGTGTCGGATGGTTCCCTCGGCTGGTGACCCGCGGGCGCTGGCTCTCGGGCCTCGACTACGAACTCTCGAGCGAGCTTGCGACACAAAGACGAACGAACTAGGAGAATTCCGGATGAAGAGCGAAGACTTGAAGAGAACGGCGCGCGTCAGGGCCGCCATAGCATCGACGAGCCTCACGTTGGTGCTCGTCGCCGCGGGGGGATTGACCCGTGCCACTGCCGGCAATCCCTTTGCATCTGACACCTACTTCACGGGCCTGCTCAACGATTACACGCCCTCGCTCGTGAATGGTGGTCCCTTCGAGATACGCGGCACGTGGTGGCTGCAGATGGACCAGCGGCGCAGCAGGGCCAGCTTCTCGGCGGCCGTGAACATGGAGACCTCAGACTACGGAATCCAAGAGAACATCGTGGATCCGACCAAACCGTCAACCCGGTCCCCTCACACGCACCATATCAGCTTGACGGATGGCGTTGTCTCTCAAGACGAGTATGAGTGGATGCGCAGCTGCCCGACGTTCAAGCCTCCGGTGAATCACGGATGGGTCATCACGGGTACGGCATTCGTGACCGGAAACGGCGGGCCACCGCCATTCGAAAACCCGACGCCGGTCACGATCTGCATCCTGGGGGGGGATGACGTCAAGTACTCCAACCTCACACTGCAGTTCGCGGCTCCCGGGCCGAATGAGATGAATGCGAGCAGCCACTTCGGCCAGCAGCCCATTCATGGAGTCGTTCTCGGCTGCTCCAGCCCCCTGGGTCACCCCTCGCATGATTGTACGGTGTCCCCGCAAGGGTGAGATCGGCACCGGTAGCCTGGACGTGCTCCAGCGGTGAGATTGGCTGATACGCGCTGACCTCGCCTGTCGGCCTTCGGCTCGGACCCACCGAGCCGCTGGCCGGCGAGGGAGGGGGCACGTCGCCTTCTGCGGCGTATGGTCGACAGTGGGACCTGCGGACGCCGAAGTCGAGTAATGAAAATTGGTGCCGGCTGAGAGATTTGAACTCCCGACCAACGGTTTACAAAACCGCTGCTCTACCACTGAGCTAAGCCGGCCCCGAGAATAGCGAGCCGCGAATTGTACCGGTCCAGGCCCCCTCAGAGCACGGACGGCTGGCTGGCCACTTTCACTACGACGCATGGCACTGGTCCGCCCCCACCAGGCTTGCATCGCGGCAGGTTCGACGCCGGGACCGCGGAGGATGCTGTGTGAGCGGCTTGGTGACCTGGCGCGGGCCGTGTCGCGGCTGCGGAAGCCGACGCTCCCGTCTGTGGCGAAGGCGCAGTCGGCGACGGGGCACCAGGCGATGGGCTCGATGCACAAGGCTGCACACTGATAGGCGAGCTGCCGCCACCCGGCTCCACGTCCGAGACATCCTTCAGCGGCACGGCCGTCGAGCTGTTCGGCAGCGTGAGGTCGAGCCAATACACCGTCCCCGGCAACGTCCGCTCGGTCATCGCGGCCGTGAGGCCGATGGTGCCTGCGAGCTTGACGCGGCGCTGGGCCTTATCGCGGTCCGTGTAGAGACCGAGCGAGACGCGGCGGCGGCCCCCGGCATCCACGGGCATTGCCTCGGCGTCATCGATGCCGGCGTGCTCCAGCCTGTGCACCACCCGCATCTCGCCGGCATCGGTCTTGAAGCCGTCCAGATAAACCCAGAACCGACGCATGGCCGGCGATTCCGTCGTCCGCTGCTGCGGCGTGAAGCCTTTCGCCAGAAGGACCGTGGCCGCCTTACCGACAATGGCTGGATCGTCGAAAGGCCCGACGGATACACACTGCGGCGGCTGCGTCTCGAGGGACATCTTGCTGGCCAATGCCGCGCGCTTGTCCGGAGGCAAATCGCTGACCAACGTCATACGCGGCAGGTTTGCGATGGAGCTCGGCGCGGGTGCTGGCGGCACGTCGATCCACTCCGACCATCCCAGAAAGAGCAGATTGACGAGGACCAGACCGTAGAAGATGACGCGCACCACGGGCGCGATTGTAGACCTACTCCTGTCCCTGAACACCGACGGACCAGAAGCCGAGCCCCTCGAGCACGAGGTCCGGTGCGAGGAGACTTGCGCTGCGGATCAAAGGCCGCAGTCCCGGCGCGCCGCCTCCTGTCATGACGAGCTTGGGCGTACGGCCGACCAGAGCACGGGCTTCGCTGACGGCCCGATCCACTGCCGCCGCGGCAGCGTAGCGAGCCCCCTGCTCCACCGCCGCCCGAGTCGAGCGCCCGAAAAGCGCAGGTCCTCCTTTGGCGCCGCCCTGCGCACGCCGGCGAATGCCGCTCGTCCCATCGAGCAGGCTCGTCACCATAAGTGTCGGTCCCGGAATGATGGCGCCGCCCCAATGCCGCCCATCGGCCCCCACCAGATCGAGAGTCATCGCGGTCCCGACTGCGACCGCGCAAACAGGCCGTCCAGCGAAACGACGATGCGCGGCGATCATCGCCAGCAGCCGATCGACGCCGAGGCGCCAGGGATCAACGTAGCCGATGGTCACCCCGCAAGCCCGCTGCCGCGTGGTCACCCGCTCCGGCTTCGGCGCCCCAGCTAGTCGCGCGCCCGCGGCCAAAGCGTCGCTCACCTCATCCGCGGCAACATTCGACACCAGGATGCGCTCGATATCCCGGCGCGAGCCGATGACACGGCGCGCAAAGTCTCGAGCACGCCAGCCCGCATACTCCGCCGCCTGCGCCTTCCCCAGCCGGTCGCCCTTCAGCAATGCCCATTTGATCCGGCTGTTGCCGATATCCACCAGCAGAGCGCTCACTCGACGGCCCTCACCGTCACATCGCCTGAGATGAATCGCCTGACACCCTGAGGCGTCTCGACGACCAGCGCCCCATGCAGGTCGATACCGCGCGCCAGCCCGCGCGCAACACCCTCCAGGGTGTGCACGTCGATCTGACGGCCGCGAAGGGCATCGACGCCGCGCCACTCCTCGGCGAAGGTCCGCAAGCCCTCCTTCTCGAAGACGAGCAGCCCGCGGACGATCTGCGTGATGAGGGCCGCCGCGAGAGCGTTGCGGGAAGGGCGTTCCAATCCCGCGGTGACCAGATCGATGGCCGAGACTCCTGTCTCCCCGATCGCCTCCAGCACCTTCGCCCCGAGCGCCACGTTGAGCCCGATGCCGATGACAACGCACGCCGGCCCCGCTGATTCCGCGCGCAGTTCGATCAGGATCCCTCCGAGCTTCTTGCCCTCGACCACGAGGTCGTTCGGCCACTTGAGCCGGGCCTCCTCGAGGCCGGACTCCCGCAGCGCCCGTAGCGCACAGACACCGATGACCAGCCCCAATGCGCCCAGGTCCTGCGGCACGTCCCGAAAGGCCCAGCACAGCGACAGACAAATAGAGCCCCCGGGCGGCGCCAGCCACGTGCGCCCCAGCCGGCCGCGGCCTGCCGTCTGATACTCCGCGAGCATGACCTCGCAGGTGCCGAACGGAGGATTGGGGCGCGCGAGCAGCACGCTGTTGGTCGAGTCGACGGTCCAGGCTGCATCGACGCTACGGACATGGGCGCGAGTCGCGTCCTGCATAAGTGTCGCGATCTGCTTGGAGTCGAGCGCATCGCTGCCCGATCGCAGGCGATACCCCTTGTTGCGGACGGCATGCAAAGTCGCGCCGAGCTCGCGGAGCGATTCCACCGACTTCCAGACCGCGCCGCGGCTGACGCCGAGGGTCTCGGCGAGCTGCTCCCCGGAATGAAACTCCCCATCCGCGAGCGCCGCGAATACTCTCGCGACGAGTGGCAGCATATCGCCGTGAGCGGCGTCGGTCTGCGCAGGGGCTTTCGTCATGTCGCCTCGTTCCACATGTCAGGATCGCGACCTGGCGGCTCCAAGGAGCCACAGCCGGCGCGCCCGCGGCTCGGTACCGGCCAACATCCTGGCGATATTCGCGCGATGAGTGAAGGCGATCAGGGCGGCGCTGAGCACGGCAAAAACAAGCATCGGCATGCGCGGCGGAACGCCGTTGGCCCCCGCGGCCACAGCGAAGGCCAGCGCCCCGAGAATCGAGGCGAGCCCGACGAAGCCAAAGAGTATGGCCGCGAGCAGCCAGACCACCAGCATCGGAACGAGGAGCACGGGCGAGGCGCCAAACACCGCCCCGACCAGCGTCGCCACGCCCTTGCCGCCCCGAAATCCGTACCAAAGCGGATAGATGTGCCCCAACATCACCGCGACGCCGCATACCGCGACGGCCCACACGCCCCAGTTCGCGGGCGCCGACGCGATCCCCGGAATCCGCGCCCTGGCCAGCGGCCCGGTGGCAATCCACCCCTTGCCGAGGTCGATCAACAGCACCCAGAAGGCGAACAGCTTGCTCTGAGTGCGTAGCGCATTGGTAGCCCCCGCGTTGCCGCTCCCCAGGCGACGGATGTCGACGCCACCCCGGAGTCTCCCCACGAGGAGACTACCCACGATCGAGCCCAGCAGATAGCCGAGCAAAGCCTTGACGGGAAGCTCGGTCACGCGGGCAGGAAGACCTCGGCCAACATGCAGCGCACACTGCCGCCGCCCAACCGCTCGATGGTCGGGATCGGCACCGCCAGCACCTCATCCGTGCACGCCGACAATCGGGCGAAAGCGTCCGCGGACAGCGCGTGCCTCGCCGTCTCCGACATGACGAGCACCCGGTAATCCCCCAGCGCCTCATCCCACGTGCCGAGCTCGAGCATGTTGCCGGCAAAGCGCTCCATCTCCGCGTAGCCGAACTCGACGACCTCGCGCCCCGTGGCGCGCAGTCGCTCGACGATTGGCCCACGATCAGCCGCTACGATCGCCTCCGTTCCCACGATCGCCACCTTCTCGCCAACACACATGAGGACGTTGGTGTGGTAGACCGGCACCCCCGCGCGATCGAAGGCGTTGAAGATGATCGGCTCGTAACCCAGCTCCTTCGCCCATTCCTGCACGACGGCGGCATGCGTGCGCGGGGAGATGCAGGCATAGGCGGTCCGCTGGATGTGATCCAGCACGAGGCTGCCCGTCCCCTCGAGGTAGCGGCCGTTCTTCTCGTGGGAAGTCAGGTTGAGCAGCCGCGATACCTTGAAGCCGAGCCGCTCGGCCACTTCATCGACGACTTCGCCCCGGCGCTCGTGGCGGCGGTTTTCCGCCTGCATCGGGTAGAGGACGACGGTGCCGTCCTCGTGAAAGCTCACCCAGTTGTTCGGAAACACCGCATCGGGCTTCGGCGGGTCCAGGCTGTCTTCCGCAACACAGACGCGTACCCCCTCGCCGGTCAACGCCCCAGCGAGGCCCTCGAGCTCCTTGCGGGCGGCCGCGGCTTCTCCGGCAGCATCCGCGGGCTGCTGCTGGAATTTGTTGGTCGCGGCCGTCTCCGGGTTGTATCCGAAGCTGGCGGGCCGCACCAGCAGCACCGCCTCGGCGCATTGCCGGCGGGGTTTCCGCCGGTCGCTGGCGGGTATCGCGGCCGGAATATCACTGCTCATGGCCCGGCATTGTCTCACGATCGCTGATTGCCAGGCGTTTGGGGTCCTTCACGTCGTGCACGCGGCCGGCTTTGACGTCGGCGAGCAGACCCTTCAGCCAGTCGCGGTCGAGGCGCCGCTGCTTCTCGATGTGTTGCAGCAGATGCTCGCCGCCCGTTGAGATCTGCGGCTCGAGCTGCTTGCGGATCGGGCCGAGTTTGGCGATCAGCTCGTCCAAACGCTCGATCCGGCGGCGCAGGAGATCTTCGACGACGGCAAGGTCGCTTAAATGCAGGAAGAGCAGCGCTCCGTACAGCGTTTGGGACACCGGACCGTCTTGCTCGAATTGCTCGTGCAGCAGCTTCTGGAACTCCACCTTTCCCTTGGGAGTGATCTTGTAGACCGTGCGCATGCCGCCACGGGCCACGCGCTCGCGCGATACGGCCGCAATCAGGCCCTCCTTATCCAGTTGCCTGATCGCGTAGTAGAGCGTCCCCACATCGACGTCGATGTAGCACTCCACCATGGCGTTTTGCATGCGCCGCTTGATCTCGTAAGGGTGGAAGTTCCCGCGGTGCAGGACGCCGAGGATGAGCAGTCTTGCCTTCATAGTTTAATTAAACTAATATAAATACACTAAGAAGTCGGGAGAATAAGCCATGCGACGCACGATTGTGGCGATCATCGCCGGTCTCGTGGGGTGGGTGGTCATCGTAACGGTGATCAACTGGGGGCTGCGGCTCGGGCTGCCGGGTTACCGGCTGGCGGAGCACACCCTGGTATTCACGCTGGGGATGAAAATCTCGCGCCTCACCATGGCGGCGGTCACTTCCGTCGCGACCGGCGTGCTGGTGCGTGTGATCGCACCGGGAAGCCGCCTCGCACCATGGAT
This sequence comes from uncultured Pseudomonadota bacterium, assembly GCA_963833085.1. Lineage (GTDB taxonomy): Bacteria > Pseudomonadota > Gammaproteobacteria > Steroidobacterales > Steroidobacteraceae > 13-2-20CM-66-19. Next base: position 21,217 of record CAWHWV010000030.1, read on the forward strand.
CGTCGGACTGGTGGTTCTTGCGCTCTTCCTGCCGGCGCACATCCAGCTGTGGCACCGATTTCCGATCTGGTACCACCTGAGCTTCCTGCTCCCGCTCGCACCCCTGGTGGCGCTGGGCGCGTGGCTCGTCTCGCGCGCTCCGGCTCAGCTCCCCGTCAGCTCGAGCTCCTGAAGCACCGGCAGCTCGCAGGTCAGGTCGAGCGGGTGGCCGGTGAGATAGCGCTGGCACTGATCGAAGGGCACCGGCCGCGCGAAGAGGAATCCCTGCGCATACGGGCAGCCGAGCTGACGGAGCTTCTCGAGCTGCTGCCAGCCCTCGATGCCCTCCGCCACCACCTCGATGTTGAGATGCTTCGCCATGGCCATGATCGCTTCCACGATGGCCAGGTCGCTCATGTCGGTTACCAGGTCGCGCACGAAGCTGCGGTCGATCTTGAGATAATCCACCCGCCAGCTCTTGAGGTAAGACAGGCTCGAGTAGCCGGTGCCGAAGTCGTCGATGGCGATGCGCGTACCGAGCTCTCGCAGGCGCGCAATGGCGTCCTGCGAAGAGTCGCCGTTGCGGCCCTCGCGACGCTCGAACAGCGCGCTCTCGGTGAGCTCGAGTTGCAGCATGCTGGCGCTCACATGGTTCGTGCGCGTCAGGCGCGCGATGGTCGCGGCGAGGTCGGAGCGTTGCAGCTGCACGGCGGAGATGTTGACCGCGATCGGAACGACGTTGATTCCGGCCCCGCGCCAGCGCGCCGCATCCTCGATGGCCCGTTCCAGTACGAACTCGCCGATGGGAACGATGAGTCCCGTCTCCTCCGCCACCGCGATGAAGCGGTCGGGAGGGACGAACCCGTGGGCCGGGTGGCGCCAGCGCAGCAAAGCCTCGAGTGCGACGACCCGGTGCGACTCGATATCGACGATCGGCTGGTAGTGCACATCGAGCTGCCGGGACTGCAGGGCCGCGCGCAGGCTCGACTCGATGGCGATGCGCTCCTTGAGCTTGCGCTCCATCACCGGGCTGAAGAGCTGGAAGTTGTTGCGGCCGCGATCCTTCGCCTGGTACATCGCCGTATCCGACTGCCGCAGCAGCTCGCCCATGGTCGACCCGTCGCGCGGAAATAGGCTGACACCGATGCTGGCCGTCGTCACGAGCGTTCTGCCGTCGATGAGCACCGGGGCGGCCAACGCCTCGGTGACGCGGCTTGCGGTCTCGTTGATCTGCTCCGCGGTGGCGACGGACTTCAGCACCACGATGAATTCATCACCACCCATCCGGACCACGATGTCGTCAGTGCGCGTGGTCGTACGGATGCGCTGGGCTACGGCCTTGAGCAGCTTGTCACCGGTCTCATGGCCGCGGGAGTCGTTGATGTGCTTGAACCGGTCGAGGTCCAGGAAGAGGATCGCGAGCATGCTGCCGGTGCGCTTCGCTTCCTCGATCGCGCCAGGCAGGTGCGCCGCGAGAAAGAGGCGATTCGGCAGGCCCGTGAGCTGGTCGTGATGGGCCAGGTGATCGAGATGCTGCTGCTTCTCGAGAAGCTGCGCCTCGACCCGACGCCGCATGGTGATGTCGCGCAGGGTCAGCGCATGGAGGCTGCGCTCGCCGAGAGCGAGCCGGTAGCCGCTGACCTCCACCTGGAGGAAGCGCCCGCTGCGGCAGCGCTGCCCGGTCTCGATGAGCAGCCTCCCCGGCGATTCCGCGAGCTGCGCGAGCAGCGCCTCGGGCGGGCCGCCGTCGTCGCTGAAGATCTGTGACAACTGCATCGCCCGCAGCTCCTCCAGCGTGTAGCCGAGAGTGCTTTGCAATGCGGGATTGGCGTCGACGATGGCGAAGGAGCTGCCATCCACGACGAGCATGCCGAGCGGCGACTGCGAGAACGCAGCGTCGTGCACGCTCCCGATGCCGGCG
>CAWHWV010000031.1:0-123773 GCA_963833085.1 uncultured Pseudomonadota bacterium
GCTCACCCGCTTCCTTCGCCTGCTTGAGCGCCGCCTCCGCCCGTTGCGCCAGCGTGTTGCCATCCTTGCCGTCGGCCGGCGAGCGCGCGATGCCTGACCGGAAGGAGGTGCGCAGCACCCGCCCTTCGATCCCGAATGGCTCGCGGAACACGGTGTTCTCGAGCAGCGTCGTGACGCTCTCCGCCGAGGTCTCCTCCTGCGGCAACACCAGCACGAAAGTCCCGCCGCCCAGGTATCCGAGGCGGTCGTCGTCGGCGATGTGGTACTTGAGCCGCTTCGCGACGGCTTGCAGCAGCAGGTCACCGACATGTCGCCCGAAGCTGTCGTTGACTTTGCTGAGATGCATGACGTCGAAGGCAACCACCGTGGGAGTGCTCTCGAGCGTGGCGTGGTTACTCAGCCGCTGGTCGAGCCGCTGGCAGAACAAAGCACGCTTGGCGAGCCCGGTCAGCGGGTCGAAAGAAGTCAGGTACTGAGCCCTGTCCTCCTGCTGGAGATAGCGCAACGCGAACGACATGTTGGCAGCAACGTCCTGCAGCAGCCTGAGCTCTTCATCGCTGACGATGTGCGTCTCGCGCGAGCCGAGCGCCAAAGCGCCGATCCGCACGCCACCGACGATCAGCGGCAGCGCCACCAGCGACCTCAGCCCGACTTCCAGCAGCCGGTCGCGGCTCGCGATCGGCGGCTCCGAGTGAGCGAGATCCGCGCTGAGAGCAATCTCCCCCGTGCGCAGCGCCTGCCCGGTCAGCGTAGTGTCAGGCTCTGTGCCATCGCCGATCGTGATCACCGGCAGCGTTTGTCCGCGGGGAGGTCGCACGCCCAGCGAATACCACGGAGTGGCGGTGCGCCCATCGGCGGCCACGAGAAAAATCGCCGCGCGATCGTAACCTCCCACCTCGTAGGCAAGCCGACAGGCCTCGCGCAGCAGCTCGTCACGGTCGCGGATGCGGATCACCGCGCTATTGATGCCGCTTTGCATCCTCAGCTTGCGAGTGAGACGCGCTATCTGGCGCTCCGCGGCGCGACGCCGCGCGCGCTCCTCCACCTCTCGCAGCGCGCGGCGGACCGCCGGCACGAGCCGCGCGGGATTGGTCTTCAGGACGTAATCGACGGCGCCGCGCCGCAGCGCCTCGATGGCGCGCTCCTCGCCGATGGTGCCGGAGAGGAATATGAAGGGAATATCCGGCGCCTCCTCGCAGGCGATCTCGAGCGCCGCAAGCCCGTCGAAGTCGGGCAGTGTGAAGTCGGAAAGAATGAGATGGGGGCGGAACAGCTTGAGAGCCGCGCGGAACTGAGATTCATCCGCCACCGTCCGGGGCACACAGGAGATGCCGCCCGAAGCGAGGTGCCTGACCGCAAGCTCGGCCTCGGCGGCGACATCCTCCACGATGAGTAAACGCACGCCCTTGCCGGCGGTAACGCCCTTTCCTGCCGCCACCGACGCGGACCCGTCCCGCGCTCGCGCGGGTCCCTTTTTCTTGCCTTCTCCGCCGGCTGTCAGTTGTCACACTCCGACAACGTTGTCTCACTGAGCATACGACAATCACGCCATCGCGGCCATCTCAGGCACAAGAACGTGCCCCGCCGCCGCAGGTGGCGGAGCCGCGAGCAAAAACCACGCTTTTTGATGGCGGCGCGCTGGGCCGGGCAGGAGCCCGGATCCAGCGATTCATAACTACACTTAATCTTCCCCGATCGAACGGAAGTCGAGACCAAGCGAGCGGAGCTTGCGGTAGAGATGGGTGCGCTCCATCCCAACGCGCTTCGCCAGCTGTCCCACCTTGCCGTTGCAGAGCAACAGCTGCTGCTGCAGGTAGGCGCGCTCGAACTGCTCACGAGCCTCGCGCAGCGGCAGCGCCAGCAGGTCCTGCTTGACCAGCGGCTCGCCCGGCGGCGCCTGCACTGTAAGTTCCCGCTCGATCTCATCGAGACTGATTTCCTCGCCACCTCCCTGAATCAACAGACGGTGCACCAGATTCTTCAGTTCCCGCACATTGTCGGGCCATGGATAGTTGCGCAGCCGGTTCTGCGCCGCGACACTGAAACGGCGGAAGGGCAGCCCTTCCGTATCGACTATGCGGTCCACCTGTTGGCGCAGCAGCTCCGGGACGTCCTCGGCGTAGTCGCGCAACGGCGGGACCCTGACGATGAGGGTGTTGAGATGCGCCAGAAGGTCCCGGCGCAGCCCATCCGCGCCGGCCCTGCTCTCCACGCCCGGCTGCGCGGAGGACACCACGCGCGCGCGCAGCTCGACCGGCTCCGCGCCGCCGATCGGCGCGAAGCGCCCGGACTCGAGCGCGCCTACCAGGAGGCGCTGCGCGCCGGCAGGCAGATCCTCGATCTCCTGCACGAACAGCGTGCCGCCGGCTGCCTGCTCGATCAGTCCCGGATGCCGGTTTGCGCCCTCGACGCGACCGAAGAGCCTGCTCTCCGCCTCCGCCTCGCGCAGACTGCTGGCGATGAGGGTGACGAAGGGCGAGCCGGCGCGCGGCCCGCGCTCGTGCAGGTATCTCGCGAACGCCTCGCGACCGCAGCCAGGCTCGCCGATGAGCAGCACGGAGGAGGAGTGGCTGGCGATCTGCTGCAGCTCGGTGCGCAACTGTTGCATCAGCTTGCTCTTGCCCGCCGGCATCATCAGCGCCGGCACGAGCAGCTTGCCCGACTGACGGCGCCGCCTGCCGGCATCGAGCGCCCGCTCCACCGTGCGCAGCAGCTTCGCGAGCGAGAGCGGCTTTTCCACGAAGTCGAACGCGCCCAGGCGTGTGGCCTCGACGGCGGTTTCAACGGTGCCGTGACCGGACATCATCACGACAGGACAGCCATCCGTCACTGATGCTGACCACTCGCGCAGCAGAGTGATCCCATCGACATCGGGCATCCAGATGTCGAGCAGCACGAGGTCGGGTGTTTGCCGTGCGCGCGAGGCGCGCGCCTGGGCGGCGTTGGCTGCGACATCGACCTCGTAGCCTTCCTCGGAGAGGATCTCCTTCAGCAGGCCGCGGATGTCCGCCTCGTCATCGACCACCAGAATGTGTGGAGCGCTCATGCCCTCTCTCTCCGCAATTGCTCTCTTCGGTCACGCGTGCCGGCCGCCGTCCGCGTGCTATCGACGACCGGCAACAGCACCCTGACACGGGCGCCGCCTTCCGGGCGGTTGTCGGCATCGATCCGGCCGCCATGCTCCTCGACGATCTTCTTCACGATCGCGAGACCCAGACCCGTGCCCTTGGGCTTGCTCGTAACGTAGGGATCGAAGACCCGGCCCAGAAGCTCGCGCTGAAATCCCGGCCCATTGTCACATACGGCCAGCGCGGCGTACTGGCCGTCATCGGCGCCATCGAGGCGGGTCGCGATCTCGAGCCGCGGCTGTGGCGTGCCCTCGAGCGCCTCGAGCGCGTTGGTGATCAGATTGTTGAGGATCTGGCGCACCCGGCTGCGGTCGGCCTCGATGCCCTCGAGCCGCTCATCGAGGCTCAGGTGGATGGCGGCGCGCGGGGCCTGCGAGCGGTAGAGCTCCGCGACCTCGGTCACGAGCTGATTCAGGCTGAAGCGGCTGACCCGCATCTCGGGCGCGCGCGCGTACTCGCTGAAGGCGTTCACCATCTGCTGCATGCTCTCGACCTGCTGCACGATGGTGTGGGTGGCCCGCTCGAGGATCTCCGCATCGCGCGGTCCCATGCTGGCGAGCAGCCGGCGGCGCAGGCGCTCGGCGGAGAGCTGGATCGGGGTGAGCGGATTCTTGATCTCGTGCGCCAGCCGGCGCGCGACCTCGCCCCAGGCAGCGTCCCGCTGCGCCTGCAGCAGGGTCGTGATGTCATCGAACACGATCACATAACCCATGTCGCCGCCGTCTCCGGGCAGCGGCGTGCAGGCGCACATGAGATTGCGCCGCCCCATGGTCCCATGCGCGGGGCCGCCTTCGAGATCGAGCTGCTCGCGCCATTCCTCGCGGCCGCGCGCGAAGCGCACCGCGAGCGCCGCGACGAACTGCCCCAGGCGCTCGTTGCCCGCCGACACGTCCGGCAGGGAGCGACCGGTTGCCGCGGAAAGGTCGGTACCCAGGATGGCGCCCGCGGCCTCGTTGGCGATGCGCACGGTGAGTGTCCGATCCACCGCGAGCACGCCGGTGGAGAGCCGGGCCAGGATGATCGCCAGACGCTCGCGCTCGCGCTCGACGGCCTGCTGGCTGCGGGTCGCCTCTTCGTGCGCGCGCCGCAGCCGCTTGGTCATATCGTTGAAGGAATGCACCAGGAAGCCCATCTCGTCGCGCGAGGGCAGCGGCAGACGCGTGTCGAAGTCGCCTTTGCCGACGGCGCGGGTGCCGGCAATGAGGTCCTGGACCGGACGCGCCAGCCGCTGTGCGGAGAAAATAGCACCGTAAAACGCCGCCAACATGGCGAGCAGCAGCACTAGAGTCAGCGTCAGACTGAAGCTGTATTTCAGCGGCTCGCGCAGCGCGGCGAGATTGCCGTATTGCGAGTAGGAGCGCTGCACGGCATTGGCGAGGTCCGCAAGCTGTGTCGGTACCGGATAGAGCGCCATGACGTAGCGATCGTCCGGGCTGTCCGGCGACTCGCTCAGTGGTGCACCGATCCGGATGACGAACTGGCCGCCCGACTGCGGCTCGAGGCTGACGTATGGGCGGTGCTCGTTCACACGGCGGACCAGGTCCGCCGGTGGGGCGAGCGGTACGGTAGCGAGCGGGTTGTCGAGACTCGCCGCGAGAATGCGCTCGTCAGCGCCGAAAAGGACGATTTCCGAGGCCGCAGTCGCGCGCCGCTCCTCGTCGACGCGGTTCTGGAGCTCCATGCCCGAGCGCTCGGTGAGCGCGCGCGCGAGCGCCTCCGTACGCCGGGAGCACTCCTCCACACGCAGGTCGAGCGCCTCGCGCGAGAGGACCAGCGCGTCCTTGAGGCCCTGGCGGACCTCCACCCGAAACCAACTGTCGATGCCGCGGTTGAGAAACTGGAGCGAGGACAGGTAGACGATGAGAAGCGGCGCCACCACCAGCGAGCCGAAGATGATCACCGTGCGGGCCGTCAGGCGCGAGCCCGGCACGTGGTTGCGGTAGTCACGCACCAGCTGCCAGAGCTTGCGCGCCAGCAGCACGACGAGAGTGAGCACCCCGGCAAGGTTGAGCAGCAGGATCCAGGGCTGCAGGCGGCCGAACTCAGCAGAGTTCTGCACGCTCTTGGCGAGCAGGAGCAGCAGCGCGCCGAGCCCGAGGACGCCCCAGAGCGCAAGCCACCATGCGCCGCGACGGCGGGCACGCAAGCGCTGCGCCGAGTCGCGATCGTCGCCTATACCGGCAGAGACCATGAGTACCACTTGCTCACGCGTTGCCAGTCGTCCGTCCAGAAGAGCAGCGCGCGCAATGACGAGGGGAGCTTGCCGCGCCGCACGCCTGCGCGCACGCTGATCATATAGCGGCCTCCATCGAGCTGTGGCTCCACGAGAATAGGCCAGCTGTCGACCTTGCCGAGGTAGGCCAGCGCCTCCTTGAGCGTATCGAAGCTCTTTTCATCACCGCTGCGCACGTCGCGGACCACGAACTGATCGGTGACCACGTGATACGCGAGCTCCCGCTGCAGCGTGAGGTCGACTATGTTCGCGTCGAACCAGAGATGCCGCACGCGGTCGACTTTCGCCTCGAGATCGAATGTCAGCGTGACCCCGTCCTGGAGCGCCTTCCTGATCGCCGGATTCAGTGGGTATTGGACTCGGGCATAGAGCTGGATGACGCCGTTGTCGAAGTTGACATAGGCGGAGCTGACCTGCAGGACCCCATCGAGGGCATCCGCCAGGGCCAGCGTGCTGGAAAACGCAATCAGCATGGCCCCGGCCAGACCGATGAGGCCGGCCCAGATACCCGTGGGGGCGCGCGCGCGCGCGCGGCCCGGTAGTGAGAACCATCGTGGCATGAATGCAACGGCAGATAATTAAGTCTCTCGGACCTGAACACTATGCTCAGGTTCCGCACGTTGTCTTTTCGAGACAAGCATAATAGAACCCGTCGCTTCCCGCCGCTCCTCCGCAAAGAAGCTGGGTGCCGACCCCTGCCGGGATGCCACCAGGGGCGAGGCCTTCGCCCTGTGGCATCGAAGCCGGACTCGCCTGCGGCTGCTCTACCAGGAAACGCGCGACCACGGCCTCATTCTCGGCCGGCAGGACGGAGCAGGTCGCGTAGACGAGCCGGCCCCCGGGCGCCAGCATCCGGAAAGTCGCCCGCAGGATCTCGAGCTGGGTTCGGGCAAAGGCAGCCACGTCCTCGGCGCGGCGCAGAAGCTTGATATCCGGATGGCGCCGAATCACTCCCGTACCGGAGCAGGGTGCATCCACCAGGATCCGCTCGTAAGGCCGGCCATCCCAGAAGGCGCCCGGATCACGCACGTCCGCCGCGACCAGCCGGGCGGTAAGGCCGAGCCGTTCCAGGTTCTCGGCGATGCGGCCCAGGCGGCCGGCATCGATATCCACGGCGGTCACCTCGAGCGGGCCGGCCGCGGCCTCGAGCAGATGGCTGGTCTTGCTGCCCGGAGCCGCGCAGGCATCGAGCACGCGCATACCCGGCTGCGCGTCGAGCAGCAGCGGGGCGAGCTGTGCACCGGCATCCTGCACGGATACCCAACCCTCCTTGAAGCCCGGAAGCGACCCGACGGGAACAGGCCGCTCGAGTGCCACCGCGGCCGAACCGGAGCCGGCAGAGATCCAGTCCATGAGCGACCCGCGCAGTCCGGCCGCAGCCAGGTCGGAAAGGTATTGCGCCGGTGCGCGGCGGCGCGTACTCAGGCGCAGCACCATTGGAGGATGGGCGTTGTTCGCTTCCAGGATGCGGCCGACGTGGTCGGGCCAGGCCTTGGCCAACGCCGCGACCAGCCATCCCGGGTGCGCTGTGCGGACGGCAGGATCTGAATCCGCGCCAGGAAGGAGTGCCTCGCGTTCCCGGACGAAGCGCCGCAGGACGGCATTGACGACCGCAGCGGCACGGGGCTGGGCCATCAGTCGGGTCGCGTCCACCGCCAGATTCACGACCAGTGCCGGAGCGTCACGCGAATACTCGATCTGATAGGCGCCCGTGACCAGCAGCGCGTGGACCTCACGGGCCAGCGTTGCCGGCGAGCTGAGGAGCGCATCCACAGCAGGCCGCAGGCGCAGATACCAGCGCATCGTGCCGAGCGCGATCGCGCGGACGGCCGCGCGCTGGAGGCTGGCGCCCGAGCCCGCCAGCGCTTCGTCGGCCGATCGCCCGCGTACGACAGCGGCAACGGCGCGGGCGGCCTCGGCGAGGGCCTGCGCGCCCGGATTCGCCGGCGCGACTCTCAATTCGCTCCGCCCAGCACCATCGATGGCTCGAGCGCTCGTGGTCCCCGGGTGAACAGCGCGGCTGGCAGGCGCTGCCCTCCGGGACGCTGCAGGGTCAGCAGGTCCAGCGCGCCATCACCGCATTGGACGCGGATATATCCTTCCTGATGACGCCCGTCGGTCGCGACGATGGAGCCGGGTCGGAGCCCGGCCGCTGCGCTGCCAGCGGGCGCCACGCGGGCGGCATAGATGAGAAGGCGGTCGGCTGCACCGGTCCTGGTGTCGGATAGCGCCGTCTCCGCCACCGGCCACGGTTGCAGTGCCCGGACCTGCCGCTCGACCTCGACTGCGGGCCGGCTCCAGTCGATGGGCGCTTCGCGCTTTTCCAGCTTGCGGGCATAGGTGACACCCTCGACAGGCTGCGCGCTGGGGTGCAGACTGCCGACGGCAAGCCCCTGCAGCGCCTCCAGCAACAGCAGGCCGCCCTCAGCGGCCAGCTTGGCGCGCAGATCGGGGCCGGTGTCGAGCGGACCGATGGCGACCGCTCGTTGCAGGAGAATGGGCCCGGTGTCGAGGCCCGCATCCATTTGCATGATCGTCACCCCGGTCGTCGTGTCGCCCGCAAGCAGGGCGCGCTCGACCGGCGCCGCACCCCGCCAGCGCGGCAGCAGGGAGGCATGTACGTTCACACATCCCAGCCGCGGTATCTCGAGAACGGCCTTCGGAAGGATGAGCCCATACGCGACAACCACCAATATGTCAGGGTTCCAGGCGACGAGCTGCGCCCGGTCCTCCGGTGATCGCAGCGTCGCGGGCTGCACCACAGGTATCGAGGCATCGACCGCCGCCGCCTTCACGGGCGAGGGTGTCAGGAGCCGCCCGCGGCCCGACGGGCGGTCGGGCTGCGTCAACACGCCAACAAGTTGGTGCGGCGAGCCCATCAGGGAGAGCAGCGCCGGCACGGCGAACTCAGGCGTGCCGGCGAATGCAATACGTAGGTTCATTAGGCACAGCGAGCCCGGGCCGTTCCCGGGCTCGCGGCGAAAAGTGTAGGGTCTCGCGGAAATCGTCTCGACGATTTCCGCCAATCAAAGAGCATGACGCCGGCGGGGCTCGCGGGGCGCGGATGATTGGGCGGCGCGCTCCTTGCGCTCCTTCTCCAGCTTCTTCCGCACGCGCTCGCGCTTGAGGTTGGAGAGATAGTCGACGAACAGTTTGCCGTCGATATGATCCATCTCATGCTGGACGCAGACAGCGAGAATGTCCTCGCAGTCGCGCTCGAAAGCATTGCCGTCCCGGTCCTGAGCACGGACCCGGATCTTCGCCGCGCGCTTCACCTCATCGAAATAGCCAGGTACGGAGAGGCAGCCCTCCTCCGTGGCGATCTCCCCCTCGCGGACGAGGATCTCCGGGTTGATGAGGACCAGGAGATCGTTGCGATCGGCCGAGATGTCGATGACGATCAGGCGCTGGTGAACGTCGACCTGCGTCGCGGCCAAGCCGATCCCGGGTGCGGCGTACATGGTCTCCTGCATGTCGTCGATCGTACGGTGCAGGTCCGCATCGAACCGAGTGACTGGCTGCGCCCGGGTGCGCAGGCGGGGGTCGGGGAATTCGAGAATCGTTCTAATCGCCATTTGGGGTTCGATTGCGGCGGGGAGACAGCGGTTCAAGAGTAGCCAGCGGCCGGTCCGGCCCGTGACCGAGCGCACAACTTGACATTAAGTCGCCCTGCGCCCGATATCAGCGTGCGATTATACCGCGCCGGAGTGCCCCGTTCGCATAGCTCAAGGGGTGGTGGATGGTCTCGAATCTAGCTTTCCGGGCTCGCTTGGCAGCGGGCCTCGTCCTGTCGGTCACACTGGCCGGCTGCTCGTTGCTGCATGGCCACCGCCAGCCGGCACCGGCAGCCTCGTCGGAAACCGCGCCGCCTGCGGCCCAGGCGCAAGGCGCGGGCGACAACCAGACGGCCACGCAGGCCGCTATCTCGGCGGCGGACACCCAGCCGCAGGCTGCGGCGGCCCCGGTCCCGCAGATCAATCCCAATGCGCCGCTGACCTATACGGTGAAGCGCGGCGACACCCTGTGGGGCATCGCCTCGATGTACCTGCGCGACCCGTGGGACTGGCCGGAAGTCTGGTACATCAATCCGAACATCAGGAATCCTCACCTGATCTATCCGGGCGACAAGCTGGCCTTGGCGTATGACAGCAACGGCAGGCCACAGGTGCGCCTGATCGAGGCGAGCGCCCTGCGACTCGAGCCACGGCTGCGCAGCACACCGATCGCGGCCGCCATCCCAACGATTCCGTATGCCGCGATCGCGTCGTTTCTCTCGCGGCCGACGGTGATGACGAAGAACGAGGCCAATGAGGCACCGCACATCGTCGCCTTCCGCGACGATCACCAGATTGCAGGCTCGGGTGTCATCGCCTATGTCTCCGGACTCGGATCCGATCCGCACGCCCGCTACAACGTGATGCACGTGAGCGATCGGCTGCGCGACCCCGACACGGGAGACACGCTCGGCTATCTCGGTATCTACACCGCCACGGCGCTGATCACTCAGCCGGCGACCCATCCGGCCGCGCGGGCGGAGCTGATCGACACCGCGCGCGAAACGCTGCGCGGGGACAAACTGATTTCCACGGACGTTCAGGTGCCGCTCGACCTGGTGCCACGCGCACCGTCGACAGAGGTCAACGGCAAGATCGCCTGGATCGTGGGCGACACGGGAGTCAGCGACCTCGCGGGTCAGTTCGACATCGTCGTGCTCAACCGCGGGTCGGATGCCGGACTCGAGCCGGGAAATGTCCTCGAGGTGGATAAAGTCGGCGGCGTGGTGCGGGACATCAACGACACCAAAGGGGTAAAGGGTCTCCTCGCCGACTTCGGCCCCGCGTTCGCACCGCGTGTGCGGTTGCCGGACGAGCGAGCGGGGACGCTGCTCATCTTCAGGACGTATCCGCAGGTGAGCTTCGGGCTGATCGTGGGTGCATCCAACACCGTCCAGGTCGGGGACGTCGTCCACAATCCTTGATTGATGGCGCTGGATCCGGGCATCCTGCCCGGCCCAGCGCTGCTTCGAGCAAAAAGCGTGGTTTTTGCTCGAAGCTCCGCCACCTGCGGCGGCGGGGCACATCCTGTGCCTGATCTTGCGTACAGCTGTTTTATTTCACGCCGCGGGGCCGCGGCGCGGGTGCTTTACGAACGGCTTTGCGCGGCGCTGCTTTTTTCTTCGCCGGTTTTTTCGCTGCGCTGGCGGGGCGGCGGCGGGCGCCTTCGGGCTTCGCGCCGTTGCCGTTGCTGCGCTCCGCGGTAGCTTTCGCGCGCCGCGGAGCGGCGGCGTGAGCAGCTTCCGCCCTTCGGCCCGGGGCCGGCGCACGACCGCCGGAGGGCGTAACCGCTGCACTCGGTGCGGGCTTAGCAGCCGCGGCGGTATTCCGCCTGCCTCTGCCCCACCTGCCCTTGCCCCGCTCCGGCGCCTGCGCCAACAGCGCACGGCATTCATCCAGCGTCAATGACTTCGGTTCCCGATCCTTCGGCACCTTGGCGTTCTTCTTTGCGTCGGTGATGTACGGGCCGTAGCGGCCATTCAACACCTGGATGTTGTCCACGCCGAAGTCGGTGATGGTGCGGTTCGCATCCGCCTCCTGCTTCAGTCGTATGACCTCCAGCGCCCGCTCCAGTGTCACCGTGTAGGGGTCGTCTTCCTTCAGCGATACGTACTTGCTGCCGTACTTCACGTACGGGCCGAAGCGCCCGATGCTGGTGACGACCTCCTCGCCTGCGGCTGTCCGGCCGAGCGCGCGCGGCAGCTTGAAGAGCTCCATCGCGTCGGCGAGCGTAATGGCGTCCATCTTCTGCCCGGGCCGCAAGCCGGCGAAACGCGGCTTCTCGACATCGTCCTTCGTGCCGATCTGCACGAAGGGGCCGTAGCGTCCCATTCTTACGCTGATCGGCTTGCCGGTCGCGGGGTCCTTGCCGATCTCGCGCGCCTGCGCGACTTCCTCGCGCGAGACGGTCTTCTCGATGCGCTCCACCTGGCGTATGAAGGGTTTCCAGAACTTGTCGAGAGGCTGCGTCCATTCCTCCTCGCCGCGGGAGATCGCGTCGAGCTCATCCTCCATCGCCGCCGTGAAGCCGTACTCCACGTAGCGGTGAAAGTGGTGCGTCAGGAAGCGATTGACTATCTTGCCGATGTCCGTTGGCACGAAGCGGCGGTTGTCCATCTCCACGTATTCCCGGTCCTGCAGCGTGGAGATGATGGCCGCGTAAGTCGACGGACGACCGATCCCGTGCTCCTCCAGCGCCTTCACCAGCGAAGCTTCGGAGTAGCGCGGCGGTGGCTCCGTGAAGTGCTGATCCGCATGCAGCGTAACGAGATCGACGACATCGCCCTCTTCCAACGGCGGTAGCACATGGTCGCCTTCGTCCGACTTAACGTCGTCCGCACTCTCCTGGTATACGGCGATGAATCCCGGCTTCACCAGGGTGGAACCGTTGGCGCGCAACACGTGACGCTCCGGACCATCCGACCCCGCGAGCATATCGACCGCGACCGTGTCGAAAACCGCCGGCGCCATCTGCGAGGCGACGGCGCGCTTCCAGATCAGCGCGTAGAGCCTGTGGAGATCGCCGTCGATCTTGCCCTCGACATCGCCCGGCGTGATGGCGGCCGAAGTTGGGCGAATCGCCTCGTGCGCCTCCTGCGCATTCTTCGATTTCGTCTTGTAGATGCGCGGCTCCTCGGCCACCTCGGCGCTGCCATAGAGGCGGCCGGCGACCTCGCGAATCTCCTGGACCGCCTCAGCCGCGAGTGACACGGAATCCGTGCGCATGTAGGTAATGAGGCCGACGCTGCCCTCACCGAGATCCTGGCCCTCGTAGAGCTGCTGTGCGAGCCGCATCGTTCGCCGCGCGTTGAAGCCCAACTTGCGAGCGGCCTCCTGTTGCAGCGTCGAGGTAGTGAACGGCGGCGCCGGTGTACGCCGCCGCTGCTTGCGGTCCACGGCGATCACGCGCAGCTGACCCAGGTGGTCAGGCGCGGCTTGGGTCTGCGCCGCCGCCTTGCGGGCTGCCTCCAGGATCGAGCGCTCGACCTCGCGCGCCTGCGTCTCGTTGGTAAAGGAGAACTGCTCGACTTTCTTGCCGGCGTACTCGGTGAGCTTCAGCGGGAACGGCGGCGAGCGATGCGTGCCTTCGCCTTCGAGCGTCCAGTACTCCTGCGCGACGAAGGCGGCGATCTCCTCCTCGCGCTCGCAGATCATGCGCAGCGCCGGACTCTGCACCCGGCCCGCGGAAAGGCCACGCCGCACCTTCTTCCACAGGAGCGGCGACAGATTGAACCCGACCAGGTAGTCGAGCGCCCGCCGCGCCTGCTGGGCGTTGACCAGGTCGAGCGACAAGTCACGAGGCTGGGCCACCGCCGCGCGGATTGCGTTGCGTGTGATCTCGTAGAAGACCACCCGATGCACCGCCTTGCCGTCGAGATCGCCGCGCGACTTGAGGATCTCCTTCAGGTGCCAGGCAATCGCCTCGCCCTCGCGATCAGGGTCGGTAGCCAGATACAGCGACTTCGACTTCGCGAGACCACGGGAGATGCTCTCGATGTGCCGCTCGTTCTTCTCGAGCACCTGGTATCGCATCGCATAGCCGTGCTCGGTATCGACCGCGCCTTCCTTCGGCACCAGGTCGCGCACGTGGCCATAGGAGGCCAGCACCTCGAAGTCCTTGCCCAGGTACTTTTTGATGGTCTTCGCCTTGGCGGGCGACTCGACCACGACCAGATTTTCAGCCATGAGTCAGCGGGTCCCTCAGCGCCATCAGTGCCGGACAGTGCCGCCGGCCGCCGACATGACGCTCTCGAAGCGGGCGAACGCCAGCTCCTGTCCCGGCTGGCTGGAGAGAACGAGGAGCACCACCCACTTCAGCTGCTCGACCTCGACTTCGTCTACGTCCAGAGCCAGCGCCCGGTCGATAACGAGCTCGCGCTGCTGGGGAGAGAGCACGTGTTGGCGATCCAGCAGCATGAGGAAGGCGCGTGAATCGGCCGACAGACGCGACAGCTCACCGTCATCGAACACGCGCAGCGCCCCGCGAGCGGACTCCGCGTCCGTCGGACCGGGCGACGCGCGCTGGTCGCCCACCAGCGCCGACAGCCATTCCATCGCGTGCACGACCTCACTCACCGAGAAGCCGCGCCTCTGCAGGTCTTCCAGCATGCGGTGCCGCTCGGGCACATCCGCCGGATCGGCCAGCATGTAGTGGTCGTAAACGTAAATCAGCACTTTCAGAACACTGCCGGTGGTCATCTGGATATTCGGCCGTAGAGGCCGCCGGGATACGGCGCGATGCGCCCTTCAAGCTCGAGAATCAGCAACATCGAGGCAATCGACTCGCCGGACAAGCCTGTGCGGGCCACCAGCGTATCGATGGTCGCGGGCTCGAAACCGAGCGCATCTAACAGCATTTCATACTCCTTGTCCAATGGGGCGCCGCCACCGGCACTGTCCTGGTCGCCGCCTGCCTCGGTAGCAAGTATTTGATATTGCTTGTGAAACTCGAGCCCCGCCAGCACTTCGGCCGGGCTCCCGGCAAGGTGCGCCCCGTCCCGGATCAGCTTGTGGCACCCCCAAGAGAGCGGGCTCCGGATGGATCCAGGAACCGCGAACACCTCCCTGCCCTGCTCCGCGGCCCGCTGGGCGGTAATCAATGACCCACTGTCCCGGGCGGCCTCTACCACGACTGTCCCTAGGGCAAGGCCACTGATCACCCGGTTGCGCTGCGGAAAGCACTGTGGCCGCGGCGCGGCCCGTGGAGGAAACTCTGAGACCAGCGCCCCCGCGGCTCGGATGCGCTCCGCCAGGCGGGTGTTCGCTGCCGGATATACGCAGGCGATTCCGCCACCGAGCACGGCCACAGTGCGACCGCCAACGGCCAGGGCGCCTTCGTGGCTAGCGGCGTCGATGCCCACCGCCAGACCGCTGGTAATAGTGAGTCCGGCCTTCGCCAAGGCGCCGGCGAACTCCCGGGCAATGGCCCGTCCAGAGGGTGAGGCCTGACGTGCGCCCACGATCGCGACCTGCGACGCGCTCAAGGCCGCGACCTCCCCCAACACGTACAGGGCCGCCGGCGCACTCCTGATAGCCGCGAGCGGCCGCGGATAGTCCCGCTCGCCCCACAACACCAGGCGAGCACCGCTCGCGCGCAGCCACTCGAGGTCGGTCCGGAGTGCCCCCGCATCAGGTTTCTGCAGGAACTCCCGCGCGGCGGGCGGCAAATCCACCCGCGCGATGACTTCCGGCTCGCAGATTCGCTCCAGGTCTCCGGCTGCCTGCGCCACCAGGACCCTAACATGGTCGCCGGTAAGCCCGGGACTGCGCACCAACTTCGCGCCAACCATCGCGATGCTCATGCGCCAGGAGCATAGAGCCGACGTCGCGCCCGGGGTCCCCCGAGAATGGACGACTTTCGGGCAGAAACAGCGGCAATTTATCCGGCGGTCTCCAGGGTCGAAGCGACCTCGAGCCATCGCTCCTCGACGGTCGCGATCTCGAGCGCGAGCTCGCCGTGGCGGGCGCTCAGGCGCCGCTGCTCAGCGGCATCCGCGGCCGCATAGGTGGAAGGATCGGCGAGGCGGGACTCGATGCTCGTGCGCTCGGCGATGAGGAGCTCGAGGCGACGTTCCAACTTGCGTTGTTCCGCGCGCAGGGGCGTCAGGCGATTGCGGGCCTCGGCTTCGAGGCGGCGCTGCTCCCGGCGTGAAGGTGTGGCTGCGGCCTCCGAACCGTCCTCCTGCGGCGCGTCGGAGCCGCGTGCGAGCCACGCCGCGTAGTCCTCGAGATCGCCGTCGAACGCGGCCACGGCTCCATCGGCCACCAGGAGAAAGCGGTCACACGCGCCGCGCAGCAGCGCCCGGTCATGCGAGACGACCACCACTGCGCCCGCGAAATCCTGCAAGGCCACGAGCAGCGCGTGGCGCATGTCGAGATCCAGATGGTTGGTGGGCTCGTCGAGCAGCAGCAGGTTGGGCTTGCGGGCGACGAGGATGGCGAGCGCCAGGCGGGCGCGCTCGCCGCCCGAGAACTGTCGTGTCGGCTCGAACACCCGGTCGCCACGAAAGCCGAAGCGTCCCAGGTGGTTGCGCCGGTCGAGCTCGCTCCATCGTGCCTGCTCCGGACCACCGCGGCGCTCGAGCTCAGCGAAAGCGGTGCCGTCGGCATCCAGATGCTCGAGCTCCAGCTGCGCGAAAAAGCCTGTCGCGACATCCGGCGCCGCTTCCATGGTGCCGGCGAGCGGCCGCAGTTGTGCGGCCAGCACCCGCATCAGCGTCGATTTACCGGCACCGTTGCGGCCTAGAATTCCAATGCGATCACCGGGGCTGACGCTCAACGACACATCGCTCAACACGCGGCGATCGCCGTAACCGGCCGCAACGTGCTCCAGCGTCAAGAGGGGCCGAGGCAACTTCGTGGGCGCCGCGAATTCCCACTCGAAGCCATCCTCGAGATGCAGCGGCGCGATGTCGGGCAGACGGGCCAGCCACTTCATGCGGCTCTGGACCTGACGCGCCTTGCTGGCCTGCGCGCGAAAGCGAGTGACGAAGCCCTCGACCCGCGCACGCTCGCGCGCCTGGCTTGCCAACATCGCCTGCGTGCGCTCCGCTTCCGCGGCGCGCTGCGTCTCGAAGGCGCTGTAGTTGCCCGCATAACTGCGCAGACGGCCGGCCTCGATGTGCAATATCCGACCGACGACACCATCGAGGAACTCGCGGTCGTGAGACACCAGCAACAGCGTCCCCGGGTAGCTCTTCAGCCAGCTCTCCAGCCACAGAACCGCATCAAGATCGAGGTGGTTGGTCGGCTCATCGAGCAGCAGCACGTCGGAACGGCGCATCAGCGCACGTGCCAGGTTGGCCCGCATCTGCAGACCGCCGGAGAAGTGGCGCACCGGACGCTCCAGGTCATCGGGTGCGAATCCCAGGCCGGCGGCGAGTTGCGCGGCGCGGCTGCGCGCGACATAGCCGCCCAACCGGTCGTACTCGGCGTGCAGCATGGCCAGGCGGGTACCCTCGGCCGCGGGTATCTGGGCCTCGAGCGCCGTCAGCTCCAGATCACCACCGGCTACGTATGCGACCAGTGTCGCCTCGGTCTCCGGCAACTCCTGGGCGACGGCCGCGATCGCGAGACCGGGCGGCGCACGGTATTCACCCGCATCCGGCGCGAGCTCGCCGCGGATCAGCGCCAACAGAGTGGATTTGCCGCAGCCGTTGCGGCCGACGATGCCCACCTTCTCGCCGCGGAAGATGCCGCAAGTCGCTCCGTCGATCAGAACCTGCGGGCCGCGCCGCAGGCGCACCTCGGCAAGAGCGAGCATTGGATCAGCGAGTCGGCTCGCCCACGGCGACCGTGGTGGGATCCTGCGTATAGCGCCTGAATGCCGGCCCCGACGCCGCCTGCCGCTGCAACAGTACCAGCAGCTCCTCGGACTTCAGCGGCTCGCCAAACAGCCGCCCTTGCGCGTAGTGACAGCCGTTGCGACGCAGGAACTCGAGCTGACTGACCGACTCGACGCCCTCGGCAATGACGTCTATCTCCAGGTTGCGTCCCATCTCGATGATGGTGCGCACCAGGGTGGCGTTGCCGGTGTTCTCGCCGACATCGCGCACGAAGGACTGATCGATCTTGAGCGTGTCGATCGGGAACTGCTGCAGGGCGGAGAGCGAGGAGTAGCCGGTGCCGAAGTCGTCGATCGAGAGGTGCAGGCCCATCGCGTAGAGCTCATCTAGCAGGCGCAGCGTCCGCTTGGCGTCCGCCATCAGGGTGGTCTCGGTAATCTCCAGCTCGAAGGCGGTCGGCGATACCCCGTGGCGGCGGAACACCGAGCGACAGCGCAGGATGAAGCTGGCCTGGCGCAGCTGCTTCAGCGACAGGTTGAGCGAGATGCGGCCGGGATCGCCGATCTCAGCCTGCATCAGCCGGTAATCCATACAGACGCGATTCAACACCCACTCGCCGATATCGAGGATGAGGTTGGTTTCCTCGGCAAGCGGGATGAACTGCGAGGGTGGGATGTCGCCGTGCCCGGGCAGGCGCCAGCGCAGCAGCGCCTCGGCGCCGATGATGCGGCCGGTGGCGAGATCGACCTTGGGCTGGTAGCGGATCACGAGCTCGTCGCGCTCGAGCGCGCGGCGCAGCTTGCTCTTCAGGATCAGCCGCTCCACGGCCGCGGCGTTCATCTCCGGCGAGTAGAAGGCGAAGGTGTTGCCGCCGTTCTGCTTGGAGTAATACATCGCCGCGTCGGCGTTGCGGATGAGGTCGATGACGTTCTCCGCATCGCGCGGGCAGAACGCGATGCCGATGCTGGCGGTGAGAAACACCTCGTGCTGGTTCAGCTGGAAGGCGCGGCTCACCTCGGTGAGCACGGCGCGCGCGAGGTGCGCGATCGGGCCGCGATTGTCGCCTTCCGCGGGCAGGCCGTCGATACACAGGGCGAATTCATCGCCCGCCAGGCGCCCGAGGAGCGCGCCCTTCGGCAGCGCGCCGGTCAGTCGCTCCGCCAGCACCTCGAGCACGCGGTCGCCGGCCCCGTGTCCGAACGTGTCGTTGACTTCCTTGAAGCGGTCCATGTCGAGGTAAAGGAGCGCCACCGACTGGCCGCTGCGCAGCCCCCTGGCGATGGTCTGCTGCAGCACGTGATGGAACTGCATGCGGTTGGGAACTTTGGTGAGCGCGTCGAACCGGGCGAGATAACGGATGCGTCGCTCCGCGCGCTTGCGGTCGGTGATGTTGCGTGCGACGAAGATGTTGCCCTGGAACTGCGGGTCGGCGCTCTCGATCCTCGAGCCGGTGAGCGACACCGGGATGGTCTGCGCCGCCCGGGTGCGCACCACGGTCTCACGCGTCTCCTGGGCGGCCTGCAGCAGGTCAAAGCCCTCGCGCTCACGCTCGTCCAGGATCGCGATGATGCTGCGTCCCAGGATCTCCTCCTCGCTGTAGCCGAGGAGCTTGCAGGCCGCAGAGTTGGCCACCTTGACCACGCCGTCGGGAGAGGTCACGAACACCGCGTCCGTCATGCTGTTGAGGACGCTGTGGAGGTAGTTCTTGTGGATGGTGGACTGGCGCAGCCGCGAGCGCATGCGCTCCAGGGCCTGCTCCAGCTCCCCGATGATGTCCCTGCGGCGCACCTCTATCTGCCGGGTGTAGTCGCCCTGCCCGACGCGCTCCGCGCTGCGGATGAGTGCCGCGGTCGAGAAATGGATGCCGCGCGCCGCCCGCCAGGCCAGCACCGCCGCGGCGACGCTGCCCAGCACCGCCAGCGCGCTGACTCCCTGGACGGTAAGCAGATCCGGCGGATGCCGCCAGACGAATAGCCCGATCACCGCCGCGGTCGGGAACAGCACGACCGCAAACGCGGCGGTGGCGTACTTCAGCTTGAGGTTCGCAGAGGTCACTGGGCCAAATCGCTCGCTTGGCCCTCGATATTAGCCGCCGGTCAGAAGCCGGACCAGACCTTCTTTATGTAACCTACCATCAGCCCCCGCATGGTGGACATCGGGTCGGAGACGGCGGAGAAGATCGGAGGATTGCGCCGCAGCAGCCGCCAGTTCTCGCTCCGCAGCACCTGGCGCAGGTAATCGACGTTGCGGTCGATGGCCTCCACGTAGGGATTCCGGCCCCCGTAGAGGATCTCGAGATACCGGTAGGCGGAGCCGAAATCCCCGTCGAGGCGCTTCTCGCGCACCTCCGCCACGAAATCCGGCGTCTGGCGCAGCAGGTCGAGGCCGGAGGCGTACTTGACCTGGCGGCCACCGTTGGCGGCCATCGGCAGCGCGACCCCGCCGAGCACGAATTCCGCGTATAGCCGGTCGCGGCACTTCTCCAGATAGCAGCGGTCGGCCATCTGCGCAATCATGTCGGCGGTGCCGAGAAGGTGGCCCACGATGATGTCGTGCGGATCCCGTATCCGCGCCTCGAGGTCGGCGAACGGCACCTCGTAGCCGGTGAAATGGATGATCTCGCGCGCCACCGGCACCCAGGAAGCGAGGCCGACCTCCGGCAGGAACTCCTCGAGGAAGCGCGCGCCGCGGGAAACGTGGACCCGGGTGAATTCGGCGCCGTTGCGCGACTCCTGGTCGTCGGCGCGCCGCAGATAGCCGACGTCGTGGAACAGGCCGGTGATCAGGCCCACCACCGCGCGCTCCCCGCCCAGCCGCTCAGCGTCGACGGCCTGACGCTCGTACCCTACCAGCAGCCGCGCCAGCGCCAGGGTGATGTCGAGTGTGTGCTGGCGGTCGTGGTAGACCGTGTCCACCCCGTGGAATCCGGGAACCTCGCCCGCGAACAGGCGCTCGAAATGCTCGAAGGACCGCCGCAGCGGCTCCATGGGCGCATCCGGCCAGGTCGGCCGGTAGAGCGCTTCGACGGCGCGCAGCACCGCCTCAGGGGAGCTGACCTGGACGGAATTGGTGACGTCGAAGTCACTGCGCCGGGCGCTGCTCATTCTGGTGATTTGTGGCACGGCCGTCGGCCGCTCCCCGGAGCGAGAATCCGGTGAGTCTAGGAGCCGCTCTGAGCCCCCACTGCGACCTGCCGCACACTTTCACCAGCCCGAAGCAGCATGACCGTGCAGATCAGGCACAGGATGTGCCCCGCCGCCGCAGGTGGCCATGGATGGACACCCCGGGCTTGCGCGGAGCAGGGACTGCGCAGCGCAATGCCCGGATCCAGCGCTTCAACTACTCGCGGCTATGCCGTGCTGCGCCAGCAGGGGGCGGATATCGGGGCGGCGCCCCCTGAACTCGACGAAGGCTTCCAGGGCATCCCGGCTGCCTCCCCGAGAGAGGATGGAGTCCAGAAACCGCTGCGCGGTGGCGCGGTCGAAGACCCCGCTCTCCTCGAAGGCCGAGAACGCGTCCGCGGCGAGGACCTCGGCCCATTTGTAGCTGTAATAGCCGGCCGCGTAGCCGCCGGCGAAAATATGTCCAAAGCTGTTTGGAAAGCGATTCCACTCGGGCGCGGGCACCACCGCCACCCGCCGACGCGCCTCCCGCAGTACCTCGTGCACGCGCGCGCCGCGCTCAGGGGAGTACTCGGCGTGCAGCCGGAAGTCGAACAGGGCGAATTCGAGCTGCCGCGCCATCTGCAGGCCGGCGTGAAAGCTGCGCGTGGCGCGCAGCCGATCCTGCGTTTGCGCCGGCAGCGGTGCCCCGGTCCGATAATGGCTGGAGATGCGGCTGAGCACATCCGGATGCCATGCGTAGTTCTCCATGAACTGGCTTGGCAACTCGACGGCGTCCCAGGCCACCCCATTGATGCCGGCGATGCTCGGGTAGTCGACACGGGTGAGCAGATGATGCAGGCCGTGCCCGAACTCGTGGAACAGCGTCAGGACATCGTCGTGCGTGAGCAGGGCCGGCCGACCTTCACCCGGAGGCAACACGTTGCACACCAGGTAGGCCGCAGGAAGAGCGGAGCCCGTCGCCAGGCGCTTGCGCCCGATGCACTCGTCCATCCATGCGCCACTGCGCTTGTTGGGCCGGGCGTAAGCATCGAGATAGAAACTGCCGACCGGTCGCCCCGCCCCGCTCTCGATCTCGAAAAAACGCACGTCCGGGTGCCACACCGGAGCGCCGTTACGCTCCTGGATGCGCACGTCGAAGAGCTTCTCGGCGACCTCGAACAGGCCCGCGAGCACGCGCGGCAGCGGGAAATACGGACGCAGCTCCTCCTGCGAGACAGCGTAACGCTCGCGTTGCAGCCGCTCCGCGTAAAAGCCGACGTCCCAGGCATCGAGCTTGCGCCCGGCGAAAGCCTCGAGCTCCTCGAACTCCCGCACGGCCGCGGGGCGTGCCGATCGCGCCAGCTCGTCGAGGAATTGCATGACTTCCGAGGCACTGTGCGCCATTCGCGTGGCGAGCGCATATTCGGCGTAGTTGCCAAAGCCGAGAATCCGCGCTGCCTCGTAACGCTTGCGCAGGATCTGCTCCATGACGCCCGCGTTGTCCCACTTGCCGGCGTTGGGGCCCTGATCAGAGGCGCGTGTGGTCCATGCCTCATAAAACGCGTGACGTAGAACGTCAGACTCAGCGTCGGTCGCGACTGCGACGTAGGTCGGTTGATCGAGTGTCAGGATCCAGCCATCGACCTGCTGATCGTGGGCGCGCCGGCGAGCCTGGTCGACGAGCGTCTCGTTGAGGCCACGCAGGAGCGTTTCGTCGGTGACACGGTAATTCCAGCCGTTGGTCGCATCGAGCACGTTCTCCTCGAACCTGGCCTGCAGGCCGGTGAGCTCCAGCATCACGTCCTTGAAGCGCTGCTTGTCGGCGGCGTCGAGTCCGACACCGGCGAGCCGGAAGTCCCGCAGCGCGTGCTCGAGCACTCGGCGTTGCACGGGGTCGAGCCCAGCTCCCTCGCGCTCCTCGATGGCGCAGTAAGCACGGTGGAGCGGCTCGCTCTGGGCAAGATCCGTCTGGTACGCCGAGAGGAGCGGCAGACACGTGTTGTACGCGGTGCGCAGCGCCTCGGAGTTGAGCACCGCGTTCAGGTGGCTCACGGGCGACCAGATGCGCGCCACCCGGTGCTGCAGCTCTTCCAGCGGCTCCACGACCGTCGCGAACGTCAGAGTATCGTTTGCCGCGATCTCCTCGATCCTCGTTCGCGCGCGTGACAGCACCTCGCGAACTCCCGGCTCCACATGCTCGGGGCGAATGCGGGGAAAGGGCGGCAGCGGCTCCTGGGCGAGCAGGGGATTGTCCATCAAGCACCTATTTTCGAGACGGCGCTGGGCCGGGCAGGAGCCCGGATCCAGCGCTTCATACTACAATCTGATAATGAGTGAGTTCGACCTGATTGTCATCGGCGGCGGCAGCGGGGGTCTGGCCGCCGCGCAGCGCGCAGCGGAGTACGGGGCGAGGGTTGCCCTGGCGGAGTCGCACCGCCTCGGCGGTACATGCGTGAACGTGGGTTGCGTGCCCAAGAAGATCATGTGGAGCGCCGCCGGACTTGCCGAGGAGGTGCGCGATGCGCCGGACTATGGCTTCGAGCTCTCTGCCGGGGCGCACGATTGGGCCCTGCTCAAGGAGAAGCGCGACGCTTATATCCGGCGCCTGAACGGCATCTACGAGGGCAATCTCGCCAAGCGCGGCGTGACGCTGGTCCGCGGTCGCGCGCATTTCGTGGACAGTCGGACGGTGGCGGCGGCGGGCTCTTCCCTTTCCGCCCCGCACATCATCATTGCCACTGGCGGCCGTCCGCTGCTGCCACCCATCCCGGGCGCCGAGCTCGGCATCACCTCTGACGGATTCTTCGAACTGCCGCGCCGACCTCAGCGGGTCGCGATCGTCGGCAGCGGCTACATCGCCATCGAGCTGACCGGCATCTTCGCGGCACTCGGTTCCAACGTTACGCTCGTGTTGCGCAGCGAGACGATGCTGAACGACTTCGACTCCATGATCGGGGAGTCGATGGCAAAGATCCTGAGCGACGACGGTGTGAGCATCGTCAGACAGGCGTGGCCTTCGGCACTCGACGACGCTCGCGGGCATCTCGCCCTGACATTACGTGACGGCAAGCAACTCGAGCCGTTCGATTGTGTGCTGTGGGCGATCGGCCGCACGCCCAGGGCGGAGGAGTTGGGTGTGGAGCGCGCGGGAGTGGAGCTCGACGCCTACGGCTTCATCGCCACCGACAAGTACCAGACCACGAGCGCCGCGGGCGTCTACGCCATCGGCGATGTGACCGGCCGGGCGCCGCTCACGCCGGTGGCGATCGCCGCCGGCCGCCGGCTGAGCGACCGTCTCTTCGGCGGCAAGAGCGACCGGCATCTCGACTATCACAACATCCCGACGGTCATATTCGGGCACCCGCCGATCGGCACCGTCGGGCTCTCCGAGAAGGCCGCCCGCGACGACTACGGCGACGAGGCCGTCACCGTCTTCAGATCGAGCTTCATCCCGATGTACCACGCGCTTACTACAGCGAAGCCGCGCTGTGACATGAAGCTGGTGACGGTCGGCCCGAAACAGAGGGTCGTCGGCGTCCACGTCATCGGTCCGGGTGCCGACGAAATGATGCAGGGTTTCGCCGTCGCCGTGCGAATGGGGGCCACCAAGGCGGACTTCGACGACACGGTGGCAATCCATCCCACCAGCGCCGAAGAGCTGGTCACGATGCGGTAAGCGCCGAGAGCACCGGCCCGGTGAGCGGCCTCACGCCGCGCCAGACGCGGAATGACTCCGCCGCCTGCTCGACCAGCATTCCCCAGCCACACGCAGCCGCGCGGCAGCCGAGCTCCATGCACCAACGCACGAAAGCGGTGTCGCCCTTGCCGTACGCCATGTCGTAACAGAATGTATCGGGTCCGATTACCGCCAGCGGCACGTCGGGGATCTCACCGGTGAGACTCGCGGACGTAGCGTTGATGACGACGTCGTACGGACCGCCCGCGATATAGCGGAAGCCGACGCCCTGCACGCTGCCCATCTGGGCGAATGCGGCTGCAAGTGCCTTTGCCCGGTCGGCCGTGCGGTTGGCGATGATGACTACATCCGGCGTCAGCGCCAGAAGCGGCGCGAGCACTCCGCGGACGGCGCCGCCGGCGCCGATGATCAAAACCCGCCGGCGCGTCACGACCACACGCTGGTTGACGCAAAGATCCTGGGTCAATCCAACGCCATCGGTGTTGTCGCCGAGTATTGTGCCGTCCTGGCGCATCGCCAGCGTATTGACGGCGCCCGCGTGCTGGGCCCGGGTGGTGAGCTCGCTGGCGCACGCCACGGCGGCGACTTTATAGGGCAGCGTGATGTTGAGCCCCCGGCCGCCCTCGGCGAAAAACGCGGCGATCCGCTGCTCGAGCACCTCCGGCGCGAAGTCGAACAGGCGGTAGCTCATGGACTGCCCCGTCTGGCGCGCGAACATGGCGTGGATGAAGGGCGAGAGGCTGTGGGCCACGGGGTGGCCCACGACCCCGTACTGATCGGGTCCGCTCATTGTCTAAATGATGCTCCCACCGCGCGCCGCCGTCACGGTCCCGGTTGTGGTGAAGCCCCAGGCATAGGGATGTGCCCCGCCGCCGCAGGTGGCGGTTTACTACAGCTGGCGCACGCTGGCGCCGCCGCCATGCCCCAGATCGAGACAGGCATGTAGCTGCGGCAGCCAGATCGCCGTGCGCTCGGCCAGCTGGTAGGGGGGATTGAGGATGAGCATCCCTGAGCCGTTGAGCGCGACGCGCGAGTCGCGCGGGTAGAGCGAGAGCTCCGCCGCGAGCATCCCGCAATCGAGCTCCGCGGCAAGCGCCGCATGCCAGGCCGCGGTGTCGCGCTCATCCTTGATCGGATACCAGATCGCCACCACGCCCGTGTGGAAGCGCCGCAGCGCTTCCGCGGCTGCATGCCGGGTGCGCTCGAAATCCTGGCGGCTCTCCTCGTACGGCGGATCGATGAACGTCAACCCACGGCGCTCGGGAGGCGGCAGCCAGGCGCGCAGGCGCTCGAACCCGTCGGCTATTTCAAGCGCTGGATCCGGGCTCCTGCCCGGCCCAGCGCCGTCGGCCACCTGCGGCGGCCGGGCACGTCCCTGTGCCTGAGCAGACAGCGCCCGCTCGAGGGCGCGCGCCTCGGCGGGCAGGCTCTCTATGAATACCGCACGGTCGACGCTACGCAACCCGCTTGCGGCAAGCAGAGGTGAGCCGGGATAGAAACGCGACTCGCCGCGCTCGCGGCGCAGCAACTCGACCCGGTCGAGGTAGTGGCGAATCTCCTCGGGGACGGACTGCTCTGCGCCCGGCGATTGATACCGCGCCTCGAGCCGCCCAATGCCGGAGGCGGACTCGCCGGACGGCCCGGACAGATCGTAGGCGCCGCGGCCGGCGTGCGTCTCGAGATAAAGGAAGCCCTTGTCCTTGCGCCGCAAGGCGGCAAGCAGTGCCAGCAACGTCACGTGCTTGTGGACGTCCGCAAAGTTGCCGGCGTGATACTCGTGGCGGTATTTCAAGTCTGAAGCCGCGCTTATCCGCGCGGCCGCGTCGCCGCCGACACCTGTTGCGACAGCGAGGCCATTGCGGCGTCCGTGGCCTGTTGGAATGCGGCAACCACCTCGCCCAGGCGGTTGGCGCTTGCAACAGCCGACCCGCTCGCCACGAAAGTCGTGATGATGTCGCGACCCTCCTCCTTGCCCAGCGTGCAGTCGAGCGTCACTTGCACGGCCGGAGGAGCACCCGTGTCGTCAGAGTAGTCGGCGTCGAAGTGGGCTACCGAGATCTGCAACAGATAGTCGGACGGGAAGGGGCTCTCGGCATCCTGGACCGATCGCCAGTGACCGGACCGGCGCAGAGTCTCCACGGCCAGCGACTCCAGGAGCGCCGGCGCGTCGGCCGCCCAGGCGCTGGCAGCGTATACGTTCAGACGGTGATCGGGCTGCAACAGCACGATCTGCGACGTCCCGAGACCTGGCGCGGCACGGGGGTGCGCAACGCGTAACGATACATCCGCCGCCGCAGTTTGGTCGGTGCCATTGGAGGAGGCGGACGGGGCTCGCAATGTGTAGATCTGCACGGGCGGCGCGTTGCTGCGCAGGAGGCTCGTGCAGCCAGCAACCGCGAGTCCCAGCAGGACCGGCGCGAGCTGCCGCAGATGGGTGCAGGTTGCCTTCACCGCGGAATCTCCACGCCCGCCGGGGGCGGTTGGTAGATGAGCTGCGACGGATTCCGGCGCAGGCTGTCGGCAAGCTGCTGGATCGACTGCGCCGCCGCTCGCCCCTCGCGCACGAAGCTTTCGATCTCCGGCAGGCTCGAGCGAGTGAATGAGCGGACGTCGCCGCGATTCTCGGCAATCATCTTATCGAGCTGATCCGCGGCGTCCGATAGTTTATCCGCCACCGTCTGCAGGCGCTGTACGGTCGTGACAACCTGCGGACCGGCCGTATCCATGAGGGTGCGCGCGCTGTGGGCGGTGGCGCCAAGCTCGACCGTCGCGGCGCGGAGCTGGACGAGCAGCGCGTTGACGCTACGCACCGTCTCCGGCAGATGGTTGCTTGCATCCGTAAGGTTGTCGAGGCTGCGCGAGACGTCGTCGATGTTGTGATTGCTCAACAGGCGGTCCAGACGCTGGATCACCCCCCCTGCCGAGGCTGCCAGGCGCGGCAGCTGACCCATGAAGACGTCGAACTGTGACGGCGCCGCACGGATCACCGGGTATTCAAGGCTCGGCACCGGCGGGGTTGTCGCCGCCAGTTCGGAGCGCTGCAGGTCGATGTAGAGCAGTCCGGTCAGGCCCTGCAGGTCGAGCTCCGCGAGCGTGCGCGAGGAGATCGGCGTCGTGGATTCGATCGCGGCGATCACCTCCACACGCCCCGCATTTCGCGGGTCGATGCGCAGGTCGATGACCCGGCCAACCCGTACACCGAGATAGCGGACCGGCGCGCCTTGCTCCAGGCCGCTGACGGTGCCGTCGAAATAGATCTCGTAGCGATCGTAGGTACGATGAACGCGAGTGCCGGAGTACCAGTAGACGAAGAGCGCCGCCGCCAGTGCGACGAGCAGCACGAAAGCTCCGACGGCAGCATAGTTTGCTTCACGCTCCATGGGCCACCTTGAGGCGAATGCCGGCGCGCTGGCCGTGAAAGTACGCCTGTATCCACGGATTGGGGTGATCGACGATGCGTTCCAGGGTGTCCGTCTCCATCCGGTGGTCCACGATCACACCGACCCTGTTGCAGGTGCGAAAGATGGAGTCGAGGTCATGTGTGATCATGACGACGGTCAGCCGCAATTGCTTCTGCAGATACAGCATCAGTTCGTCGAACTCCGCCGCGCTGATCGGATCGAGGCCGGAGGTCGGCTCGTCGAGGAACAGCAGCCGGGGGTCGAGCGCCAGCGCCCGTGCCAGGGCCGCCCGCTTGATCATGCCCCCGGAGAGCTCAGCAGGATATTTGCGCGCGGCGTCGGCGGGAAGACCCACCAGGCGGATTTTCAGCATGGCGAGCTCGTCGCGGGCGGACTCGGACAGCTCCTCCATATACTCGACCATGGGCAGCTGCACGTTCTGCAGCACGTTCAACGCCGAATACAACGCTCCTTGCTGGAAGGTCACACCGTAACGCGCCTTCACCGCCCGCAGCGCGGCGCCGAATAGCTGCGTGATGTCGTGGCCCTCGAGGCGGATCGTCCCGGCCTGCGGCCGCTGCAGACCGAGGACGCTCCGCAGCAGCACCGATTTGCCGGTGCCGGAGCCGCCGACGATGCCGAACACCTCGTCCTCACGGACCTCCATGTCCAATCCGTCGTGGACCACCTGGGAGCCGAAGCGGTTGACCAGACCCCGCACTTCAAGGACCGGGTAGGTCACACGCCGATCTCCAGGAAGAGGACGGCAAAGAGCGCATCGGCCAGGATCACCAGAAAGATGGCCTGGACGACCGCCATGGTGGTGAGGCGCCCGAGCTCGCGGGAGGAGCCGCTCACCTGCATTCCCCTGTGAGTGCCCGCCATCGCAATGAGCGCGGCGAAGACGGGAGCCTTGATGATGCCGACCCAGAAGGTGGTGGGGGAGATCGCCTGGCTCACGCGGGTGACGTACTGGTCCAGCGGAATGTGCAGCAGAGAGGCGCACAGCACCGCCCCGCCGACGAGGCCGACCAGGTCCGCGACCACGGTAAGGAGCGGCAGGGAGATGACGAGCCCGATCACACGGGGCACGACCAACGCCTCGAACGGATCCACCCCGGTCGCCTGCAGCGCATCGACCTCCTCGTTGAGCTTCATGGAGCCGATCTCGGCCGCGAAGGCGCTGCCGGAGCGGCCCGCGACAATGATGGAGGTCAGCAGCACGCCGAGCTCGCGCAGCACGCCGATGGTGACGAGGTCCACCACGAAGATTTCGGCGCCGTAGCTGCGGAGCTGTTGCGCGCTCATGTAGGCGACGATGACGCTGATGAGAAAGGCGATCAGCGCGACGATCGGGATGGCTGTGATTCCGGTGTCATATACGTGACGGGCAATGGAGGTCGGACGCAGGCTTCGCGGACGCGGCAGCGCACCGAGGCCCGTGGCGCTGACCCTGCCAAGGAAGGCGAGCGCACCTGATATATCGCGCCAGAGAGTCACCGCACGGCGCCCGATGAAAGTGAGGGTTGCGACCTCGGCTTCGACCGGAAGCTCCTCGAGCTCCGTACGCAGGTCCTTCACGGGACGAGGCGCGGCGGCGGCCGCGGCCGCCGCCGCCTCGATTGGTCGCAAGGTCTCGTCCACCAGCCGCATCTGATCCGGCGGGGTGCCGGCGAAAGTAACCTGCGCCCCCATCTTTTGCGCCTGCAGCACGAATTCCCGCAGACGCCAGGCGCCTGTCAGATCGAGCGCAGTGAGCCCTGCGGTGGCGATCTCGATGTGGCGGGCGCGGTCAAGATCCACCGCCGTGAGCGCGGAATCGATCTGCTGGTAGGCAAGCGCCCGCCACTCGCCTGTCAGGTCAAGGGCGATGCCCTGCTCCGTAGTGCGCACTTCGAGGACCATGCCTCCCCATCATAAGGTAGAATTTTCCTTCTTTTCCCCCCGCAAAGGTGAAGGACGCCATGAAGCCAGTCTTGAACGTTGCGATCACCGGCGCCGCCGGGCAGATCGGCTATGCCCTCGCCTTCCGCGTCGCCTCCGGACAGCTCCTCGGGCCGGACCAGCCGGTCAACCTGCACCTGCTCGAGATCACGCCCGCGCTGCAGGCGCTGAACGGGGTCGTGATGGAGCTGTCCGATTGCGCGTTCCCGGGGCTCAACAAGATCCTGGCCAGTGACGATGCCAGAGTCGCGTTCCGGGACTGCCACGTGGCGCTGCTCGTGGGGGCGCGGCCGCGCGGACCGGGCATGGAGCGCAAGGACCTGCTGCTCGCCAACGCGCAGATCTTCTCCGCCCAGGGCAAGGCGCTCAACGAGGCTGCCGATCGCAACGTCAAGGTGCTGGTGGTCGGCAACCCGGCCAACACCAATGCGCTCATCGCCCGCTCCAATGCCAAGGATCTGAATCCCGGCAACTTCACCGCCATGATGCGGCTCGACCACAATCGGGCGCTGTCGCAGCTCGCGGAGAAGACTGGAGCCCGTGTGACCGACATCCGCCGCATGACGGTGTGGGGCAATCACTCCGCGACGCAGTACCCCGACATCGGCCATGCCTTGGTCAGCGGCAAGCCGGCTCGCTCGCTGGTCGATGCCGCGTGGGTGGAGCAGACGTTCATCCCGGTCGTACAGCAACGCGGCGCCGCCATCATCAAGGCGCGGGGGGCGTCCTCAGCGGCGTCGGCCGCCTCGGCCGCCATCGACCATGTCCATACCTGGTTTCACGGCACGGCCGAGGGTGACTGGGTGAGCATGGCGGTCCCCTCCGATGGCAGTTACGGCATCCCGGAAGGGGTGCTCTACTCCTACCCGGTGACCACGAAGAACGGCGAGTACAAGATCGTGCAGGGGCTGGCAATCGACGAATTCAGCCGCAAACGGATGGATGCGACGCTGGCGGAGCTAAAGGAGGAGAGAGAGGGTGTGAAGGCGTTGCTGGGTTGAGGCGGCTCCTAGAGTAAACTCCCGGGGGTGATGGGAGTCGTAATCACCCTGGTCTTCGTGGCGGCGGTGCTGTTTCTCGCGTACCGCCGCCTGTCGCTGCTCGCGTTCACCGCGACCTTCACCGCTCTCCTCATCGCCTATACGCTCCTCGGGGCCTCGGGCACGCCGGCCGGGGCATGGAAAGGATTCCTCTGGCTGCTGCTCGCGGGCCTGTGGCTGCTCAATCTGCGCCCGCTGCGCAAGGCCATCATCACCCGGCCGTTCATGAAGGCCTACCTGAAGCTCCTGCCGCCGATGTCGCAGACGGAGCGGGAGGCGTTGGAGGCCGGCACGGTCTGGTGGGACGGGGAGCTGTTCACGGGCGCGCCAAAGTGGTCGAAGCTGTTGTCCGCCCGCGCGCCGCAGCTGACCGCCGAGGAGCAGGCCTTCCTCGACGGGCCGTGCGAGGAGCTGTGCCGGATGCTCGATGACTGGGCCATCACCCATCAATTGGGCGACATGCCGCCGCAGATATGGGATTTCCTCAAGTCGCGCGGCTTCTTTGCGATGATCATCCCCAAGCGCTATGGCGGCCTCGAATTCTCCGCCTATGCGCATTCCTGCGTGCTCGCCAAGCTGGCGAGCCGCAGTGCCACCTGCGCATCCACGGTCGCCGTGCCCAACTCGCTCGGCCCGGCCGAGTTGCTCAACCACTATGGCACCGAGGAGCAGAAGAGCCATTACCTGCCCCGGCTCGCGCGTGGCGAGGAGGTGCCGTGCTTCGCTCTGACCGGTCCGCGGGCCGGCTCGGACGCCGCCTCCATCCCGGATACCGGCATCGTTTGCCGCGGCACCTGGCAGGGGCGCGAGATCGTCGGTATTCGGCTCAACTTCACCAAGCGCTACATCACACTGGCGCCCATCGCGACGGTGATCGGCCTCGCGTTCCGCATGTTCGATCCGGACAAACTCCTCGGAGAGCGGGCGGACATCGGCATCACCTGCGCCCTCATCCCGCGCAACACGCCCGGCGTCGGCATTGGCCGCCGGCATTTTCCCATCAACGTCCCGTTCCAGAACGGGCCCATCGAAGGCCACGACGTCTTCGTACCGCTCGACTGCATCATCGGCGGCCCCCGCATGGCGGGCGCCGGCTGGCGCATGCTGGTCGAGCAGCTCTCGGTCGGACGCTGCATCTCGCTTCCCTCGAACGCCACCGGCGGCGCCAAGGGGGCCGTGTGGGCGACCGGCGCGTATGCGCGGATTCGCAGGCAATTCAACATGCCGGTCGGGCGCTTTGAAGGTGTCGAAGCCGTGTTGGCCCGGATGGTGGGTCTCACGTATACGATGGACGCAGCCCGCTCTGTTACCGCGGGCGCCATCGACGGCGGGGAGAAGCCGTCGGTGCCTTCGGCGATGCTCAAGTATCATGTGACGGAGATGGGCCGGCAGGTCGCCAACGATGCCATGGACGTGCACGGCGGCAAGGGAATCTGCCTGGGCCCCCACAATTACCTGGCCCGCGGCTACGAGTCGGTGCCGATCACCATCACCGTCGAGGGCGCCAACCTCCTCACGCGCAACCTGATCATATTCGGCCAGGGCGCGGTGCGCTGCCATCCCTTCGTGCTGCGCGAGATGACCGCCGCGCGTGACCCGGACCGCGGGCGCGGAGTCAATGAATTCGACCGGGCGCTGTTCGCGCACATCGGTTTCACCATCTCCAATGCGGTGCGCTCGCTCGTGATGGCGCTCACGCATGCGCGCTTCGCCCGCGCTCCGGTGTCGGGTTCCATCGCCCGCTACTACCAACACATCGTGCGCTTCAGCGCCTCGTTCGCCTTCATCGTGGATGTGGCGATGCTGACGCTCGGCGGCTACCTGAAGAAGAAGGAGAACCTGTCGGCGCGGCTCGGTGATGTGCTGTCGGCGATGTATCTCGCCTCGATGGTGCTCAAGCATCATGACAACCAGGACCGGCCCGCGGAGGATCTGCCGATCGTCGAGTGGGCCTGCCGCAACCTCCTCTATCACGCCCAGGAGCAGCTGCACGGCTTCCTGCGGAACTTCCCGAACCGCCTGCTCGCCGGCGTGATGCGCGCCATCGTTTTCCCGCGTGGCCGCACCTACTCGGCGCCGTCGGATCGCCTCGGCCGCAGGGTGGCGGAGCTCGTGACCCGCTCCGGCAACTCGCGCGAGCGGCTTTGTCAGTACATCTACTGGACGCTCGAGCCCGGCAATCCGCTCGGACTACTGGAGGAAGCGCTGCGGCTCGCCGAGAAGATGGAGCCCGTCGAGAAGCGCATCCGCGTCGAGGGTGTCAAGACCGGGCGCGTGACGGCGCTGGACCTGCCCGGGCAGATCACGCAGGCGCAGGCGCTCGGAATCATTTCCGAGGAGGAGGCGACGGCGCTGCGCGACTACGACCGCAAGGTGATGAGCCTCGTGCGCGTGGACGACTTCGCGCCGCACGAGCTTGGTGTGCAGGCGCGCCCCGAATCCGACACCCGTCAGTCAGGGGCGGCACGCGAGGCAGACGCAAGGGCCACCGTCCGGGCCGTGTGAGCGCGGTGTGAGCAGCGCAACCCCGGTCGAGCCCGCAGCGCCACACGACCCGTTCAGCGCGGCGACGCCGGCGCCTGCCGTCGAGGCGACGGGCGTCCCGAGCCGGGCCCACGTTGCTGGCCCGGCCACGAGAGTGTGTGCCAACTGCGGCGCGTTGCTCACCGGCAAGTATTGCAGCGCGTGCGGCCAGCGCCATCACGATCACCCGGTCCATGACTTCTGGCATTTCATCCACGAGGCGACCGAGGATCTGACTCATGCGGACTCGCGCCTGTGGCAGACCCTGATCGCGCTCCTGTTCCGGCCTGGGTTCCTGACACGCGAGTTCCTCGAGGGCCGCCGCGCCCGCTACCTGCCGCCGGTGCGGCTGTATCTGGTGGTCAGCGTGATCTTCTTCGTCCTCGGCGGATTGAGCACCCGGTTGTCGAGCCCCCAGGCCGTCTTCACCGATAACGGCAAGTTTCAGTACCAGGTGGTCACGGCCGAGCAGGCCAGGAGAAGCGGAGCGGCCAGCCAGACACCGTCCCGGGTCGCGGGCGGACTGGCAGTGGTCCCTCCAGCGCCGGCGGTGGTGCAGAGCCTCTGCGCACAATCAGCACAGTACATCGAGCAGCATGGCGGCTGGTTTGCGTCCCTGGGGCCCCGGGTGGCGCAGAACTGCCTGGCGGCGGGCGCCGAGGGAGGACTGCAGCGGCTCAGCGAGGCCGTCTCGCACAACCTGGAGCGCGCGATGTTTCTATTCCTGCCGCTGCTGGCGCTGTTGATGAAGCCGCTCTATCGCAAGCCACCGCGCTACTATGTCGAGCATCTGCTGTTCTTCCTGCACAACCACGCATTCCTGTTCGCGATACTCGCGGTGAGCACCCTGCTCAAGATGATCACCTCCACGGCCATCGTGCTGAATCCCATCGACACGGCGATCGCGATCTACATCCCGATCTATTTCTACCGGGCGATGCGCCGTGTGTACGGACAGAGCCGGTGGCTGACGCTCAGCAAGCTGGCGACGCTTGGCGTCATGTATTTTTTCCTCGGCGTCCTGATGATCGCGGTCACCGCCTCTTACAGCTTCCTGACGTTATGAACACTGCGCGGACCGGTGCCTCACTGCCATGACCCGCGCCATCCTGCACGTCGACATGGACGCCTTCTATGCGTCGGTGGAGCAGCGCGACAATCCGGAGCTCGTTGGCAAGCCGGTCATCGTAGGCTGGCCGGGCGGCCGAGGCGTGGTGGCGGCGGCAAGCTATGCGGTACGCAGGTTCGGCGTTCGCTCGGCGATGCCGATGGGGCAGGCGCTGCGACTCTGCCCGCACGCCATCTGCATTCCACCCCGTATGCAGCGCTATCGCGAGGTATCGGAGACTGTCTTCGGCGTGTTCCACGAAATCACGCCGCTGGTACAGGGGCTCTCGCTGGACGAGGCCTACCTGGACGTCACGGAGAGCCAGGCGTTGCTCGGTGAGCCCGCGGCCATCGCCAGGAGGATCAAGGAGAACATCCGGGCGCGCACGGGGCTGACCGCTTCGGTGGGGGTAGCCACCAACAAGCTCGTGGCGAAGATCGCCTCGGATCTCGACAAGCCGGACGGACTCACGGTTGTGCCCGATAGCCGGATCGGCGCGACGCTGGATCCGCTCTCGATCCGACGTCTTCCCGGACTGGGTCGCAAGCTCGGCGAGCGGGTCGAGGCCGCGGGTCTGCGCACCCTGGGCGAGCTGCGGGCGGCGACAGATGCCGTCCTCTGGCCGCTCTTCGGTCGCGACACGCCGTGGCTGCGCGAGCGAGCGGCCGGGATCGACGACCGTCCCGTGCGACCGGACCTCGAGGAGAAATCGCTGAGCGCCGAGGATACGTTTGCGCAGGACCTGGCCGATCCGCGCACACTCGATGCGCAGCTCTCCCGCGTGGCAGACCTGGCCAGCGAGCGGCTGCGGGCGAGGGGCCTGATGGCAGGGCGGATAGGAGTGAAGATCCGGCGTCATGATTTTGCGACATTCACGCGCCAGCGGGCCATCGCGCCGCCCACCCAGGACGGCCGTACGGTGCGCAATGTCGCCCGGGAGCTGCTTTCCCGCTGGCTCGCAGAGCACTGCGGTGCGAAACTTCGGCTCCTGGGGGTGGTCTTGACCGACTTGAGTCCGGCTTCGCAGCTCGGCCTGTTCGATGCTGGCCAGCAGCCGCGCGCAGCCGGTGGCAGAGCCCGCGATCCGCGCCTCGACTCCACACTGGATGAGGTGCGCGCGCGGTTCGGCGCAGATGCGCTACGGCGCGGCAATACGATCGAGTAGCTTTCATTCGCCCATGTATCTCGCGTTCTTCGGCCTGAACGAAAAACCGTTCTCCATCACCCCGGATCCGCGCTACCTCTACCTGAGCGAGCGGCACGCCGAGGCGATGGCGCACCTGCTCTATGGCATCAACGAGGCCGGCGGCTTCGTGCAGCTCACGGGTGAGGTCGGCACTGGCAAGACGACCATCGTGCGTTCGCTGCTGGCGCAGGCGCCGAAGAACGCCGAGATCGCCCTCATCCTGAACCCGAAGATGACCGCCCCGGAGTTCCTGCTGACCATTTGCGAGGAGCTCGGCATCGGCGTGCCGGACTCGGCGACGGAGAGCCTGAAGGACCTGGTCGACATCCTGAGCCAATACCTGCTGCGCGCCCACGCGGGCGGGCGGCGCGTGGTGCTGGTGGTCGACGAGGCGCAGAATCTCGCGCCCCAGGTCCTCGAGCAGGTGCGGCTGCTCACCAACCTGGAAACCAACACCCAGAAGCTGCTGCAGATCATCCTGATCGGCCAGCCGGAGCTGCGCGAGCTGCTCGGGCGCAACGAGCTGCGCCAGCTGGCGCAGCGCATCACCGGGCGGTATCACCTGAGCCCGCTGAGCAAGGAGGAAACCACGGCCTATGTCCGCCACCGCCTCCGAGTCGCGGGCGCCACGGCCGACATCTTCAATCGCTTCGCGCTGGAGGAGATCTACCGGCTCTCGTGCGGCGTGCCGCGCGTGATCAACGTCATCTGCGACCGCTCGCTCCTCGGCGGCTACTCGCAGGACCGGCACCGCATCACCGGGCCTCTGGTGCGCAATGCCGCTTCGGAGGTCTTCGGGAAGCGCTTCACGCCTCCTTGGCTGCCGTGGGCCGGGACGGCGGCGGTGGCGGCGATGCTGGCCGTTGGCAGCTTCGCGCTCTGGCGGTTGCAGCCGTGGGGCTGGGTCCATACGCCCGCGGTGACACCGGTACATCACGCGGCCGCGAAGCCGCCGGCGCCGTCATCGCCAGCGGCGATCCCTGCGACCGCGCCATCGGGCACCGTACATGCGGTAACGGCGCAGGCGCCGCCGGCCCCAACCGCTGCGCCGGCCACGGAGCCTCTCGCGACGCTGCTCGCCAAGCACTCGGTCGACACGACCACCGATGCGGCCTTCACGACACTGTTCGACCTCTGGGGGATCCACTACACCATGGATGGCACTGACCCGTGCACGCAGGCGACCCAACACGGGCTCGCGTGCCTCACCGAGCGCGGCTCTCTCGGACAGCTGCAGCTCTACAACCGCCCCGCCATCCTGATCCTGACGGATACCGGCGGTGGCAGTCACGAGGTGGTGTTGACCGGTCTCGACGGCGAGCACGCCAGCATCGATCTCGGCAAGTCGACGCACCAGGTCGGCGCCGGCGAGCTGTCGACCTACTGGATGGGCGACTACGTTATGTTGTGGCGGCCCGACGCCGCCCCGGCGCACACGCTCTCGCCCGGCATGAGCGGCAATGGTGTACTCTGGCTGCGGCGCAGCCTGGAGAAGCTGGCGGGCGTGCCCGATCCCGGCTCGCCGAGCAATGTGTACGATGCCAAACTCACGAGTCTCGTGCGTCAGTTTCAGCGCAATCATCGTCTCACCGTGGACGGTGTCGCGGGTGTCCGCACACAGGTCGCGCTGGCCGGCGCGCTGGCGAGCCCCGGCTCTCCCCTCCTGACCGCGGCGCACGAGTAACCAACATGTCGTTCATCCTGGATGCATTGAAGAAATCCGAGAGCGACCGGCAGCGGCAGAGCGGGCCATCACTCTTCGAGGTCAAGGTCGCCCCACCGCGGCGGACGCTGCCGGTCTGGGCGCTGGCGATCGCGGTGCTCCTCGGGATCAATGTCATCGTGATCTCCTGGATGCTGCTGCGGCGGCCCGGCGCACAGCCGCCGGCGGCTTCCCCCCAGCCCACCGCCCCTGCCGTCCGTGACGCCCCGGCGGCCCGGGCGACGATTACCCCGCCGGCCCAGGGCTCCGCGGCTTCGGGACAGGCGGCAGGCGCCGCACCCGCAACGGCCGGGGCTGCTACGCCGCCGGCAGCCCCCGCCGGAAGCTCGGGCCATGTCCCCGCGCCGGCTGCTCTCGCGAGCGGCGCCCAAAGCGCGGGCCAGCCGCCCCCTGGCGACAATCCGAGCGATAACGCGCCGGCGGTCGAGCCAGCCGCGACGCCCGGCTTCGCGACATCCGGGGGGGGGCCGGCAAACGGAGAAATGCCGCTCTACCAGCAGATCGCCACCAGCGACGGCCTGCCCGCGCTGCACCTGGACATGCACGTGTTCGCCGATCGCCCGCGGGATCGCTTCGTCCTGATCAACATGCACAGGCTGGGGGAGGGAGACACCCTGCCGGGCGGCGTGCACGTGGATGAGATCCGGCCGGATGGCGTCGTCCTCACCTACCAGGGCACGCAGTTCCTGCTACCAAGGAATTAGGTTATTAGGGATTCATCCCGCGGCCCAGGGAACGGCCCTGGGCCGCTCAACGACTTGCTTTCGACCTCAAGACGCACTTATTAGACGCAATTCACAGCTCACAGGGCCTTCGAGGACGGGCTTCACAGAATCGCCCGGAGCCTAGCGACAACTGTGCCCAGGCTGGTCCATCGTTTTCTGCTAAGAGAACGGCCGTTCTCGGGTGGCAGGTGGATACCAGGCGGACAGGCTCACCGGCGCGCATGCTGGTCGTGGATCGCGATGCAAAGTATCGCGAATGGTTGCGGATGCATCTGGGTATCGTGTGCCCGGACGCCGCCATAGGAGCTATTGACCTTACGGAATTCGAGCCCTGGAGCGCCCTGGTGACCGGCCGCGAGTGCGACGTGCTCCTGCTCGCGGCCAACTTCGGCACCAGCCCCGAAGATCCCGAGGCGCATGGTCTCGAGCTGCTGCGCAAGCTCCGGGCACGCAACGTCGCATCCGCTGTGATTGCCCTGGCCGACGACGGCAACGAGCTCACCGCGGTGCGGGCGCTGCAGCTTGGCGCCGCGGACTACCTGCCGAAGCGCTTGCTCACCCCGGACCGGCTGAAGACTTCCGTGCGCGTGGCGCTGCGCCGCATCGAGCAGCGCGTCGCCCGCCGCCTCGCGGACCTGGCTCATACGGCTCAATCGGTCGCGCTCGATGCGCCCCCGCAGCAGGAGAGCGCGGAGCAGCCGGCCGAAGCCGCCGACGCGCCGCCGGCACAAGACAGCGACACGCCACCGGTCATCCCCGGGTACTCCATCGCGAAGAAAATCGGCGAGTCGGAAAAAGCGGTGGTCTACCTGGCAGCAAGCACGGCGCTCGCTACGGACGTGGCGTTGAAAGTCAGCAGGACCTCGCGCGACGCAAACGCCGAGCGTCAGGCGCTCGAGCGCGAATACAAAGCCATTCTCGCCATCCGCCATCCGGCGGTGGTCAGGATTCACGATTATGGTATCGAGAACGGGCTCGAGTACCTCGCCATGGAGTATTTCCCGCGCGGCGACCTCAAGGCCCGCATGTACTTCGGCGTGACGGAGGGGGAAACACTGCGCTACGTGGAGCAGATCGCCGTGGCGCTGAGCGTGGTGCACGGCGCGGGTCTGCTGCATCGCGACCTGAAGCCGCCGAACGTCATGCTGCGCGACAACGACGAGATCGCGCTCATCGATTTCGGCCTGGCGCGCACGCTGGATGGCGCCTGTCACAGCACCCGCACCGGCGTGCTGCGCGGCTCGCCGTACTACATGAGTCCGGAGCAGGCCCTGGGCGAGGAGCTCGACGCGCGCTCCGACCTCTACAGTCTGGGCGTCATCTACCACGAGATGTTGACCGGCAAGAAGCTGTTCACCGGCGGATCGGCGATGGAGGTGTTGCAACAGCACGTGAATGCGCCGCCGCCGCAGCTGCCGTTGTCACTCTCCCGTCACATGTCGGTGATCTCGCGGCTGCTGGCGAAGCGGCGCGAGGATCGTTTCAACACGGCCGATGAGGTGATCGAGGCCGCGGCCGCGCTGCGTCAGGGTGCCACCCCCCAGGCACAGCCGACGGCGGCCTGACGTCGCGCCCCTGGAGCTGCCGTCAGAGGCACCGCGCATCTTGACAATGCGTGCTCAGGACAGGTGCAATGCGGGCACGTAGTTTGACTTGGTAACTCCTGATCTTGAACGACCGCCTGCACCTCGTCGATACCACGCTTTTCTATTCGCCGACGAGCGGCGGCGTCAAACGCTACCTGACCGCGAAGCACGCCTGGTTGGCGACTCACAGCCGCTGGGAGCACACCCTGGTCGTGCCGGGAGAGCGTGACCGAACGGAGCGCGGCGGAATATCCACGCTGGCCGGCTACCCGGTTCCCGGCAGTTTCAACTACCGCCTGCCGCTTGATCCGCGCCGCTGGGTGCGACTGCTCGCTGCGCTGCAGCCGGATCTGATCGAGGTGGGCGACGCGTTCCATCCGGCGTGGGCCGCCTGGTGTCTGGCGCGGCGTCGCGGCACCCCGATCGCCGCGTTCTATCACTCGAACCTGCCGCAGATCATCAGCCGCCGCATGGGCGGGCGCCTCACCGGGCGGACGCTCGAGCGCTATCTGCGCTGGCTCTACCAGCGCTTCGACGTGGTGTTTGCGCCGAGCCACGTGATGTGCGACGTGCTCAAGGGTCTGGGCGTTGCCAATGCGGTGCATCAGCCGCTGGGAGTCGACGCGGAGGTGTTCCGGCCGCAGCGGCGTGGCGACTGGTTGCGGCAGCGGCTGGGACTCGCGCCGGCGGCGCGCGTGCTGGTCTACGCGGGACGGTTCTCGGGCGAAAAAAACCTGCCGGTGCTGTTGGAGGCATTTGCGCAATTGGGCGCGCCGTATCATTTGCTGCTGATCGGCGGTGAGCGGGCAGGCCGGCCGGCCGCCAACGTGACGATGCTGCCCTACCGGCGCGACAGCATCGAGCTGGCGGAGTGGCTGGCATCGGCGGATGCGCTGGTGCACGCGGGGACGAAGGAGACCTTCGGGTTGGTCATCCTGGAGGCAATGGCCTGCGGGCGGCCCGTGGTGGCGGTGCGCGCCGCGGCGATTCCGGAGTTCGTGGACGACGGCGTGGGATTGCTGGCGGAGCCCGGGAGCGGCGCCAGGATGGCGGAGGCGATCGCGGCGCTCTACGAGCGCGACATCGAGGCGCTGGGAGCCAACGCGAGGGCGAAAGTGGAGCGGAAGTTCACCTGGAATCGGGCGTTTCAGGGACAGATGGCGACCTACAAGGCGCTGTTGGGCAGGGAGCGCGTCACGGTGCCGGCCACGGAGCTCGCGGAGCCGAGCTAGCTTCCCATCGATTCGTGTCGACCCCGACGCCATGAAGCGGCAGAACTTTGCGTCCAGGCACAAGGATGTGCCCCGCCGCCGCAGGTGGCGGACGCGGCAGGCAAAAACCGCGCTTTTGCCTGCCGCCGCGCTGGGCCGGGCAGGAGCCCGGATCCAGCGCTTCATCTTAGGGACGACAACACGCGCTTGCCGGTGCGGCTGCCGGCGAGCCACAACACCGCCAACCAGAAGAAGCGCTTCCTGAGCGGCACCGGGCGCGGTGGCACCGCGCGGTAGAACGTCCTGCCGATATCGCGATGAACATGGAACGATGTCGCCTCCACGACCAGATCCCGAGACGCCGAAGCGATGCGATAGCGGTGCTCGCCGACGGCGGTCAGGATCACGGCGGTCAGCGAGTCCGGGATGTCGGGAATCGACGGGGAAATGAGCGTCAGGATGAGGCGGTCGTCCGCAGAATCAGCGGCGGCGCCGCTGAGAATCAGCGCGCCGGCCGTGCGGCTGCAGGTGACCGCGCCGCGGAAGGCGGCCAGAAGCGCAACGGTAGGATCGGTGTCGGTCACGCGCAATCCTGGGTCAGAACTGGGATTCCAGCTCCCACACGGTGAGCGGGGCGCCGCGGCGAAGCCAGAACCCGGTCCCGACTTCACGGAAGTTGCGCTGCAGGCGCAACCGGTACCAGGTCGCGGCGCGCAGATGCACGTTGGCATCGGTTCGCGCCGGGTCGCAATTCCAATCCCAGTCGCGGCGCGTCAGGGCGCTGAAGTACAACACTCCGCGGCAGAGCCGCCCGAAGTTGCTCAAGGCGCGCGCGGCGGCACGGGAGTCGAGGTATTGCAGCACGTCGTAGCAGATCACGAGGTCGAAGGCCACGGAGCTGCTGTAGTCCTCGATCCGGCCGTGCTCCCAGCCGTAGCGGCTGCAAAGATAAGGGCTCGTCTCCAGACAGGCATACTCGGCCTTCGGCAGCAGGCGCCTGAGCGGGGTGCGCAGCAGGCCGGTGCCGCAACCGGCGTCGAGGAGCCGGCGCACCGGCAGGCCGACGTGCTCGGTGAAAGCCGCGATGAGGCGCGCGCGGGCGTTCATTTCCCGGCGGGTCGTCACCGCGGTGCGCGGGTCATAGTAGTAGCGCCGGTAGTACTCGCGATCGAACAGAATCGCCGAGTTCATGGCTCGGTGTCGAGCCCGGCGAGCCGGGCGCTGACTTCTGCCAACCGCAGCCTGGCTCGCGGCTCATAGGCCTGGGCGTTTGCCCGGGCGGGGCGCAAGCCGTCGAAGTACTCGCCCGTGTGGCCTTCGAGCTCCTTGGAGACGGCAAGGCGCATCACCGCCGCCGCCCCCTCCTCGACCGTGCTCACGGGCTCGACGCCGGCGGCGCGAACCATCGTCGTGTCCATGTAGGTCGCGGGATGCAGGCAGTTGACGGTTACGCCGTTGTCGCGCAGCTCCCCTGCGAGGTCGAGTGTCAGCATGACCTGCGCCAGCTTGCTCTGCGCGTACGCGCGCATCCCGCTGTAGGCGCGGGTGAGCATCAGGTTGTCGAAGTCGAGCGGGTATTGGCCCGCCGAGGCAACCTGGACGATGCGCGCCGGCGCGCCGCGCACGAGCGTCGGCAGCAGCAGCCGCGTCAACAGGTAGCCGGCAAGATAGTTGACCGCGAATCTCAGCTCATAGCCGTCCGCGCTGGTCCGTCGCGGCGCCGGCCGGCCGTCGTCGCCGGTTCCGATGCCGGCATTGTTGATCAGCAGGTGCAGGCGATCGTGCGCACCCCGCACACGGTCGGCCAGCGCGCGCACTTCCGCCAAAGATGCGAAGTCGGCGCGGTGAAAGGCGGCGGACCCGCCCTGTGCGCGGATCTGCCGCACCAGCT
Source organism: uncultured Pseudomonadota bacterium (assembly GCA_963833085.1). Taxonomy (GTDB): domain Bacteria; phylum Pseudomonadota; class Gammaproteobacteria; order Steroidobacterales; family Steroidobacteraceae; genus 13-2-20CM-66-19. Next base: position 41,839 of record CAWHWV010000031.1, read on the forward strand.
CGCTTCCCCGCAGGGCGTCGCGGCCATGGATCAATACCTCGAACCCGGAGTTAGCGAGTGCGAGCGCCACGGCGCGGCCGAGACCGTCGGTGGAGCCCGTGACCAAGGCGACTTGCTGCGCTTCCCCCTTCATCGTCACAACAGTTTGCCGGATGGCGATCTGCACTGCACACTGATCCGCTCAGTAGGTGGAGAAAGGTCTCGTACCATGCAGCGAACAGCCCGGCGGAACGTGCTTGCAGTCGCGGCGGCGTTCCTCGCCACACCGGCCTTGGCGCCGGCGGCCCCCATGGCGACGACCCCACCGGTCGCGCGTCTGGCAGCCACGGCGTCACAACTCGCGCTGCAGAGCACCGATTTCGCGCCGGGCGGAGCCATCGCCCTCGGCTGCGTCTACGACGAGTTCGGCTGCCACGGCGGCAACGCTTCCCCGGCTCTTTCCTGGAACCATCCGCCCGCGGGTACCCGCAGCTTCGCGGTGCTGATGCTCGATCCGGATGCGCGCGGCGGCTGGTGGCACTGGGCTGTGTTCGACATCCCCGCAGAGGTGACCTCGCTTCGAGCCGGCGCGGGCGATCCGGCAAGACATCTGCTGCCCATGGGCGCGATCCAGGTGCGCAACGACTGGGGCTTGACGGGCTATGGAGGCCCCTGCCCGCCACCCGGCCCGCCGCACCATTATCGGCTGATGCTCTATGCGCTGGGCGTGGCCAAGCTGGGACTCGGCGCGGGCGCCAGCGCGGCGCAGGTCGCCGCCAAGGTACAGACCAGTGCGCTTGCACAGGCGGAGATAGTGGGGCTCTACGGCCGGTAGCGGGCACTGACCCTGCCGCTATTGCGGCGGCCAGAGCCGGCAGGTAGTCTTCGCGCCCCCTCATGTCCTCCCGCCCCGCAACCCGGCGCCGCGCCAAGCCGCGCGAGCGCATCCCGAAAGTCGGCTTCGTCAGCCTGGGCTGCCCCAAGGCCTTGGTCGATTCCGAGCGCATTCTGACGACGCTGCGGGCCGAGGGGTACGAGGTAGCGCCGACGTATGAGCAGGCCGACCTCGTGGTCGTCAACACCTGCGGCTTCATCGATGCGGCGATCGACGAGTCGCTGCAGACCATCGGCGAGGCTCTGGAGCGGAACGGCAAGGTGATCGTGACCGGCTGCCTGGGCGCGAGGCCGGAACGCATCCTCGAGCGCCATCCCAGCGTGCTCAAGGTCACGGGGCCGCAGACCTACGCCGAGGTAGTGTCGGCCGTTCACGAACATCTGCCGCCACAACACGATCCGTTTCTCGACCTGGTACCGCCGCAGGGCGTGCGGCTGACACCGCGGCATTACGCGTATCTCAAGATTTCCGAGGGCTGTAACAACAAGTGCAGCTTCTGCATCATCCCGGCGCTGCGTGGCAAGCTCGTGAGCCGCCGCATCGACGACGTGCTGCGTGAGGCGGAGCGGCTGGCCGCGGCGGGCGTCCGGGAACTGCTGGTCATCTCCCAGGACACCAGCGCCTACGGGGCGGACATCCGCTATGCCCCCGCGGTCTGGCGCGAGAAGGAGTACCGGACGCGATTCATCGACCTGGCGCGCGGCCTCGGAATGCTCGGCATCTGGGTTCGGCTGCACTACGTCTATCCGTATCCGCACGTCGACGAGGTCATGCCGCTGATGGCGGAGCGACGCGTGCTGCCGTACCTCGACATTCCCTTCCAGCACGGCAGCCCCTCGGTGCTGAAGCGAATGCGGCGGCCTGCCCATTCCGAGGACGTGCTGCGGCGCATCGCGGCCTGGCGGGAGCAGTGCCCCGACCTGACGCTGCGGAGCACATTCATCGTGGGCTTCCCCGGGGAGACCGAGCGCGAGTTTCAGGAGTTGCTCGACTGGCTCGAGGAGGCACAGCTCGACCGCGTCGGCTGCTTCAAGTACTCGCCCGTCGAAGGTGCCGCCGCCAACGCCCTCGATGGGCACGTGCCGGCCGAAGTCCAGGAGGAGCGGTACTCCCGGTTCATGGAGCGCGCGGCGGCCATCAGCGCGGCTCGGCTGGCGCGGCGCGTCGGCACCCGGATGCGCGTACTCGTGGATGCCGTCAGCGACGACGGCGCGATCGCCCGCAGCGAGGCCGATGCGCCGGAAATCGATGGCGTGGTACGGATCGCGGACGTGAGCGGGCTTCGCCCGGGCGATTGGGCCGATGTCCGGATCACCGCGAGCGACACCTACGATCTGTCAGCGCGGCTGGATGCCGCCGCCGGCAAGGCCTGAGGCCCAGCCGGCCCTCTCGTCCAGTACCGCGGCGCAGGCGCAGCTGGTTGGACCGGCGGGAAGAAGTGGCGCTACACTGGATTCCCATCCAAACCAACATGGAGCCGAACGTCATGAGCCTAACGTTCTATTACTCTCCGATGAGCACGGCGGTCATCACCAATCTCGTGTTGGAAGAGCTCGCGGTGCCTTGCGAGCGCGTCACCGTCGATATCAAGAAAGGCGAGACCCACACCCAGGAATTTCTCCGCGTCAATCCCAACGGCAAGATTCCGGTGTTGGTACACGATGGCACCGCGATCTGGGAGTCGGCGGCCATCACGCTCTACCTCGGCGAGATCTTCGGCGTCGCCAAGGGCCTGTACCCCGAGCCGGGACCGGAACGGGGCGAGGCGATGAAGTGGGTGGTCTGGTCCAACGTAACCCTGGGAGATGCTTTCGGCCGCTACGTTCGCAACACCTCCGATTGGTTCCCGGCCGAGCAGCACAACGCCAAGGCGGCCGCGGCGGCCGAATCCGACACGCGCGGCTGCCTGCAGATTCTCGATCGGGCGCTCACCGGCCGGCAGTACCTGCTCGAGGGCTACACGCTGGCGGACGCGCACGTGAATTCCCTCGTCGATTGGCTGCGGTTCATGAAGCTGGACTTCAGCGACTACCAGCACTTGAACGCCTGGAGCAAGCGCTGCACGGCGCGGCCGGCTTACGCTCGAGTGATGGGAAACGGCTGATCCGTCGGGCGTCAGGTCCCGCGCTTGGGACCTGACGCCGCGGGCCAGGGGAGCTTCGGCTCCGGATTGAAGATCGAATCGGCGTCGGCACGCTTGGGTGTCCAGGCGCCTCCCTGGATCTCCATCTGCAGCTGGCCGGGGTACCAGCCCGCATGGCCAATGAAGATCCGCAAGCCCTGCATCGGATTCGGACGACCCAGCAGCTTGAGCAGCAGCTTGTCATCCGAGCTCACGTATACCCCGTCGCAGACCTGGATTGCGGCCGCGGGCGCCGTTTTGGCGCGAAAGAGATACCACACCGTGCCGAACTCGACGGGACCGCCGAAGTAGACCTTGTCGTGCACCTGCGCCAACTGCTTCAGCTTCGGAAAGAAGCGCGCCACGGTGAGTGGCATCGGCCTGTTGATGATGATGCCAACCGGGGCCGGACCGAGATTGTTCATCACGACCACGACCGAGCCCCCGAAATTGGGGTCCGACACGGCGCCCTGGGCCACGATGAGGATCGACGTCAGTGTGTTTGACGGCACACCCGTGCTTGGGGCAGCCGATTTCGCGGTCGCGCCGGCGGCCGCAGTCGTCCGTGACGGGACTGGCAGGAGCAGCATGACGAGCAGCGCTGCCACCAGGTAACGCTGCGCACGGAATGCCTTCTTCACCCGCAACGCCTGCCTCCCGCGGTCGTGTCGGAGCCGCCTGCCGCAGATTCTACGCCGTTCATCGCGGGCAGCCGAAGGCTGATGCGGACCCGGCGCGGGCCGCCGGTAAGATGCCGGGTCACCGCGCCAAGCGGCGAGACAGAATAGAGAGCGACATGAGGACCGAAAGCATTTTGGTCGTGGGGGTCGCGGCGCTCATCGGCTTCGTTCGCTGCGACACCGGCTGCGCGGCGGAGCGCGACTTCAGGCTCCCCGATTTGCGCAACCTCGTATCCCTGAGCGATCCGCAGATCTCCCCCGATGGCCGCGAGATCGTCGTGGTGGTCTCCACTCCGGATTGGGGTACCGACGAGTCGAGGCACGAGATCGACTTGATCGACGTCGCCACCGGCGCCCGACGGCCGTTGACGCGTTACCGCACGGACGTCTCGTCGCCGCGCTGGTCGCCGGACGGAACGCGGCTCGCGTTCATTGCCACGGACACGACACCGGCGGCACCTGCTCCGGCAAATGGCAAGAGCAAGGCCGCGGCTGATGCAACCGAGAAACACGATCAGGTTTTCGTGTTGCCGATGGGCGGGGGAGATGCGCTGCGGGTCACCGACGCCAGACGCGATGTTGTTTCGTTCTCCTGGAGCCCGGACGGCAAGTCGATCGCCTATATCGCGGCGGACGTACCCGCAAACGAGAAGGCGATCAAGGCGCACGACGATGCCTTCAAGGTCACGGAAAACAACTTCCTGGTCCGCGCGGCGCTGACTCCTTCGCACCTCTGGGTCGTGCCGAGCACGGGTGGCCCTGCGGTACGGCTGACGCGAGGACAGTTCAGTCTCTACACGGACCAGCAGGATTCCGCGCCGGAGCCGGCGTGGAGCCCGGATGGCGGCACGATCGCCTTCAGCCGCTTCCCGGACCCGTACTGGGCCCTTGCCTACCAGTCGGTCATCGGCAGTGTCGCGGCAAAGGGCGGGAATCCGTCGACCCTCGTCAGTGCGGAGGGCGCGACCACATTGAGTTATGCGCCCGCGGGTGACGCCTTCGCGTTCACACGGCCCCGTGATGGCGATGAGAACAACGGGACCGCGGTGTACGTGGAGCAGGGCGGCAGGACGTTCGATGCGACCCGAGCACTCGCTCGCAACATCGACTTTTATGCGTGGCTACCGGACGGCAAGAGCCTGCTGCTCGTGGGCCAGGGCGGCACCCGTTCCGTGATGTGGGAACAGGCGATGGACGGCGGCCCGAGAACCGTCGATCTCGGCGGCGTCGGGATCGCGGACCGACCGAGCGTTTCTTCACATGGAGTGATCGCCTTCGTCGGCGATACGCCGAGCCACGCGGACGAGCTGTACGTCATGGACTCGCTTGACGCGAGACCCCGACGACTGACGGACGTCAACGGATTCCTCGACTCACTGTCGCTCGGCCGTATGGCGACGATCGATTGGCGAGGACCTGACGGATTTCACGAGGACGGTGTTCTGACCTATCCACCGCGGTACGAGCAGGGACGCAAGTACCCGCTCGTACTGATGATCCACGGCGGCCCGGAAGGTGCCTCCACCACGCGATTCTCAGCGCTCTCGCAGCTGCTCGCGGCGGCAGGGTTCCTGGTGTTCGAGCCCAATTATCGCGGCAGTACCAATCTTGGAGACGCCTACCAGCATGCCATCTACCGCGACACCGGCGAAGGGCCGGGCAAGGACGTGATGGCCGGCCTCGCCGCGGTCGAGAAGCTGGGCAGCGTCGATCCGCAGCGCATCGGCGTGAGCGGCTGGTCCTACGGCGGTTACATGACCGACTGGCTCTCCAGCCGGTATCCGCGGGTGTGGCAGGCCGCGGTCTCGGGCGCCGCACTGAACGATTGGGTGATGGATTACACCGTCTCGTTCTATCAGCAGGGCGATGTGTATTTCTTCGGCGGCTCGCCCTGGACCAGTCGCTACTACCAGATCTGGCGGGCGCAATCACCGATCGCCCATGCGCAGGACGTCAGGGCGCCGACGCTCATCATGGGGGATGTCGGCGATCCCAACGTGCCGCTGGTCAACAGCTACGAGTGGTATCACGCGCTGCGTGACAACGGCGTGGAGGTCGACTTCTATGCCTACCCGGCTGACACTCATTTCCCTGGGGGCATCGTACGGACGACCGACGTCTTTCGCCGGTGGGTCGGCTGGATGAGCACGCACCTGCGCTAAGAGCGCGGACCGGCCCAGGGCCGGAGGATTGCCCGCACCGGCAGCGCTGAGCTCGCCGCCACGTCGGGATCGAGAAGCCTGCGGCGCCGCAGATGGCGCAGCGCCGTCTGCACTGTCGATTTCGCGAGCCCGGTGTGGGTGGCAATCGCCTGCAGGCTGACCGGGATCTGATCCCGGCGTGTCCGCGCCGCCTGGCGCAGCAGGAAGAGATACACCAGGAAGGCCGCCGGACGCCGGTCGTGGCCCACCAGGTCCGGCATCAGGACGTCGATCACGTAGCTGTCCACGGTTATCTTTTGCATAGCGATGAATGCTATAGCAATTGTCGGCACATGCGGCAGCCGCGGGCGGCTATGATCGCGCGCAGGCACGATCGGCCGGAGCAAAGCATGATCACGCAGCTCAAGTTCGTCGGCATAGCGACTTCGAACCAGGAGCGCGCGTTGCGCTTCTACACCGAGAAACTGGGGTTCGCCGTCTCCACGGACCAGCCCTTCAACGAGAAGCAGCGCTGGATCGAGCTGCGCATCGGCAACTCCTCGACGCGAGTCGTCCTGTTCACGCCGGATGGCCATGAGGACCGCATCGGCACGTTCTTCAACGGCTCCTTCGCCTGCGATGACGTGCAGGCCACCTACCGGCAGCTCAAGGAGCGCGGCGTCGAGTTCGTGAAGGGGCCGGAGAAGCAGCCGTGGGGTGAATTCGCGATATTCAAGGACCCGGACGGCAATCAGTTCGTGCTGTCATCATCCTGATCGAGGCGCCCGCAACGCTACAACTCCGTGCGCCTGATGGCGGCGGGAGTCAGACTGGCTCCACGCCGCACCGAGCCGTCGCTGGTGAGCTCGTTCCAGCCGGAGTTCGCGATGAAATAGAGCGCGCCCGCAACGATGACGCCGTGCGAGGGATCGAGGTCAGGCGTGCCGCTCTCGACGATGTGTTCGGCGGCTATTCGGCTGCGCGCCCGATTGAGAGTGAATGTCACTATACGTTCCGGCGCGAGGCCATTCTGGATGGCGATCAGCCTGTCTTGATACCAGTAGAGCCCATCGGTGCCGGCCAGCGCGTATCTGTTTTCCGTGGCCAGCCACTTGACCCGATCGGTGCTGAGATCCAGGAGCGCGATGCCGCGGACGTAGTCGGCAACGAATACCCGGTCTGCGGCGACGAATACAGGCGTCATCGGCGACACGAACTCGCTCGTGGGCACGCGCACGAGCCGGGAGTCACCAGGCCGGACGAGGTAGAGTCCGCCATTGTTGGAATCACACACCAGCAGATTTCCTGCCGGCGACAGCGTCATATCCCCGAGCTGACTGCCGCGCGGTCCCTGGATGCGGCGCAGCAGTCGCGCGGTACCCAAATCGAATTCGAGAATGAGGGAACGCCCCCAATCTTGGCGGGGAATACTGCGAAACCCCGTCAGGGCCACCTCCGTGGCCCAAAGGAGGCGGTGTCGGACATCGATCCTGATCGCCAGCATCGGCCAACCGTCCGGCGCACGAGCAAACGTACTCATCCGCCCGTTGCTCGAGATGGCCACGATTCTCGCTTCGCGTACGCTCGTCAGCAGGAACTCGCCATCGTTCGGGTCATAAGCCACGTCCTCCGGCAGCAAGCCCGCGTCCGCAATCGCGACTGCCCGCCGCGAATGCGAGATCGGTTCTGCGTTGGCAGACATCTCGCGGACGATCTGTTGGAACTCCGGTCCGCCTCGTAAAGCGGACAAATCGGGTACTGTGCCGATCTTCGCCGGTGACACGCCCATCCGGGCGAGCGTGCGGAGCTGTCGCATGGCAGCGCGCGAATCGCCGGTACGGGCGTCCGCTTTCGCAACCTCGAGCATGGCATCCGGCGATCCATTCAGGAACCGGACGAGCTCGAGGGATTCGGATCGGTAGCTCGTCCAATCCGAGGACGAATACGCGTGGTTGAGGCGCGCCAGGAGACTTTGGAGCATCCGGGACGCGCCGGTGACGCCGGCTTGGGCCGGCGCAGCGCCAGAGAGAATCACCGCGAGTACGCAAGCGAATGTCTGCAACGCGGTAATCCGCCTCATCATCGCAGCCTCAGCCGTTGAAACATGTCAGGCAGTGTACTCCGTAGGTACCCGGATCGCGCCCGCGGCGCTGCCTGTGCTACAGTGGTAGCGGTACCACTGGAGTCCCGAAGATGGCACAGCCTCTCGCCCGGCGCACTCTGTTGCAAGCCGGCGCAGCAATGATCGCGGCGCCTTGCCTGTGGCCGCGGGCACGCGCAGCGGAACCGGCGTGGCCTACCCAGACAGTGGGTCCTTTCATCGAAGTCGAGATCGACAGCGGGCGTATCCGCGGCGGTCATAGCCGCGGCGCACTGGCTTTCAAAGGAATTCCATACGCAGGATCGGTGTCGGGTAAAAACCGCTTCAAGGAGGCGCCCGAAGTGACGCCTTGGACGGGCGTGCGCGACGCTACTCGCCTCGGACCACCCGCGATGCAAGGACCCGGCACCACGTACGGCGAGCGTGAGCCCGCTTGCAGCGAGGATTGCCTGGTTCTCAATGTCTGGACGCCGGCGGTGAATGACAACGGCAAGCGGCCCGTGATGTTCTACTGTCACGGCGGCGGATTCACCACCGGGTCCGGCGGTCAGAACATCCAGGACGGTGCGCGTCTCGCAGCGACCTACGACGTAGTCGTGGTGGCGATCAATCACCGGCTGGGCCTCTTCGGCTATCTGTATCTCGCCGAGCTCGGCGGCAGCGAATATGCCACGACGGGCAATCAGGGCATGCTCGACATCATCGCCGCGCTACGCTGGGTGAGGCGGAACATCGCCACCTTCGGCGGAGACCCGAGCAATGTGATGGTGTTCGGCGAGTCCGGAGGCGGCGCGAAAACCGGCACGCTGATGGCGATGCCGCGCGCCCAGGGTCTCTTTCACAGGGCGGGGATTCAGAGCGGCGCCATGCTGGGCCGCCTGCCAAGGGACATCGCCACGGAGACCGCTCGCCGGCTGCTGGCGGGCGTCGGCCTTGCGCCGCACGAGGTAGGCAAGCTTGCCGACGTGCCGGCCGAGAAGCTCATCGCCATCCAGCTGGCGGGCGACACGCAACAAGGTCCGCTGTCGATGCCAACCAAGGGCTATCTCGGCAGCCATCCGCTGCCGCCTCCCGGCATCGCGGCGCTGCGCGCGAAGCATCCCGGCGATTGGGGCCCCGTGGTGGACGGGACTTTTCTGCCGCGGGACCCCTTCGAGCCGAACGCGCCGCCACTCGTGGCGGCCGTGCCGCTCCTCATCGGCAACACGCACGACGAGGCCATCTTCTTTTACCGCGACGATCCCAAGTACTTTTATGCCAGCTACGCTGAATTGGCGGAGCGCTTACGCTACAGGGTCGGCGATGTGGCGGAGCGCATCCTCGACTTCTACCGCCAGTTCATGCCGAACGCGTCACCGGTCGAGCGAGCGATCGCGATCGAGACCGCCACCTTCATGGGCAACGACACGGCGCTGCTGGCGGATCGCAAGTCGCTGCAGCCCGCAGCGGTCTATCGATATCGCGACGACTTCCGCTCCAGCGTGCCGATAGAGGGCACAGACTGGACGTTGCGCGCCTGTCACGCCAGCGACATCGCCATTGTGTTCTACAACTACGAAATGACGGACCTGCAGGGCAACGGGCCGGGACTGCCGGCGGTCTCCCGGGCAATGAGCAGCTATTTCGCCAGCTACGCCCGCAGTGGCGCTCCGACCGCGCGCGGGCAACCTGCGTGGCCACGTTACGACACGGCTACACGCGAAGTCATGCTGCTCAACGGCCGGTGTCGAGTGGCCAAGGATCCGAATGGGGAGGAGCGCCGGTTCTGGCGGTCGCTTGGGTGGACGTGACTTAGGGTAGCGACGTCGTAGCCGGCAGCTCAAATCCGGCATAAACAAAGGCACGCGCGAGCAGCGTGCAGTCCTTCTCGGTCACGCCATGGCTGCGCAGAACGGCGTGCCAGCGGCTCTCGACGATTCGCTTCATCTGATCGATGAGAGCGGCGGCCTGAGACTCATCGAGCCGGAAGCGGGCGCAGTCACTCAGAAGATTCTCACGATTGGCGTAACGATTGAACCGGCCGACGGTGAGTGCCAGGTCTCGCCGCTCGACACTGATCATTGGGTTGGGCGTCAGGTCATAGGCGGGGGCCAGCTCGAAGTCCTTTCCCGGCGCAATCAGCCCGTGATTTCGCGGGTGATCGTCCGTGTTGGAGATCAATGCGTTGAAGACCATTCGGCCGAAGAGCTCGCGCAGATCTGCATCGACGCGATGGCTGCGTCGCCGCAACTCGTCCGCGAACAGGAGATAACTCCAGCGGGCCCGCTCTGCAATCGCGTCTCCTGCGTCGAGGATGGTGAGGGCGCTTACGAAACGATGTCGCAGGTAACCCTCCGGGATCTTTACCCGATCGAAGCGGCGCACGAGGAGGACGTCGGCACCAGCCACGTCCACCATATGGGCGTCGCAGGCGCGCAGCCCGCATTCGCGCGCGAGCGCGAGCATCGAGGCCTCTACACGTGTGTTGTTCCAGCGATCGCCTTGTTCGGGAAACTTGGCGATCCAGAGTCCTGCCTCCGTCTCGACGACGTTCTTAGGGCGCGCGCCTCCGAGGGAGGTACCTGGTTGTATGAGCTCGGCAACCTGTGGAGGTAATGATACGGACTCGTCGGCCTCCATAGCCTCGGCGAACCTCAGAAGTTTCTCGAGCGCAATTACTTGGTTGAAGCGCGTCGTCGGCGCAGGCGGAGTCTTCCCGCGGCCGAATGCGAGCGCACCCACTCGGTCCTCGGGCGAGTGCAGCAAGTAATCGGCCTCCGACAGCCCAATTCTGCCTAAATGTCGTTCGATGATGCGACGCCCCCAGGCATCCGGGGAGGCATCGCGCAAGACCCCGAAGATGCCCTTTAACTTCACCGTCTCGAAACGGCCCGGGCGCAGTGGCAGCTCGAAGGGATCAAGCGGAACCGCATCCTCCCTGCCGAGATAAGCGGGGTTGTAGACGAACAGTCCCACGGGCACACCCGTGTGCTCCATCTGCTCAAAGTAGCCGGCGGTGACGACCTCGAGTGATCCAGGGAGTTGCAGGTAGACGTAAACGCGATCAGAAGTCGGCATCTATAGATCCCTTCTTTGCGCGCGCACGCTTAGGGGTTCGAGCGAGTTCCAGCTGCTTGCCCTCTTCGTCGTGATCCGGGTCGACGAGCTTGGACAAATCCCGCTCCAGACCCAGAGCCCAGATGAGTGCGAGGTAGGCGCCGACGCCGGTCAAAAGACTGCCTCCCTCGACCGCAGCGGCGGTCTTGTGGTTTACGCCGGCTCGCTTGGCTAGCTCCCTGAGCGCAATGCGGCGGCGCAGGCGGGCGAGGCGAATACGTCCTCCAAGCGTCCGCGCAGCTTCTCCGACAGCGGCCGGGGCGGTAGCGGCAAACATAAGCGGGCGCGGCATACTGTACTGAAAGGGGCATTATCTATTATATAATCCGCTTCAGTATACGCATAATTATGTCTTAAGGCAATTTACTGACACTGAAAGGGGCATTAATTTGTTTAACGCACCTTTAGACGGAAATTAATAGCGAGAGTGGACCACGAGGCATGCAAGGCGCGGAGCTGATGAGCTTTGACGGGCTTATCGGGAACACTAACCGGGCACAATGGATTATCTTGCCAAGCTGCTTTGCCCCTCGGTGTCACGAACGCAGAACAATCGGAGGCTTGGCCCATGTATCGACGTCATCTCGTCTCTTCGTTCGGCGCGCTGCTGCTTGTCGTATGCGGCATCGCGAGCGCGCAGAACGCATATACCGCCAAGCCCATGAACGTCCGGGCGGGCCCGAACCGGGACTACCCGCTGGTTGCGCAATTAGATGCGGGCACGGCGCTCGATGTGCACGGTTGCCTGGACGGCTGGAGCTGGTGCGACGTGTCGTTTGAGGGCAACAGGGGCTGGATGTACGGGGGTGGCATTTCCTTCGACTACAACGGCGGCAGAGTCCCGCTCTACTCCTACGGACCGCAGCTGGGTCTGCCGATCATCACATTCTCCCTGGGGGCCTACTGGGGTCAGTACTACCAAGGCCGTCCGTGGTACGGCCAACGCAATACATGGGCACATCGCAACTTCCCCCCGCCCGGGAGACTCGCGAGGCCGGCAGGACGCCCGCAGCCTGGTCCGCGCCCGATGACGCATTCCCGGCCGCCCGCCGCGGCCCACTCCGGAGGCCAGATGCGTGGACACGCCGCTTCGCCGGAGGGAAGAGGCCCACCGAAGGGTGGACATACCCAACGGCCAAAGGCGCCACCGAGCTCCCACGGAAGCGACCATGGCGGCGGGGACCGGCAGCACGGCGGAGATCAGCAGCGCAATCCGCCCTGACGCAAGCGAACCCACGCGTAAAGATCTCGCCGGCTCAGCTCCGAAAGCCCGGCGGATATTGAAAGCCTTCGTACACGAAGGCGCGAGAAATCTGGCCGCAGTCGTGTTCGGTCACGCCTTCACGGCTCGAAACGGCGTACCACCGTGCGCACTCGAATATCCACCCGAGCAATAAAATGCTGGAAAACAGGCATTTTCGGTACTTTAAGGCCGAAATCGCGTTGGTCCTTCTTGGGCTCGCCGCGCTTTCTATCGGCACGCCCGGACTAGCACAGCCGGCCTCTCCTTCAGAAGCCGAACACCTCGTCGATCGCATCTTTCAGCCGGTGAGCAGACCTGATGCGCCCGGTTGCGCCGTCGGAATCGAGAAGAATGGTCACGTCATTCTGACTCGGGGCTATGGGACCGCCGATCTCGAGCACGACGTACCCATCACTCCTGCGACGATCTTCGAGGCGGGATCGGTTTCCAAGCAGTTCACCGCTGCATCGGTATTGCTGCTGGCACAGCAGGGCAAGCTTTCGCTCACGGACGACGTCAGGAAATATATTCCCGAATTACCAAACTACGGGACTCCGATCACCATCAACGATCTTCTAGGTCACACCAGCGGGCTGCGCGATTGGGGCACTGTCGAAGCGATGGCCGGATGGCCTCGGACGACGCGTGTGTACACGAATGACGACGTCCTGGATATCGCCGCCGCACAGAGAAAGTTGAATTACGCCCCGGGCACGTTCTATCAGTACATCAACACTGACTACAACCTGCTGGCGATCATCGTGGGCAGAGTCAGCGGCCAATCCCTCGCCGCCTTCAGTCGTGAGCACATATTCACACCATTGGGCATGACGCATACCCAATGGCGGGACGACTTTCGAAGGGTAGTAAAGAATCGCGCGATCGCCTACGAGCCGGGTGACCATGGCTTTCGTCAGTTGATGCCCTTTGAGGACACTTACGGGCATGGTGCCTTGCTGACGACGGTGGGCGACTTGCTGCGCTGGAATCAAGCGCTCTCCACCGGCGCGCTCGGCCCCTATGTCACGCGGGAATTGCAGCGCCGGACACGGCTCAATGACGGTCAGCCGATCGTCTACGCGCGCGGTTTATTCGTCGGAGACTATAGAGGAGCCCACATGGTCTTCCACGACGGCCAGACAGCCGGGTACTTGACCTGGCTCGGACGCTTTCCCTCGTCACGCCTGTCGATAGCCTTGCTCTGCAACTCCAAAGGGATAATGCCCGTGCAACTGGCCCACTCCGTGGCCGACATCTTTCTGCCGCAGCCGCGCCCGCAACCCGTGGTCGCACTTGCACATGACCAAATGGCGGCCCGCGAAGGCCTCTACATCGACGAGCTTCGAGGTCTGCCTGCTCGCCTCACCGTGGCGGGCAATGGCCTCAGCATATCGGGCGGTCCGGCTATTCCCGCCGTATCCAGGGATGAATTCAGATCCGGGTATGACTCGATCCGCTTCACGGACAATGACCATTTTGTCGCGACCAATGGCGGCAGCAGCCCTGTGACATACGCGAGGGCTCGGCCATGGAGCCCATCGATCGACGAGCTACCACGATATATTGGAACCTTTTGGAGTCCGGAAGCACTGGTGACATACCGTGTCACGCTGGAGGGGAATCACCTTGTCGCAACACCCGTCGGCCGTCGTGACGCCGCGCTGCTCCTGACTCCCCTCGTCTCGCAGGCATTCGAGGCCAGCGGGGACAACTCTCATTTCGTCGTCCGGTTCGTCACGAATTCCGCCGGCAGGGTGACCGGCTTCACCATGAGCAGTGACGCGGTCTTTGCTCTCGCTTTCCACCGCATTGCGGGAAACCGCGGGCTATAAGGTCTTGCACGATCTCTAAGCAGAAATCGACGAAAGCCCGAACCTTCGCGGGGGATGCTTCCGAGACGGGTGGAAGGCGAAAAGCGGGAAGCGTTCCCCGTGCCAATCCGGAAAAATGTCGAGCAGCACGCCCTCGACAGCAAATGAGGGAGCCTCATCATGTCACGCATCTTCATTTCCGGATCTTCCACTGGCCTTGGCCTGATGGCGGCCGAGCTGCTCGTCAGCAAGGGCCACAGCGTTGTGCTTCACGCTCGCAACACCGAGCGAGCTGAAGAGACTCGCAGAGAACTACCCCAGGCCGAGGCGATCTCGGTCGGCGATATCGAGACCGTCGCTGGTGCCAAGGACGTGGCTGCCCAGGTCAATGCGCTCGGGCGCATCGATGCGGTGATCCACAACGCTGCGGTTGGCTACCGCGAAGGCCATCGCGTCACCGCCGACGGCCTGCCGCATGTGTTTGCAATCAACACGCTGTCAGCCTACATCCTGACGGCGTTGATCGACCGGCCGAAGCGGCTCATCTACCTGAGCTCCGGCATGCACCATCATGCCGACGCCAATTTCGACGACATCCTCTGGAAGAAGCGCCGGTGGAACGGCTCGACAGCGTATGCCGAGAGCAAGCTCCACGACACGATGCTCGCCTTTGCCATCGCACGGCGCTGGGCGGAGATCTTCTCGAATTCGCTGGAGCCCGGCTGGGTGCCGACCAAGATGGGTGGTGCCGGCGCGCCCGATGACATGGATCAGGCCCATCTGACCCAGGTCTGGCTGGCCGCCGGCGACGATCGGAAAGCTGACGTCACAGGTCAGTACTTTTATCACCTGAAGCGAATGCAGCCGAACCCGCAGTCCCATGATACGGCGCTCCAAGACCGCCTCGTCGCCATCTGCTCGGACATATCAGGCGTGGCGCTGCCGGGGTGAGCCGGCGCGTCATCGGCCTGTCGAGCTGTCTCTTGCCAGCGGATTCGCTACTCCACCGTCACGCTCTTCGCGAGATTGCGCGGCTGGTCGACGTCGGTGCCTTTGAGGATGGCGACGTGGTAGGCGAGTAGCTGCAGGGGGACGGTGTAGACGGCGGGGGCCTGGAAGTAGGTCACGTGCTTCGGCATCTCGATCACGGTAACGCCGTCGCTCGGCTGGAATCCTGATTCGGGATCGGCGAAGACGATGAGCTCGCCGCCGCGGGCGCGGACTTCCATCAGGTTGGATTTCAGCTTCTCGAGCAGGTCGTTGTTGGGAGCCACGGCGATGACCGGCATGTCGGCATCGACCAGGGCCAGAGGACCGTGCTTGAGCTCACCGGCGGGATAGCTCTCGGCGTGGATGTAGGAGATCTCCTTGAGCTTCAGCGCACCTTCCATCGCGATGGGGTACAGGGCACCGCGGCCGAGGAAGAGAGCATGGCGCTTGTCGGCGAAGCGCTCGGCGAGGCGGTGGATGACCGGATCGAGCGCGAGCGTCTTCTCGATGATGGAGGGCAGCTCCACCAGGCGGGTAACGAGCCCGCGCTCGCGCTCGGCATCGGCCCCGCGATGGCGGGCCAGCGCGATGACGAGCATGGAGAGTGCCGCGAGCTGCGTGGTGAACGCCTTGGTGGAGGCGACACCGATCTCGGGGCCTGCACGCGTCAGCATGACGAGCTCCGACTCGCGCACGAGCGAGCTCTCGGGGACGTTGCAGATCGCCAGGGTCGAAAGGTAGCCCGATTCCTTCGCCAGGCGCAGCGCCGCCAGGGTGTCGGCGGTCTCTCCGGATTGGGATATGGTCACGAACAGTGAGTTGGGCGGCACCAGAGGGTTGCGATAGCGGTACTCGCTGGCGATGTCCACGGCGCAGGGGATCCGGCAGATCTGCTCGATGAAGTAGCGGACGGTCGCCGCCGCGTGGAAACTCGTTCCGCACGCCACGATATGCACGCCCGCCGTGCGCTTGAATACGTCGGCCGCTGCAGGTCCAAACGCCGCCTCGAGCAGTCGCCCGTTGGCCACTCGCTCCTGCAGCGTGTCGGCGAGGGACCGGGGCTGCTCGTGGATCTCCTTCAACATGAAGTGGCGGTACTGTCCCTTCTCGGCCGCATCCGCGTTGAGCTCGCTCTCGCGCACAGGCCGCTCGACGGTGTTGCCGTTGCCGTCGATGATACGTACCGACTTGCGCCGGACCTCGGCGACGTCGCCCTCTTCCAGGAACATGAACCGGCGAGTCACCGGCAGCAGCGCGGAGACATCCGAGGCGATGAAGTTCTCTTCCACGCCCAATCCGATGACCACGGGGCAACCCTGGCGGGCGGCCACTACACGGTCCGGATCATTCTCGCTGACGACCGCGAGCGCGTAGGCGCCTTCCAACTCCGCCACGGTGGCGCGCACCGCCTTGAAGAGATCGCCGAGAGTCTCCAGGTGATGGTGGATCCGATGGGCCACCACTTCCGTGTCGGTTTCCGAGGCAAACTCGTAGCCGCGGCGCTCGAGGTCCGCACGCAGCTCCTCATGATTCTCGATGATGCCGTTGTGGACGATTGCCAGGCCGTCGAGTGAGACGTGCGGGTGGGCGTTGCGCTCGCTTGGTACCCCATGGGTCGCCCAGCGTGTGTGGGCGATGCCGAGCTTGCCGGTGGCCGGTGCACGCTCCAGCGCCTCCTGAAGCATCCGCACCTTGCCGACCGTGCGCAGCCGGCTGAGCTGCCCGCTGCCATTGAGGACCGCGATGCCCGCCGAATCGTAGCCGCGGTATTCGAGGCGCCGCAGACCCTCCATCAGGATGGGGACGATATTCCGCTCCGCGATGGCGCCGACGATTCCGCACATAGTGGCCAAGCCCTGGATCTACTAGGAACGCCCAGTTTGCCTGAATTCCGTGCCGGGAGGGCCCCGGGAGGCTAGCTGAGGCGTAAGCGTGGCCGGGCACGCCGGCTGCTCCTGGGAGGCTAGGCAGTCGGTTCGAGGCCCCAATGAGCATCTTCGCCTGGCTGATGGTCGGTATCGTGATCGGCTCGCTCGGCAGCCTGATCATGCGATGCAATGCCGACCGGAGCGCCGTTCTGACCACCCTGGCCGGCATCCTTGGCGCGCTCCTCGCGGGACCGCTGCTCGCACCCCTCCTGGGCGGGACGAGCAGCGAGGGCTTGCTCAACCTGAATGCCTTACTCGTGTCGCTGTTGGGCGCGGTCGTCCTGGTCGGCCTGGTGAATCTGCTGCGGCTGGGGCGGATCCACTAGCCGGGATTGCGACTCTTTTGACTGGACGCCACCTACTATTCAGCTGTTATTGGCGGGTGAAGACGTCCTGGCCAAAGGGCAGGAGCCCTGGCTGCGCCGCGTAGCCCAGGTGTCCGAGGTCGAAGATATCCTCGACGCTGCGCAACAGCGAATAGTGGTTGTAGGGCACCGAAGAGACGGTGCCGGGCCGGATATAAGGCGAGAGCACCACAGCTCCAATCCTGCCGCCGCCCGGTCCCTGAAAGCCCGGCCGGTTCGGATCCGTCGGCAAAGGTTTTTCGTTGCAGCAGGCGTTGAAGGCGTCGGGCGCTTCGCCGTCGGACTCGTCGAATGTGATGATGAGGAGGCCATCCTTGCGGAAGGCGGCGGAGCGGGTGATGACGGGCACCCATTTCTTCAGGAACCTGTTGATCCCGACCAGCCCTCCAGTCTCACCATCGGCACAACGGAGGTCGTGGCCGTCGTTGCAGAGATTGGGAGTAATGAACGAGTAGTTGGGCGTCGTGGCGATCCTCCGCAGATCCGTCCTGAGCTCATTCAGGCCGACGATGTGCGCCGCGCAGCGCGCAGGATTGTCCAGGATGGTATGAAAGTAGACGAAGGGGTCGTGCTTGGCGGCATATTGGTCGCCGCGGGCCGCGTGTTCCGTCTCATCGGCCTGCCCGATCCTGCCTGCGGCGCAGGTCGCAGGATCGTCGCGGGTCGGGTTGCGATCCAGGTCCTCCATGTAGCCCTTCCACGTGAGCCCCGCCGGCTCGAGTTGATCCGGCAGGGTCTTCACGATCGCCGGATACACGCAACCGACTCCGAGCAGCTGCCCGTGCGCATCGAGAGCCGGGTTGCTCGGCCGAAACTCGATCGGCTGCGGACAGTCACCCTGGGTCGCGGGATTCGGCGCCTGCCCGCTCACCATGGCGATGTAGTTGTCGAGACTCCAGTGTCCGGTGGAATAGTACTGCGTCAGCAGGGCGCCGCGGGCGGGCAGCGTCTTGGCGAGATAGGGCGCCGGCGAGGCTTGGCCGAAGGCCGCCTCGAAGGATTTGTTCTCGAGCACTATGAGAAATACGTGTCGGATCGGCGGCATCGTGCCCGTGTGCAGGTCCGCGGCGAATGCCGGGGCCGCCGCGCTGAGGCTGAGCAGCGCCGTCGCGAACGATCCGAGAAGAGGCTGGATGAGCGCAGCGATGTGTTTCGGCATGTGTATCGAGGAAAGGAAGTGTCCGGCCCGCCGCCGGCGAACGGACTGTAGCGCTGATCAGCGCTGAATTACCAGACCCCGGTAACGGGACTGGCTCAAGACGCAGCTGCTCTGAAGCGCCCCGAATCGCAGTTGGAACTATGGGACTCCCTTGTAGATACGTCTGACCGGGATCGCGAGCTCGATGGACTGAAGTTCCAGAACGTCCTCGAGAGAAACGAGGATCTGGGGCTGCCAATGCTCCACCCGGCGGTAGATCACCACGCGCACGGGTTTCTGGGCGACCAGCACATATTCCTTGAGTGAGGGGATCCCCCGATAGCCGACCAGCTTCTCCCGCCTATCGATCCGTGCAGTGGAACGTGAGAGAACCTCGATCACGAGGCTGGGCTCGTCGACATAGTCTCCTTTCGCGTTCCGCGTCTCTCCGCATGCCACCCAAACATCGGGGCGGTATACGAAATCATCTCCAAAGCATTTGAATTGAAGACATCGGCTCGTCTTGTAAGTACGGCAGGGACGATCCTGCAGATGTGCATGAAGAGGGCTCGCGAGATTCATCGCAATGATCTCATGAGCCTGGGACGGGTCCCCCATGGCGAAGATCTCGCCAGCAACGTATTCGTGCAGAATCGGGCTCTTCTCCTCCATCTCGAAGTACTCTTCGAGGGTGAAGAACTCGCTCACCTCAGCAGCGCCGCCGTAGCTCGCCGTTGGTTCTGCAACTCCCACCGCGGAGTCCAGCTCTCCCGCAAGCCGATCGAGCAGCAGAAGCTGCTGATCCCGCGAGAGGTACCTCAACGCCTGCTCGATCTCCGACATGGTATTCATCGCGCGCACCTCACTGCGCCACCAACACTGAGAGGCCAGTGTAAGCGCAAATCAGCGGCGCGAAAGAGCAGTAGGCTCTGTGTTTGTGCAAAAACTCGGAAAAACCGGGCTCGTGCGGCATGGGAGCACGGACGTGTTAGTGAGCGTTTGTTACGAGCGCGGAACGAGCGTCG
This sequence comes from uncultured Pseudomonadota bacterium, assembly GCA_963833085.1. GTDB lineage: Bacteria > Pseudomonadota > Gammaproteobacteria > Steroidobacterales > Steroidobacteraceae > 13-2-20CM-66-19. Next base: position 61,353 of record CAWHWV010000031.1, read on the forward strand.
CCCAATCTACGTTGGACCAGCCGTCCGATACCGGACGGCGTTCGTCGAGCAGCTACTTCTTCGGCTTGGTGGGCCGCTTCCAGGTCTCGATCGTCGTTTGGCGCGCACGGGCAATGGTGAGCTTGCCCCCGGGCACCCGATTCGCGACCGTCGACCCGGCCGCTACGGTGGCACCGGCCCCGATCGTGATCGGCGCCACCAACACGCTGTTGGAGCCGGTGTGGACGTCGTCCTCGATCACGGTGCGGTGCTTGTTGGCGCCGTCGTAGTTGGCAATGATCGTGCCGGCGCCGATATTCACGCGCGCGCCAACCTGCGCATCGCCCACGTAAGACAGGTGATTGGCCTTCGACTCCGCCGCTATCGTCGAATTCTTGACCTCGACGAAGTTGCCGACGTGTACGCCGCCGGACAGATGCGACGTCGGCCGAAACCGCGCAAACGGCCCGATGTTGCAATTGGGGCCGATTACCGCCCCCTCGATGACGCAATGCGGATGAACCTGGGTGTCGTCGCCGATCTCGGCATCACGAATCACGCAGCCCGGCCCGATCCGAACCCGGTTGCCGAGCTTGACCGTGCCCTCCAACACGACATTGACGTCGATCGACACGTCTCTGCCATGGGTCACCCGGCCCAGGACATCGATCCTTGCCGGGTCGGCGACCGTCACTCCCGCCAGCATCAGCTCGCGCGCGGCCCGCTGCCGGCACACCGACTCCAGCATCGCGAGCTGCACCTTGTCATTGACACCGAGCGCCTCGATGGCGTTGGCGCAACCCAGCGGGTTTACTGCGATGCCGTCCTTCACCGCCATTGCGATGACGTCCGTGAGGTAATACTCGCGCTGCGAGTTGTCCGCCTTCAGCCCCTCCAGCCAGCGCTTCAGAAGCTTGGCCGGCGCCGCGATCACGCCGGTATTGCACTCCCGGATCAGGCGCTGCTCGGCCGACGCTTCCTTCTGCTCCACGATCCGCTCCACCCGCCCCTGGCCGTCGCGCACGATCCGCCCATAACCGCTCGGATCGTCCACGGTCATCGTGAGCAGCGCGACCTGCCGTGGGCCCGCAAGCGCGACGAGCTGCGCCAGCGTCTGCTGGCCAAGAAGCGGCACATCCCCATATAAGATGAGTGCCATATGGTCATCGGGCACCTGCGGAATCGCCTGCAGCACCGCGTGACCCGTCCCCAGCTGCTGTGCCTGCAGCGTCCACTCCACGGGCTCTCCCCACACCAGCGCCTCGCGCACTGTCTCCCCGCCATGCCCATACACGACGCGAATCGCCGCTGGCTCGAGCGCCCGCGCGGTAGCAATGACATGAGAGAGGAGCGGCCGACCCGCGAGCGGCTGCAGTACTTTCGGGAGCGCGGACTTCATCCGCTTCCCCTCGCCTGCCGCGAGGATGATTACCGATAGAGGGGGTGATTTGGCCATGGCGATCCTGTGATCGGAGTGCCCAAGCCCGCAAAGATCTTCAGCGTCGTAGCTTGCGCAACCGCTCGATAATCTTCAACTGTGCCGCAGCCCGCGCCAACTCCGCCAGCGCCTCTGCCTGCGTGATGTGCCCGCTGCGGTCCCGCAGGGCCTCCTCGGCCCGCTGCTTCGCCGCCAGTGCTGCCGCCTCGTCGATGTCCTTGGCCCGAAGCGCCGTGTCAGCCAGCACGGTTACTTTGGAAGGCTGCACCTCGATCGCGCCGCCGCCCACGAAGAAGTGCAGCTCCTGCCCATCCGGCGTCTGCACCCGCACCTCCCCCGGCTTGAGCAGCGACAGGAGTGGCGCATGACGCGGCGCCACTCCGATGTCCCCCTCGGACGCAGGCGCGAACACCATCGTCGCCTCGCCCGAGTACATCTCCCCCTCGGCGCTGACGATATCAACGTGGATAGTATGCTGTTCTGCCATGCCCGGGCCCTCTTACTGCAGCGTCTTCGCCCTGGCGACCGCCTCGTCGATGGAGCCGACCATGTAGAAGGCCTGCTCCGGAAGCGAGTCGAACTCCCCGCTGATGATGCCCTTGAAGCCGCGGATCGTCTCGTTGAGCGGCACGATCTTGCCGTCCTGCCCGGTGAACACCTTGGCGACATTGAACGGCTGCGACAGGAAGCGCTGCACCTTGCGCGCGCGATACACCGTCAGCTTGTCTTCCTCGGACAGCTCGTCCATGCCGAGGATCGCGATGATGTCCTGCAGCTCCTTGTAGCGCTGCAGCACCGCCTGCACACCGCGCGCGGTGTTGTAATGCTCCTCGCCCACCACCAGCGGATCGAGCTGCCGGCTGGTCGAGTCGAGCGGATCCACCGCCGGATAGATACCTAGCGAAGCGATCTGCCGGGAAAGCACCACGGTCGCATCCAGATGCGCGAAGGTCGTGGCAGGCGACGGGTCGGTCAGGTCGTCCGCAGGCACGTACACGGCCTGGATGGAGGTAATGGAGCCGGTCTTGGTGGAAGTGATGCGCTCCTGCAGCACACCCATCTCCTCGGCGAGCGTCGGCTGGTAGCCGACCGCGGACGGCATGCGGCCGAGCAGCGCCGACACCTCCGTGCCCGCGAGCGTGTAGCGATAGATGTTGTCGATGAAGAAGAGCACGTCACGGCCCTTGCCGCCGTCCTCGCGCGTCTCGTCGCGGAAGTACTCCGCCATGGTCAGACCCGTGAGCGCCACGCGCAGCCGATTGCCTGGCGGCTCGTTCATCTGGCCGTAGACCATCGCCACCTTCGAATTCGACAGCGTCTTCGGGTCGATGACGCCCGACTCGATCATCTCGTGATAGAAGTCGTTGCCCTCGCGCGTGCGCTCGCCGACGCCCGCGAACACCGACAGGCCGCTGTACTGCTTGGCGATGTTGTTGATGAGCTCCAGCATGTTGACGGTCTTGCCGACGCCGGCGCCGCCAAAGAGGCCCACCTTGCCGCCCTTGGCGAACGGGACCAGCAGGTCGATGACCTTGATACCCGTGACCAGCAGGTCCTGGCCGCCCGCCTGATCCTCGAAGGACGGCGGTGCACGGTGGATCGGCAGCTGCTCGGGCGATTGCACCGGGCCCCGGTTGTCCTGCGGGTGGCCGAGCACGTCCATGATGCGGCCGAGCGTAGCCTTGCCCACGGGGACGGTAATCGGCGAGCCCGTTGCGACCACGGACAGGCCGCGCCGCAACCCCTCGGAGGAGCCCATCGCGATCGTGCGCACGATGCCGTCCCCGAGCTCCTGCTGTACTTCGAGCGTCAGGTCGACGTCCTTCAGCTTCAGCGCCTCGTAAATGTGCGGGATAGCGTTGCGCGGGAATTCGACGTCGATGACGGCGCCGATGATCTGGGTGATGGTGCCTTCGGCCGTGTTAGCCATGGAATTTCCTCAGAGAATGAATCATACCGCGGCAGCTATTGTCATGGCCTGCGGCCAACCTCTTACGGGGTCGCTGCGCGACCCCGTCCATATAGCGGCGCTGCGCGCCGAAAGGAATCTTCATACCGCCGCAGCTCCTCCTACTATCTCGGAGAGCTCCTTGGTGATCGCGGCCTGGCGGGCCTTGTTGTAGATGAGCTGCAGCTCGCTGATGAGGTCGCTGGCGTTGTCGGACGCCGCCTTCATGGCCACCATCCGCGCCGCCTGCTCGGAGGCGGCGTTCTCGACGGCCGCGCGGTAAACCTGCGACTCAATGTAGCGCATCAGCAGCCCATCGAGGATTTTCGAGGCCTCCGGCTCGTAGATGTAGTCCCAGTGTTCCTGCAGTCCCTCGGTGTCGATGGGCTGGATGGGCAGCAGCTGCTCCACCACCGGCTTCTGGGTCATGGTGTTGACGAACTGGGCATTCACCAGGAACAGCCGGTCGATCTTGCCTTCCCGGTAGGCATCGAGCATCACCTTGACGGTGCCGATCAGATCCTTCACGTGCGGCTGGTCGCCCAGATGCGAGACGTTGGCAAGAATCGGGACGCCGAGGCGGCGGAAGAAGACGAGTCCCTTCGCACCGATCAGGCAGAGACTGCCCGTGGCGCCCTTCCCCTGCCAGTCGCGCATCAGATGCAGCACCTGCTTGAACACGTTCGCGTTCAGCGCGCCGGCAAGCCCGCGGTCGCTGGAGACCACGATGACGCCCACGCCCTTGACGTCCTCACGCGCCTGCAGGAAGGGATGCCGGTAGTCCGGGTTGGCCTCGGTGAGATGTCCGATGACGTTGCGCATCTTTTCCGCATAGGGACGCGCCTGGCGCATCCGCTCCTGCGCGCGGCGCATCTTGCTCGTGGCCACCATCTGCATGGCCTTGGTGATCTTCTGAGTGCTCTTCACACTCGCGATCTTGGAGCGGATTTCCTTGGTGCCTGGCATGACTAGAGGATTGTTCGCAGCGTTAGTAGGTTCCGGTCTTGACGAAGTCCTCGACGCACTTCTTCAGCTCCGCCTCGTTGTCCTTGAGCTTCGGGTCCTTGTTGATGCGATCGAGCATCGGCTGATAGCTCGTGTGTGCGAACGCCTGCAGCGCGGCCTCGAAGGCTACTACTTTCCTCAGCTCCACCTTGTCCATGTAACCGTTGTTGACGGCGTAGATGGAAAGCGCCATTTCCGCCACCGACATGGGGGCGTATTGCTTCTGCTTCATGACTTCGGTGACGCGCTGGCCGCGCTCGAGCTGGCGGCGGGTAGCCTCGTCGAGGTCGGAAGCGAACTGCGAGAATGCTGCCAGCTCGCGGTACTGAGCGAGCGAAAGGCGAATGCCACCGCCCAGCTTCTTGATGATGTCGGTCTGCGCCGCGCCGCCGACGCGCGACACCGAGATGCCGGCGTTCATCGCCGGGCGGATGCCGGCGTTGAAGAGGTCGGTTTCCAGGAAGATCTGACCGTCGGTGATGGAGATGACGTTGGTCGGTACGAATGCCGTGACGTCGCCGGCCTGTGTCTCGATGATCGGCAGGCCGGTAAGTGAGCCCGTCTTGCCCTTCACGGCGCCCTTGCTGACCTGCTCGACGTACTCCTCGTTGACGCGCGCGCTGCGCTCGAGCAGACGCGAGTGCAGGTAGAACACATCGCCCGGAAATGCCTCGCGTCCCGGCGGACGGCGCAGCAGCAACGAGATCTGCCGGTAGGCGACAGCCTGCTTCGACAGGTCGTCGTACACGATGAGAGCATCCTCACCGTTGTCCATGAAGAACTCGCCCATCGTGCAGCCCGAGTAGGCTGAGATGTACTGCATGGCCGCCGGCGTCGAGGCCGAAGCGACGACGATGACGGTGTGCTTGAGGGAGTCGTGCTCCTCGAGCTTGCGCACGACGTTGGCGACGGTCGACTGCTTCTGGCCGATCGCCACGTAGATGCAGCTCACTCCGGAAGACTTCTGGTTGATGATCGTGTCGACCGCCAGCGCGGTCTTGCCGGTCTGGCGGTCGCCGATGATGAGCTCGCGCTGGCCGCGGCCTATCGGCACCATGGAGTCGACCGCCTTGTAGCCGGTCTGCACCGGCTGGCTGACCGACTTGCGGTAGATGACGCCCGGCGCCACACGCTCGATGGGTGCAGTGCGCGCGGCGTTGATCGGACCCTTGCCATCGATCGGCCGGCCGAGCGCATCAACGACGCGGCCAAGGAGTTCCCGTCCCACGGGCACTTCGAGGACACGACCGGTGGTCTTGACCTGATCGCCTTCGCGCAGGTGGGTGTACTCGCCCAGTACCACCGCGCCAACGGAGTCCTGCTCGAGGTTCAGTGCCAGGCCGAAGGTGTTACCTGGGAACTCCAACATCTCGCCGTAGCGGGCGTCGGCCAGGCCGTGGATACGCGTAATGCCGTCGGTGACCGACACGATCGTGCCGACGTTGCGCGCCTCCGTGACGGACTTGAAGCCTTCGATCCGCTGCTTGATGAGATCGCTGATTTCGCTTGCCTTGATGGCCATGAGAGTGTTTCCCCGGAAAATTGCTTAGGCGGTGAGCTCGTAGGCGATGCGCTCGAGCCGGCCGCGGAGCGAGCCGTCGATGACCATGTCTCCGGCGCGCAGCACCGCACCGCCGATGAGATCCGGATCGGTAGCGCAGTGCAGACGCACCGAGCGTCCCAGCCGCCGCTCGAGGGCGGCCGCGAGCTTGCCGCGTTGGGAGTCGTCGAGCGGAGCAGCGGAGGTCACCGTCACATCGACGACGCCCTCGGCCTCGGCCTTGAGCTCATCGAACCGGGCGGAGATCTCCGGCAGCAGCGCCAGCCGCCGATTGTCGGCGAGCGTGCGCACGAAGTTGCGGCCTTCCTCATCCAACTGCGGGCCGGCGGTCTCGCTGACCAGCGCCGCCAGCTCTTCCGGCGTGACACGCGGGTTGCCAAGAAGCGCCGCGACCCTCGAGTCGCTGACGACGGCGGCGGCGGTTTGCAACGATTGCGACCAGGGGCCGAGCCGCTTGCGGTCGCGCGCCTCCTCGAAAGCCGCCTTCGCGTAGGGTCGGGCAATGGTGCTTTTGTCCGCCATCGGTCACCGCTCCGTCAGATCTGCGCCGCGAGCTTGCTGATGAGATCCTGGTGCGCGCCCGGATCGATCTCGCGCTCCAGCAGCTTGGATGCGGCCGCAACGACCATGCCGCCGACTTCGCGCCGCAGGCTCTCACGCGCGCGCGTGGCCTCGAGGCCGATCTGCTGCTGCGCCGAGGCCACCAGCCGCTGACCTTCCTGGGTGGCGCCGACGCGCGCCTGTTCCTGGATGTCGTTGGCGCGGTGCTGCGCCTGGTCGATGATCTGCCTGGCGCGGTCGCGCGCCTCGCGCAGAATCTCTTCGGCGCCCTGGCGTGCCTGCTGCAGCTCCTGCTCGCCGCGATCGGCGGCGGCGAGCCCCTGCGCGATCTTCTTCTGCCGCTCCTCTATTCGGCTCATGAGCGACGGCCAGATGAAGCTCATCGTGGCCCAGACGAGCAAGGCGAAGACGATCATCTGGATGATGAGCGTCAGGTTGATGTTCACTCTGGTCTCCCGTTGCCAGTGCTGCGCCTCAGGTCTGCGTGGGCCCGCCGATCAATGCGCGACCGCGTGCAGGGCCGTGAGGAAGGGATTCGCGAACATGAAGAAGAGCGCGAACCCGATGCCGATCATCGAGACCGCATCGAGCAAGCCCGCGACGATGAACATTCTGACGAGGAGTGCGGGTGCGAGCTCCGGCTGGCGCGCCATGCCTTCGAGGAAGCGTCCCCCGAGGATGCCGAAACCGATGGCCGTGCCGAGCGCGCCCATCCCGAAGATGAGCCCGACCGCGATTGCGGTCATGGCCTGAACTTGTGCGATACCTTCCACTTTAGGAGCCCTCCGGATGAAACGTAACTCTCGACGATTGCTGGTTCTACCCAATCGATGACTAATGATGCTCGTACGCCTGCGAGAGATAGACGACGGTCAGCATCATGAAGATGAACGCCTGCAGCAGCCCGATGATGAGGTCAAACACGGTCCAGACGAGCCCCAGCACGAACTGCATGACAATCAGGACCCAGCCGCCAACGCTGGCCAACGCGTGATAGCCGCTCGTCAGCGTGAGCAGCGCGATGAGAACGAACACCATCTCGCCGGCGTAGAGGTTGCCGTAAAGACGCAGCGCAAGCGAGATGGGCCGGGCGAAGAACATTACCGACTCAAGCAGTAGGTTGATCGGCACGAACAACGCCTGCAGCAGCACATTCTTGCTGGCGAACGGGTGCAGCGTGAACTCCGCTATGAAGCCGCCCAGGCCCTTCATCCGGATGCTGTAGAAGATGATGAGCGCGAACACCGTCAGCGAGAGGCCGAACACGATGTTGAGATCCGTGGTCGGCACGTCCTTCAGGTGAGCCAAGCCCAAGCTGGTCGCGGCGCCCGGCAGCAGGTCCACCGGCAGCAGGTCCATGAAGTTGAACAGAAACACCCAGCAGAAGATGGTGAGCGCAAGCGGCGCGATTAGCCTGCTGGTTCCCTGGAAGGTGTCCCTCACCTGCTGGTTCACTAGCTCGAGAAGCATTTCGATGGCGCACTGGAACTTGCCCGGCACGCTGCTCGTGCAGCGTCGCGCCGCGACGAAGAACACGCCGAAGAAGAGGACCGCGAGCGCGATGGAGAAAAAGACACTATCGAAATTCACCACCGAGAAATCGACCAACCCCGCCGGCTGCTTGTTGGTGAGGAAGGTAATGTGATGAGTGATGTACTCCGTGAGGTTCGGAGTCTCGGCGGCGAAGAGCTGCGGCAGCATCATGGTGGTGCTGTTCCTCGAGGTCCCGTCAGGCCCGCGCGCGGCGCATGGCGGCAAGCGCCGGCCACGCCATGCGCGCCAGCACGATCCAGTAGACGACGAACGTCGCCATATAGGCGGCGAACATCGGCAGCGGCGCGGCACCCATCAGCTTCAGCGCCAGGATGAACGAGACGATCGCCAGCGCCACCTTCACGATTTCACCTGCGTAGAAAGTGCCGAGAATCCGGGCGGGCGAGGCGGCTTTGCCGCCGAAGGCCACGAGCGCCATGCCGAGGCTGGCAACCGTGCCGATCGCGCCGCCGAGTGCCGCGGAGAGCCCGACGTGAAACCCGCCGAGCGCGAAGCCCAGAAGCGCCGCGGCCACGGTCACCGCCGCCTGTCCACGCACGACTCCGAAGGCCAGCCGCTTCGCAGCCGGCAGATCGATGACGATTGCCATCCTCTCAACCCCGCCAACTGTTGACGACACGCCCGCACCCCTGCCCTCACGCTCGAGCGTGTCACTCAGTTACGTGGGGTTCGATCGAGGCGCCCTGTCGCCCCGGAAACTGCACACCGATCTGCAGTTTTGCCTTGTCCGACAGGTACTTGCACCCGCTCGAAGGGCAAAGTCGCGGAATTATAGTGATCCCGCCCCGAAAAGGCCATACGCCCTTGGTCCATGCGCGGTAGTCGTGAGTCGAACGTGCCGACTCAGGCACAGGGACGTGCCCGGCCGCCGCAGGTGGCCGAGTCTCGGGCAAAAACCACGCTTTTTGACCGAGACGGCGCTGGGCCGGGCAGGAGCCCGGATCCAGCGCTTAATTAATGTGAGCGAGGATTCCGTCGAGCTCGTCGAGGCTGTTGTAGCTCACCACCAGCTTGCCCCCGCCGGCCTGGGAGTGTTGGATCAGCACCTTCGCCCCAAGCTTGTCAGCGAGCTCCTGCTCCAGCCGGCGAACGTCCGGATCGCCCTTGCCGGCGCCGTCCGCGGCAGGCTCGGCTTCCTTGCCCCGCTGCTGGATGCGCCGCACCAGTGCCTCGGTGTCGCGCACCGAGAGACTCTTCCTCGCCACGATCAGCGCCACTTCCGCCTGCTGGCGCCGGGCCGGGAGCGCCAGCAATGCCCTGGCGTGACCCATTTCGAGCTCGCGCCGCTCGAGCAGCGCGCCGACTTCCGGGGCGAGCTCGAGCAGGCGCAGCAGATTGCTGACGGCGGCGCGCGAGCGGCCGACGGCTTCGGCCGCCTGCGCATGGGTCAACTCGAACTCGGTGATCAGCCGCTCGAGCGCGCGCGCCTCTTCCAGAGGATTGAGACTCTCGCGCTGGATGTTTTCGATCAGCGCGACGGCGATCGCCGCCTCGTCGGGAATGCGGCGGATGACCGCGGGAATGCGGGCCAGGCCAGCGATCTGCGCCGCGCGCCAGCGGCGCTCGCCCGCGACGATCTCGTAGCGCTGCGACTCTCCGGCGGCAGGCGCGGCGAGCGGGCGCACGACGATCGGCTGCACCACTCCCTGTGCCTTGATCGAGGCGGCCAGCTCCTCCAGTGTCTCCGGCCGCATGTCGATGCGTGGCTGATATCGGCCGCGCTGCAGCCTGTCGAGCGGCAGGTGCGCCAGCTCCTCGGCCGGCTCGCCGACGGTCGCTTGCTCCCCAGCCGCGGGCAGCGGGCGCAGCGGGCTCATCTGCCCAAGCAGGTCGGCCAGACCCCGGCCGAGAGTCGGCTTCTTCTGGATCATGACGCCTCGCCCCCGGCTGCCACATCGGCCGCCGCAGGCGTGCCGGCGGGCTGCAGCGCCTCCTCCTCGCGCCTGATCATCTCGCCCGCAAGGGCGAGGTATGCCAGCGCGCCACGCGATTCCTTGTCGTGAAACAACACCGGGCGGCCGAACGACGGCGCCTCCGCGAGGCGGATGTTGCGGGGAATGACCGTGCGGAACACCTTGTCGCCGAAATGCATGAGGAGCTGGGCGCTCACCTCGTTGGCGAGGTTGTTCCGCGGGTCATACATGGTGCGCAGGATACCCTCGATCTCGAGCGGCGGGTTGACGGCCAGGCGGATCTGCTCGACCGTGCCGAGCAGAGCCGAGAGGCCTTCGAGCGCGTAATACTCGCATTGCATCGGAATGAGCACGCTGTCCGCCGCGACGAGCGAGTTCACGGTGAGCATGTTGAGAGCCGGCGGGCAATCGATGAGGATGACGTCGTAGGCGCCGCGCACCGGCTCGAGCGCTCGGCGCAGCCGCGTCTCACGGCCGACCGTCTGGGTGAGAAGCCGCACTTCCGCGGATGTCAGGTCCTGATTCGCCGGCAGCAGCGCATAGCCGCCGTGCTCGACGCTGCAGACCGCCGCGGCCATTTCGGCTTCCCCGAGCAGCACTTCGAGCGTGCCGCGCGTGAGCTGCGACTTGTCGACCCCGCTGCCCATGGTCGCGTTGCCCTGCGGGTCGAGGTCGAGCAGCAGGACCCGGCGGCGGGTGGCCGCAAGCGAGGCGGCCAGGTTGACCGCGGTGGTGGTCTTACCGACGCCGCCTTTCTGATTGGCGACCGCGATGACGCGCTTCATGCGGTGAGTGTACATTGGCCGCAACAGGCCTGCGGCCGTTGCCGGCGAGCCTGTGCTTGGACTCTGTCGATCTCGCGGGCGCAGGAGCGGCCTGCGCCCGCTTCCCGCAAGCTTGTGACGTCGCTAGGCGACCATTCGTCGCGAGCCGGCGGCCAGCCGCTCGCGAGCCATTTGATCGGCGACAGTGCTGGTGGGCCGGCCTTCGCGCCGGGCGCGCTCGAATATCTCCGTGAGGCGCACGGGAATCCTCTCGATCTCCGCCTTCACCTGGGCTGCGGTGGCGCCGCCCCGGTACTCGTGGGCGACACTGATGATGCCGCCGGCATTGATGACATAGTCAGGGGCGTAGAGGATCCCGCCTCGCATCAGTGCCTCTCCATCCTCTTCACGCGCCAGCTGGTTATTTGCGGCGCCGGCAACGACGCGCGCGCGGACAGTCGGGATCGAGCGGGAGTCGAGCACCGCACCGAGAGCGCATGGGGCGAGGACGTCCACGTCCTGCGAGAGAATCGATTCTGCGGGCACTTCCCGTGCGCCCAGCTGCTGGCACACGCGCTGCGCCACCCCGGGCCGTGAGTCCGCTACCCAAAGCGACGCGCCATCCGCCGCGAGCATACTGCAGAGCGGATAGCCAACGCCGCCCAGCCCCTGCACGGCGACCTTCAACCCTTCCAGACTGGCGCGACCGAGGCGGAACCGCACGGCGGCCTTGAGGCCGAGGAATACGCCCAGCGCGGTCTTCGGCCCGGGATCGCCGCCGATGGCAACCGTGCCGACCTCAGCGGCGCTCTCCGAGTCGCGGGCGAGCCCGCTCACGAACCGCGTCACCGCGGCGACCTGCCCCATGTCCGTGGTGGTCGTCCCTACGTCTTCCGCGGTTATGTAGCGGCCGCCAAGGGAATCGACGAGCCGACCGAATGCCTCCATCCGCTGACGGGTCTTCTCCCGCGGGTCGCCGATGATCACGGCCTTGCCGCCGCCGAAGGGCAGCTCGGCCATGGCGTTCTTGTAGCTCATGCCGCGCGAAAGCCGCAGAGCGTCCACGGCCGCGTCCGACGAGGCGGCGTACGGCCACATCCGACAGCCGCCGGCGGCCGGACCCAGGGTGGTGGAATGGATGGCGATGATGGCGCGCAGCCCCGAGGCCGCGTCGTAGCCGAACACCACCTGCTCGTGGGCATCGAAATCCCGCATTTGAAAGAGGTCCATCGCACGGCGCTCCGCCAACTCAGGAAGCTTCCACCATACCTCTCGCACCTTGCACGACGCGTGACAAAGGTTGCCCTTTGGCGCGCCACGGTGAATGATTCATTGCATGGGAAGCACCAAGGGTGAGATGTGCGATGCAGGCAGACCTCGACCGCGGTGACGCGCGGATTCTTGAACTGATCCAGGAGCACGGTGACCTGTCCGCCGCCGAGATCGCGGAGCGGCTGGGCATGACGGCCTCGACCTGCTGGCGGCGGGTGAGCCGGCTTCAGGAGCTGGGCGTCATCCGCAAGCGGGTGGCGGTGCTCGACCGGGAGAAGGTGGGGCTGAACGTGCTCGTGTTCTCGCACGTGAAGCTGAGCGGCCACGGACGCGATGCGCTGCTGAAGTTTGAGCAGGCCGTGCGCCAGCATCCGGAGATCCTCGAGTGCTACACCCTGATGGGCGAGACCGACTTCCTGCTGCGCATCGTCTGCCGCGACATCAAGGCTTACGAGGCGTTTTTCCTCGATCACCTGTCGCGCTTCCCGGGCGTGCAATCGGTCCATTCCTCCATCGCGCTGTCGGTGATCAAGGAGACCACCGCGCTTCCGCTTCGTGGGCTCGGTTGAAATGCGGTGAGTGGGCTGGCCGCGCGAATCGCCGGGAGCGATTTGCGCCAATAAACTAATGAGCGACACCTGACATGAGGACGATGAGACAGCGGTCTTCTGCCAGTCCGGGCACGGTGAGGGTGTGCGATTCGGCCACGCGCCAACGCTGCGGCAGGGCATCGAGCTCCTGCTGCGGCCATTTGCCCTTCATGGCGAGCACGTGTGTGGCGCTGCCGCAAAGCGGCGCCACGGTTTCCAGCAGCTCGGGCAAAGGGGCGAACGCGCGCGCCACCACAGTATCGAACGGCCGTTCCGGACGCAGTGTCTCCACGCGCGTCTGCAGCGGCTCGACGTTCATGAGTCCCAGGGTCCGCACAGCGTGGGAGACGAAGCGGATCTTCTTGCCGTTCGAGTCGATGAGCGTGAAGCGGCGCTCCGGATTCACGAGCGCGAGCGGCAGGCCCGGAAACCCCGCGCCGGTGCCCGCGTCGGCGATGGCGGCGCCGTGCAGATAGCGATGAATGGCCAGGCTGTCGAGCACATGATGGCTGACCATGCTCTCGAGATCGGTGATGCCTGTCAGATTGAACTGGCGGTTCCAGTGCGCCAGCTCCTCGAGGAGCTGACGCAACCGGGCGGCATCGTGCTCCGTCAGTGCCACGCCCAGAGCGGCGGCATCGTGTACGAGACGCTGCAGCATCGCGGGATCATATTCCCTTCCTTATGAGACTGCTGCTCGTAGAAGACGACACCATGATCGGTGAGGCGATCCGCGAGGGCCTGAGGCGCGAGGGCTTCACCGTGGACTGGGTGCACGATGGCGAGTCCGCCTCGCAGGTGCTGCGTACGGAAGCCTTCGACCTGCTGCTGCTCGATCTGGGCCTGCCGCGCAAGGGCGGTCTCGAGGTCCTGACCGCCGCCCGCGCGCACGGGCAGGAGCTGCCGGTTCTCATCATCACCGCGCGCGATGCCGTATCCGACCGGGTGCAGGGCCTGGACGCCGGCGCCGATGACTACCTGGTCAAGCCTTTCGACCTGGACGAGCTGGCGGCGCGCATCCGCGCGCTGCTGCGCCGCAAATCCGGGCGGACGGCGCCGGCCATCGAGCACCGCGGCGTGGTGCTCAATCCCGCCAAGCACAGCGTGACGCGCGACGGCCGCGAGGTCGCGCTCTCGCCGAAGGAATTCGCGCTGCTGCAACTGCTCATGGAGCGGCCGGGGACCATCCTTTCCCGCGCCCGCATCGAGGAGCGCCTCTACGGCTGGGGCGAGGAAGTCGAGAGCAACGCGGTGGAGGTCCACATCCACGGACTGCGCCGCAAGCTGGGCGCCGACTACATTCTCAACGTGCGCGGCGTCGGCTACCGGGTGCCGCCCACATGAGGCTGAGCTCCCGGCGGGCGAGCCTGCGCACCAGCCTGTTGGTATGGCTGCTCGGGGGCGTGGTACTCGTCGGCGCGGCGGGCGGGCTCGTCGTCTACCGCAATGCCCTCGCGGAGGCGGACGCATTCTTCGACTATCACCTCAAAGAGACGGCGCTCTTCCTGCGCGATCAGCCGGTCGAGTATCAGTTTCCGACGCCCATTCCACCCAGCGATGTCGCGTATGACTTCGTCGTCCAGATCTGGACGATCGACGGTCGGCGGATCTACATAGGCCCGGAGCAAGCGGTGCTGCCCAACTCCACGGCCCTCGGATACTCCACAGTGAACAGCAGCGTCGGGCAGTGGCGGGTGTACGGCGCCGTGTCGCCCACGAAAGTCGTGCAGGTGGCGCAGCCGATGAGCGTGCGCCGCCGCGAGGCCGCGCAGCTCGCGTTGCGCACCCTGGAGCCTTTCGGCCTGCTGGTGCCGCTGTTGGGACTTCTCGTCTGGTTCACGGTGGGATACTCATTACAGCCGCTGCAACGGCTGGCGAAGGCGGTGAAGGCGCGCCGGGTCAACGAGCTCGAGCCGCTGTCCGACGCGAGGCTGCCTGAGGAGGTGCGTCCGCTCGTGGGCTCCCTCAACGATCTGTTGGGGCGGCTGACCGCGGCGCTCGAGCGCGAGCGGGCTTTCATGGCCGACGCGGCGCACGAGCTGCGCACACCACTGACGGCGCTGCACCTCCAGCTCGGCGCGCTGGCACGGGCTGGAACGGAGGGCGAGCGCACGGAGGCGATGAGCAACCTCTCGGAAGGCGTGCAGCGGGCGATCCGACTGGTCGAGCAGATGCTGGCGCTCGCGCGGCAGGAGCCGCGAGCCGAGCCAGTGCGCACGCAGTTCGCACTCGATGAGTTGGCTCGCGAAGTGGTTGGGGAGCTGGTGCCGCTGGCGGACGCGCGGCGGATCGACCTCGGGATGTCGGAGGCGCAGAGCGTTTTCGTGTGCGGCGAGCGGGAGGCAGTGGCTACGCTGATCCGCAACCTCGTAGACAACGCCGTGCGCTATACCCCGGCGGCAGGACGAGTGGACGTATCGGTCGAGCGGCCGGTGGCGCAGCCGGCGCAGGCACTGATCAGGGTAATCGACAACGGCGCAGGGATTGCCCCCGAGGAACGGGAGCGGGTGTTCGATCGCTTCTATCGCAAGCCGGGCACGCGGTCGCCGGGCAGCGGCCTCGGCCTCGCGATCGTCAAGGCCATCGCCACGGCGCACGGCGCCACCGTGGAGCTGGGCGAAGGCGCGGCCGGGCGCGGGCTCGCGGTTACGGTTTCTTTCCCGGCAGCAACAGGCGCCGCCGGCGGGCAGTAATGCTCGTGTCGACGGAATCCTGGGCGCGTTCCGTGGCCAGCATCACCCGATTGCGCCCCGCGCACTTGGCCTCGTACAGGGCGCGGTCAGCGCTCTCGACCAGCCGCACGGCCGTGTTCTCGTCAGTGAGCTCTGCGCTGGCCGCGCCGATGCTGACCGTGACGATGCGGTCGGGGCTGTCCAGATTCTCGATGGCCAGGTTCAGCACGGCGGCACGCAATCTCTCCGCCACGACCCGTACACCGGATTCCGGGTTGTCGCGCAGCAGCACGATGAATTCCTCGCCGCCGTAACGCGCGAGCACGTCATCAGGACGAACCAAAGCGTGTTGCAAAGCCTGGGCGACCGCCTGCAGACAGCCATCGCCCGCGGGGTGGCCGTAACGGTCATTGAGCAGCTTGAAATGGTCGATGTCTATCATCATGATCGCCGGCCGCTCGCGACTGCGTTCGCCGCGCCAGAGCCGGGCAAGTGCCTCGGTGAAGAAAAGGCGGTTGGGGATCCCGGTCAGCGCATCCGTCCAGGCGATGGTCTTGAGCGCCGAAGTCTCGCGTTGCAGGGCGTTGTCACGCTCCATTTGAAGTACCTGGCTCAGCGTGACTCGTACGCCCAGTCCGAGCACGGCGATGAGGATGCCGGCGCAGCCCCAGGCATAATCCACGCGAACCAGGAACAATGACGCCGCCAGCAGTGCCAGCGCCAGCAGGATCGGGCTGCCGCTGCGCACCGTGCTCACCACGGAAGGGGTCACGGCGCGTACCGGCGAGGTCGAGGGGGCGCGCAGGGCGAAGCCGCCGAGTACCGCAAAGGCCAGCGTGACGATCGTGCCGTATTGCGGACCAAAGGCCGGATTGGGCGCGAAGACATGGTCATTGACGAGCACAATGACGAAATAGAGCAGCTTGTATACCGCGTAGGTCCGGAACAGATCGCGCTCGTCGCGATCTTCCGCCGCATACCAGCGCGCGCAGCCCGCGGCCGACAGATACAGGTTCTGCAGGTCCAGCAGCCACGCAACATCAATCACACCCGCGTCCGTCAACCCCGCGTGGTCGTTGATCATGTGCCAGGTGTACAGGAAGTACGCGTAACCCAGCGCGAGCGCGACCAGCGCATCCACCACACGCAACAGCTGCCGGCCGCGCAATTGCCAGTCGCTCGCCAGCATGAAGGTCGTCGGTACCACCGCCAGGTTGAATGCCAGCATTGCCCAGCGGCTCACCTCGTCCGGGCGGTGCAGGATCATCTCCTGCCACAGGTTGCCGAAGGCGGCCACCGCCCAGATCGCAAGCGACCATGAAATGGCGTACCAACTGGAGCGGATGGCGGCAGCATGCGATCGCCCGCGCCGGAATGCTGCCAGTGCGGCCAGCAGCGGTGCGACCACCATCAGGATATAGGCCGCGGGTCCGGTCACCGACGGCCCGAAGCAGGTCAAAACGACGATCTGAAGCGCAAGGAATGCTATAGGCAGGTATAGCGACATGTCGGCTTCAGAGTTGGGTGACGCCCGAATATCTCACTTGGCCAACATCTCGAGAAACTGCGCCGCGGTATCGAGATAGGCCTGCTGGTCGGCAGGAGTCGTGAAGGCATTGCCCGCATCGCTGGCGCTGAGATACCAGGCCTGATCACCCTCGGAACGCAGCCGCCAGACGAGCTGTTGCGAGTCGGCGGCGCGCGAGCCGGGCGCATCCAGGCCCTGGACGATGAGCACCGGGTGACGGATCAGGGCGACGTTGTCCAGCGGCGAGATGCGGTCGAGAAAAGCGCGCATGTCGGTATCCTGGATGTCGCCGAACTCGGCGACGCGTTGGGTACGCTCACTCGCGGGCGAATGGCCGACGAAGTCGACCAGATTGGCGATGCCGGCGACATCGATCGCACCCTGCAGGTGATCGCCGTAGGTAGCAAGGGAGGCAAGCGCGAGAAAGCCGCCATAGCCGCGGCCCATGATCGCCACGCGATGGGAATCGAGACCGGGCTGCAGGCCCATCCAGACGAGCAGCGCCCCAACGTCGCGCACCGCATCGTCGCGCAGCTTACCCCCGTCGAGCGCGCGGAATGCCTTGCCGTAGCCGGATGAGCCGCGCACGTTGGGCGCGATCACGGCGTAGCCGAGGTCGTTGACGACGAATTGAATGAACGGCTTCCAGTCTGGGCGGGACTGTGAATGCAACCCCTCGCCGCCCGGGAGAGCAATCAGCACCGGGCACGGCGACGGTCCACGCGGCAGGTACACGTAGGCGGAAAGCGTCCGCCGACTCAAGCCGAAGCGGTCCCAGGTCGGATAATGGATGAGCTGCGCCGTCGCGAGGCTGGCGGGATCGATTGGACCGACCTCGCTCTGCGTCCAGCGCTGCAGGCTGCCCTGGGCGACATCGTAAACATAGACATCCCGCGGTGAACGGGCCGACTCGTAGGAGAACGCGAGCTTCTGGCCGGTGTCGTCGAAGCGAAGACCGTCGATGCGCCCGTCCTGCAGGCCCGGCGGCTTGAATTCGAGATTGCGCAGCGTGTCGAGGACGGTCAGGCGGCTCTGCCCATCCTCGTTCATTACATAGGCGACGTAGTGACCGCCCGCGCTGACTGCGAATTCCTCCACGTCCCAGGGCTCGTCGGCGGAGACACGCCGAGTCACCTTGGTAATGGGGTTGGTGTAGAGAACCTGCTCGAAATCGCTCTGCGCGTCCGAAATCAGGTAGAACCCGACACCGTCGGGGGCGAAGCTCGCGGCGATGACGTGGGAGTCAGGAATGGCTACCGGAGCGAGAGCGCCCGTCGCGACGTCGGCGACGTAGAGCGCGCTCTTCTGCGGCGACACCGCATTCAACAGCAGGAGCTTGCTGTCATCCTGCGACCAATCGAGCGGAAGCCAGCTGCCGGTTGCGCCCGCCACCACGAGCTGGGGCCGCGTTGCTCCGGGAATGTTGACGACGTAAATGTCGTCATTGACGCCCGTGCGATCGGTTCCATAGAACGCAACGCGCTTGCCATCGTGCGACCAGACAGGGCTGCCGTGCTGATAGTTGCCTTGCGTGATCTGACGAGCCGCGCCGGGGCCCGCGTAGTCGAACAGCTGCGGGTAACCTGCGGTCCGCCGGACGAACACGAAGCCGGCGCCGCTCTGCGGCGCTCGCGCCTCGAGCACGGAGCCATCGCCAAAAGTAAGCTGCTCGCGCATGCCGAGAGGCGCGGCGATGCGATGCACCTGCTCGTCCGCCCCGAAGCGCGTCGCCACGAGCATGCTGCCGTCGGGCAGCCAATCCAGGAAGGTAGCCTGCCGCCATTCCTCGTAGCTCTCTACGCGCGACGCGAGGCTCGCGTCGAGGGGCGGGATGCCGTCGAAAACCAGCGTGCCATCGACGCGATGAGTGGGGACGGCGAAGGGCTGCGCGTGCGCCGGAAGGCAAAAGCCGAGCAGAAACGCGGCCAGCACCGGGACAGGAGCCGCCCGGCGCAAGAATTGGAATTGGATCATATGCGGAAGCTTGCCTGAACGGGGAAGCGATGGACAATAATCCGGCATGCAGGAAATCACACCTCGATTATTCCGTCATCCGGACGGGATCACGGCAGTCGATACCGAGTACGTGCATCCGGGACATGCGGCGGCGCACATCGTTCAACATCGCGGGCGTGCGGCATTTGTCGACGTCGGCACGAACGACTCGGTGCCGTATCTTTTGGCGGGGCTGGAAGCGCTGGGGATCGCGCGCGAGTCGGTCGATTACCTGCTGTTGACGCATGTCCACCTGGATCACGCCGGCGGTGCCGGACGGCTGATGCGGGAGTTGCCGAATGCCGTTGCTGTACTGCATCCGCGCGGTGGACCACACATGATCGATCCGGCGAAGCTGATCGCCGGGTCGCAGGCAGTGTACGGCGATGAGCGCTTCCGGCGGCTGTATGGCGACATCCTGCCCATTGCCGCGGAGCGGGTGCGGGTGACTCGGGACGGAGACACGTTGAGCCTGGCTGGCCGGGAGCTCGAGATCCTGCACACACCCGGGCACGCGCTGCACCATCAGGTGTTCGTCGATCGGGCGCACGCCTGCATCTTTACCGGCGATACCTTCGGGCTCTCCTATCGAGAGCTCGACTCGCCCCGAGGCGCCTTCATCATCCCGACGACGACGCCGACGCAATTCGATCCGGAGCAGCTGATCGCCTCCGTCGAGCGGCTGCTCTCGTACTCGCCCGAGGCGATGTACCTCATGCACTTCAGCCGCGTCACGGACGTGCCGCGCCTGGGAGAGTCGCTCAAGGGACAGATTCGGGAGCTGGCCCGCATAGCCGAGCACAGCGCCGCGGCGCCCGATCCGGCGGCAGCCATCCGCTCCGGCATGAGCGACCTCTGGCGGGAGCTGGCCGCGCGCCACGGCTGCCGGGTAGCTCCGGAGCGCCTCGCGAAGCTCCTCGAGGGAGACCTTGAGCTCAACACCCAGGGACTCATTGCCTGGCTCGAGAGGCGCCGCGGCTGACCCCCGCTCGACCCCCGGTCCCTTAAGCCTCATTTAAGTGTTCGGCGCCTATTCTGCGGACCGGTAGACCCGGACAAATCCGCGGGAGCGAGACATGACAGTGAGGACCGCAGTTCGAAATCCATTGATCGCCGGCGCGCTCGGCGTAGTGCTGGGAGCCGCGCCTCTCGCGGCCCTGTATGGCATCGCCACACCGACCACGGCGCATGCGCAGGGATCCCCACCGGCCGCGGCGGTCACCTCGGCGCCGCGAGGCGGCGTGGCCGTGATGCTGCCGGACTTCACCGCCCTGGTGAAGCGATACGGCCCCGCGGTGGTCAACATTCGGGTCATCGAGAAGGCGCAGGACACGGGAGCCGACAATCCGTTCGGACCGAACAGCCCGTTCGCGCCGTTCTTCCGCGGCCTCCCCTTCCAGGCGCCTCCCGAGGAGCCGATCCGCGGTGAGGGCTCAGGCTTCGTCATTCAGCCCGACGGGCTCATCCTCACCAATGCCCACGTGGTCGAGGGCGCGACCCGAGTGACGGTGCAGCTCACGGACCGCCGCGAGTACATCGCCAAGGTGATCGGCGTGGACAAGACCTCGGACGTGGCGGTGATCAAGATCCCCGCGACCGGTCTGCAGACCGTCAACCTCGGGAATTCCAACACACTGCAGGTCGGGCAATGGGTGCTCGCCATCGGCGCTCCGTTCGGCTTCGAGAACAGCGCCACCGCGGGCATCGTCAGCGCCAAGGGGCGCACGCTGCCTGATTCCGGCTATGTTCCCTTCATCCAGACCGACGTGCCGATCAATCCGGGCAACTCCGGCGGCCCGCTGTTCGACATGCAGGGTCAGGTGATCGGGATCAACTCGCAGATCTACAGCCGCACCGGCGGCTACATGGGCGTGTCCTTCTCCATCCCGATCAATGTCGCGATGCAGGTGGCGCACCAGATCCTGACCACCGGTCACGTGGAGCGCGGCAAGCTCGGGGTCGTGATCCAGAACGTCGACCAGGGTCTCGCCGACTCCTTCGGCCTGCCGCAGCCCGAGGGCGCGCTGGTGTCGAGCGTGGAGGAGGGTGGAGCCGCGGCCCGGGCGGGCGTGCAGCCAGGCGATGTCATTCTCGCTCTCAACGGCCAGTCCGTGCAGACCTCGAGCCAGCTGCCCGTGCGGATCGCCAGCCTCATGCCCGGCACCACGGTGCACCTGACGATCTGGCGTAATCACGCCCAACGGGAGGTCAGCCTGAAGCTCGCATCGATGGGCGACGAGACCGTGGCCTCCGCCCAGAACCGGCAGCAACAGGGCGGCAGTCTCGGGCTCGCGGTGCGGCCGCTCACGCACGATGAGCAGCAGCAAGCGCACACTCACGGCGGGCTTCTCGTCGAGGGCGCCACCGGTCCCTCCGAAGATGCCGGCATCCAGCCGGGAGACGTCGTGCTCGCGGCCAACGGCCTGCGCGTCGCCACGGTCGATGAGCTGAACTCCGCGGTGGAGAAGTCGCGCGGCCACGTGGCCCTGCTGATCCAGCGCGGCAGCACGCGGATCTTCGTGCCGGTGCAGGTCAAGTAGTGCTTGCGCCGGTCGAAAGCAACTGAGTGAGCGCCCCGGGGCCGCGGGATGAATCCCTGTCACTGGGCTGGCCGCGCACAAAATCGCCTGGAGCGATTTTGGACGGCGCGTAGCGCCGGCCCCGAAGGGGCGAGGCCCAGGATGGGCCGCGCAAATCGCCGCAAGCGATTTGCGCCAATTAACGAGTCCAGCTGAAGTAGGGGCGGGACTCCGTATGGAGTCCCGGCTTCAGGCTGCTGAAGTAGTTCGCGATGACAGTGATGTCCGCCGGCTTCAGGGAAGCGACCATGCCGTTCATGATCGGATTCTTGCGATAGCCGGTCTGATATTCCTGGATCGCGCGCTCGATGTAGTCGGCGTGCTGCCCGGCGAGTGACGGATACATCGGTGTGACGCCGATTCCATCCTGGCCATGGCAGGAAGTGCAGACGACCGCCGGCTGCGGAATCTGCGGCGGGCTCGCGCTGCTGGTGGCGACCAGCGGCTTGCCTGCAAGATATGTGGCGACGTCCGTGATGTCCTGATCGGAGAGCGAGAGCGCCTGCAAATGCATGGTGGGATACTGCCGCGCATCGCTGCGGTACTCCTTGAGAGCGTCCTGCAGATACTGGGCGTGCTGACCCGAGAGGCGCGGCACCGCATAATCGGGATAGGCGTTGCGGTAGCCCTCGATGCCGTGGCAGCCGAGGCAGGTGGATGCCAGGGTTTGGCCGTGCTGCGGACTGGCGGCGGGCTGCGGCTGCTGCGCCAAGGCCGCCGCGGCCGCGAGCGAGCCGACGCCGACCGCCATGCCGAATCTGAGGGCTGTCATCGCAACCCGCACGCTCGAACACACTTGTGAACGCAACCAACGTCCCGCCATCGTGATCTCCGCCCCGGTGCGCAAAACCGCGGCGCATCTTATCGGACCCGCCGCATCCGACGCCAGTCAAGCGAAGCCCGCGGTGCTCCAGGCGCACCGCCGTGTGCGCCAGAAGAGCAGCAATGGGAGCAGCATTCCATGATCGGGCTCGTGCAGCGCGTCTCGCGGGCATCCGTGAGCACCGGGGGGCGGCGCGTGGGAGAGATCAGCCGCGGCACGCTGGCATTGGTCGGCGTGCGGCGGGGCGATGATCGCGCCGCGGCGGACAGGCTGCTCGAGCGACTGCTCAGCTATCGCATCTTTCCCGACGCGGCGGGCCGGATGAATCTGTCATTGCAGGCGATCGGGGGTGGATTGCTGCTCGTACCCCAATTCACGCTGGCGGCGGACACTCACAAAGGCACGCGCGCCGGCTTCAGCACCGCCGCCGCGCCCGAGGCCGCGCGCGAGCTCTTCAGCTATCTGCTCGAGCGGGCGTTGAGCCTGCACTCGCCGGTGGCGGCCGGCGAGTTCGGCGCGGACATGCAGGTGGAGCTGGTCAACGATGGGCCGGTCACCTTCTGGCTGGAAGGGTGAGCGGCAGGTCGGGGCCCGCGGGACCGTAACCGCGACTGTAATCCACAGATTTACGAATTTTCCCGGCTGGAAACGGTCATTTATCTTATGATTCCCTACTTGATTATGTTCTCTCACGCGTAAGCGGAGCGGAGTCCAAGCTTTATGGAAATGAAGGAGCTGCTGATCATCCTGGTCGTGGTGCTCGTCGTCTTCGGGGCCAAGAAGCTCCGCAGCGTCGGCGAGGATCTGGGCCATGCCGTGCGCGGCTTCAAGAAGGCGGTGAACGAGGGCGACCAGGAGGAGAGCGCCACCGCAGCGCAGCGCCGGCAGATCCGGTCCGACACCCCCGATGCCGAGTTTCCCGAGGCGAAAGCCGCCCCCAAGGCCGAGGCGGCCGTCAAGACCGAGCGGAGCGCCTGAGCCTCCCGTGACCGCGGGCAGAGGGTCCGACGCGGCCGCGAGGCACGCGAGCGCATTTCTGCGGTTCTGAATTTCCATGTTCGATATCGGATTCTCCGAGATCCTGGTCATCTTCATCCTGGCGCTGATCGTGCTGGGACCGGAGAAGCTGCCTCGCGTCGTGCGCGAGGTCGGCCGCTGGGTGGGGCGGGCGCGCGCGATGGCCCGGCAATTCCAGGAGCAGCTCGAGGACGAGGTCGATTCCGATCGCAACCGGACGACCCGCCGGACCGAGCCCATGCGGCCGGTGGGTGGCACCCCGCCGGTAAGCCAGTTGCCGTTGACGCTGGAGCAAACGGAGCCAGTACCCGGTATCGTCGACCCGTGGCAGACTGCAGCGGCGCCGCCACCCCAAGCGGTTGCCCCGGGTAGCGAGCAGCCACCCGAGTCCCTGACCCCGGGCACTCATGAGTGAGCAACCTGAGAAGCTCGCCGAAGGCACCCTGATCTCGCACCTGCTGGAGCTGCGCGACCGGCTGATCCGGGCGCTGGTGGTGGTGGGGATCGTGTTCGTGCCGTGCGCGTTCTACGCCAATCCCCTGTTCACGCTCGCCTCGCGGCCGCTCATCGACAGGCTGCCGAAGGGCACGACGCTCATCGCAACCAGCGTTGCGGCGCCTTTCACCACGCCCTTCAAGCTGTCCTTCTTCGTGGCGCTCTTCATTGCGATGCCCGTCGTGCTCTATCAGATATGGGCTTTCGTCGCGCCGGGACTCTATCGGCACGAGAAGCGCTTCGCGCTGCCGCTGCTCGTGTCCTCGATCCTGCTCTTCTATGCGGGAATCGCGTTCGCGTACTTCTTCGTCTTCCCGGCGATGTTTCATTTCTTCGCCAGCACGACGCCAAAGGGCGTCACCATGATGACCGACATCTCGCAGTACCTGAATTTCGTGCTGCTGATGTTCTTCGGGTTCGGGGCCGCGTTCGAGCTGCCCGTGGCCGTGGTACTGTTGGTGCTCACCGGCCTGGTCGAGCTCGACAAGTTGAAGAGTTATCGCGGCTACGTTCTGCTGGGTGTCTTCATCGTGGCGGCGTTCCTGACGCCGCCGGATGCGGTGTCGCAATCGCTGCTCGCCATCCCGATGTATCTGCTCTTCGAAGGTGGCCTCATCATGGCGCGCATTCTGCAGCGCTCGAAGCGGCAGGACGCCGAGCAGCCCCAGGCCTCCTGATGCGGCGCGCTCCCGCATGAGCCGAGTCGTCGAAACCGACACATCGGAGTCCGCCGAGTCGCACGCATCCGCCGCAACTGCCGCTGCCGGCCCCGCGCAGGCGACGGTATTCGGTCATCCGCGCGGTCTCGCGACCCTCTTCTTCACGGAGATGTGGGAGCGGTTCACCTACTACGGCATCCAGTCGATCCTGATCCTGTTCCTGGTCGCCGCCAGCGGCCGCGGTGGCCTGGGCTTCGACGACCAGAGCGCCAGCGCCATCTGGGGGCTGTACCTGGGGGGCACCTACCTGCTCTCGCTCCTCGGCGGCTGGGTGGCGGACCAGCTGACCGGCAGCCGCATCGCAATGATCGCGGGCGGCGTGTTGATCACGATCGGTAATACCCTGCTCGCGGCGGGCAGCGAGCGCCTCTTTTTCCTCGGGCTGGGCTGCAACGTGCTCGGCGTCGGACTGTTCAAGCCCAACGCGAGCACCACGGTCGGCGAGCTCTATCCCGAAGGCGGCTCGCGCCGGGACGCCGGCTTTTCGATCTTCTATGTCGGTATCAACCTCGGCTCATTCCTCGCCCCGATATTCGTGCCCGTCGTCGCCCGCAACTACGGCTGGCATGCCGGCTTCGCTCTGCCGGCGCTCGGCATGCTGCTCGGTGTGGTGCAGTTTCTCGCCACCCGCCACTACCTGGGCTCGGCCGGCGCGGCGCCGGCGAGCACAAGGCCGCGCTCCTGGCTCGCCCTGTGGGTCATCGTGGCAGTGGTCGGCGCGCTCGCGGCGCTGCTGCTGAGCGGTGTTGTCAGGGTGAATCCGGTGACGCTCGCCGCTCGCGTATCGTGGGTAGTTGGCCTGCTGCTGACAGGGTACCTGCTGTACATGGCCTTCCTTGGCGGCCTCACCCGCGCGGAGCGCCACCGGGTGTTCGCCATGATGATCTTGTTTGCGGCGTCCACCGTCTTCTGGATGGCCTACATGCAGATATTCGGTTCCCTGACTTTGTTCGCGCAGCGATACACCGACCTCGACGTCTTCGGTTGGCAGGTGCCGGCGGGAGACTTGCAGACATTCCCCCCGGTCTACATCATCGTGCTGGCGCCTGTCTTCGCGGCGCTGTGGGTTGGTCTCGGAAAGCGCGGCCGGGACCTGTCTTCGCCGGCAAAGTTCGCCTGGGGACTGCTGTTGATGGCGGCGGGAATGCTCGTCATGTATCTCGCGGCGCTGCGCGTGCTGCACGGGAGCCTGGTCTCCCCGCTGTGGTTGATAGCCGCCTATTTCGTGATCGCCTGCGGCGAGCTGTGCCTGTCACCCGTGGGCCTCTCCGCCACCACGAAGCTGGCGCCCGCGCGCTTCGCCGCCCAGACCATGGGGCTGTTTTTCCTCACCCTGGCGTTGGGGAGCTTTCTCGCGGGCCTGCTGTCGGGCGACTACAACGCGCAGCACCTCGCGACGCTCCCGGCGCTGTACCTGAAGCTCTTCTGCTGGACCGGGGCCGGCGGCGCCGTGATGCTGTTGCTCACGCCGCCGGTGAAGCGGCTGATGGCGGGTGTGCACTGAACAACAGCGACGCCGTGCGGAACTACGGCGACGTCAAGTGACGCTCGATATCGCCGTGTAGTCTGCGGCGCAGCCCCAGGGAGAATCCCAGCTCCGCCGTGAGAAACAGCGGCGCGACGAGTATCTGGGCGAGATTCGTCAGCAGCGCCGGACGGTTGCCTTCCAGCCGGTGACCCAGGAGTTGCAACGCCCAGCCGAGCACGAAGACGGCGGCTGCTACGGCCAGCGCCAGTGAGGGACCCAGCGCGCAGGTCGCCTCCGCGGCAGCGCCCAGCAGCGCGAGCGCCAGTGTCAACGGCAATCCAAGCCCTGGATCGAGCGCGATGTAGCCGAGCGCCGCCACTGCGATGAGGATTCTGTCGCGGCGCAGCGCAATGCCCGCCAGGGTGTTGACGTGGAGTGCGAGCGGGATCAGCACCGCGTAGATGATCGCCGGCACGCCGAAATAGTGAGTCAGGCGATTGCGCGCATCGCGATGGAACCGGCCGTAGCAGGCCAGGATTCCCGTGAGTCGCAATGCTGCCCGCGAGTCGGCCATGGGCTCATTGTGCCATGGCCGGTACAACTGCAGCGAGTTGCCGTGCGCTTCTTGCCGCATGCTGCCGGGCACCGTAATATTCCACGCGATATAGCGCTGACATCGTCCAAAGGGGAGAGGCGACGAGCAATGAACAAACGAACAGGCACGGCGATATCGGCGGCGCCGCTTTTATTGTTACTGAGCGCCGGTGCGGTCAGCGCCCAGACCGTGACCGGCGGCCCGAGTCCCGCGGACGAGGCCGGTCCCGCGACCGCCAACGTGCTCGACGAAGTCATCGTGACCGGCTCGCGTGAGTCCGGCATCACGGCGGCGAACAGCCCGGCGCCGGTGCAGATCATGAGTGCCGCCGCGCTCAAGACCGTCGCCGGCAATCCCGACCTGCTGGCCGCGCTCGCGCAGGTAGTGCCGTCCTTCGTCGCCCAGGCCTTCGGTAACGACATGGCCGGCCAGACCCTGCAGGCGAGATTGCGGGGACTGAGCTGCAACGACGTACTGGTGCTCGTCAACGGCAAGCGGCGGCACGGCGCCGCCAACATCGAGGTCGACAGCGGCCCCTTCCAGGGCTGCGCCGGGGTCGACCTCGATTTCATTCCGATCGACGCGATCGACCACATCGAGGTGCTGACCGACGGCGCCGCGGCGCAGTACGGCAGCGATGCCATCGCGGGCGTCATCAACATCATCCTCAAAAGGAGTTCTTCCGGCGGCAACCTCTCCGGCACCTACGGCGGCTACATGGATGGTGGCGGCGACACCAACGATGTCGCGGGCAATGCCGGCTTTCAGCCCATCGACAACAGCTATCTCAACGTCACCGCGGAGGTTCATGACCATGGCGCGAGCAACCGCAGCGCCATCGACGAGCGCGTCATCAACCCCGCCAACCTCGCCACCTACCCGGACTCGAACATGGCCGCCGTGAACGGCTATCCGTATCTCGGCGCCGAGGAGGGCGATGCTCACTACCAGCTCAAGCTGTTCGAGCTCAACGCCGGCTTCGATTTCCCGGACGGCACGCAGTTCTATACCTTCGCGACCTACGGCGACAAGGACGCCCAGTCGTTTCAGAAGTATCGGCTGCCGGGCAAAATCCAATACACGGATCCCACGACTGGCGTCACCACATATCCGTTCCCGTTCGGCTTCGATCCCCTCGAGGCGAGCGGCGAGCACGACTACTCCGCTACGGCCGGCCTCAAGGGACTGATCGCAGCGTGGAGCTGGGATCTCAGCAGCACCTACGGCCGCGACCAGTTCAACGCCTATACACTCAACTCTGCCAACGCCGGCGTATACAACAGCACCGGCGAAGCGACGCCGCTCGATTACTACGACGGCTACATGCAGACGACGCAGTGGACGTCGAACCTCGATGTGAATCGCGACTTCGATGTAGGTATGGCAGGTCCGCTCAACGTGGCGTATGGTCTCGAGTACCGGCGTGACAGCTACGGCATCGGAGCCGGCATCCCGATCTCCTACGTCGATGGAGGCGCGCAGTCGTATCCAGGCTTCACGCCCACGGATGCCGGGACACACTATCGCCATACCGACGCCGTGTACGTCGACCTGGCTGCCCAGCCGATCGAACCGTTGCGGATCGATGCCGCCGGCAGGTTCGAGCACTACAGCGACTTCGGCAGCGACACCGTCGGCAAACTCACGGCGCGGTATGACTTCACCCAGCAGCTCGCGCTGCGCGGGACGGTGAGCAGCGGCTTCCGCGCGCCCACGCTCGCCGAGGAATACTACTCCTCCACCAACGTCACACCGACGAGCGCCTTCGTGCAGTTGCCGCCCAATTCACCGGGCGGCAGGCTGATCGGTCTCGGCAACGGCCTGCAGCCGGAGCACTCGGTGAACTTCAGCGTCGGCGTCGTATGGCGACCGACGCCCGGCGTGATCGGTACCCTCGACCTCTACCACATCAACGTTACCAACCGCATCTGGGCGACCGGCAACCTCTACGGGACGCTGAACGGTGTGGTGCAGCCCTCGGCGGCGGCGATCAATGCCGCGATCGCGGCGAACGGCAATCAGCTCGATCCGTCGGTCGTTGCAACCGGGACCACCGGCGTCACTCTCTTTGCCAACGGCATCGATACCAGCACGCAGGGAGCCGACCTGGTATTCAATTTCCCCTCCGAGTACCGCTTCGGCCATGTCGACTGGTCAGTGGGAGCAACCCTCAACCAGACATCGATCACCAAGGTGCCGGCGACGCCGGCACAGCTGACGGGACTGACTCTGTACGACGCGACGGCGCTCTCGGATCTGTCCACGGCGAGCCCCCGGTTCGTGCTCAATTTCGGCGGGCTGTGGACGCTCAGCAAGCTGGCGGTAAACATCGAGGAGCAGATTTACGGCAAGACCTCGGAGTGGGAGAACGACGACGGCGACAACCCGACGAATACGCCCGAGTACTTCCAGTCGACCATCGGCGTCACGCCGATCACCAATCTCGATGTGAGCTACAAGTTCTCGCGCCACTTCACGCTGAGTGCCGGCGCGCTCAACCTGTTCAATCGCTACCCGACAAATACAACTCCACGTTGCTCGCCCACTACGACAGCTTCACGTACGGGGACACGCTGGGCGTGTTCCAGTATCCGATGTTTTCGCCGTTCGGGATCGACGGGGGGTATTACTACGTGCGGGGCACTGTCAACTTCTGACGCCCCGCTGGCCCGGCGCAGTCTGCTTCAGCGGTCTCGAGAGTCGCCCTCGCGATTGGGACCCGCGGCCGCTGAGTTGCCACGCGGGCCGGCCACGTGCGTCACGACCCCGCTCATGTGCTCCACGGCCAGCGGCGCGATGCGGGCTTCCAGGTTGCGGTAGGCCTGGATGAGCTCGCGTCCGAATGACGTGAGCTGCGCGCCGCCGCCGCCGCTGCCGCCGACGGTCGCGCTGATCACCCGGGTATCGAACTCGGCATTCATGCTGTCGATGAGCAGCCAGGCGCGGCGGTAGCTCATGCCGATATGGCGCGCCGCCTGCGACAGGGAGCCGGTGCGCGCAATGGCCTCCAGCAGGCTTATCTTGCCGATCCCGACGGAGCATTGATCGTGGAAATCGAGCCGGAAGCGTATGCCGGGACAGCTCGCGCGCGCCTCCGCGGTGGGCGCGGGCATCTCGGTAGGTGCCGACCTTGGCGGGCCCTTCCGCGCTTTCGTGCTCATGGTGCGGCTTCCTCCTCGCAAGGCGCGGGTGCCCGCGCAGGCCTGGCTCGGTAGCCGTCGCGCGTAGTAGTCGGGATAGTCGGGGCTCAGTCCCTTGAAGCGGCGGTGGATCCAGAGGTACTGCTCCGGCACGGCGCGCACCCGGGCCTCGATCAGGTGGTGAAAGCGCTCCGCGTCGCCGCACGGGGAATCGCCGGGGAAATTCTCGAGCGGAGGATGAATCACCGCGCGGTAGCCGCGCGTGCCGGGCAGCCGCTCGACGAAGTAGGGCAGCACGGCGGCCCCCGTCATGCGCGCGATCCGCGAGGTGAGGGTGTTGGTCGCGGCCGGAATGCCGAACATCGGCACCATCTCCGCTCCCTTCTTGCGATAGCTCTGATCGGGCGCGTACCAGACGGCCTCATTGTTCTTCAGGGCCGCGATCAGTGCCCGGATGTCGTCACGGGGAATCGGGCTGACACCGAGGTTGCAGCGGCAGCGACCGAGCACATAGGCCAGCGCCTCGTTCTTCGTCGGACGATAAAGGACATTCACCGGCGTGACGGTGGCCAGCATCCTCCCGGCCATCTCCATCGGCGTGAAGTGAGCCGTGAGCAATATGGCACCGCGACCGCGGGCCAGCGCCGCGCGCAAGTGCTCCGCGCCCTCCACGCTGATGATCCGGTCGAGGCGCGACTGCGGAGTCCACCAGGCCAGCGGGACTTCCAGCAGCGCCATGCCGAGACTGGCAAAATGCCGGTTGAGCAGGCGCTCACGCTCCGCGGTGCCGAGCTCCGGCAGGCACAGCTCGATGTTGCGGCGCGCGGTGTGCGCCCAGCCCAGCGGCAGCCGGCGCAGGATTGCGCCGAGCAGCGCCCCGACGGCGAGCATCAATGAGAATGGCAGCAGCGCAAGCAGCCGCAGCAGGCCCAGGCCGATCCAGGTCGGCCAGTAACGGGGCGCCAGGATGCGGCCCCAGCACTGCGCCCATGCGGCAGTACGCAGCCGCGCAGCGGTATCTATGTACAAGAATCCCCCAAGGGCCGCCTGTGGCGTGCCCCGGGCGCGGAGCATAGCCCGCTTTGCAGTGGCAAGTGTGATCGCTACCACAATTAGCGACCGAATTCAGCGACGGAATTCGCGCGGGCGTCTGCACTCCGCAAGCGCGCACCCACTCCGAGCTGCCATCGCGCCGCGCAACCAAGGGGCCGGGCAGGTAAACTGGCGTCCGATGACCGCCCAGCCCCTCGCCGGCCGCACCATCGCCGTTCCCGAGAGTCGCGAGATCGAGGTCTTCGCGTCCCTGCTCGAGCGGCGCGGAGCCCGCGTCATCCGCTGCCCGCTGGTGGCGATCCGCGATGCTCCCGATCCTGAGCCGGTGCTCGAGTGGAGTCGCCGGCTCGCCACGGGCGCGTTTGACGATCTCGTCCTGCTCACGGGCGAGGGACTGAGGCGCATCCTCTCGTGCATCGAGCGGCACGAGCCGGCCCTGAGAGCGCGAGTTCATCGCGGCGCTGGGCGCTACGCGCAAGATCACGCGCGGCCCGAAGCCCGCGAAGGTGCTGCGCGAGCTGGGGATGAAGCCGGAGCTTGCCGCCGAGCAGCCAACGACCGACGGGGTGATGGCGACGCTGCGACACCTGGACCTCCAACGCCGGCGCGTCGGCGTGCAGCTTTACGGCACGGAGCCCAACCGTCCGCTCGTCGATTTCCTCGAGAGTGCCGGCGCGATGGTGTCGACCGTGGCGCCGTACGTCTATGCGGATGCCGCTGACGAGCAGGCCGTGCGCAACCTGGTGAACGAGTTGCGCGAGGGCAGAGTCGATGCCATCGCCTTCACCAGCTCCGCGCAGATCGAGCGGCTGATCGCCGTCGCCTCGGAGGATGGCGCCAGAGCGGCGCTCGCCAACACGTTGGTGGCGGCAATCGGGCCCGTGGTGGCGGACACGCTGCGCCGGCACGGAATCGACGCGCGGCTGATGCCGGAGGAATCCTTCTTCCTCAAGCCGCTCACGAGCGCGCTGGAGGAGGCGCTGCGATGATCCTGCGGCCCGCGGTACCCGACGATGCCATGCCGGTAGCGAGGGTTCACGTGCGCGCGTGGCAAGCGGCCTACCGAGGTTTGATGCCTGAGGATTATCTGGCAGGGGCTGCGCCCGGAGGAGCGGGCACAACGTTACGACTTCGCCGGTCGGGATCCGGCCCAACCCAGAACGTTGGTGGCGGTCGAAGCGGATACGGTCCTCGGCTTCGCCACGATCTCACCGGCTCGCGATGCGGACGTAGCCGGTCAGGGAGAGCTTTGCGCGCTGTATGTCGAGCCCGACTGCTGGGGCCGTGGAATCGGACAGGCGCTCGCAGCGGCCGCGCGCGGCGACCTCTACCGCGCTGGAATTCAGGAAGGCAGTGCTCTGGGTGGTCGCGGGCAATACTCGCGCGCGAGCGGTTCTACCGGGCAGACGGCTGGAGCCGCGACGGGTTGCACCGGCCGCGGCAGATATGGAACATCACCGTGGATACGGTGCGATACAGCCGGGCCCTGGTACGCGGCGCACGCCTATTCCGACGTGTCGTCCTCGACGACCGTTCCCTGGTGAAACACGATCTTCCATCCCCCGGCCGAGCGCCTCCAGACCGTCGCCCGCCGCGTCTTGCGTGGCCCCTGCGCCAGCGTATACGTCAACAGGTAAGTGTCGCTTCCCAGCTCCCGGCAGGCGAAGTCGGTTGCTTCCCACGCGTCTTCCAGCGCGAGATGGCTTGCGACCTGATGGCGATCCTCCAACACATCGAGAACGCGCTCACGGCTGTAGCGGCGGCCGGAGGCGCCGACCTCCCAGAAATCCTCCGCGGTCATGCCCTCGAAATCCGCCCGGGTAGTGCCAAACTCCGGGCGATGGAAGATCGGCTCGCGGCTGCTCAGATCCTGCAGGATTTCCCGCAGCCTCGACTCGGTGCTCAACCACGGTTTGCAAGCGCCGTCTCTGCGCCTCGCACTGCGGGCCGGCTCGCGCCGTCCAAACTTGTTCCCGACAATTTTGTCACGTTAGTTACCTCGACTCTGCTATCCGGCGTCGGCCGCCGCCGTCTACCAAACCCAGCGCCACCGGGATCAGCGACACGACGATGATCAAGATCGTGACCAGTCCGAAGTTGCGCTTCACCAGCGGCACGTTGCCGAAGAGATAGCCGCCCAGAGGAAGAGCAACACCCAGCCGAAGCCGCCCAGGATGTTGTAGGCCTGGAAGCGCGCGTAGGGCATGCGCCCGATGCCGGCGACGAAGGGCATGCAGGTGCGGATGATGGGGACGAAGCGCGACAGGGCGACCGCCCGGCCGCCGTGGCGCAGGAAGAACTCCTCGGTGCGGCGCAGGTACCGCACTTGAGCAGGCGATAGCGGCCGCTGAAGGCGGGAGGACCCACGAGCCGGCCCACCGAGTAGTTGACCGTGTTACCGAGCACGGCCGCGAGGCCGAGCACGATGAACAAAAGCGGCGCGTTGAGCGTGTGGCTGGTATCGACCGCGGCCAGCGCGCCGATGCCGAAGAGCAGCGAGTCGCCCGGCAGAAACGGCGTCACGATGAGTCCGGTCTCCGCGAAAATCACCGCGAAGAGGATCGGGTAGATCCAGAGGTCAACGCGCGCCAGCAGCTCGACCAGATGCCGGTCGAGATGCAGCACGAGATCGATCAGCCATGACAGCACAGGATCCGACCGGGCTGCTAGGGCAGCATGTCGTCGCCGGCGAACGCGGGGGGATATTCCGCGCCACCGTCTTGACCATGTGCCTGGCGCTGCCGCCGTGTACCTCGCTCTGCAACGTGCTGAAGGCCAGTCGCACCTCGGCATCCCGGGACTGCAGGGACGGCGCGCCCTTCGCAGTCATGACGTCCGCCGGCTGCTGCTCCGGGCCCTTCTCGACGATGTCGGGAAGGATGCCCTTGCCCTGCACGGAGCCGCCGGACGGAGTGAAATACCGGGAGGTGGTCAGCTTCACTGCCCCGCCGTATTGCAACGGGATGACGGTCTGCACGGTACCTTTGCCGTAGGTCCGGTGTCCGATCACCACCGCGCGGCCGTGGTCCTTGAGTGCCGCCAACACGATCTCCGCGGCTGAAGCAGTGCCACTATTCACCAGCACCACGATAGGCGCGCCGTTCATCAGATCGCCCGGCGTAGCGTCCATCTCGAACCGAGCATCGGGCGTCCGACCCTCAGCGGTGAGGATGACGCCGCTGTTGAGAAAGTCGTCCGCGACCGCCACGCCGACTCCAGTACTCCGCCCGGATTGTCTCGCATATCGAGCACCAGCCCACGAAGACCCCCCTGATTGTCGCGCTGGAGCGTCGATATCGCGGCAGGTCACTTCATCTGGCGTGGTATCGCTGAATCGTCGATCCGCACATAGCCGATGCCTGGCGCCAGGCTCTGGTACACACGCTGTGCACTTCGACGTTCGCGCGGCGCAATGCGAATTTCAGCAGGCCGGCCTTCCCGGCGCGCTGGATGGTGAGGGTCACCGTGCTTCCGGAAACCCCGCGCATGTGCTCGATCGCGCCGTTCACGTCCGCTCCGACTTCCTTGCCGTCGATCGCCACGATTCATCGCCGGCCCTCAGTCCCGCCTGATCGGCTGGAGAGCCCTGGATGGCATCGACAACCTTCACCGCGGAGCCGTCCGCAGCGACCTCGATACCGACGCCGGGATAGGAGCCCATGGTGCTGAGACGGGTCTCCTCGAATTCCTCGTTGTTCAGATAGGCCGAGTGCGGGTCGAGCGACGACACCATGCCGCGGATCGCGGCGTCCATCAGCTTGCGATCACTGACCTGATCGACATAATCGTGCTTGATCTGCTCGTAGACCTCGGCGAAGAGGCGGGCCTCCTGCCAGGGCAGGGTGGCGGGATCATTGGAATCGCCTTGGGCGCCCGGGTCGTCCGCCAGCACGCCGCCGGCCAAGGCGGCGGAAAAGCCGAAAATAGCCCCTGCAACAAGAGCGATCAGCGTCCGCGATCGCATCGACATGTGACAATTCCCCCGTGGGATCAAAGGATCCAACGATGCTACGGCGTGCCCTGCCGGTCAATGGGCGGCCGACCGTCGGCAGCGCAGAGCCGACCAATATGAATAGGCTAGCCCGTGGCCATGCCCCGGAGCTGCGCGCGGCATCCCCGGACGCGGTGAGCTCCACCAGCAGATCGTCCAGAGGCACGGGTCTCGCGATGGCAAATCCCTGCCCGTAGTCGACGCCCAGGGTGGCGACGCGCGCCAGGATTTCCTTGGTCTCGACGTATTCGGCGACCGTGGCCAGGGACATGGTGCGCGCGAGCTGCGCGATGGCGCGCACCATCGATTCGGCGCGCGGGTCGCGGATGACGTCGCGCACGAAGCTGCCGTCGATCTTCAGCATGGTCACCGGCAGCTCGCGCAAATAGGAAAGCGAGGAAAGTCCGGTGCCGAAGTCATCGAGCGCGATGCCGCAGCCGAGCGAGCGCAGCTTGCCCATCAGTCGGTCGCGCGCTTGACGCTGGCGACGGCCGTGTTCTCCGTGAGCTCGAAGCAGAAGAGCTCGGGCGGCAGGCCGCTCGAGCGATGCGCTCGAGCAGGAAATCGCTGAAGCTCTCGTCATTGAGCGACTGGCCGGAAAAGTTGATCGCGAAAGTGAACGGCCCGTCGGCGAACGTGTTGGCGTGAGGTCTTGAGGCGTGCGACGCGGTTCGATCACCCAGCGATCGATGCTCTGCATGAGCTGGTAGCGTATCGCCGCCGACATGAAGCGTCGGGACCCGCGGCGGTGCCGTCTTCATCGAGCATGCGCACCAGAAGCTCGTAGTGGGCCCGCCGGTGCGTGCCGCTGCCGAAGGGCAGGATGAGCTGCGCATCGAGGCGCAGCCGCCCGGCGCTGATGGCATCGTGGAGCTGCCCGGCGATGTTGATGTCGGCAAACCGGCGCACCAGGCTCACATCGTTGGCCCGGTAGACCTCGACGCGATTGCGGCCACGGTCCTTGGCGGCCTTGCAGGCCGTCTCGGCCGCGGCGAGCGAGTGCATGAGCTCGCCCTCGCTGGAGTCGAGCGCCGCCACGCCGATGCTGATCGAGACACGCAGCCGCGAGTTGCCCTGCATGTTGCCCAGCTGCTCGGCTGCTTCGCGCAGCGCCTCGCCAAAGCGCTCGGCATCATCGAGGTGGCCCGGCAACATCGCCGCGAAGCGGTCACCCGAGATCCTAGCCGCGAACGCGCCCGCCGGCAGCCGGCCGCGCAGCAGCTCACCGAGCTGGCCGAGGATGCTGTCCCCGACCCGCATGCCGAAGTTGTCGTTGATGACGTGAAGCTGATCGACGTTGATGTAGAGCGAGCTCCAGCCCGAAGAGCTCTCGTTGCTCGCCACGGCAAGGCGCACGCGGGTCTCGAACGCCGGGCGGGTGTAGAGGCCGGTCAGCGTGTCGAAGCTGCCGACGTCCTCTCCGGGGTGCATTTCCTTCAGCTCCACGACGGTCCGCTTGAGCTTGGCGACGTTCACACGTGCCAGCAGCTCGCGGCGCAGACACTCCAGGACGGGAGCGAGCAACGCCTGCACGAGCGAGTAGCTGCGGACCTCGCTCTCGCGCTCGCCGGCCGCGGCACAGGCGATGCCGAGGATCGCAAGCGGATGCCGCGAGTCGTCGCGAATCCAACTGACATACGCCGGCGCATTGCCGGGCAACATGTGGACGTCGCCGGGGCTGTCGGGTGCGGAGCGGGCCGCGGCGACAGCGTCAGCGATGATGGACTTGAGGCCGTCGGCGGCGGCTTGGTCGGTCGACCAGCGCAATCCGCCCCGGGCGTCGAAGATCGCGATGGTCTGGGCGCGCGGCAAGAGCGAGCGACAAAGCTGCGCATGGGGCTCGAAACCGCTCCACGCGTCCGCAGGTTTCCCGGGGCCCTCGGACCCGTGAGGGCGGGTCTCAGAGGACAGCTTTATGTCGTCCGGAGGCCGGCTCATGCCGAGGCAACCGTGGTTTACTATGAAAAATGGCAGCCACTGTCGCGCGGAAGGGACGCGCCGGGCCTTGCGCGAGTTGGCGGTTCGCGGATCAGGTCCCGCCTGCGGTCCCAAAATTTGAAGTCCCTCACATTGCCGATATACCGGCCCGGCACAGGGGGGAGAGGCAAGCCATAGCCGCGGGTCGACCGGCTCACCCGCCCGGCGGATCTCGAAGTAAAGCTCCGATCGGACGCTGCCGCCGCTGTCGCCCGCCTGCGCAATGATCTGACCGGCGGCCACTTGCTGCCCGACCGACTCGTACAGGCGGTCATTGTGGCCGTAGAGGCTCATATAGCCATCACCGTGATCGATGATGATCAGGAGCCCGAGCCCAGCCAGCCAGTCCGCGTAGACCACCCGGCCCCCGGATACAGCGCGCACTGGCGCGTCACGCTGCGTCGCGAAGAGATCCCCCTGCCACTTGAGGCCGCCTGCCCGCACCTGGCCGTAGCCTTCGATGATCGTACCGGCCACCGGGCGCGGCAGCCTGCCGCGCAGCTTTGCAAAAGGAGAGTGGCCCAGATCTTCGGGCGGCAGGCTCGCGGTCGCCCGGCGCAGCTGCGCCAGCAGTGACTCGAGGTCGCCGCGCTGGTGCCGCAGGCGAGCCAGGCGCTCGGTGCGGCTCTGGGTCCGCGCCGAAATGCTCGCCAGCACCTGCATGCGCTGCGAACGTGCCTGCTGGAGGGCGGAGACCTGGGCCTGCTGCGCCTGCTGCAAGCCGGCAAGCTTCGCGTCCTGCGCCTGGAGCTGCCCATCGAGCTGCCCGAGATGTTGCAGGTCGGCCTCTATGGCCTGGATCTTGAGGGCGCGGGCACGACCGAAATAGCTGTAGTAGACGAACATCCTGCCTGCCTGGGCCGGGTCGCCCTGATTCAGCAGGAGCTTCAGCGGCTCCTCCCGCCCGATCAGGTAGGCGGCAAGCAGCTGTTCGGCAAGAACGCTGCGGTTGTCGGCGAGGTCGGTCTCGAGCTGGCGCTTCTGCGCCTCGAGCTGCGCCCGTTGGGCAACATCCGCCGCACGCTGCTGGCGCAGGCCATCGAGCGCTGCCCGCGCCTTGCCGACCGACTCTTCCGTGGCCCGCAGCTGGCGGGTGAGGCGATCCCGCTCCGCCTGTCCGCGGCTCACCTGGCGGGCGATGTGCGCAATCTGGTCGCGCAGCGCCTGGAGCTGCGCCCGCGCCTGGCGGGCGTCCGCATGAGCGCCGGCCCGGCGGCATGCCTGGCGGCGCCACCCGCCGGCGCGGCCACGAGCACGGTGAGCAGGAACGGCGCGATCAGGCCAATGATGCGGAGGCGTCGCAGTCGCATATGAGCGCTATAATGCGCGCCCTTTTTAAGCCCGGCCCGCCCTTCTGCTGCCTCCCGCATGGACCGTCTCGCTCTATACATCCAGCTGAATCACTGGCTCGTCGCCGCGACTGCCGTACTGCTCGTGGCTGTCATCGTGTTCGAGCTGCGGGCGTACGCGGCAGGTCTCGCGACCGTTTCGCCGCAGGACGCCATCAGGCTGATGAACCGCGGCGCGGTGGTGATCGACCTGCGTGCCGCCGAGCAGTATGCCGCCGGGCACCTCTCCGGTGCGCGCCGCCTGGACGGCGAGCAGATCCTCAAGGCGGGCGACACGCTGAAGAAATACAAGCAGAAGCCGCTCATCGTCTATGACGAGTCCGGCTCGCTCGGCACGTCGGCCGCACGGCAGCTGAAGTCCCAGGGCTTCGCGCAGGCCTT
The DNA here is from genome assembly GCA_963833085.1 of uncultured Pseudomonadota bacterium. Lineage (GTDB taxonomy): Bacteria > Pseudomonadota > Gammaproteobacteria > Steroidobacterales > Steroidobacteraceae > 13-2-20CM-66-19. The sequence goes on from CAWHWV010000031.1 coordinate 99,720, forward strand.
CAATCTGCGCGGCGGACTGGCGGCATGGCGCGCGGACAACCTGCCGCTCGAAAAGGGCTCGAAGGCAAGTGGATGAAGGTCGTGATGTATACCACGAGCTGGTGTCCATACTGCGCGCGCGCCCGGGAGCTGCTCGAGGGCAAGGGTGTCGAGGTGGAGGAGATCGACATCGAGGCGGCACCGGCAGCCCGGGTGGAAATGATGTCCCGCTGCGGGCAGCGCACGGTGCCGCAGATCTTCATCGGCGAGACACATGTCGGCGGCTGCGACGATCTGCACGATCTCGATGCCGACGGTGGTCTCGACAAACTATTGCAAACTGGAGTGACAGATGACGAATGAAGCTGCCGGCCTCGCGCCGACGCCCGAGAACGCGACTGGCCCGGTGCTCGCCCTGCAGAGCGTGTACCTCAAGGACTGCTCCTACGAGGCGCCCAACGGCCCGCGCGTGGAGGGCAACTGGAATCCGCAGATCAATCTCGACCTGCACACCGCCGCGACGCCGCTGGCCGCCGACGTGCGCGAGATAGTGCTGACGGTGACCGTCTCCGCGAAGCAGAACGACAACACCATCTTCCTGGTCGAGGTGAAGCAGGCCGGGATTTTCGTGCTGCGCAACCTGTCGGATGAGGACATCAAGCGCGCTGTCGGAAGCGTGTGCCCCGGGGTACTCTTCCCGTACGCGCGCGCGGCCGTATCGACTCTTGTCACTCAGGGTGGATTCCCGCAGTTCCTGCTGCCGCCCGTCAACTTCGACGCGCTGTACGCCGCGAACCAGAACCGCCCCCCCGAACAAACAAACTGAGGCGCAGGCTCGCATAATGAGCGCCGCCACGGGAAGCGACGCGCCGGTCGCCGTGTTGGGCGCGGGTTCGTGGGGGACGGCGTTAGCGGTTCAATTCGCGCGCAGCGGGCGTGCAACCCGACTCTGGGGGCGCGATCGCGCACGCCTCGCCGCCATGGCGCGGGAGCGGCGGAACGAGCGTTACCTCGCCGCGGGAGCATTCCCCCAGTCGCTTACCGTGGAGCCGGAGCTCGCGCAGGCCATGCGCGGCGCGCGCGATGTGCTCATTGCCGTGCCGAGTCATGCCTTGCGGACGTTGCTCGAGGGAATTGCGCCGCTCCTCGCCCCGGAAATGCGGCTCGCCTGGGCGACCAAAGGCTTCGAGCTTCCCTCGGGCCTGCTGCCGCACCAGGTTGCGCGCGAGGTGTTGGGTCCCAAGCGAGCAGTGGCGGTGCTGTCGGGGCCGACTTTCGCACGGGAGGTTGGGGCCGGACTCCCAACGGCGATGACGATAGCGTCGTCGGACTCGTCGTTCGCGAAGGCACTGGCGCAAGACCTCTCTTCTGAGCAGTTCCGCGCCTACACGTCAACGGACATTGCGGGTGTCGAAGTAGGCGGAGCCGTCAAGAACGTACTGGCAGTGGGCGCCGGCCTTTCGGACGGCCTGGGCTTCGGAGCCAACACGCGTGTGGCGCTCATCACGCGCGGCCTCGCGGAGATGATGCGGCTCGGAGTCGCGCTCGGGGCGCAACGAGACACCTTCATGGGGCTCGCCGGCCTCGGGGACGTAGTCCTCACCTGCACCGACGACCAATCCCGCAACCGTCGGTTTGGGCTGGAGCTGGCGTCTGGAAAGACGGCCGAGCAGGCGCTCGCGGACATCGGGCAGGTCGTGGAGGGATACCCGGCGGCAAAGGCCCTGCATGCCGTCGCTGCCCGGGCGGCAGTGGAGATGCCGCTCTGCGAAGGCGTTTACCGGGTGTTGTATGAGGGCGTGCCCGCGCGGGAAGCGGTCCGCGCGCTGATGACGCGGCCGATCAAGTCGGAAACGGACTAGACGGCAGCGCCGCTCAATGGCGTATCGCGGCCAGGATCGCACCGACCAGTGCGCCGATCACCAGCGCCGCGACCGGACCCGCGGACAGTCCGTAGCCGAGCGATCGCTTCTTCGGATCCTTCACGTACGCGAAGTAATAGATGCAGCGTCCGACGAGGTAGACTCCGCCGAGCGCTGCAGCCACCTTGGCGCTGACGTAGAAGCCGAACATCCAGATCCCCGGCACGAACATGATGAGCAGCTCCAGCGTATTCATCTGCACGCGGAAGTAGCGCTCGAAAACCTCGTTGCCTGTCGTGGCCGGAGCGGGGACGTTGTATTTCTCCCTTGCCCTGCCGACCGCGGTCGCGAAGGCGAAGAATTGCACCAGAGCGAGGGCGACGATCAGGTTGACGTAGGCCATGGGATCTCCGCAAGCGTAGGCTTTAGGATAGAGGATCCGCGGTCGACCAGGCCAAGGTTGTGCGCTGGTGGCACAATTGCGGCATATGAAGGACAAGACTCGGGGCTATGCCCACCGGATCGACGTCACCGCGGATGTGCAGACGGTCTGGCGGGCGCTGACGGATCCTGCGCTGCTGACCACCTGGTGTTCACCCAAGGCCGAGATCCGCGCCCGGGCCGGTGGCCTTTTTCGCGCCTGCGTCGACCGGGTCACGGAGCTGGAAGCGCACATCGACGTCTGTGAGCCGGGACGGCGGTTGCGGCTCATCTACCTGCCGAGCACCTCGCTCCCCCCCACCGACAGCGCACTCATCGACGACTTCATCCTGGAGCCGGCCCAGGCCGGGGGGACCATTCTGCGGCTGCTGGGATCGGGGGTGCCGGGGGTGCCGGAGTGGGATGCGCAGTATCTGCGGCTGCGGACCGGGTGGCGGGCGGCGATGACCCGGTTGAAGGCTCTGATCGAGGGCACCGCACGACGGGAGCGCCCGTGACCGGGTTCGTTCTCCGGGCGCTCATCAGCGCGATCGGGCTCTGGGTCGCGACCCGATGGGTGTCGGGGATCCGGATCGACAATGCCGGCACGCTGGTGCTCGCGGGCGTCCTCCTGGGTGTCGTCAATGCGATCGTGCGGCCGATACTGATCATCCTCACGCTGCCGATCACCCTACTCAGCCTCGGGCTGTTTTTGCTGGTCGTCAACACGGCGATGGTGGCGCTGGTCGCCTGGATCCTGCCGGGTTTCCACATCTACGGCGGGTTCTGGTCGGCGTTCGCGACATGGCTGATCGTCTGGATCACGGGCTGGCTCGGCTCCTTGCTGATCGGGCCGCGGGGGAAGATAGACGTGCACGTGCGCAGGATTTGAAAAAGCGCATCCATGTGCCTTAAGGTGCTGATATGACTCACACGAACGCCCCGGCGAGTGCCCTGCGGCTGAAGTTCTGCGGCCTGGACTTCGCCTCCCCGATCGTGCTGCTCTCCGGCTGCGTCGGCTTCGGCGAGGAGTACACCCGAATCCAGGGCTTCTCCAACCGGGATGCGGGCGCGGTAGTGCTGAAGGGGACGACGCTCGCGCCGCGGCTCGGCAATCCGCCTCATCGCGTGTACGAGACACCGGCCGGAATGCTGAACGCCATCGGCCTGCAGAACCCGGGCGCCGAGCACGTCGTGCGCCGCATCCTGCCGGCGCTGGATTTCACCGAAACGCGTTTCATCGCCAACGTTTCCGGCTCCACCGTGGAGGAATACGCGGAGGTCACGCGCCTGTTCGACCAGTCGCCCATCGACGCGATCGAGATCAACATCTCCTGTCCCAACGTCAAGGAGGGCGGCGTCGCGTTCGGCAACTATCCCGAGATGTCGGCGCAGGTGGTAGAGGCGTGCCGCCGGGTCACGAAGAAACCGCTGATCACCAAGCTCTCGCCCAATCAGACTGATATCCGCGAGAACGCGCGGCGGTGCATCGAGGCAGGCACGGATGCGCTGGCGGTCATCAACACGATGATGGGCATGGCCATCGACCCGCGCAGCCGCCGACCGATCATCGGCAACATCCAGGGAGGGTTGTCGGGACCGGCGATCAAGCCGATCGCGCTGCTCAAGGTGCACCAGGTCTACGAAGTGGCGCAGCCGCACGACATTCCCATCATCGGGCAGGGTGGCATTACCACCGCGACGGATGCGATAGAGTTCCTGATCGCCGGCGCGACGGCGGTCGGCATCGGCACGGCGCTGTTTTACGATCCCTTCGTCTGCAAGAAGGTGAATGAGGGGATCGCCGAGTATCTGCGGGAGACTGGTCTCGAGAGCGTCGCGGCGCTCGTCGGCACTCTGCGCACGGGCAAAGAGGTTCAGGACACCCCGGTATCGGGTTGATCGTCTTCCGACTCCCCGGCGAGCTCGCCTTCGCTCATCCCCAGCTCCTTCAGCTTGCGAGTGAGCGTATTGCGGCCCCAGCCGAGAAGCCGGGCGGCCTCCTGGCGGTGGCCTTGGGTGCGCTTCAGTGCGGCGCGGATCAGGATGCGCTCCATTGCCGGCAGCGCCAGCTCCAGCAGCGGTCGCTTGCCGCCGAGGGCGTGGCGGTCGGCCCAAGCCGCCAGGGCCTGCTCCCAGTCGGCATCGCCGTCGCTGGCGCCGGCGGCAAGGATCTCGGACGGCAGATCCTCTACATGGATCTCGCTGCCGGGTGCGAGGACCGAGAGGCGACGGCACAGGTTCACCAGCTCGCGAACGTTGCCGGGCCAGCCGTACGCAGACAGCTTCGCCGCCGCCTCTTTGGCGAGCGCTTTGCGCTCCACACCGAGGTCGTGAGCCGCCAGTCTGAGGTAATGGGCGAGCAGGTCCGGAATATCCTCCGCGCGGGCGCGCAGCGGCGGCAGCTCCAGTCGGATGACATTGAGGCGATGGTAGAGGTCCTCGCGGAACAGGCCGCGAGCCACACGGTCCTGCAGGTTCTGGTGCGTCGCGGCAATGACGCGGACATCCACGCGAATCGGCGTTTGTCCGCCCACTCGATAGAATTCTCCCTCCGCCAAAACGCGTAGCAAACGCGTCTGCAGCGGCGTCGACATGTCGCCGATCTCATCGAGAAACAGCGTGCCACCGTCGGCCTGCTCGAACCGTCCGCGGCGCTGGGTGTCGGCGCCGGTGAATGAGCCTTTCTCGTGGCCGAAGAGCTCCGACTCCAGCAGGTCCGCGGGGATGGCGGAAGTGTTGAGGGCGATGAAAGGCTTGCCGGCGCGCGGGCTGTGATCGTGCAGCGCCCGCGCAACCAGCTCCTTACCGGTGCCGGACTCGCCCGTGATGAGCACCGTGACGCTGGAGCGGGAGAGGCGTCCAATGCCGCGAAACACCTGCTGCATCGCCGGCGCGGTGCCCAGGAGCTCCGGGATGCGGGGTGTAACGGCCGTATCCGCGCCATTTTGACCGACGGCGCTGGCGGCGCGCCGGACGAGTGCGACCGCCTGATCGATATCGAACGGCTTCGGCAGGTACTCGAAGGCGCCGCCCTCATACGCCGACACGGCGCTGCCGAGATCCGAGTGCGCCGTCATGACGATGACGGGAAGCGCGGGACGGGTGTCGCGAATCCTGCGCAGCAGCGCCAGGCCGGATTGGCCGGGCATCCGAATGTCGGTCATCAACACGTCGGGGGCTTCACGCCGCAGCGCCTCCAGCGCCGGCTCCGCCGCTTCGAACGCACGCGGCATCATGCCGCCATTGCGCAGCGCACGCTCCAACACCCAGCGGATGGACGCGTCGTCGTCGACGAGCCAGACACGCAGTGCAACGGCGCTGCGAGGCTCCGTCCCTGCGCCTCGCCCTTCGGGCCGGCTATCGCCGTCCAAAATCGTTCCAAACGATTTTGTCATGCAGGCTCCCCCAGCGGCAACAGCAGTGTGAACACGGTACGTCCGGACTCGCTCTCGAATTCGACCAGGCCCCCGTTGCGGGCCACGAGCTCCTGCGCCACCGCCAGACCGAGGCCGGTGCCATCCGGACGGCCGGTGACCAGAGGATAGAAGATGCTCGAGCGCAGCTCCTCGGGAACGCCAGGGCCGTCGTCTTCCACCTGCATCACGGCCACGAGACGATGGCGGGCCGAACCTATGCTGACGTTGGAAAGCGCGCGGGTGCGCAGTACGATCCGCCCGCGGGCACCCAGCGCCTGCATGGCGTTGCGGGCCACGTTGAGCAGCGCTTGGATGATCTGATGGCGGTCGAGGGTGGCGTTGGGCAGGCTCGGGTCGTAGTCGCGCTCGATCTGAATCCCGGGACCAGCCTCGGCCCGCAGCAGGTGGTACACGTGCTCGCAAACTTCGTGCACGTTGAGCAGCGACTTCTGCGGCACGCGCTTCGGGCCCGCCATGGAATCGACCAGGGCGGCCAGGCGGTCGGCCTCGCCGATGATGACTTGCGTGTACTCCTTCAACTCGGCGCCCTGCAGCTCGCGCTCGAGCAGTTGGGCGGCGCCGCGCAGGCCGCCGAGCGGGTTTTTGATCTCGTGGGCGAGCTGGCGGATCATCAGTCGGCTGCCGTCGAGGCGCGCGATCAGGTCGTTCTCGCGCGAGATGCGCTGCCGTTGGGTGGTGTCGGCCAGCTCGAGAAGCAGGTGGGTTCCGGTGACCTGACCCTCGAGCGGTGTGATGGTGACGTCGAGGGTGCGGGAATCGCGGGGCGTGCCGGCAGGGCGGATGGTCAGCTCGCGGTCGGCGATACTCTCGCCCGCTTCGAGCGCGCGGCGCAGGATGCCGGTCAGGCCATTGCCATCGTACAGAAAATCGGAGAATGGGCGGCCGCGCGCCTTGTTGAGGCTGAAGGCCAGGAGGTCCTGCGCGGCGACGTTGGCGTAGATGGCGCAGAGTTGGGCATCCAGGACGATGATGCCGGTGGCGAGGGCGTCCAGGAGATCGGCAGGGTCGAAATGCGACAGCGCCGAAGGGAGGTTGTACTCAGCGGCCACGAGACCCTCCGCCCCATGACCGCCGGCTTCCTAATGCGGATGGACGGGGTTCTGCGGGTTCTGGACCGAGGGCTGGTGCACGAAGAAGGTGACGCTGGACGTCTCGCAGACGATCTGGCCGGTGTTGTCCTCGATCACTGCCTGCACGGAATGTTGGCCACGAAAGACCGGGAACGAGAAGGAGGTGCTGGAGCCCGGGATCTGCTTGCCGTCGACGAACAGGTGGACTTGATCGCCCGGCCGCAGCGGCGGCGAGGTCTGTACCACCGCTGTCGCGTTGTAGACGTTCATCAGCATCTGCTGATCGGAGGGCTGGGTGATGGAGCAGTTGTCGTAGGCAGGGCCGGAGGGCTGGGGCTCGGCGGGTGCCGACGACGAGCTCTGCGGCAGCGGCAGAGACGAGAAAGTCTGAGCGCCGCGAACTTCCAGCTTCTGCGCGTTGGGGTGCGGCTGGTCGCTGTAGTGGACGACGCCCTGGGCGTCGACCCACTTGTAGACCGTCGTGGTGCCGTTGTCCGCGAGCGCGGTGGCGCAGAGCAGGCCGAGGCTCGCAACGGCCGCCGCGGTCGCTCCCAGAGCCACCGTCCGGATTAAGGTAAATCGCGTGTGGCGCATAGGGGCCGAGCATAGCCCGATGCGCAGCCGAGGACAAAGGAACGCCGTAGCAGAAAGGAGGCCGGGTCAATGCCACTGGCCCTCCTTGGCCGCAGGGCCCCTGCACCGGCCGCCGGAGCGTTCCCAATGACAGGGGGGCTCCGGCACCGGATGCGGGGACGTCTATTTTCAAGTTCTGTCCATCGATCAGCAGCTGTAGTAGAGCTCCATCTCCACCGGATGGGTCGCCATGCGAAACCGCGTCATCTCCTGCATCTTCAGGCCGATGTACGCGTCGATCACGTCATTGGTGAACACCCCGCCGCGCGTGAGGAACTCGCGGTCCTTATTGAGGTAGTCGATCGCCATGTCGAGCGAGTGGCACACGGTCGGGATGTGCTTGGCTTCCTCCGGCTCCAGGTCATAGAGATCCTTGTCGGCGGGGTCGCCGGGATGGATCTTGTTCTGGATGCCGTCGAGCCCGGCCATCATCATGGCCGCGAAGGCGAAGTAGGGGTTCGCGCTGGAATCCGGGAAGCGCACCTCGATACGGCGGGCCTTCGGGTTCGACACCCACGGAATGCGGATCGAGGCGGAGCGGTTGCGCGCGGAGTACGCGAGCATCACGGGCGCCTCGAATCCCGGCACCAGACGCTTGTAGCTGTTGGTGCCGGCGTTGGTGAAGGCATTGAGCGCCCGCGCGTGCTTGATGATGCCGCCGATGTAGTAGAGGGCAAGGTCCGAGAGGCCGCCGTACCTGTCGCCCGCGAAGAGCGCCTTGCCTTCCTTCTGCAGCGACTGATGGACGTGCATGCCGCTGCCGTTGTCGCCGACGAGCGGCTTCGGCATGAAAGTCGCGGTCTTGCCGTAGCGGTTGGCCACGTTGAGCACCGCGTACTTGAGCAGCTGCACCTGATCGGCCTTCTGGACCAGCGTGCCGGCGCCGATGCCGATCTCGCTCTGGCCGGCGGTGGCCACCTCGTGGTGGTGCACCTCGACCTTCAGGCCGAGCTCCTCGCAGGCGAGACACATTGCCGAGCGGATGTCCTGGAATGCATCGACCGGCGGGACCGGGAAGTAGCCGCCCTTGATGCCGGGCCGGTGGCCGCGATTGCCGTCGGCGTACTCCGTACCCGAGCTCCATGCGCCCTGCACGGAGTCGATCGCGTAGAAGCAGCCGCGCATGTCGTTGCCATAGCGCACGCTGTCGAAGATGAAGAACTCGTTCTCCGGGCCGAAGAGTGCGTTATCGGCTATGCCCGTCGACTTGAGGTACGCCTCGGCGCGCTTGGCGAGCGAGCGCGGGTCGCGCTCGTAGCCTTGCATGGTGGCCGGCTCGATCACATCGCAGCGGATGTTGACGGTCGCATCCTCGAAGAACGGATCGATGACCGCCGTGTTGGCTTCCGGCATGAGGATCATGTCCGACTCGTTGATCCCCTTCCATCCGGAGATGGAGGAGCCGTCGAACATCTTGCCGTCGCGGAACAGATCCTCGTCGACGAGCCGCGCCGGAATGGTCACGTGCTGCTCTTTGCCGCGCGTATCGGTGAATCGCAGGTCCGCGAATTTGAGTTCTTTTTCTTTGATCAGCTTCAGCACATCGGCCGGTGTCATATCTCCTCCAGAAGAAATAAATTATGGTGCCCGCCGGGCGGATCAGTCTCCCGGGGGCAGGTGGCGGCGCGCTGTGACAGTGCAGGCGCTGTGCCAGCTCCGGCTGCAAGACAGATCAAGGAGTTAGCGGCGAGGGGGTGGCACACTTGCACTATCGTGGTGCGAGCCGGCTCATTTTGGCACCAATATGGTGCAATACCAAGCGGCCGCGGCTTAGCCACAGTCCATGGGCAGCAGCGCTGCGCCTTGTTTTGGTGCAGGCTGCCCGGCTGCCGCTGGTCCGGGTTCGGCGGGTATACTCGCCGGCTCTTTTGTGCGTTCGATCCCAACCATGAGAATCGGCCTGGCGCCCCGCACCTTCCAGGAGCTGATCTTCGCGCTGCAGCGCTACTGGTCAGAGCGCGGCTGTGTCGTCCTGCAGCCCTACGACATGCAGGTCGGAGCCGGCACCTTCCACACGGCTACCTTCCTGCGGTCCATCGGACCCGAGCCCTGGAGCGCCGCTTACGTGCAACCCTCGCGCCGCCCGGCCGACGGCCGCTACGGCGAGAACCCCTTCCGGCTGCAGCACTACTATCAGTTCCAGGTAGTGATCAAGCCCTCGCCGCTCGACATCCTGGACCTGTATCTCGGGAGCCTGCGCGCACTCGGCTTCGACCCGCTGGTGCATGACATCCGCTTCGTCGAGGACAACTGGGAATCGCCGACCCTCGGCGCCTGGGGCCTCGGCTGGGAGGTCTGGCTGAACGGCATGGAGATCACCCAGTTCACCTACTTCCAACAGGTCGGCGGCCTCGACTGCCGCCCGGTGACGGGCGAGATCACCTACGGTCTCGAGAGGCTCGCCATGTATCTGCAGGGAGTGGAGAGCATCTATGACATCGTGTGGACCGACGGCCCGCCGGGCAGAGTGACCTACGGCGACGTGTTCCACCAGAACGAGGTCGAGCAGTCGCGCTACAACTTCGAGCGGGCCGATGTCGCGATGCTGTTGCGCCACTTCGACGATCACGAACGCGCCTGCAAGGAGCTGCTCGAAGCAGGGCTGGCGCTGCCCGCGTATGAGCAGGTGCTGCAGGCCTCCCACACCTTCAACCTGCTGGACGCGCGCCGCGCGATCTCGGTGACGGAGCGGCAGCGTTACATCCTGCGTATGCGCTCGCTCGCGGGCGGCGTGGCGCGGGCTTACTACGAGAGCCGACAGGCGTTGGGCTTTCCGCTGCGGCAGGCGCGCGCATGACCTTGGAAAAGCGCGACTTTCTGGTCGAGATCGGCACCGAGGAGCTGCCGCCCAAAGCGCTGCGCATGCTGGAGCAGGCGTTTGCCGGCGGGCTCGTCTCCGGACTGGCCAAGACAGGTCTGAAGCATGGCGAGGTGCGGTCCTTCGCGACACCGCGACGCCTCGCAGTTCACGTTCGACGCCTGGCCGCACAGCAACCGGACCAGAAGATCGAGCGGCGCGGGCCACCGGTGAACGCGGCGTTCGATGCTGAGGGTCTTCCGACGCGGGCCGCGCAGGCCTTCGCAACCACCTGGAAGGCGTCCATAGAGCAGCTTCAGCGCCGAGACGAGGGCAAGGGCTCGTTCCTCTATTACGTCGGCGTCAAAGCCGGTGCTCCTGCCGTGGAGCTGTTGCCCGGGCTGGTGCAAAGCGCGCTCGATGCATTGCCGATTCCGCGCCGCATGCGCTGGGGCGCGGGGGAAGCGCAGTTCGTTCGACCCGTTCACTGGATCGTGATGTTGTATGGGAAGGAAGTCGTGCCTGCGAGGCTCCTCGACACCGCCGCGGGCAACCTCACCCGCGGGCACCGCTTCCACGCGCCGAAACCGCTGCGTCTGTCGAGCCCGAGCGTTTACGAGCGGGCGCTGCGCGCGCGCGGCTTTGTCGTTGTGGACTTCGCGGCACGGCGGTCACTGATCCGCGAGGGCGTTGCAGCCATCGCGGCTGGCCTGGGCGGCCGGCCGCTGATGAGCGACGCGCTGCTCGACGAGGTCACGGCCTTGGTCGAATGGCCGGTGCCGCTTGCGGGCCGCTTCGAGGAGCGCTTCCTGTCGCTGCCCCGCGAGGTATTGATCTCGACTCTGGAGGATCACCAGCGTTACTTCCCGGTCGAAGGCGCGGACGGCAGCCTGCTGCCGCACTTCATCACAGTGGCCAATATCGAGAGCCGCGATCCCGCGAAGGTCGTCGAAGGCAACGAGCGCGTCGTACGGCCGCGCCTCGCCGACGCGGCGTTCTTCTGGGACCAGGACCGCAAGTTTCCTCTGGCCGCGCGCGCCGAAGGGCTGGCGAAAGTCACCTTTCAGGCGAAGCTCGGCTCGCTCGGCGACAAGACGCGGCGCATCGCGGTGCTGGCAGTGGACATTGCGGAGGCGCGCGGCCAATCCGGCGCTCGCAACCCCGGCTCGGCCACGCGGGCACGGCGCGCCGCGGAGCTCTGCAAATGCGACCTCCTGACCGCGATGGTCGGCGAGTTCCCGGAGCTTCAGGGCATCATGGGCACGTACTACGCGCTCGCCGATGGAGAGGAAACCGACGTTGCCACCGCAATCCGGGAGCACTACCAACCGCGCGCCGCCGGCGATGAGCTGCCGGCCACCGAGACCGGCACTACGCTGGCGATCGCCGACAAGCTGGATACCCTGGCAGGCATCTTCGCCATCGGAGAGAAGCCCACGGGAACGAAGGATCCTTTCGGGCTGCGCCGGGCCGCGATCGGCGTCACCCGCATCCTGATCGAAAAGCGGCTCGAGCTCGATGTCGCCCGGCTGTTGGATCGTGCCGTGACACGCGTGCGCGAGGACATCGAGAAAGCGGCGGCCGCCGCCGGCAAGCCGGCTCCGGCGCTCGCGAGCGCGGCTATCGCCGCCGAAGTGTACGACTACGTCCTCGAGCGGCTACGAGCCTACTACCTCGAGCGCACCGACGGCGCCGTGGAAGCCAACACCACCGCGGAGCGGCCGGCGGCGGCCATCACCACCGAGATGTTCGACGCCGTGCTGGCGACCCGCCCGGCGTCGCCACTCGACTTCGATGCGCGACTCGCGGCGCTCAGCACCTTCCTGACTCTACCGGAGGCGGGCAGCCTGACCGCCGCCAACAAACGCGTCGCCAACATCCTGCGCAAAGCGGGCGAGAGTGCGCCGGCGGAGATCGATCAGGCTGCCTTGCAAGCTCCGGCGGAGCGGCAACTGTTCGAGGCCATGCGCGAACGGCGCGACGGCGTGGCAGCTGCCACGACGCGGAAGGATTACGGCGGCGCGCTGGCGCTGCTCGCGCAGTTGCGGCCTACAGTGGACGCGTTCTTCGATCAGGTAATGGTCATGGACGAAGACCCGAAGCTGCGCGCCAACCGGCTGGCGCTCCTTGCCCGCATGCGCGAGCTGTTCGCCGGAGTTGCGGACCTGTCGCGACTGCCGGGTTGATCGCCGCGCGGCCATGCAGCTTTTCGCCTCAATCTTCTTCACGGCATTTCTCTTCGTCTGGACGTTCTGTTACTCCATCTTCTTCGTGCTCGCCTGCCTGCTGCTGCCGTTCAGGCACCGCTTCCTGCTGGCGCGGCTCTGGGGATGGGTGCTGCTAAAAGCGCTCAAGTGGACCTGCAGGCTGGATTTCCAGGTCGAGGGCTCGGAGCGGCTGCCCGCGGGCAATCACATCGCGCTGTGGAAGCATTCCTCCTCGTGGGAGACGTTCGCGATGACCGTGATCTTCCCGCGGCAGGTATGGGTGCTGAAGCGCGAGCTGCTGTGGATTCCGGTGGTTGGATGGGGCATCCGGCAGCTCCATGCCATCGCCATCGATCGCAAGTCGGGCCACTCGGCCGTGTCCCAGGTAATCGCCCAGGGGCGGGAGCGCATCGCGGAAGGCGACTGGATAATAGTGTTTCCCGAGGGCACGCGCATGCCGCCGGGCGAGACACGTCGCTACGGAGTCAGCGGCGCCCTGCTCGCTGCAGAGACCGGCAGGCTCATCGTGCCGGTCGCACACAACGCCGGCCGCTACTGGCCGCGGCGGGGGCTGCTGAAGAAGCCGGGAACCATCCGGGTCGTCATCGGGGAGCCGGTCGTTGCCGGCGGCCGCGATATTCGCGAGGTAAACCGCGAGATCCAGGAGTGGATCGAGGCCACCGTGGCCAGTCTGCAGGCGTAGCGTCGCTATGTCGAGGGAACCGGCTGTGCTTTGGTAGTGGAAGCCCACGCGTAGGTTGCCCCCGAGAGCTGGGCGACGCCTCCGAGGATCATCGCAAAGCGCAGGCCCTCCGGGCCACCCTTGAAGATCGCATACACCGCGCCGAGCGCCGCCACACCGACCGTTGCGCCCACCATTCGCGCGACGTTGATCAGCGCGGAGGCAGTACCGGAGCGAGCGGCAGGCACAGCCCCGACGCCCTCGCCCATCAACGGCCCGGTTGCCAGTCCCATGCCGAGCCCGGTAAGTGCGAGGCCGATCTCCGCGAACACAATGGACATTTGACCGGCGGTCGCGCCGACCAGGAGCAGACCGACACCCACGATGGCGACGCCGCCCGCGGTCATGAAGCGCACGCCGAGCCACTCGCTGAGCTTCCCCGAGAACGGCGAGACGATGACGAACACCAACGCCATGGGGATCAGCGCAATACCCGCGGCCATCGCACTGAGCCCCTGCGAGCTTTGCCACATCAGCGGCAGCAGGAAGATGACACCGTACATGCCGAAGGTCATGGCCGTAGTGGCCACCGAGGCCGCGGTGAACGGCTTCGATGAAAACAACTCGAGCGGCACGAGCGCCGATGGCCCGACGGCCCGCTCGGCGCGGATGAACGACACGATGCACACGATGGCTATGGCACAGGCGATCAGCGCGGACCAGACACTCGCGTGCGCCTCGATGGCCGCAAAGGCAACGGCACCCAACCCGATCGCGCCCAGGGTCTGACCGCGCGTATCGAAGCTGCGTCCGCGCGGATCGGCCGATTCCGGCAGGGTGACCGGCGCCAGCGCAACGGCCGCAAGACTGACGGGAACGACGACCAGGAAAATGCTCCGCCAGCCGAATCGTTCGATGAGCACTCCCCCCAGTGTGGGCCCGATGGCGAGCGCCAGCCCGTTGCACGCCGCCCAGATGCCGAGCGCCCGGCCGCGCTCACGGGAGTCGAGCCATATGACACGAGTGATGGCAAGAGATGCCGGAATCAGGAGTGCGGCGCCGACACCCGCCACGGCCCGCGCGCCGATCAATACACCGACCGACGGTGAGAACGCGGCCAGGAGCGAGGCCGCGGTGAAAATCGCGGCCCCGACGATGAAAATCTTCCGGCGGCCGAACAGATCGGCCAGCAATCCGCCGGTCAGCAGCAGTACCGCATAAGTGAGATTGTAGGCATCGACCACCCACTGCAGGGCGCCGACACCGGCGTGGAAATAGGCGCCGATCCTGTGGGTCCCGAGATTGACCACGGCAGTGTCGATCTGCGCGACGAGCACCGCCAGGCACAGCGTGAGCAGTGCCGGAAAATGGCTCAACGCGACTCGCCGGGCTCCGTTTCGCTGCACGGTGGTATCCAAGGGTGCCTCCTCCTGGTATGTCCGGGAGAAAGAGTAACCCAGCAAGGTCGGGGACGTTTCGACGGGTATCGAAGCTTACTACCCTTGCAGGTGGTACCGTTGAGCCATGGTCCAACAGGGACATCCCGAGCTTCCCGGCTTCTCCGGCACGGCATTCCTGCTGGCTGATCCGGCGCGTGCCATGATGCTCACGGCGCTGCTCGATGGGCGCGCGTTGCCGGCAGGGGAGCTGGCGTATGCGGCGCGGGTCACCGCGCAGACCGCAAGCTCCCACCTGGCGAAGCTCCTGCGCGGCGGCCTGCTGGCGCTCGAGATCGAAGGCAGGCACCGCTACTACCGCCTGGCCGGCCCCCATGTGGCGCAAGCGCTGGAGCATCTGGCCGCGATTCGGCCGGAGACGCGATTCCGCCGCCGGCCGCTCAGCCCCGAGGCGCAACGTTTACGCTTCTGTCGCAGCTGCTATGACCACCTGGCGGGCCGGGTCGGGGTGGCGCTGACACGCGCGCTGGAGGAGCGCGAATACCTGCGGCCCGCGGAGAACAAGCGGCTCGAGGTCACACCCGCCGGGTCGGAATGGCTCGGGCGTCTCGGTGTCGACCTGCGCGGCATCAAGGCCGCGCGCGGTGGGCTCGCGCGCCAATGCCTCGACTGGACGGAGCGGCAACACCACATCGCCGGTCCGCTCGGTGTCGAGCTCATGAGCGTGCTCTGCGCGTCCGGCTGGCTGCGGCGCGGCCGGGACAGTCGCGCCGTCGAGGTATTGCCGAAAGGGCGGCGGGAGCTGCGGGCTCAGCTCGGAGTCGACGTAGATCACATCGTCTGAGCGGGCATGCGATACGGCAGGACGGCGACGAAGGCGGCGCCATAGAGCGCCGCGGCCGCGAGGGTGAAAGTCAGCAGAATGGCGCTCGTGGTCGGCTCGTGGACTCCGGACGCTGCGCCGACTTGCGTGCCGGCGGCGAGAAACAGGCTGAGCAGAAAGCCGCCGACCGCGAACCCAGTCTGCTGTACGAACACGAAAATCCCGAAGATGGCACCCTCGCGGCGCTCTCCCGTGCGCGCCTGATCGAGGTCTGCCGTATCGGGCGCCATGGCGTTCGGCAACAGTCGGGCACCGGTGTTGGATAGTCCGTAAAGCGCCATGAAGGCGTACATGAGCCCGGCGTGCCCCGGAGGTATTCCCAGCGGCAGGAGGCAACAGAGGGCGTTGAGAGCGAGCGCCGCGCGGCAGACCGGGATCTTCCCCAGGCGATTGGCGGCGTGCCACCAGAGCGGAGCGACCATGATGCCGGTGATCGAGCTCACCGGATAGAGGATGCCGATCGCCGCCGGACTCTCGCCGAGAATCCGTGTCAGGTAGTAGACGAGCGCGCCGCTGAAAACGGCATCGCCGACGTTGACCATGAGAAAGCTGGCCGATAGCCAGGCGAGCGGGCGGTTGCCCGCCAGCGTCGCAAGCTGTGCCCGCAGGCCATGATCATGACGAAGCGCGGCATCCGGCTCGGGTGCGTCCCGGGTCGAGAAAAAGGCCACGACCCCGCTGAGGATGATGGCCGCGCCGAACACCCCACCGATGATGCCGAAGCCCGCGGACTCCGACGCGTAGCGCCCGAGCAGCCACGGGCCGCTCAGCAGTGTCAGCAGGACCGCGGCGCGCGCGACGATTTCACGGTAGCCCGCGAGGCGCGTTCTGACGGTTTGATCGCGCGATATCTCCGCGAGCATCGTCGAGTAGGGCACTTGGTAGAGCGACAGGCCCGTATTGTTGAGAAGAAAGACGGCGCCGAACCAGAGAATATCGAGCGCCGAGGCGTGACCCCGCGGCAGGTTGAAGAGCACGGCGAAGCACAGCCCCCAGAATAGCGCGCCCCCGAGGAGATATGGCCGCCGCCGGCCGTGGCGCGTGCGCGTCCGGTCTGAAAGGACGCCGACTATGGGGTCGGCCACCACATTCCAGACACGAGGGACGAGCAGTGCGAGCCCGGCCCACACCGGCGGGAAGCGCAGCACATGCGTCGCGAAGTAGAGCAGGTAGATGGTGGAGATGGCGGCGTAACACGCGAGTCCAACCTCACCCGCCGCCCAGCCGAATCCCGACCAGTCGGGGCGCCGCCAGGTCCCGCTGCCGCTCGCCGCGCTCATCACTGCGTGAGCGCAGCCACGAAGCGGTCGATCTCCGCCTCCGTGTTGTAGAAGTGCGGCGAGGCGCGCACGATCGAGTCCCGATCCTCGACGAAAATCGACTGCCGCGCCAGCCGCTCCACCACCGCTGCCGCATCGTCTCGACGCATGGAGACGATTCCAGCGGCGGCCGCACGCGGCGTCAACACCTCGAACCCATGGCGAAGCAGCTGATCCGAGAGGCGGCGCGATAGCTGCGCCACCTGGCGGAATATGGGCTCCCAGCCAAGCGAGCCGAGGAAGGCGAGCGAGGCGCCGAGCGCGTAGATGCCCGGGTAATCCAGATGCCCGTACTGCGGATCGCGGCTCGGCCACTCGTTGGCGTAGCCGCGAAAAGGTGGGGTCCATTCCCGCGCCAGCCGCTCGCTCAAGGTCATGAATCCGAGGCCGAAGCCGCACAGCAGCCACTTGAACGAGGAGCCGCAGTACGCATCGGCCAGACCGGCGCGCACCGGAATGGCGCCGACGGCCTGCACGCCATCCACGATCAACCACGCGCCGCTCGCGCGGCACGCTGCACCGATCCGCTCGAGGTCGACCGTCGTGCCGGTACGCCAATGGACGTGCGAGACGGCCACGGCCTGCGCCGCGGCAGCCGCCTCCGCGATCGCAACGCTGCGCCCGGCCTCGGCGGGGATGTCGATCGGTGTAATGTCGACTCCGGATTTGCGCAGCGCGAGGCAGGCCTGCCAGACGGAGGGAAATTCATCGGCGGCAATGGCGATCCGGCTGCCCGGCGGCAGTGGCAGCCCCAGGCACGCCAGATTCAGTGCCTCCGTCGCGCTACCGGTGAATGAGACGGCGTCCTCCTGAACACCCAACAGCTCAGCCAGACCCGCCCGCGCACGCGCGGCGGTTGCAACCCAATCGGCGCGACCACAGATGCCGCGCAGCTTGGCCTCGTAGAATGCCGCGGACGCCTGGCCGAGCCCTTTCCATGCCAGCCCGGCGGTGGCGGTGTTGAGATACACCGCCTCGTTGACGAAGGGAAAGGAAGCGCGGGCCGCTTCGAGAGCCGACGCAGGCTCGAGAGCCATCATCATCTGCCCTCCGCGAGAAACACGCGAATCGCTGTCATCACTTCTGGTTTCGGCTCGAGCATGTGGCCGCCGTCGAAGTAGGCGATCTCGAGCCGCTGGCGCGGGATGTCCGTCTGATCCAGGACGTAGCGTGTATCGGCCACCTGGGTCTGGGTGTCGTATCGACCCTGCACGACGAGCAGCCGCAGGTGCGGATCGTCGCCGCATCTCCTGGGCGAGAGTGACCTCGAGAGACGGGGCTCCGCTGGTACGGAAGTTCCAGGACTCGAACACCTGCATGTCGTTGGGAGTGAGGATCAGGTAGGCGCCCAGCCCATGCACCCGCAACTCGTCGCTCACATATCTGGCGATGCCTTTGGAGTAGGCAACATAGCCGTCCTGGGGGCGCTTTGCGCCGACACGGTATGTCCAGAGCCCATTGTTGCCATCGAGGACCAGCCCCTGATCGTGCAGCAGAGCGGTGGCGAAATCTCCCGTTTCGATGGTGTTGTGCGCGACGAAGTAGCTCGCCGGAATGCCGCTCAGCGCGGGCAGGCGCGCGATGATTCGCCGGCGCGTGGCGGCATCGAGCTGCTCTCCCAGCATCAGCGCACCCACATATTGCGTGCGCGCAAACACGTCGGCCCGGTCGACAGCCTGCTCCCAGGTTTGATGCCTGTTGTCGATCTTGCCGTAGTGCCAGGCCATGGACGCCGCGGTCGGCAGACGCAGAGCGTCCCAGATGGGGTCCGGAGTTCCGTTGCCGCGACCGAAGGTGATCGCGAAGCCCCCCAACATGAGGCCGGCGACGATGACCTTGGGCTTGCTGCGAGCGAGATCGCGCACCACTGCGACCCCGCGCATGCTGCCGTAGCTCTCGCCGTAGACATAGACCGGCGAGCCCAGGCGCCCATGCTTGCGCAGCCACCATACGATGAGCGCCGTTACCTCGTCGGAGTCACCATCGACGGAGTGAAACTGCTCGGGAGAGACGCCGGGCAGCGTATGGCTCCAGCCGGTGTCCGTGGGATCGATGAACACCAGGTCGGCCACAGCGAGCGGACTCTCGGGGTTGTCGACGAGCGGTGTTGCGGGGTTCGAGGTGCCCGCCGGAGTGCAATCGCGAAGGACCCGCGGTCCCAGGGAACAGAGGTGCAGGAACACCGAAGAGGCGCCCGGGCCGCCATTGAAGATGAACATGACGGGCCGCGCCACCGTATTGCCGGTCCCCTCGGCGACATAGCTGAAGGAGTACAGATCGGCCGCGGGCACGGCGCCCGGATCTTCGACCACTGTCTCGGCAACCGTGGCCCGGTAGCGGATGCGATGCCCGTTGAAGACGCCGCTGTGCTCGGTGCTGAAGACATGCGCGCCATCCACCGCCGTCATGACGAGCGGAGCCAATGGTGGCGGCGGGAACAGTTGCCCGGCGGTCTCCGCTCCGGCCGGCGCAAATGCGCCCGCGAGCAACGCGAGCACGAAGGTCATCGATCGAGACATCTAGCGCGCCTCCTGGACCAGCTTCATCACATCGCGGCTCAGCTCGACGCGTATCGCATCACTGCCCAGATACATCGCGTGGCCACCCGCATAGCATTTGAAAGTGATGGCGCGATGCAGGGCCGGCGGTAACGCATCCTCTGTTGCCTGCCCGCGCGCGCACTGCTGGTATGGGTCATAAATTCCCACCGCCACCAGCGCCTTCAGATGTGGGTTGAGCACGAGCGCCTGCCGCGTGCCGGGCAACGGCGGCCCGAGCTGCGGCGGCCCGGCGCCCGAGGCGACCGCCGCCGCGATCGCGGCCTTCACCTGCTCGGCAGTCATGGGCGCGGTGGCATAGTTCCACTGCTCGCCGACACTCTGCGGGTAGGTGCCCGACGGAGCGAAGCCCTGAGTCAGGTCCTCGAGGTCGAGGTAGGGCAGATCGGTGCGATAGCCCAGAGTCTCGCGCAGGTAGCTGCAGCATCTGCGGCGTGCCGGCGTCGCTCGGTGGACTCGTGCGGCGGCCGTCGAGCAGATAGAGCACCTTGCCTTCGCTCTTGAGCAGCTCCGTGCGGAACTGGTGCGGTGTGACCACGAGGGTGCGACGATCAATGGCTGCCGGCGCAATGCCGGTGAAGCGCGCGAGCTGCTCGGCGATCCGATTGCGCTCCGCGGTCGACAGCTCTCCGAGGTGAGCGAGAGCAGGTGCGTACGTCGCGCGCACCCAGGCTTCGGCCGCGCGGCGCACGGCAGCCGGATCCTTGCCCAGATCGGGCGCGCTGCGGTGCCAGTAGAGCGCCGTGCTCGCCATGTCGACGACGCCGAGCCCCTGCAGCAGTGACGGTGAGCCGTAGCGCTTATCGAGTCCGAAGCCGCCGGAGATCAATATGATGCCGTTGACGTTGATGCCCCGCTTCTCGAGGGCGTACGCGACGCTCGCGGCCCGGCCGGCACCCCAGCTCTCGCCCGCGAGAAACACAGGAGCGCCGACAGCGTCGTGCAGGATGAGCCAGCAGCGGACGAACTCCGTGACGGAGGCGACATCGCCGACGGTGCCGTAGAACTCATGCTCGTAGGCCGTGCTGGTCGGACGGCTGAAGCCCGTGCCGATGGGATCGACCAGAACCAGGTCGGTCGCGGCAAGCCAGGTGTCGGAGTTGTCGACCAACTGCGTTCCCTGCAAAAGCTTCGGGCCCGCGATGTCGAAATGCAGCCACGCGGAAGGGGCCCCCGGACCGCCGTCCCATACGAACATCACCGGCCGCCTGGCGTAACCCTTGCGGCTCGCGGCGCGGTATGCCGTGTAGAACATGTACCCGTGTGGCTGGCCTGTCTCGACGTCTCGGATGGCGACCCGCCCGACTTCCGCGATATAGGCCAACTCCTGGCCGTCGATCCGGACGCCATGTTGGGTGACAAGCGGTGCATCATCCGCGGGATTCGCGGCCAGGAGCGCCGGTGCCGCGCGCCAGCAGCGCCAGCGCCGCCGCCGGCCAGAGTGCACGCAGCCCGGGGACTCCCGCGGTAACGAGTGCGAGTCATGTCGATTACCCCGGCCCGTGAATGATGCCGACGCCGTTCACGATCTGAATCCGTGTCCCGTAGGGAGCCGACATGGCTTGCAGCCGCGCGAGGATCTGTCGCGCCTCCTCCGGACCGGCCGGCCGGGGGCGCCCGTCGGTCGGCGCGTGACTGGATTCGATGCTCAGGGGATACAGTCTGATCTCGCTCACCTCACCGCGCCGGTAGGTCACAACCGGTACGGCCGTCTGGAACCATGCGTCTGAGAAACGGAGCAGCATGCCGCCCGGAACCTTGTAACTGCGCGTGCCGCCGAACTCGAAGAAGAAGCTCCCCAGGCTGTAGAAGATGGGCTTGCCCTTGTAGATCTCGATGCCACCAAGCACGTGCGGGCCATTTCGTATGACGGCATCGGCGCCGGCATCGATGGCGGCGTGAGCGAGGATCGGCTCGAAGCTCGCCGGACGTGCCGTGGCGTTGTCATCTCCCTGCGAAGGATTCTCGTAGGGGGTGATCTCGTGAGCGTGGATGGAGAACAGCACGAAGTTGGCATGTTGCCTGGCCTCGCGGACGCTGGCGATCACCGCGTGGAAATCATCTGGATCCATCTCCCACGTGAGCCCGCGCGACGACGCTCCGCGAAAGACGGTATCGCCGACGAACAGATCCCCTTTGCCCTGCCCCGCCAGCACGCTGTCGAGCTCACCCGACCACGACTGCGCCGGTGACGTTACCCTGAGCCCACTGAGGAGACTGCGCAGCTCATCGAACTGCGCCTGGGGCAACAGGTGAACCGCGCGCACGTGCAGCGCGCTGATACCAGGGCAACCACGGGCAGAGGGGCCGTAGCGCGCGTTGGGCGGCGGACAGGCCACCGACATGGGGGGAAATGTCGAGGCGGTGTCCACCAGGGCGGCCACGCCTCGGCGCGTGTCGAGGTACACGGGCGCCCGAGCCTGCGACAGCGTCATCCCCGCGCCCGCCTCGGCCACACCAGCGGCGCGAAGGGACGCGAGCGTCGCCACCAGTCCCTCCGCGCCCCAATCGGTGGCATGGTTGTTGGCCTTGGAGACCACGGTGATCCCGAGAGACCTGAGGTCTCTGGCCACGGCGGCCGGCGCGATCGGGTAGCCACCGCCGGTCTCCGGCGCCTGCCAGCCCTTGAAGCCGGCGAGATCGAACAGCGACCCCTCCATGTTGGCGAAGCCCAGGTCGGCATCGCGGAAGTGTCGGCCAACGGCCTGTAACCTGGCATCCGCGGCACCGGCGAGAGTGTTGTTCGGCCCGATGAGGTCGCCGCCGGCCGCAAAAGTGAACCCGTTCTCGACCTGGAGTGCGGGCTGAGACGCCAGCACCTGCGTGGCCAGCGAAACGGCGACAAGACCCGCCGCCGCCGCGTACGCCAGGCGACGGCCGGTGCTCAAGGCGTGCGCTCCCCCGGCGTGACGAAATTCCGCAGGGCGATGGTGAAGATCGGCAGAGTATCCGGTGTAGTGTAGGCGCTGTGCGGACCGGGCAGAAGGACCGCCGTCAGCCGGGCAGCCGGGATTCCGTCCTGATCGATGGTATAGCGGGCGAGATCGGCCGGGCACGTCAGATCGTAGAGTCCCTGAACCCACATCAGGCGAAGACCGGGCTGTGCCTTCATCGCGGCGCTCACGGCGGCTACCGGGTCGAAGTCGTGATCGTACGTCCATTGTGAATTGGCGATGAAGTTGATGCTGTAGTACTGCTCCGGTGGTCGGGAAATGCAGCTCCTGCTGGAGATAGGCGCCGATCTTCGGGTTTTTGAGGATGCCCATGCTGGCGGCCGTCAGGTGCTTGGAGCCGAGCAGCTTCTTGGGGAGCGCTCCGAGCGCGGGGTCATCGATCGCGCCCTGACCGTTGGCGATGCAGGGGACCGGTGACCCGCACGTCGAGCAGCCCGGTGCGCAGGCGCTGGTCCTGCAGCAGGTTGAACATGTAAGTGTTCTTCTCGATGCGCAGATCCTGAGCCGCGATCAGGCCGGCCGGCAATCCGATGAGCGCGGACATGCGTTGCGCGATCTGCGCGCGCTCCGCCGCAGGCAGGCTGCTGCCGCGATAGAGCGCTGTCAGATAGTCGGTGCGGGCAAACTGCGCGGCCGCATCGAACACCTGCTCGACGGTGCGGCCGTCGCGAGCGACCCGGCTGTGATACCAGGCTCCAGCCGCCATCGTCGGGAGCGAGGTCACGTAGGGGATGAGACGGCCGTCCGCCGGGACGGCGAGCGCGATCAGCACCACGCCCTCGAAGCGCAGGCTCTTGTCCTTGGCGAGCATGGTCCCGGCCCGATCGGTGCCATAGCTCTCGCCGATCAGGTATCGCGGCGACGCCCAGCGATGGTGCACGGTCAACCAGTGCTCGATGGCCTGCGTCACCGAAGCGGCATCCGTGGCGTCGGAGTACCACTGCTTCGGATTCTCACCCGCGAAGGCACGGCTGAATCCCGTGCTCACCGGATCGATGAATACGAGGTCGGCCGCATCGAGCAGACTGTCAGGATTGTCCTGGTAACGCCCCGACTCCGGCAGCCCCGGCCTGACCCCGGGGTCGCCGCGCGAGCCGCCGACGAGACGCACCGGCCCGATGCCGCTGAGGTTGAGCATCGATCCCGCCGCCCCGGGGCCGCCGTTGAAGGCGAAGAGCACCGGGCGCCGCTTCGGATCGGCGACGTCATCACGGGTATAGGCCACGGTGATGACGGAGGCACCCGGTTTGCCGTGCGAGTCGTTGACGAAGTTGTCCTCGACCCAGGCGGTGTACCTCACTCGGGCGCCGTTGAATTCCCCAACATGATGGGTGACAGCCGACCTCGGTGTCGGCACATCACCGGCCCACGATGCGCCCGAGATCATCCCGAGCGCCATCACGTCAGTATCGCTGGTCGCATGTCAGAAGTTCGCCGTCAGAGATATGCCGATGGTGCGCGGCGTGATGATCGTTCCCTGCAGATCGCCGTTGCCACCGCCGCCCTCCGCCTGCAGGCTGTTGATGCCGCGCGCGTTGGTGAGATTGCGCAGGAAGAGATTCACGGAATAGCGCCCATCACTGATGCCGGCCAGCAAATCGACCGTGTTGTAGTGAGGAATGAAGACCTGCGGCTCCTGCGGTGCCGGCGGCACGATGGAGTTGAACGGGCCGTAGCGATCGCCGAAGAAGTCGTAGATCAGCTGCGCCGAGCCCTGCCAGCGCGGCGTAATCGGAAAGCGCTTCTCGAGGCTGAAAGTGCCGCTCCACTTGTTCGCATAGGGCAGCGCCGCGCCGGCCACGGCCCCGGAGCTCGGTGGACCCGCCCCGATCATCGCGGCATCCGTGTACGTG
>CAWHWV010000032.1:0-104300 GCA_963833085.1 uncultured Pseudomonadota bacterium
GGCATACCCTGTACGTGCTCGATGAGCCGACGGTGGGCCTGCACATGGCCGACGTTGAGAAGCTCATTCACGTGCTGCACCGGTTGGTCGCCGCGGGAAACACGGCGGTGGTGGTCGAGCACAACCTCGACATCATGGCGGAGGCGGACTGGATCGTGGACATGGGCCCTGAGGCCGGCGACGGCGGCGGCCGCATCGTCGCTCAGGGCGCCCCGGCCGAGGTGGCGCGGCGCAAGCGCGACTCGCACACCGGCCGCGCGCTGGCCGCGTTTCTCAAAGAACGTGTGAACGGCGCATAATCGCCGTGCCATGCCACACGCCAGCGCCGCCGAGCTCGTTTGCTGGAAATGCGGCGCCTCGCTCGCGGCGCTCACGCTGCCCCTGCGCCGTCTCGAGGAATGTCCGAAGTGCCGGTCCGAGCTGCACGTATGCCGGATGTGCGCCGACTACGACACGAGCGTCGCCAAGCACTGCCGTGAGCCCACCGCCGAGGAAGTCTACGAGAAGACGCGGGCCAACTTCTGCGATTTCTTCGAGCCTCGGCCGGGCGCCTACACCGCACCCAACACCACCGCGGCCGAGCGAGCGCGCGCCGAGCTGGAGAAGCTCTTCGGGAAACCTTAGGCTTTCCTGACTCGCTCGCTCAGCCGCTCGAGCAGCCGGGAGAACGGCGTGTTCTTCTGAACCTGGACACGCAGGTGCCGCACCCCCGTGTCACTGACCGACTCGCTCCTGGCGTTGTCGATGGCGAGCTCATTCGCGCCCAGAATCTCGAGCGTCTCCTCCAGAGTCTGCGGGGTACGGCGCTCGCGCGCGCTGACTTTGCCCGCGCTCTCGCGGTCGCTGGGTGCCGGCGCCGCAGGTTGTGCCGCGGCCGGCGCTGGTGCAGCAGCGGCGGCCGGAGCAGCCGGCGCGGGGCGCGGTGTCTCTTCCGAATCGATCAGCTTGAACTCGTTCTCTTCGCTCTGGCGCCGCTTGCGCGCCGTGCCGGCGCCGGCAAATCGCTGATTGTCCTCGGTGGCACGCCCGCGCTCCTGCGGACCGACCGGTACGACCGCGACCGAGCTGAACTCCGAGCGCACGTAGTAGGCGACCTGCTTGGCCGAAATCGCATCGTTGAAGAACCCGAGACGCAATCCATACCACTTGCGCCCTTCGCGGCTGCCCTCGACGGAATAGAGAGTGTAGGCGCTGAAGATCGCGAGCGGCGGCACCTTGTCGAGCTCCACCGGCTGGACCGACCACTGCAGCTGCACGGCGAAGGAAACCGGCTCGTTGTGAGAAACGGCTTCCTTCAAAGCGCGCCGCGTACCGGTGTCGTCGGGCTTGAGCAGCGAGATGCCGGACTCGGCGGCGGCGTCGACCTGCAACCCGGATTGGGGCCGGGCGTTGCCGTCTTGCTCCCGCCGCGTCTCGAGAAACCGCAACACCTGAGTATCGGTGAGCGACGGGTCGTCCGCGGTGTCGGCCTGAACGATCGGGGAAGGCATGAGACGCGTCTCGCCGGTGCCATCTGCGCGCCCATCCAACGCCGCCATCACCTCCTTCACATTGGAGTCGCCGAAGAGCGGCTTCTTCGCTGACTGTGGCGCGGGCCGGGAAGCGCTCTGCGGTATCGGTTTCGCGGCCGTCGCCGTCACAGCCGGTCTCGGCGTCACTGACGGTCTTGGCGACGCGGCCGGGGCAGCTGCAGGCGCGCCGGGCTTGATGGGCCCCGCCTTGGCAACCGGGCGCTGAGCACCGGCCGGGGCAGTACTGGTGCGCGGGCGCTGCGGCAACGACGGAGCTGCTGCCGCGGGTCGTGCTGCGGGCGTCGGCCTCGCAGCCGCTTGGTTTTGCATGGGTCGAGCCACGGGTGAGGCGGCACGCGGCGCTGGGGCGGCTGCGGGAGGACGCCTTGGCAGCGTTTGCGGTGCAGCCTTGGCAGGCTGCGCGACTGCGGCGCGCGGCGCTCCCACGGGGCCCGCGGACGCGCGGGCGCTCGCAGGCGCGGCTGCCGGCGGATGAAGCGTAGGCACCAATGTCGGGATTTTGGACGGCACCGCAGGCCGCGCGCTCTGCTGCTTAGCCACGACCGGGGCCTGGGGTGCTGGCACTGAAGCTGCTCGCGGGGGCGCCGCAGTCTTCTGTGGACCGACGGCATGCTGGGCCTGCACCGCCGCCGCCTCCGCCGCGCGAGCCCGCAGCTTCTTGCCCGGTGCCTCGCCCGCCCACGCGCCGGGATAGATATCCCGCACCGCGCTCAGCCACTCCTCGGCTTCGGCCTGGCTCGTGAAGAATCCCATGTGCAGACGGAAGCGCTCGCGTCCCTCCTCGAACCGACGGCTGACGAAGAACGTGAAGCGCTTGAGCTCGGGCAGATCGGTCTGCGCGAGCGCCATCGGGGTCGTCGACGAGCACAAATTGAGCACGAACGGCCCTGCCTCAGCGGCAGGCGCTGCTAATTGTTCCGCGCCCACCGCGGTGGACGCTAGATTTGCCGTTGGTGTCATAAATTCCCCGGACAGTCCAACAGCCACGGGCTATCGGACAGAGCTCGAGATGCCGAGGGGAATGCTATCGATCACGCGTTGCGCGACCGTGGCAGCCCCGCCGTCATAGGAACCGTCCTTTAGACCGGTGGCTTTGCGTCCCCGCCTTTCGACGGGTTTGCCCTTGTCACTGCCGTCAAGTGTCGAAGCACGACGGAATGGAGTCAAGGCCCGCGAGTGTGGCACGGCTCTCAAAGAGCGCGCGCGGTGAGGCCTGAGATTGCCGCGCTCCCGCTTATGTAGAGCGCCACGCGGGATATGTAATGAATGAGCTCACGTCTGAGTAGCCGTCACGAGACCTGCGGGCCTGCGCGGTCTCATCTGCGCGAGCGCGCACATCCCCTCATACGTGTAACGCTGCGGGCCACGACGCCCGGAGCGCAGGGTCCCGAGCATTGCCGCCGCCGTGGTCGCTACGGGAATTCCGCGCTGCGCCACGCGCTCACCGACCAGGAATGGATTGACGAGCGGCATTGCGAGGCGCCTCACCAGATCGGCCGCTCGCATCTCGCGCGGCCAGCCGAGCACCATCGTGGGCTGCAGGATATCGAGCGCAGCGAAGCCGAGGCCGATCAAGGCCTGCTCGAGCTCTCCCTTGATGCGCAGATACCCGCTCTTCGCGGCGACATCCGCCCCCGCGACGGAGAGGATCACGAACCGCGCTGCGCCCGCCGCCTTCGCGGCGCGCGCGAAAGCGAGCGTGTAGCCGAAGTCGACGCGACGCACCGCCTGCTCTTGGGTGCCGTCGCGGTCTCCGAGCCGGGCCCCGAGGCAGCAGAACGCCGCCTGACACTTCAGCCCCGCCAACTGCCGCTCCAGGTGATCGAACTGCACGATCCGATTGGCCAGTCGACTGTGCTCCAGCCCCAGGGGACGGCGGGTAACGGCGAACACGCGCGCGACCTCGGGCGCACCGAGGAGCGCATCGAGGACACGGGTGCCCACGAAGCCGCTCGCGCCGGCAAGAAGCGCTACGACGGGATCGGTATCGGCCATAGGACCTTATTAGCTCTGTCGCCGCAGGCACACAAGCTCCCGCCCCGGCTTCATGCCAACGACGTGAGGCCGGTCACGGACGAGACCGATGAATTGTGATGCCAGGCACACGGAGGTGCCCGGCCATCAAAATGCTTGAGAACAGGTCACGGTGATGGTGACGCTCTGTTGGCCCGGCTCCACGGTGAATTCCAGCCGCGCGGCGCGGTAGCCGTCGCGCGTGCCGATGACCGTGTAAGTGCCGGGCTTCAGCCGTATCTCCCTGCGGCCAAAGCTGCCGAATACGCCGATGCCCGGAATGCTCACTTCCGTGGCGTTATCGGAAATCATGTTGAGCTGCACCGGCCGATCCAACTCCGGCATGAGTTGCGTGAGCCGCTCGATCTGCGACTGCAGCACCGGACCGGCCGTCTGCTCGCGCGCCTCCTGCAGCAGAGCCACGGCCTCATCGCGCACGGCCGGAAAATCTAGCCGGTCCGGATGATCGATGATCTGCTGCAGCGAATAGGAAAGCTGTGCCCGCTCCTCATCCTGCGCCTTGCCCTGCTTGGCGAAGGCGAGCGCAGGATCCACCTGCAGGGCGGTGTCATAGACCGCCACGGCCTGGCTCCAACGCTCCCGCGATTCGAGGCTCGCTGCCTGCTGGCGCAGCGACGCGATCTGGCCCGCCTCCATCGCCAGGCTGACCCGCTGCAGCCCCTCGGTGGCCTCCTTGCCCTGCGACCGGAAGCCAAGCGCCTGCCGGAAATCCCCCTGCGCCTCGGTGAGCCGTCCGGCCCCGAGCGCGGCAAATCCCGCGCCCACCGCGCGCGCATAGCCGTCGCTGCCAAAGGAGGCGTTGGCGCGGGCCAGACCCGCCTTCGCCAGCGTGTTGCCCGGATCGAGCGCCAGCGCCTGACTGAAATCCTGCGCGGCTCGCGAGTAGTTTTGGGTCGCTTCCGCTTTCTGCGCGTCGTTGAGGAGCGGCAGCACGCCGCTCAGCAAACGCGCCCGGCGCGAGCCCTCGTTGGCGCGCCGGCTGTTGGGATCGATGCGCCGCGCGAGGTCATATGCCTGACTCGCCACGTCACGGTGACCCGCTGCGAATGCCGAATCCCCCGCCCTGAGCTGTGCGGCCAGTGCCCGCGGCGCCCTCCGCGCTACTTTGTCCAGAAGCTGCTCCGCGTGGCCAAAGTGTTGCGTCGCGATCGCGACGCCGCCGGCCGCGGCCGCTCCACTTGCCTCGGCAGCCTGCACTTGTGCGGCCGAGAAGTCCGTTCCGTCCCACCCCACCGCTCCTCGTGCCGCGAGCGCGGCCGCTCGCTTCTGGAAGTCGGCGTTCGCCGTGTTGAGTTTGGCGAGCGCCGCGGGGTCGACCTTGGGTTTCGGCGGCGCCGCGGCCGATGCCGGTACTGCCAGTGGCTTTGCCTGAACGGCCGCCGGGGACTTGGTCAACTGCGACGGCGCGAGAGCGCTGATCCTTGCCAACAGCGGCTGCAGGCCTGCGAGGTCCTGGCTCGGCAGCCAATACAGCGCGGCCGCGGTGGCGGCACAGATCAGCACTGCCCCGCAGAGGAGTCCCGACAGGAGATACAGCCAGCGGCTCGGCCGTCTGGCGCCGAATCGCGCCTGAGCCTGCCGGTGTCTTTGCAGAGGCATGGCCCGCAGCTGCGGCTGGTCGAATTCCAGATTGAAGAACTCGTCTGCCGAGACTGTCTCGACCGGCGGAGCGAAGCTGCTCCTCGTGCGGCGCGACGGACGCGGGCCCGGGCGGCACGGCGTGTGTGGAGTTGCGCGGCGCGGCGGACGGGGCCCACCGTGGCATTGCGTGGGCGGGCCTGAGCGACGCAGCCGGCGCGGACTGGACCGGCGTGGCGGGTGCTGGCGGAGGCGGTGCTACGTGGGCCGACTGCGCCGGCGCTATGGGCGCAGGTCGGGACGGTGCGGACAGATCGAAAAGCGGCCTCGCTGTGAGGCCTCGTTCAGACGTGTCAGCTTCCGCAGGGATGGGTCGCGCCGGGGATTGCGCCCGAGCGGGTCCGTTCGGTCGATACCGAGCATCAGACGTAGGTACGTCCGCGGGCAAGGGCTCCGCCGGATATGGCTTCTCGGCCCCTTTGTCGGCTTCGATCTTTGCTCGGGGGGCTCGGGGGGCACTGGGTCCGGGGCGCACCGCCCGCTCAGCCTCGCCCCTATTAGCTGGTGCGGCAGCCCCGGCTGCCGGCGCCGCCCGGTCGGGAGGTCGAGTTACACTCTGTTGCGGGCTGTCATCCTCTTCTTCGTCCGTCTCCGCTCCCTCCGGCGCGAACGACAGCGTTGCATTCAGTGTGGCATCGAGCTCGTCCATGACCTGTTGCATGGTAGCGGGCCGCTCTGCCGCGCTCTTGGCGAGCATGCGCATCACGATCGCGCTGAGCTCGGGTGGAATCTGCCGCAGGGCCACGAGCTCGGGCACGGGTTGGTTCAGGACCCGCCTCAGCTCGAAGTTGGGGTAGTACGGCGGGTGGGCAGACAACAGCTCGTATGCAAGCGCACCGAGGCCGTAGATGTCATCGGCAGCGCTGGGAGGCTCGCCGCGAAGCTGCTCGGGACTCGACGAGAAAGGCGAATGCCCGCCCGTGCGCGCCTCCGCGGCGGCACCGGGACCTGGCAACAGCGCGGCAATACCGAAGTCGGCGAGCTTCACCCGGCCGCGGCTGTCGAACAGCACATTGCCCGGCTTGAGGTCCCGGTGCACGACGCCGCGCGCGTGGGCGTATTCGAGGGCTTCGGCGACCTCGAGCAGCACCGGCACGATCTCCAGATATCCCGCACCGCGAAGGCGCCGCAGGTCGCCGCCGGCGGCGAGCTCCATGGGCAGCACCATGACGTCCTCTATTCTCTCAGGGGCGAGGACCTGAAGAATCCCGGGATGCTGCAGGCGGCCGGAAATGTCGTGCTCGCGCTCGAGCGTCTCCCAAGCCACCGGATTGCGGGCGGCGGCCCGCGCGAGCACTTTCAGGGCGATGTCGACGCCACGCGATTCGTCGTGCGCCTTCCAGACCTCACCCTGGCCGCCAGTACCGATACGCTCGATCAGCGTGTAGTGGCCGAGTGTGGCCGGCTTAGCGGCTGCACGAACCTGTGACATGACCTCCACCTTAACTGGTTTCGCTCCTCGCGAGTACTGTACTCGGACCCGAGCATGATGCGGCAGTGCCCGATCCGTTTCCTATTGTCGCAACTTGACCACGGTCTCGGGGGCGACCTCCCCTCTACCGAGCAAGAACCCTGCCCGCGCGGCCGCGCTAGAGGTCGAGCGTGAGCTGCGGGCCAGAACGCGGAGACTGCGGCCGCCGGAACAGAGCCGTGTTCGGCGGCTGGTGCCGTCCGGTCCCGAGGCCCAGCCGCCTGCACGCGATCTGGAAGCGGCTGCGCAGCAGCTCAGCGAACGCCCCCGTGCCGCGCATGCGTGTGCCGAAGCTCGAGTCATAGTCCTTGCCGCCCCGCATCTGCCGCACTACCGACATCACATGATCGGCTCGATCCGGGTAGTGCGCCGCCAGCCATTCGCGAAAGAGATCCTTCACCTCGTGAGGAAGCCGGAGCAGCACGTAGCCCGCCCAGCGCGCTCCCGCCCCCGCCGCCGCTTCGAGAATGTTCTCCATCTCATGGTCGGTCAGCGCCGGAATGACCGGCGCCACCATCACCCCCGTAGGAACGCCCGCCACGGTCAAGCGGTTTACAGCCTCGAGCCTGGCGCGCGGCGAAGCCGCCTGCGGCTCCATGACGCGCTTGAGCTCCACATCCAGCGTCGTGATGCTGACCCCCACCCCGGCAAGCCCGTCCCTGGCGAGATCGGCCAGCAGATCGAGGTCACGCAGCACGAGCGCGCTCTTGGTGATGATCGTGACGGGATGGCGACAACTGGCCAACACTTCGAGGATCTCGCGTGTCACCCGCATTTTCCGCTCGATCGGCTGATACGGATCGGTGTTGGCCCCGAGGGTGATCGGTTTACAGACATAGCCGGGCTTCGCTAGCTCTTGTTCCAACAGCTTGCGCGCGTCCTTCTTATAGAATAGTCTAGTCTCGAAATCCAACCCCGGAGATAACCCAACATAACTGTGACTCGGACGAGCGTAGCAGTAAACGCACGCATGACTGCATCCCCTGTAGGGATTGATCGATTGCTCGAACGGAATGTCAGGTGAATCGTTGCGTGTTATGACGGAGCGGGCGCGATCCGGCTCGATCGAAGTTGGGATGAAGTCGGGAACCTCGTCCTGGTACCAGCCGTCGTCGACGGCCTCGTGCTGCCGCCGCTCGAAGCGGCCGGTGGGGTTCGAGAGCGCACCGTGACCTTTGAGCGGCTGGTTCCTTTCGCGCGGAGGGGACATGCATATACTGTACATCCATCCAGGTACACGGTAAAGTGCCTGGCGCCGCGCGATAATGGCGGTAGATGCGGGTCCGATCCCGCGGGGGAGGAGAATCATGAGCGAATCAGGGGAGCCGGCGAGCTACGGCGGCGCCGTGAGCAAGGACGAGCGCAACCTGGCGATGTTCGCGCACCTGTCGGCTTTTGCCGGCCTGATCTTCCCGGCCGGCGGCAACGTGATCGCGCCTCTGATCGTGTGGCTCACTCAGCGGGAGAAGTCCGCGTTCGTCGCCGACCAG
Source organism: uncultured Pseudomonadota bacterium (assembly GCA_963833085.1). Classification (GTDB taxonomy): domain Bacteria; phylum Pseudomonadota; class Gammaproteobacteria; order Steroidobacterales; family Steroidobacteraceae; genus 13-2-20CM-66-19. The sequence goes on from CAWHWV010000032.1 coordinate 8,166, forward strand.
TCGCTGGAAGCGCTCAACTTCAATATCACCGTGCTCATTGCGGAAGTCGCTTGCGGCGTCCTTTTCGTCATCGGTATCGGGATACTGCTCGGCATCATCCTCGGCATCGCTTGGCTCGCCGGCACCATCCTGGGCGCCGTCAAAGCGTCCGAAGGGCAGCGCTTCCGCCACCGCTTCACTCTACGTTTGGTGCACTAATCGCTGTACCGCGAGACGCTACACCGTGTCTTTCAGTAGCACGGTGTGATCCGCCAGCTTCTCCGGGTTCGGGCGCGCGCGCGCCGCGATGAGCTTGCGCGCAGCCATCTGATCCTTGGGACTGTTGACCGTATCGATGGCGATCAACTCGCCGCCGCGCAGATAACATGCGCTGAACGCGCGGGTCGCGGGGTCGCCGCGCATCACGACGGTGTCGTATCCCTGGCAGATGCCGATGATGATCAGCTTCAGGTCGTACTGGTCCGACCAGAACCACGGCACCTTGTCGTGGACCGTCTCGTGCCCCAGGAGATTCAGCGCCGCGCTCGCCCCCTGCTCGAAGGCGTTGTCGACCGACTCCAGCCGCAGCCGCCGGCCATAATGCAGGCTGGGGTGGCTGGTGCAGTCTCCTGCCGCATAGATCACCGGGTCCGAGGTCCTGCAGCGGTCATCGACGACCACGCCGTTCTCGCAGATCAGCCCCGCGGCGACGGCCAGCTCGTCGGCCGGGAGCACCCCGCAGCCCACCACGACCGTGTCGGCGGCATGCTCCTGCCCATCCTCGGTCACCACCGCCCGTACCTGCCTCGCGCCAGGCACCGCCGCGAGTGCGCGGACCTTCGAATTGCAGAGAATCCTGGTCCCGTGGCGGGAGTGCTCGGCCTCGTAGAAGGCGGAAAGTTGGCTGCAGACGACCCGATTCATCACGCGATCGGCCATCTCCAGCACGGTGACCTCGACACCAGCCTCCCGGGCCGTGGCTGCCACCTCGAGTCCGATGTAGCCGCCGCCGACGATCACGAGGCGCCTGCCGGGGAGCAATCGGGCACGGATCTGCTCTACGTCAGCGATAGTCCGGAGGAAGTAGACGCCCTCGAGATCAGCGCCTGGCGCGGCGAGCGGCCGCGGACGGCTGCCCGTCGCGATTAAGAGAGCGTCGTAGGCGACGCTTGAGCGGTCGTCGAGCCGCAGGCGCTGTTCGCGAGGCGCGATTTCCTCGACGCGTCGTCCCAGCCGGGTCTCCACGGAGTGGGACTCGTAGAAATGTTGCGGCCGCAGCAGCAGGCGCTCGCGCTCCAGCGCGCCTGCCAGGTATTTCTTGGAAAGCGGCGGTCGCTGATAGGGCAGCCAGGGCTCATCGCCGATCAGCACGAGCTCGCCCGTGAAGCCTTTGCGGCGAAGGGTATCAATGGCTTGGACTGCCGCCTGCCCCCCACCGACGATGACAACGCGCTCGTACATCGATCGGGAGCTTAGCGTATAGCCTCCCTGACCCGCACGCTGCACCAGCTCCGAGCGACGCACAAGCTGCAGTGCCCCATAATGGTGCGCTGGAGCTCCCGCCTGCGGCAGGGCAGAGCGAGGATCTCCGCCGTTTAAACGTATTCCCCTCCATGGCATGAAAGCTGCAAAATCGCACCTGCCGCGAACGAGGCAGCCCGCCTTTCAAAGACAAAGCACCGCTACCCGACGGAGAGCTCGCACATGAAACTGGTCACCGCGATCATCAAACCGTTCAAGCTCGACGACGTGCGCGCTGCGCTCTCTGACATCGGCGTCTCGGGCATGACGGTGACGGAAGTCAAAGGCTTCGGACGTCAGCGCGGGCACACAGAGTTGTATCGCGGTGCGGAGTACGTGGTGGACTTCGTGCCGAAGACGCGAATCGAGGTGGCCGTTCGCGCCGACCTCGTCGATCAGGTCGTGGAGGCCATCCTGAAATCGGCCAAGACCGGCAAGGTGGGCGACGGCAAGATCTTCATCACCGACATCCAGCGGGTCATCCGCATCCGCACCGGCGAAACGGACGACGCGGCGCTGTGATGATTGGCGCACAAAATCGCATGGAGCGATTTTGAACGCCTGGCGTAGCCAGGCGGGCCCGTAAGGGCCGAGGCGCATGGATGCGCCGAGTAAATCGCTCCCGACGATTTGCGCGGCCAGCCTTGTGACTGTATTTGATCCCGCGGCCCGAGGGCGGCCTCGGGCCGCTTACTCATTTGCTTTCGCACGGTGCGATAATCAATGCAGTGGTGGCGGCCGGATGATCGAGAACATGGCGCGGGCAATTCGGTTTCACGAGCATGGGGGGCCGGAGGTACTGCGGGTCGAGGAACTCGACCCGGGGAAGCCGCAGCCTGGCGAGGCGCAGGTGCGCCATACGGCCATCGGGCTCAATTACATCGATGTCTATGACCGCACGGGGCTGTATCCGGGAGAGCTGCCGAGCGGCCTGGGGCGTGAGGCCGCGGGCGTCATCACGGCGCTCGGGCGCAAGGTTCGCGGTTTCAAGGTAGGTGACCGCGTCGCTTACGTCTACTCGCGCCCGGGCACTTACTGCGAGGTCCGCAACGTGCCGGCGGAGCGCCTGGTAAAGGTGCCCCGCGGCATCTCGGACGAGGAGGCGGCAGCGCTGATGTTGAAGGGGCTGACGGCGCACTACCTGCTGCGGCGCACCTATCGTGTGGCCCGCGGCGATACCATTCTCGTGCACGCGGCGGCGGGCGGTGTCGGACTCTTCCTCTGTCAGTGGGCGAAGGCGCTCGGCGCGAAAGTTATCGGCGTGGTCGGCAGCGACGCCAAGGCGGAGCTGGCGCGCCGCAACGGCTGCAAGCACGTATTGATCCTCGGCCGCGAGCCGCTCCCTGCGGAAGTCAGAAAGCTCACCAAGGGCGCGGGTGTGGCCGTCGTATACGACTCCGTGGGCAAAGACACCTTCATGGATTCGCTCGACTGCCTGCGCCCGCTCGGCATGATGGTGGCCTACGGCAACGCCTCCGGTCCGCCCCCGGCGGTGAGCCCACTCGAGCTCAGCAAGCGCGGTTCGCTCTTCCTGACACGCCCCACGCTCTTCAACTACATCGCCACGCGGCAGGCGCTGGATGCGGCAGCGCGTGAGCTGTTCGCGGCCGTCAAGAGCCGCGCGGTGCGTGTCAGGATCGGGCAGCGATATCCGCTCGCGGATGCGGCGCAGGCGCATCGCGACCTGGAGGGCCGCCGCACGACCGGCGCGACGGTGTTGGTTCCCTAAACCACCGGCAGATACACGATGAAGCGCGCGCCGCAGCCCTCGCCGTCGCTTTGCGCCTCGACCGTTCCGGAATGCAGCTCCACCAGATGGCGGACGATCGCGAGCCCCAGCCCGAGGCCGCCGTGCCGCCGGCTGATCGAGCCGTCCTCCTGCCGGAATCGCTCGAAGACGTGCGGCAGGAATTCCGGCTTGATGCCCTGGCCCGTGTCCGCGATGCTGATCAGCACCTGATCGCCGCTCATCGCTAGCTCCACATCGATCCGCCCGCCGGGCGCGGTGAACTTGATTGCGTTGGAGAGCAGGTTGCAGACGACCTGTTGCAGGCGCGCGGGATCCCCGCGGACCACGCCCGTCACCTCGCCGAGCGCGGGCACGATCCTGACTTCCTTGGCCTCGGCCGCGGGCTGCATCGTGGCGATCGCTCCCTGGAGGACACGCAGCGGCACGACATCCGCCAGCTCGAGGCCGAGCTTGCCGGTCACGATGCGCGAGACATCGAGCAGATCCTCGATGAGTCGCTTCTGCGCGCGGGCGTTGCGCTCGATGGTCTCCAGTGCCCGGGCCTGAGTCGGCTCATCCAGGCGGCCGGTCCGCAGGAGCGTGATCCAGCCGAAGATCGCATTGAGGGGCGTGCGCAGCTCGTGCGACATGGTCGCGAGAAATTGGTCCTTCAGGCGACTGAGCTCCTCGGCGTGCCCACGGAGCAGCCTCTCGCGCGCGAGCAGCTCCTCGCGCTCGTTCTCCGCGCGCAGGCGCTCCTCGATCTCGGCCCGCAGCCGCTCGTTGCTCAGCAGCAGTTCCGCGGTGCGCTCCGCGACCCGTGACTCCAGATCCTCGTTGGCGCGGGCGAGCGCCGCCCGTGTCAGGAAGAGATCCAGGAATACGCCTACCTTGGCGCGCATCACCGGCACGACGACGGGCACCTGAATGTAGTCGACGACGCCGAGCTCGTAGCCGCGCGCGCTCTGTACGTCGTCGGCATACGCAGTCACCAGCATGATGGGCGTATGCCGTGCGTTGCGGTGTTGGCGCAGAAGCTCGGCGGTCTCGAGTCCGTCCATCCCCGGCATGTTGACATCCAGCAGGATGACCGCGAACTCGCCCTCGAGCACGCGCTTCAGCGCCTCCTCTCCGGAGCCGGCCATGATCACTTCGGCGTCCAGCCCCTCGAGAATCGCCCCGTAGGCCAGGCGCTTCTCGGGCAGGTCATCCACGATGAGGATTCGCGCGCGCGGCGCAGAGGCGGCGCCTGGCTCCGCGCCCGGACCCGGACCCGTATCGCTGCTGCGTGACACGCCTGTCCTTGAGCGGCCCGGTCAGCGCACCACGCGCAGCGGCCGCGCGTTGCGCCCGATCCCGAGAGCGCCGCTGCGCACGACCTCGAGAAGCTCCGCGCCGCGGGCGAGATCGGCCGTGAAGCTGTCGATTTCCGCCTCGCTCGCCGTGAGCTCCACGATGAATCCGTCCGGCGCCGGATCGAGTACACGGCCGCCCGTGCGCACGACGTAGCCCCGCACGGCATCGGTATCTGCCGGCCGCACCCGCAATTTCAGCAGGATGAGCTCTCGCTCGAGATGCTCGCCGGTCGTCATGTCCTCGATGCTGACCACGTCCACGAGCTTGTTGAGCTGATTGACGATCTGTTGGATGACGGCATCCGAGCCGGTGGTGACCAGAGTGAGCCGCGAGACGGTCGGATCGTCCGTCGGCGCGACGGAGAGCGACTCGATGTTGTAGCCGCGGGTGGAGAACAGCCCGGCAACCCTGCTCAGGGCACCGGCCTCGTTCTGCAGCAGAATCGCGATAATATGACGCATGCTCGCTCGGATGGGCCGTGACAGAGGGCAGAATAAAGGATCGGGCGCGAGGCGGCCATTGGGGCCGCTTTCGTGCCGCAGATCGACCTGCTAGTCTCCGGAGAGCGCCGTCCGCGCGATCCAGGCGATTCCGAGATCTCCGCATGAGCGACACCGTCATCCAGCCCCGCCCTGTCGGGAATCCGCTTGCCGGCCAGACCATGTCCGGGGCGCGGATGATCGTACAGGTGCTGGCCGATGAGGGCGTCGAAGCCATCTTCGGCTACAGCGGCGGCGCCATTCTGCCGACGTACGACGCCGTGTTTCTCTACAACGAGGAGCAGGCGCAGCGGGGCGGGGCACAGATTCCGCTGATCGTGCCCGCGAACGAGCAGGGGGCGGGCTTCATGGCGGCGGGGTTCGCGCGCGCCACCGGCCGCGTGGGCGTCTGTCTCGTGACCTCCGGTCCGGGCGCAACCAATACCGTCACTCCCATTCGCGATTGCATGGCGGACTCGGTGCCGATCGTGGTGATCTGTGGTCAGGTCGCGCGCGCTTCGATCGGTACGGATGCCTTCCAGGAAGCACCGGTCGCGGCCCTCATGGGCTCCGTTGCGAAGCACGTGTTCCTGGTCACCGATCCGTCGCGGCTCGAGGCGACGGTGCGCTCGGCTTTCGAGCTGGCGCGCACCGGCCGACCCGGTCCCGTGGTCATCGATATTCCGAAGGACGTGCAGAACTGGGAAGGGGTCTTCCAGGGTGCCGGCACTCTGCCCCTGCCGGGCTATCGGCGCCGCATGAAGGAGCTGGCCGATCAGATCATCGAGCCCCGCGATGCCGAGCGGTTCTTCGAGATGCTCGGCGAATCGTGCCGACCGCTCATCTACGCGGGCGGCGGTGTGATCAATGCCGACGCCGCCGGCGCGCTCACCGAGTTCGCGACGGCCTTCGAGATTCCGGTCGTGACCACGCTGATGGGCATCGGCGCCATCGACACGACACACCGGCTGGCGATGCGCATGCTCGGAATGCACGGCGCCGCCTTCGCCAACTACGCCGTCGAAGACTGCGACTTCCTGATCGCGGCAGGCGCGCGATTCGACGACAGAGTGGCGGGCGTGCCCGCGAAGTTCGCGCGCGGCGCGAAGCGGATCGCGCACCTCGACATCGACCGCGCGGAAATCAACAAGGTCAAGCACGTGCAGTGGAGCCACGTGGGCCTCCTCGGCGAGGCGCTGAGCGCGCTGACCGAGCACGGCCGCCACGCCGGGTTCAAACGCGACTATGGTGAGTGGCACCGGGCGCTGGCGGAGCTGAAGCGTGTGCACGCCATGGGCTATGACCGCGAAAGCCCGCTCATTCAGCCGTACTACGTGATCGAGGAGATCAACAGGCACACCCGCGGCGAGGCGATCATCACCACCGGCGTCGGCCAGCACCAGATGTGGGCGGCGCAGTACTGCGATTTCCGCCGCCCGCGGCTCTGGCTGTCCTCGGGCAGCATGGGGACGATGGGCTTCGGGCTGCCCGCGGCGATCGGCGCGCAGCTCGCACATCCACGGCGCCTGGTCGTGGACATCGACGGCGACTCCAGCATCCGCATGAACATCGGCGAGCTCGAGACGGTGACCACCTACGACCTGCCCATCAAAATCGTCGTGCTCAACAACTTCGGCGACGGCATGGTCAAGCAGTGGCAGAAGCTCTTCTTCAAGGGCCGCCTGTCGGCGAGCGACAAATCACTGCACAAGAAGGACTTCATCCGCACCGCCCAGGCCGACGGCTTTCACTATGCCGTGCGGCTCGATCGCAAGGACGACGTGCCGCGGGTAGTGGAGCAGTTCATTCGCTTCGAGGGGCCGGCGTTCCTCGAGGTCATGATCGACCCGGACGCCGGCGTCTATCCGATGGTGGGCCCGGGCCAAGGCTACGAGGAGATGATCACCGGCGAGTTCATCGCCTCGCGTTACAAGGTGGACATCAAGCCGCCGGGTCCCTCGGAGATGTTCTGAGGAGGGCACCGTGAAGTACCTGCACACCATGGTCAGGGTGACGGATCTCGACGCCTCGCTGCGCTTCTATCGCGATGCGCTCGGGCTGGTGGAGCTGCGGCGCAAAGACTACCCGCAGGGCCGTTACACCCTGGTGTTCCTGGCCGCGCCCGGCGATGAGTCGGCGCAGGTCGAGCTGACCTTCAATTGGGACCCGGAGGCCTACGCCGGCGGCCGCAATTTCGGCCATCTCGCCTACGAGGTGGACGATATCTACGCCACCTGCCAGCGCCTGAGAGAGCGGGGCGTCACGATCAACCGGCCGCCGCGGGACGGCCGCATGGCGTTTGTGCGCTCGCCCGATCAGATCTCGATCGAGCTGCTGCAGCGTGGCGCGCCGCTTGCCCCCGCTGAGCCGTGGACGTCCATGCCGAATACGGGAGCCTGGTAGGACCGGGAGAGACGGCGCGTCCGCCGCCGGCCTGGTCGGCACAGCGTACGAGGGTCATGTGAGCGCCATGTCGTGGGATGCGGAGATGCTCCTCGAGCGCTATCTGCACCAGCAGATACCGCTTTCTGTCGCGATGGGTGTGCGGGTGAGGATGGCGACCCCGGAGCACGTGCAGCTCGCGGTCCCCCTGGCGCCGAACGTCAATCACAATGAGACCGCCTTCGGCGGCAGCGCCGCTGCGCTGGCCACCCTTTCCGCCTGGGCGCTGCTGCACCTTCGACTCGCGCGCGCGGGTCTGCAGGCGCGGCTGGTCATCCAGCGCAGCAGCATGGAGTACGAGCAGCCCATCCCCGGGGACTTCGATGCCGTCTGCCGCTTCACGGACGAGCTGGCGTGGGAGCGGTTCCGGGTCACCCTGGTGCGCCGCGGCCGCGCGCGCTTGACGCTCGCGGCACATCTGGTCTACGACTCCCAGCGGATGGCGGCCTTCGAAGGGGATTTCGTCGGACTGATTTAGTTTGCGACCAGTAGCAGGCTCATCACGAAACTGTGGCTGCATGCAGACATGGAACTGCAACGCGCATCAGTGCAGAATGTAGGGAGTTGGAAACAACTCCGCTCGTCAAGAAGAGGCAACCTCACATGAGCAACGCTGAGATTCGGGGGCGATTCGTCTGGCACGAGCTGATGACGACCGACCCGCAGGCCGCAGGCACCTTCTACTCCAAGGTTCTTCCGTGGAAGACCCAGCCCTCCGGCATGCCCGATTACACGCTTTGGGTAGCCGGCAAGACACAGACCGGCGGACTCATGGCGCAGCCGGAGTCCGCCCGCCAGTCCGGCGCCCCGCCGAGCTGGCTGGTATACATCGGCACGCCCGATGTCGATGCCACGGCGGCGGCCGCCGAGCGCCTGGGCGGCAAGGTGCTGAAGGCCCCCGCGGACATCCCCAGCGTGGGCCGCTTTGCCGTGCTCGCGGACCCGCAAGGCGCCGCGTTCGCGGTGTTCAAGCCGGGCGCCCCGCCCGCCGACGGTGCCGCCTCCTCGACCGACTTCTCCTGGCACGAGCTCGCCACGAGCGATCAGCACGCTGCGCTCAGGTTCTACTCGGAGCTGTTCGGCTGGAGCCGCGGACCCGCCCATGACATGGGCCCTGCGGGGACGTACCAGCTCATCGAGCACGGCGGCACGCAGGTCGGCGGCGCCTACAAGCTGATGGATGCGTCCAAGCCGCCGCACTGGCTGACCTATATCCGGGTCGCGAGCGTCGACAAGGCCGCAGCCGCGGCCAAAGCGGCCGGCGGACGCGTGACTCAGGGGCCGATGGAGGTTCCCGGAGGCAGCCGCATCGCGCAGATCCTGGATCCGCAGGGCGGCGCATTCGCGGTCCACGAGCCGGCCAAGCATGCCGCCGCGGCAAGCGCGCCGGCCGAGAAGCCGGCCGCCGCCCCGAAAGCTCCGGCGAAAGCGGCCGCCGCCAAGGCACCGAAGCCAGCGGCCCGCCCCGCCAAGAAGAAGGCGGCCGCCAAGGCGAAGAAGCGGCCCGCGCCCGCGAAACGCGCCGCGGCGAAGAAGAAGAAATCGCCCGCCAAAAAGGCCGCAAAGCGTCCCGCCAAGCGCAAAGCCGCAGGCAAGAAGAAATCGGCAAAGCGCCCGGCCCGCAAGAAATAACGCCGTCTCACTCCGGGCCCGCCGCATCCGCGGCGGGCCTCGGGTCACGATCTTTATTAGCGGATGGCCGAAGTTCTCGCCGCGCATGGCTTTGACCAGGTGCGCGGGCGCGTTCTCCAGCCCTTCCGTCACGTCTTCGCGGTACACCAGCCGGTGCGCGCCGTGCCAGGCGATCGCATCCTTCAGGAACTCGCTGCGGCGGTGCTCGTAATGAGCCGCATGCAATCGCAGCAGAGTGATCTCCCCCGATGCGTAGCCCGCCCGTTGCAGCAATTCAGCAGGTACGCCCTCACGGACGCCGTTGAGAACGACCCGTCCGCCAGGAGCGACGTGATGGCCTGAGATCACCGCCTCGAGCAGCTCACCCCCGGAGTTGTCGAAGTAGACATCGAAGCCGTGCGGCGCCAGCTGGCGCAGGCGGGCGCCCAGATTCTCCGCATGAGGGTTGACGCACGCGGAAAAACGCGCGCGCCGGGTCGCCCACTCGCACTTGTCGCGCGAGCTGCCAACGCCGATCACTCGAGCGCCCTTGATGCTTGCCACCTGGCCGGCCATCGCGCCGGCCACGTTCGCCACCGCGGAGACCAATACCGTCTCACCGGCGCGCAGCCGCGCAAGATCGAGCAGCCCGAAGTAGGCTGCCATGCCCGAGGGGCCAAGCAGCCCGAGCGCCGTCGACGCAGGCGATTGACCTGGATGCAGCGCGGAAGCATGGTGGCCATCGGAGACGCAGAGCTCCCGCATGCCGCATTGGATTACGACATTTTGCCCGACCGCGAAGACATCGTGCCGGGACTCCAGCACTTCGCAAACACCCAACGCGGGCACGACGTCACCGGGGCGCGGAGCGGTGCCTGAGCGCGCCGCGGTACTGGACGGCGAGTATGTCAACGGATCGACCACCAGCCAGCGCGTACGGCAGAGTATGCCGCCGTGGGTGAGGCGAGGCATTTCTCCCGGCACTACCTCGAAGTCCTCGGCTGTCGCCGGTGGCCGCCTGATCCTGACTTCGAGATTACGCATGGCTCCGCCTCGCTACTGAGCTTGGGCCTCCGCCGCATTGCGCTTTGCCGCGTCCTGCTGGTAGGCGGCATTGATCTGCTGCTGCAGCTTCGCCTCGGTGTCCTTCGCCTGCTTTGCATCCTGCGCAGCGGAAGCACCGCCGGCCGCCGCCGTGACGCCGACTTCGGCGAGACCGCAGCCCGCGAGCGCGAGCACGGTGACCACAATAGCCAGGGACTTCGCTAGGGTTTGCATGATGCGAATAGCTTAAACCCGAACGGCCGCTACGGCACAATCACGACTACACCATGCCTAAAGCCTCACACTCTCTCCCCGCGGCGACAACGCAACCGCGGCTCCGTCGCGGCTATTTCGAGTGCCGCTACGGCCAGCTGCACGTCCACAACGCCATTCCCGCCGGCGGCGGCTTCGAGGAGGGCACGCCCCTCCTCTGTCTGCACCCAATTCCCCACTCTGGGCGAATTTTCAGACGCTTTCTGAGAATTGCGGGGGCCGGACGCTCGGTTTTTGCCCCTGATCTGCCCGGTTTCGGGGATTCAGATCCGCCACCTCCGCGCGCAGGTGTCGCGGAGCATGCCGCGGCGATCGGCGATTTTCTCGATACCATGCGCCTGCGCCAGGTCGATCTGCTCGGCTACGGTTTCGGCGCCACCGTCGCCGCTGAGCTGGCCGCGACGCGACCGGCCCAAGTGCGGCGTCTGGTACTCGTCTCGCCTCCGCTGCCCGCGAGCGCTGCCGAGCCGCCGCCGCTGGCCCCCGCCGTGGACGGCAGCCACTTACTCGAGGAGTGGCGCCGGGCTGTAGCGTATTGCGGGCCGGTTGCGCCGCCCGAGGTCGCGACCGCCGCGCTGGCCGAACGGCTGCGCAACGGTGCTCAGGCCGCGGCGGCCGCGGCCGCGGAGCGCACCTATCAGGTGCGCGCCCGATTGGCGCAGCTCGCCGTCCCGCTTCTCGTCCTGCGCCTCGGCGAGGAAGTTGCGGCAACCAAGGGACAGGCGCGCGATGTCCCCGCGCGGACCAGGCTCGTCGAGCTGCCGGATCGGGATGCGTCGCTTTTCGAGACGGCGCCGGAGGTTGCCGCGCAGGCTGTGGAATCCTTCCTGCGTTAATTGGCGCGTCGAATTGCTCGCGCGAGAGCAGCGTGGGCGACCAAGCGCTTCGTGCAGGAAGCGATCGACGAGGCGCTGAAGCTCGAGCGCGCGCTGGCGCGGCTGCGTACGCAGCGGCGGATCGCGCTGCTGCACTACTCGCCGGTGCGCGCCACGGTCGAAGGGGAGCCGCCCGACATCTTCTCCTACCTCGGCACCAGCCGCCTCGAGGAGCCGCTCAACAGGCACCCGGTCGATGTCGTCTTTCACGGGCACGCGCATCACGGCACACCTGAAGGACGAACGAGCACGGGCACGCCCGTGTACAACGTGGCCATGCCGCTCCTGCTGCAGAAGTATCCGGACAGGCCGCCGTTCCGCGTCGTGGAGCTGCCGGAGTCGCCGCCCTCGGAGACGGAGGCCGCGCTGTCAAATGCGCGGCAGACGGCGGGCAGCATGCGGCCACCGCTAGCGGAAAAACCTCCTCCAGGCCGTTCCGATCATTGACGAGTCCCGCTGTTTGCGGGAATTCGCTAAGCTGGCGGCATGGCCAGCCCCTACATCGAGCGGATTCTCAAGGCGCGCGTTTATGACGTCGCGATCGAGTCGCCTCTGGAGGAGGCGCCGCGGCTGTCGCGTCGGCTCGGGAACCACGTGCTCCTCAAGCGCGAGGATCTGCAGCCGGTGTTCTCCTTCAAGCTGCGCGGCGCCTATAACCGCATCGCGCATCTGTCGGACGGGGCGGCCAAGCGCGGCGTCGTTTGCGCTTCGGCGGGCAATCATGCGCAGGGAGTTGCACTAGCCGCTCGGCGGCGCGGCATTCCGGCCGCCATCGTGATGCCGCGCACGACACCGCAGATCAAAGTGCAGGCGGTCATCGACCTCGGCGGCGAGGTCATGCTGCACGGGGACGACTACGACACGGCGCTCGAGCGGGCGCTCGAGCTGGCGCGGGAGCGCAATCTCGTGTTCGTCCATCCGTTCGACGATCCGGATGTCATCGCGGGCCAGGGCACCATCGCCGTGGAGCTGCTGCGGCAGACCGGCGGTCACCTCGATGCGATCTTCGTGCCCGTAGGGGGCGGCGGGCTCATCGCCGGCATCGCGGTGTACGTCAAGTACCTCTATCCCAACATCCGCGTCATCGGGGTCGAGCCCGAGGATGCGGCCGGCATGTACGAGTCGCTGAAGGCGGGCCGGCGGATCACCCTCGATAGGGTTGGAATCTTCGCCGACGGGGTCGCGGTCAAGCGGGTGGGAGAAGAAACGTTCTCGCTGTGCCGCGGCCATGTAGATGAGATCCTGCTGCTCGACACGGACGAGATCTGCGCCGCCATCCAGGACGTGTTCGAGGATACCCGTTCCATCGTGGAGCCTGCCGGCGCGCTGGCCGTGGCGGGACTCAAGAAATATGTCGCCCGCGAGGGTTGGCGGGACAAGCGTGTCGTCGCGATCAACAGCGGCGCCAACATCAACTTCGACCGCCTGCGCCACGTAGCGGAGCGCGCCGACCTGGGCGGCGAGCGCGAGGCGCTGCTCGCGGTCACGATTCCGGAGCGCCCGGGCAGCTTCCTGCGCTTCTGCGAGATGCTGGGCAACCGCAACGTCACGGAGTTCAATTACCGCTACGAGAGCGAGCAGGCCGCGCAGATCTTCGTCAGCTTCGGCCTCTCCCAGGGCCGCACCGAGAAGGATGCGGTCGTGGCGGCGCTGCGCGCGGCCGGCTACACGGTCACCGACATGACCGACAACGAGATGGCGAAGCTCCACGTGCGCTACATGGTCGGCGGCCGCGCGCGCGGTATCCGCGACGAGCTGCTCTACCGCTTCGAGTTCCCGGAGCGACCGGGGGCGCTGCTCAAGTTCCTCCAGGCGGTGGGCGGCCGTTGGAACATCAGCCTGTTCCACTATCGCAACCACGGCTCCGACTACGGCCGCGTGCTCGCCGGCATCCAGGTGCCTGCCGCGGAACGCACGGACTTCCTGCAGCATCTCAACGAGCTGCACTATGCGTACGCGGAGGAGACCGAGAATCCGGCGTATCGGATGTTTCTGGGCGCGTGAGGGGCTCAGCGGCCCACCTCGAGCACGCGCAGATCGCGGCCACGCGTCTCGTGACCGTAGAGGGCGATGAGCGCCAGGCCAAGCAGTACGGGGATCGCGATTTCGAGCGCCGCCGCGCCGATCGCGGGCACCAGCGCCAGCACGCTCAACCCTTGGCAGAAGAGGCCGCCGACCTTGCTGCAACCCGCCACCCAGCCCGTGGCCCGGCCGCGAATCCGCAGCGGATAACTCTCGGCTGTATAAGGAAGCAGGATTGAAATGACTCCCGTGGAGCCCACGATGAGCAGAGTGAGCGCGACGACGGGGTTGGAGGCGGCGGGCACGCCCATCTGTCGCAACAACAGAGCAAGGAGGCCGAGCGCGGTGACTGCCATCATGACGAGCAGCGAGCCCTTGGTGCTCCAGCGGGAGTAGAGTACCGCGGCAACCGCGACGACGGGCACTGCGATGAGCGACGAGCGGGCGAGGATCGCGGCGGCCACCTCCATGTTATGGCCCTCGCCGATCAGCTCGCTGGGAATCCACAGCAGCAGCCCGAAGTTGACGAAGCCCCAGGACAGCGCCGCGATGGTGAGCGCGGCGGTGGCGCCGAGATAACGTCTGTCGGTCGGCGGCAGGTGGGAGTGGTCGAGCTTGGCCTCCTCGTCCCAGTCGGGCGTGTCACTTACGACGACGGAGCCGAAGCGCGCAAGTGTGGCGCGCGCTTCCTCCGGGCGGCCGATATGTACGAGAAACCGCGCCGACTCCGGAATGAGGGGGCTCAGGGCGATGAGGATCAGCCCCGAGGGAAGGTTGAGGAACCACATGATGCGCCAGCCGAACACCGGCTGCAGCAGCGCCGACAGGCCCGAGGCCGCAAGATAGCCACCCAACGCGCCGATCCCGCCTACCACCACGAGACTCCAACCCCTGTGGCGCGTCGGCATGATCTCCGCCAACAGCGCGTAGGCCACGGGCAGCATGCCGCCTGCTGAGACGCCCATGAGAAAGCACATGAGCAGGTTCCAGTTGAAGGAAGGCATGGCGCCGCAGATGGAAGTGCCGATGAACATCACGGCGGAGACCAGGAGGGTCGCGCGCCGCCCGTAGAGATCGGCCAGAGCGCCCCAGACGAACGAGCCCACCGCCGTGCCGCAGAGGGCCACGAACGGCAGCAACGCGGCTTTGGCGGAGCTGATCCCGTATTCCACTTTCATGCCGGGGACGACGAAGCCCAGGCTGGCCGGCTTCATGATGTCGATGACCAGCGCCATCGCGAGTGCCGCGCCGGCCCCCCAGTGCCAGAGGGTGAGCGGCGCGTCCTCCGGCGCCACGATGCGCTCATGTGCCATCATCGGGCTCGTGCTTGCCTCCTTGGGCTGCAGCCCGTAGGCCGCCGCCGCCGCCCCGCCGATGATGCAGGCCATCCCCCAGAGCATGCCCGCCCCCATGGGCATCCCCGCCAGCTGGTAATGCATGGGCCGCGCCATGACAAACATCGGCAGGTGCAGCAGTACGCCGATCACCACGAACAGGCTGCCCAGCCAGAAGGCGGGGGTGCTGCGCCTGTCGGCGAACATGAAGAGCTCGTTCATAGGTCTGACCGAGTCATTGCAGGCATGCGTGCGGGCCCCTTACGCGCTCGCAAACACACGCTCGCGACGCTCTGCGCTCAGGCGCATCGATAACTTCTCAAAGTGGGATTCCGCACGGCCCTCGAGCGCGTGCGGCGCCATTAGTATTACAATATTGTGGTGCTCGGGGCAAGTACATGAACGACAGGCGAATCCGAAGCGTCGCGATCGTCGGGGGCGGCACGGCCGGCTGGATGGCGGCAGCGGCGCTGTCGAAGTCGTTGGCCGGCATGGGCATAGAGCTTCGGTTGATCGAGTCGCCTCGGGTCGAGCCCATCGGTGTGGGCGAGGCCACCATTCCGCCGATCATGGATTTCATTCGTCAGCTCGGCATCGACGAGAGTGAGCTGGTCCGGGAGATCAAGGCGACCTACAAGCTGGGCATCGGCTATCGCGATTGGACCAGGGCCGGTCACTTCTATTTCCACCCCTTCGGCCCTGTCGGCCCCGGTATCGGCAACATCCCGTTTCAGGCCTATTGGTTGAAGATGCTTCTGCAGGGCAACGCCGAGCGGCTGGAGGAATACTCGATTCAGACGATGGCCGCGCTGCGCGGTCGATTTGCGCGGCCCCAGCACGCTCCCAATACACCCCTCAACAAGATCACTTACGCCCTGCACTTCGATGCGGGGCGCTTCGCGCGCTATCTGCGCGGCTACGCCGAGGCGCGCGGCACGCAGCGCACCGAAGGTCACATACGCCACGTGTCGGTGCGCGGCTCCGATGGATTCGTCGAGTCGGTGACCCTCGAGAGCGGCGAAAGCATCAGTGCGGATCTCTTCATCGACTGCAGCGGGTTTCAGGGCTTGCTCATCGAGGGAGCACTGCGCACGGGCTATCAGGACTGGAACGAATGGCTGCCTTGCGATCGGGCCATGATCGTGCACAGCGAGCGCGCCGCAAGGCCGAATCCCTACACGCTCGTGACCGCCCGCGATGCGGGCTGGCAGTGGCAGATTCCCCTGCAACATCGCGACGGCAACGGCTACATCTACAGCGGCGAGTTCAGCGGCGACGATGCCGCGAGAGCGCTGCTGCTACGCAATCTTTCCGGTCGCGCCCTGAGCGAGCCGGTGGCGCTGCGCTTCCGGCCCGGACGGCGCAAAGCCGCCTGGAACAGGAACGTGGTGGCGCTGGGCCTCGCGGCCGGGTTCCTCGAGCCGCTGGAGGCCACCTCGATCCACCTCATCCAGCGCGGCATTGCCATGCTGCTCAAGTTCTTCCCGGACCGTGACTTTGCGAGCGCCGACATCGACCGATACAACAGGACGCTGCAGGCGGAGTTCGCCCACGTGCGCGACTTTCTGCTGATGCATTACAGCCAGACCGAGCGCAACGGCCCGTTCTGGCAGCACTGCCGCGACATCCCGCTGACCGAGACCCTGCGCGAGAAGATCGAGCTCTTTCGCAGCCACGGCAGGATCCTCCGCGAGGAAACCGAGCTCTTTCCAGTGCTCAGCTGGCTGTCCGTCATGGTCGGTCAGAACCTCATTCCGCGCCGCTACGATCCTTTGGTCGACGGGCTCGATTCACTCAAGATCCAGACCCGGCTCGAGGAGCTGCGCGCGGCGGTGAAGGACAGCGTCGAGGCGATGCCCTCGCACTGGGACTTCATCCAAAGCACCGATCGTCAGGTGGTCGAGCGCCTCAGCTCAACACCACCAGCAAATCCTTCGCGTCGACCTGCTGCCCCGGGCTGACCAGCACCTCCGCCACCTCACCGTCAGTTTCCGCGCGCACCGCGGTCTCCATCTTCATCGCCTCGAGCGTCGCCAACAGATCGCCGCGCGTCACCTTCCGGCCTGCAACGACCGCTACGGTCGCGATGGTGCCGGGCATCGGCGCGCCGACCTGCCTGGAGTTCCCCGGCTCGGCCTTGCGCTGCGGCGGGCGCTTGGCGACCTGGCTGCGGTCGGGCACGCGCACGGAGCGCGGCTGGCCGTTGAGCTCGAAGAACACGGTGCGCGTGCCATCCTCGTGAGTCTCGCTTGCGGCGACATAGCGCACGATGAGCGTCTTGCCGCGCTCCAACTCGACACTGACCTCCTGCCCCGGCTCCATGCCGTAAAAGAACACCGTGCTCGGCAGAATGCCGACATCGCCGTACTGTGCGCGCTCGGCGGCATAGTCGAGCCATACCCGCGGGTACATCAGGTATGAAGCAAGATCATCGTCCGTCACCGGACGCGCGACCTTCTGTTGGATCTTGGCGCGCTCGGCGGCAAGATCGGTGGCCGGCATCCCGGCTCCAGGACGCCCCTTGAGGGGCGCAGCGCCCTTCAGTACCTTGCGTTGCAGCGCCTCCGGAAAGCCACCGTGAGGCTGGCCGAGGTCGCCGCGGAAGAGCTGGACCACGGACTCCGGGAACGGCACGTCCACCTGCGGGTCGAGGATCTGCTTCGGCGTCAGGCCGCTCGTCACCATGAGGAGTGCGAGGTCGCCGACCACTTTCGATGTCGGAGTCACTTTGACGATGTCGCCAAACATCTCGTTGACGTCCGCGTACGCTTGCGCAACATCCGACCAGTGGGCGTTGTCGATGCCGAGCGAGCGGGCCTGCTCGCGCAGGTTGGTGTATTGCCCTCCGGGCATGCCGTGCACGTAGACCTCCGACGCACCGGAGCGGATGTCGCTTTCAAACGCGCAATAGAGCCTGCGCACCTGCTCCCAATAGGAGGACAGCAAACGCAGTTTCGCCGGATCGACGCCGGAGTCATGCGGCCCGTGACGGAGCGCCTCCACGATGGAGCCGAGGTTGGGCTGGGACGTCAGCCCGCTCATCGCATCGATTGCTCCGTCGACAGCATCTGCACCAGCGTCGACCGCGGCAAGCACGCTGGCTGCAGCAATGCCGCTCGTGTCGTGAGTGTGGAAGTGCACCGGCAGCCCTACTTCCTCCTTGAGCGCCTTGACCAGCGTGTAGGCGGCGCGCGGACGGCATAACCCGGCCATGTCCTTGATGCCCAGCACGTGCGTGCCGGCGGCCTTGAGCTCGCGCGCAAGCCGCAGGTAGTAGTCCAGCGTGTACTTCTTCTCCTGGGGGTCGCTCAGATTACCGGTGTAGCAGATCGCGGCCTCGCAGAGCTTCCCCGACTTCAGCACGGCCTCGATCGGCATGCGCATGTTCTCGACCCAGTTGAGCGAGTCGAAGATGCGGAACACGTCGATGCCGCGCTCCGCCGCGCGCGCGATGAAAAACCGCACCACGTTGTCGGGATAGTTGGCATAACCGACGGCATTCGCCGACCGCAGCAGCATCTGCAGCAGCAGATTCGGCACCCTCTGGCGCAGTATCGTCAGGCGCTCCCAGGGGTCTTCCTTGAGAAATCTCATCGCCACATCGAAGGTGGCACCGCCCCAGCACTCCAGCGAGAAGAGCTGCGGCAGCAGGCTCGCGTAGTAGGGGGCGATCGCGCTCATGTCGATGGTGCGCATGCGCGTCGCGAGCAGCGACTGATGGGCGTCGCGCAAGGTCGTGTCAGTGAGCAGCACCCGCTCCTGCGCCAGCATCCATTGCGCGAAGCGCTCGGGTCCGAGCTCCTCGAACTTCTGACGCGTGCCGGGCGGCGGGTCCGCCATAGCCACCTGCGGCACCCTCGGCGTCTCGAGTCTTATCGGACGCGGCCGGGCGCGGGTCTCCGGATTGCCGTTGACGATGGTTTCGGCGATGTAGGTCAGGATGCGGGTGGCGCGGTCGCGCTTCGGCGGCCAGCGGAAAAGCTCCGGCGTCTCATCGATGAAGCGGGTCGTGTACTCGCCGCGCGCGAACCGCGGGTGTGTGATGACCTGGTCGAGGAAACGCAGGTTGGTGACGACGCCGCGGATGCGGAACTCCCACAGCGCGCGATGCATGCGGGCGTTGGTCTCCTCGGGCGTTGGCGCCCAGGCGGTAACCTTCACCAACAGCGAGTCGTATGACCGGGTGATGATCGCGCCGGTATAGGCCGTGCCCGCGTCCAGGCGGATACCGAAGCCGGCGGGGCTGCGGTAGGCCGTGATCTTGCCGTAGTCCGGGATGAAGTTGTTTTCCGGGTCCTCCGTGGTCACGCGGCACTGCAGCGCATGCGCCCCGATCCGGATCTCCCCCTGCGGCGGCACGCCGCTCGCCGCCGTCCCGAGGCGCGCGCCCGCCGCGATGCGGATCTGCGCCTTCACGATATCGATGCCGGTCGCGCACTCCGTGACCGTATGCTCGACCTGAATGCGCGGGTTGACCTCGATGAAATAGAACTTGCCGGACTCGGCGTCCTGCAGAAACTCCACCGTGCCGGCGTTGAGGTAATTCGCGGCACGGCCGATGGCGAGCGCGGCGGCGCACAGCTCCGCCCGCTGCGCATCGCTCAGGAATACAGCCGGCGCGCGCTCCACCACTTTCTGGTTGCGGCGCTGCACGGTGCAGTCGCGCTCATAGAGATGCACCAGGCCGCCATGCGCATCGCCCAGGATCTGTACCTCGACGTGGCGCGCGCGGCGCACCAGCTTCTCGAGATAAACCTCGTCGTTGCCGAACGCCGCCTTCGCTTCGCGGCGTGCTACGGGCAGCATCTCCGCGAGCTGCGCATCGCTCTCGACGACGCGCATGCCGCGGCCGCCGCCTCCCCAGCTCGCCTTGAGCATCATCGGATAGCCGATCTCGTGCGCGAGCGGGCGGCAGTCCTCGAGGGCCGCCGGGAGCGGCGGGGTCGCCGGCATGACCGCCACGCCGGCTGCGGTCGCGAGATTGCGTGCCGCCACCTTGTTGCCCAGGGTGCGCATGGTCTCGGGCCGTGGGCCCACGAAGACGATGCCGGCGGCCGCACAGGCCTGCGGGAACTCCGGGTTCTCGGACAGGAAGCCGTAGCCCGGGTGAACGGCATCGACCCGGGCCTCGCGCGCGATGCGGAGAATGTCGTCGATGTCGAGGTAGGCCTCGACAGGCCCCTTGCCGCGGCCCACGAGATAGCTCTCATCCGCCTTGGTGCGGTGCAGCGAGAACCGGTCCTCCTGCGAGTAGATGGCCACGGTACGCAGGCCGAGCTCGCTCGCGGCGCGCATGACCCGGATGGCGATCTCGCCACGGTTGGCGACCAGAATGCTGCGGATCCCCTGCGACATGAGAGCCTTTACCGGTAATATCCCCGCAAATCATAGCGGACTCTCTCATGCTTTCTATTGCCATTCACGGCGGCGCCGGCGCGGTGCCGCGCAGCACTCTGACGGCCGAGCGCGAGCGGCAGTACCGCAACGGCCTCGCGGCTGCTCTCGATGCAGGATATGCCACGCTCGAGAAGGGCGGCTCGAGCCTCGATGCGGTCAGCGCCGCCGTCAGGACGCTGGAAGACGACCCGCTCTTCAACGCCGGACGAGGCGCGGCGCTCACCCGCGATGGAGCCGCGGAGCTCGATGCCGCCATCATGGAGGGGCGGCAACAGCGGGCTGGCGCCGTCGCGGCCGTACGGCACGTGAGAAATCCGATCGAGCTCGCCCGCCGCGTGATGGAGAAGTCCCGGCACGTGCTGCTGGTCGGGGCGGGGGCGGAGGAATTCGCTCTCGAGGAAGGGCTGGCGCTGGTGCCAAACAGCTACTTCCGGACCGAGGAGCGGTGGGCGCAGCTCGAAAGCGAGCGCAGGGGCCACTCGGTCTCGGACCTCTTTCCCTCCTCCCAGGGCACCGTCGGAGCGGTTGCGCTCGATGCGGCCGGTGATCTCGCCGCCGCCACCTCGACCGGCGGCATGACGAACAAGCGTCCGGGTCGCGTGGGCGACTCCCCGATCATCGGGGCCGGGACCTACGCCAAGAACGGAGTTTGTGCCGTCTCTGCGACCGGTCACGGCGAGTACTTCATTCGCTTGGTTGCCGCGCACCACATCTGTGCTGCCGTGGAGTTTCGGGGCCTCGCCCTCCGGGAGGCGGTACGTGAATTGCTGCATCAGAGGCTACGTGAGCTGGGCGGCAGCGGTGGCATCATCGCAGTGGATCACGACGGCCGCATCGTCACGGACTTCAGCACCGAAGGGATGTTTCGGGGCGCCCGCGACTCGAGCGGGGTACGTCAGATCGACATCTATTGAGATAAGGAGAGAGGGCATGGCACTCGCGCACCAAGATAGTGAGGATTCGACACCGAAGCGCCGCTTGCTGGTCGTCGATGACAACAGAGACGCCGCGGAAAGCATGTCGATGCTGCTCCAGATGTGGGGTCATGAGGTGGTCTTCGCCTACGACGGTCCGAGCGCGCTCGAGACGGCCGAGCAATGGCAACCCGAGGCGGTGTTCCTCGACATCGGGCTGCCGGGCATGGATGGCTACGAGGTAGCCGAGCGCCTGCGTGAGCTGCCGCATGCCAAGGGCGCGGTGCTCATCGCAATCACCGGCTACGGTCAGGATGATGATCGCCGCCGCTCCCGGCGGGCGGGGATCGATCACCACCTGGTCAAGCCGGTCGCGCCGGATGCGCTGCGCAGTCTGATCGACTCACTGCAACTGCACTGAAGAGCAGCCGCGCGGCGCAAGCCGAGTGTGATGGGCGCAGTCCCAGGCTTCCGCGGCCAGCATCTGCAGCCCTTGCATGCGCGAGCGCTCCAGGGTCGCCACGTCGTCTTCCGCCGCTGCCACCAGCATCTGCAGCCAGAGCCGCACTCGCCTGAGCCACCGCGGCCGCAGCCACCCGCAGCCGCGCTCAGCGAGCTCGTGAACCTGGGTCACGGAGCAAGTGCCGAGCAGACTGGCGCAATACGGGTGAATCCCGAGAACGGTGGGCGCGCCGTCCGAATGGTTGACGACCATCGACCAGGCATAAACGAACACCGTACGCGCCACCGCAGCGGTCTGCGGCACGGTGAAGAATGAGGCGCACGGGGCCCGCGCCGCATCGTTGACCCGCGGGCCGCTCAGCCACTGCCAGCGCTGCGGTTCGCCGAAGCAGGCATCGACCAGCAGATAGGGACAGGCGGCTGCCTGCCAGCGGGAGCGCTCATCGAGCGCCCGCCACAGCTCCCCCACCTGCCGCAGCGCCTGTTGCGCCTGGGGCCCCAGGGCAAGGCCCTGCTCGGCAAACAGCCCGAGACAAGTGTGATTGACCTCGGCCAGGCCTTCCAGCATATCCCGCCGCAGCCAGCACACCCGGCTGAGAGCGCGCGATTCCAACGCCACGATCGCTTCGTTACGCAACATGATGGCAACTCCCTCCCACGATCCCCACCGCATGGTACCTGCCCGGCCGCCGGAGGCAACAGGTGAAATTGGGTTTTTTTACCCAAAATGGCCTGCTTGTATTTTGGGAAATATTTGGCGATATGTGACTTCACGTACCCAAATACTAGGAGTTGAAAATGTCAGTTCATGACAACATTTTTTTGGATTCTTGCAAGGGTAACGAAATTGCGGCAGAGCTGGCGCACATCGAAACGGCGCTGCGGGAGCCGCAGACGGATGAGCGTTACTACCAGCTTTACGCTGCGCAGCAGGCCCTGGCCTGGGCTCTTAACCCGGGCACCGTAGCATCGCCCTACCTGACGATTCAGCGCGGCTTAGTAAGGCCGCTCATCCACACTCAGGAAGATTCAGGAGATTGTCTGGCCGAATCCCGTCATTGCGCGTCTTCAGGTACTTCCGCCCTTCGTGAATAGCGACTATCACGTCAACCGTGTATACGCCTACCGTCACGAAGAACGTATGGTATCCGCTCTCGATGTACCTAATGGCATCTGCCTCGCTGAACTTGTATCCCGGACCACCAATATTCTGGATACGTTCATGCGGGTTATAGCGGTCAGACTTGTTGATGCAGGTAACTTGCAGACGAGCCATGATCCCAATCTCCGTAGCTGTTGTTATCGGACGGCCGCTACCTTACTCCTGTACTTTGCGGCAAGCCATTAACATTGGAGGGGCGCAAGCCGTCTTTAGACGGGTACGGGCTGACAGCGCTGCGGTGTACGCTTGCGGGTAAGCCCAGTAGGGATTAAATGGACCTGGGACTAGCCGTCCGGCGCACCCCATCTCCGCGCCGGACGGCGCTACTTCTTTTTGGGCGCCCGTTTCGGCTTTACGATCTTCCTAAAGGCCCGCTCAAATTCTTTGCCGGTCTCATCCGCGCCCGCAGCCTTCGCCGCTTCGATGAAGCGGACGCTCTGATCGTCTTTCTTTCTAGTCACGCGGCGCACGAATGATTCGGCGGGAAGTGTTTCCTCTGTTGCATCATCTCTAGAATTTCTCTCGCCCGCGCCTTTTGTATGCGCTCTTGCTCTCGACATCGTTCGTTCCACACGAGAAAAATGCCGAAATGGTTTTCTACCAAATGCTCTAGAGAAACTTCAAATTCTTCGGAGACTTCATTGAGAACTTGTGGCGCAGGTTCCTGGGGCATTTCTACCTTTTGGACGTGGTCATGCGGATGCCTGGCAAGATGCTTACCGTCTTTTTGTGCTCGCTCCCATCCTTTGGGGCCGCTAAGGCGCCGACAACCTTTCAGCATGAGATTGATATTTTGGTAAAGCGCATCGAAATGCGGTTCTTTGCGCTCAATTTTGCCATCTACGACCAGCCGAATGAGTTTGTCGCGAACAGCATAGAGCATGTAGGTTGATGGTGGATCATCATGCATCGCCCGGAAGATCAGTACTTCCACGAAAAGTCCGACCATCAAGAGGGCAGTGCATACAGCGAAGAATAGTGGCGAGATCATGTTGTTCTCGGTGACTCGCTAGGAGCCTGAGGACTGACGATCAGGGAATACTCTCGACTGTAAGTAGTCGCGTTCTTGAACCAGACGCTCAAGTTCTCGTTCCTGTCTGTCCATAGATTTTTTCCAGACCTTCCAGACAAGCTTGTAGAAGATAAACGCTACGAACAAAAAGCAAAGGACTCCAACTCCTCCGCTATCGTATACGTGCGCAAGAAAACACCATACGCTTGTGCATACACACTCCGCGCCAGCGGGTGGAAGAGCTGCTGCCATTCCAAAATCTCCCTGCGGCGCTAAAGGGATTGTCTCACCTTTCGCCGCCGATAACCACATTTTAAGGTAGTTGTCAATAATTCCGGTGTGGTTTGTATGGATTATAGCTCCCGCATGTCTTACAGGGTACCGCGTGGCGAATCGGCGCCCTTTTTTGCAAAGCCCTAGAACAGGCGTGGCTGCTTCGGCCTACGCGGCCCGGGCCGGTTCTTACTCTCCCGCGCCCGCTTCTCTTTAAACCCCTTCGCTTCTTCCCGCAGTCGTTTGGTAGGTCAAGCGCTTGCCGACGACGCCGTCTAACAGACGGTCGGCCCGCTGCTGGTCGTCCACCTTGAGTGCGACGCGATTGTTATAGCGAAAATCGAACTCAGACAGATATCGGTGCAGGTGCGCGCTGTCGCAGTGCTGGTAAATTCCATTCATGCCGCGTTTGAAGACGCTGAAGAAACCTTCGATTGAATTGGTGGTCGATTCGCCATTGACGTACTCCTTGGCCGAGTGATTAACCACTAGGTGCTCGGCGAAGGACTTCGCGATATTCCGGTAGATGCGCGCGTCATCGGTATTCAGCCGCGCGTCCGGATGGACGTTATCCCGCAGCGCGTCTTTGATTCCGTCGAACATCTTGCCGGTGATATGGGCCGAGCGGGCTTTCCCATTGCGCTCCACTAGTGCAAAGACCATTTCTTTGTGCCCAGGCCCGCGACGCTTCTTGGTCCCAGGCTTGCGCCCGATATAGGTCTCGTCCGCCTCGACAATGCCCCCGTCGGCTCCCATGAGGCTATTGCGTGGCTCCTGCATGGCCAGCCGGATGCGGTGACCCATGAACCATGCAGTCTTCAGGGTGACGCTTAGGGTCCGATGGAGCTGGTTTGCGCTGATCCCCTTTTTGCTGGCGGCCACTAGATAGATCGCCTGCAACCATAGATGCAGAGCAAGGTGGCTGTCCTCGAAGATGGTCCCGACCTTCACGGTAAACGGCTTACGGCAGGCGTAGCACTTCCAGACGCCCAGGCGGGTGCTCTTGCCCTTCAGCTTGCCAGACTCGCCAATAACGCCGCAGTGGGGGCACGCTCGGCCGTGCTGCCATACCCTCGCCTCTACGAAGTCGATCGCGGCTTGCTCGTCGTGGAAATGGGGAGCGGACAAGTAGCTGGTAGCCATGGGCGGTACTCGACCTTAAACTTAGTACTATAGTATGCCTGCTTCGTCATGCGTGCAAGCAATAAATTATTGATGCCTGCTTAATTCTATAGTACGATGCCTGCTAGTCGCCCGGTCGACCTGAGATTAAAGACTACATAAAGAACTGATTTATATGGTAAATCCTGAAGGTAAAGTCGTCGACCGAAGCGCCATCGCATCTCAGGGCGGTACGGCCAGAGCTAAGCAACTTACGTCTGAGAGACTGAGGCAGATAGGGCAGGATGCCGCTTTGGCGCGCTGGTCGACCAGCCTTCCGCATGCAGTCGTAGAGGGCGAAATCGAGTTCGCTGGCCGCACGATTTCCTGCGCTGTGCTGGATACCAAGTTGCGCGTGCTGACTCAAGAAACCTTCCTGACCACCTTGGGACGTGCCGGCAAAGCAAAAGGCGGCCATGGAAGCCAACGCTTAGTTCTGCACGGTGGCTTACCCCCCTTCTTGGCAGCGGATAATCTTCAGCGATTCATTTCCGATGAGCTGCGCACAGCGTCGACGCCGGTGGTCTTCAGGACAATGCGCGGCAAGAAGGCATATGGATATGACGCCCGGCTACTTCCGATGGTCTGCGAGGTATATCTACTCGCCAGAGACGCCACCTAGAGGCTCTTAAGGATGCCCAGGAGCGGCGCAAGCGCGGGGAGAACGTAGAGGCCAAGCCAGTCCTGCAGCCGAGCCAGGAAGCATTAGTGCGGACCTGCGACGTGCTAATCCGCAGCATGGCGCAAGAGCACATAGTTGCACTGGTCGACCGCGCTACCGGCTATCAGGAAATTGCCGTTCGCGATGAGATAACCAAGGTACTAGCCGCGTATATAGCACCGCACTTGATGCCTTGGACGCGGAGATTCCGGACGAGTTCTTCAAGCAGGTCTATCGCATCCACGGCTGGCAATACGTTGTCGGGAATCGGCGCATGCCGCAATACGTCGGTAAATTCATCAATAAGTACATTTACGAAGAATTACCGCACGGCGTCCTTGAAGAACTTCAGGTCCGCAATCCGGTAACGGAGTCAGGCTATCGGGCCAATCAGCATCACAGGCTTCTTACGGATACCGGGAATGTCATTTAGATCGTCAGGTCACGTCGACCACTACCGTGATGTCATTATCGGTCGACAAGGACCATTTCAAAGACAACTTCAACCTCATGAAGTCGCGCACGCTCCCGGCGAAAGCTAAATCGGTGCCCTTGAAGCTATCAGCACCCAAACAAGCCGCTGGCGAAAGCCTGGAGCTTTTTCCTGAAATACATCCGGTCGACCAAGATCTGGTCGACCGGAGGTGATCTGCGCAGGGTGGAGGGAGTGCTGGTTGTATACCGTCGGCCAACGGGCCAGCACTCCCTACCATCGAAGGGATTTAACTTAATTAAGTACCAAAATCACAAGGGATAGTAGCCGGGGCTCCATCTCGGCACTAAATGGCGGTATAGTCCGAGCTGCGGCTACCGCTCCTTTTTTCCTTACCGGCTAGCCACCTTTGCAGGCGCGCTGAAGAGCGCGGCGCGCACGGGGTGTGCCGGGGCGACAGGGCTCTACCCTGCCTTACCCAGTAAGGAGGAAAGGAACCATGACAAGCATGGCCACTCCGGGGCGTTTCAAGGTAGTGCACGTTTGTGCCTACACCCGCTTCCGGTTCGGTGCACTGAGCATGTTATTCAGCACTTTCGTTCGTTGCCGCGCACGTAAGTGAACTGATAACAGCTTGAAACAAGCATTGGGGCGGTAGCCGCACTCCCCATCCCGATCCACAGTACACCAAGCGTCAAGACCCGCATGGTTCCTGCTAGAACTATAACAGGTTTTTACCCGGTTTAAACCAGATAAAAACCGGCGTAGGATCTTAGCCGTGGCGAGGCCAAAAAACGAACAAAAGAAGGTCACCGTAGAGATTCAGGCGACCCGCAAGCTCGTTGCGTACTTAGACGGGTTGAAGGGGATGGAGGAATTCGGAGAGAGTAGACAAGAAGTCGTGAAGCATCTCGTATGGAGCGCCATAGGCAAGCTCATTCTAGAGAAGCGTATAAAGCAGCGCTAAGCAGGCTCACCGAAGCCGCACACAAACTAACATCGAATTGCGGCGCCGCGAGACGGCAAATATTTGGGTACGTGAAGTCACATATCGCCAAATATTTCCCAACAATAGGCACGGGATCCGATCCCGGCAATTCATAGACGGCGGGGGAACCGGCCATGCGCATCTCGGAAGACCGCTACGACCGCGATCGGCAGCGCCTGGAGCTGGCGCTCCGTTTCCTGACACACGAGGCGCGCACCCAGACGATCCGCGTCTGGACGGGGCTCAGCGACGACCGCATCCGCAAGCTCTATCGGTCCTATCTCGGCCGCGCCACCTGTTATGTTCCCCGGCATCGCGGCAAATCGCCCCACCAGGCGGCCTACTTCACGCGCTCACTGAGGATCCAACAGGAAACCGCTGTCCTGGCGAGCTTTTTCGCACTCAACGGGCTGGTACCGGCGGAGCCTTCCGCCGCCGCGGCGGCGGCGCTTCGGGACATTCCCCGGGGCAATTCGCTCTGCGCCGCGTTCGAGTCCTACGCCACCCTGGTCCCGACCGCCTCGATCTCATTCGAGTACGCGGTCTTCCTGGCGGAGTGCCTGGCACGGGGCGATCAGGTTCGGCTCGGTAGGTGCTGCGAATGCGGCGGCATGATCGTCGTCGAGCGCTTTCCCATCCGGGAGAAGCGCTGCCAGCACTGTACGGCCGCGCACAGCCCGGCGCGTCCCCGTCCAAAGAGGGGTTGAAACGCTTCTGCTAGCAGCCCGTCGGGCTTAGCCGGTTGAAATACGCGATAATCATAGCGGTCCCCTCATGATGGTGAATCGATGAGCAACTTTCGGCCGATCAACCGCGACACGGGATTCTTGCTGCCGCCGTCGGTGGATGAGTGGCTGCCGCAGCGGCACCTGGCGCGCTTCGTCGTGGAAGTGATCGACGGGCTGGATCTGTCGGAACTGGCGAAAGCCTACCGCGGGTCGGGCTCGGCGTCCTATCACCCGGCGGTGCTGCTGGGGCTGATGGTCTACGGGTACGCGACGAAGACCTTTTCCAGTCGGGCGATCGAGCGGGCGACGTACGACTCGGTGGCATTTCGCTTCATCGCCGGCAACGAACACCCCGATCACGACACGATCGCCACGTTTCGCAAGCGCTTTTTGCCGCAGATTCAGGCTTTGTTTGTCGAGGTTCTGAGGCTGGCGCGCACGATGGGGATGCTCAAGCTCGGCACGGTGGCCTTGGATGGCACGAAGGTTCACGCCAACGCGAGCCGTCACAGTGCGCTCTCGTACGGGCACGCGAAGAAGATCGAGAAGCAGCTGAAGAAGGAAGTGCAGCAGCTGCTGCGGCTGGCTGAGCGGGCCGATGGGGTCAATACACCGGATGGGATGTCGATCCCCGAGGAGTTGGAGCGTCGGGAGCTGCGCCTGGCGGCGATTGCTGAGGCGAAGGCGAAGATCCAGGCCCGGGCCCAGGAGCGCTTGCAGCGCGAGCAGGCCGAGCATCAAAGCAAACTCGCCGCGCGCGCCGAGCATGAAAAGCGTACCGGCAAGAAGCCGCGGGGCCGTCCGCCCGAACCGCCCACCGGTGGAGTCAAAGAGAAGGACCAGGTGAACCTGACGGATGAAGACTCGCGCATCATGAAGGTCGCCGGTGGGGGCTTTGACCAGTGTTACAACGCTCAAGCAGCGGTCACCACGGGCAGCATGCTCATCGTAGCCACCGAGGTAACCCAGGCGGTCAACGACAAGGGACAGCTCCTGCCGATGGTTCAGAAGCTGCAGGAGTTGCCCAAAGAACTCGGACGCGCAAAGCGGATACTGGCCGACAGTGGGTATCTCAGTGAGCGCAACGTCGAGCAGTGCGTGGCGGTCAAGATCGAGCCACTGATTTCGATGGGACGCACGCCTCATCATGTGGGCTGGAAGCAGCGCTTTGCCGCAACCCCGAAATCTCCGCCCGACTCGGCCACCGCGCTGCAGAAAATGGCGTATCGGCTGAAGACGCCCCGGGGGAGGAAGCTGTACGGGCTGCGTAAGCAAACCCCAGAGCCGGTGTTCGGCATCATCAAATCGGTGATGGGATACCGGCAATGCCTGTTGCGAGGGCTGGAGAACGTCCAAGGCGAATGGAATCTGGTGGCAATGAGCTGGAACATCAAGCGGATGTTCGCCCTCCAGGTGTGCTGATCCTGCTTCACGAGCACTCGACCCGCAAAAATCGTATGTCAGTGACATGAGTCCACGCTCACCACGGCTCCCCGTCCGTTCAGTACGAATCGCCAGTCCGACGGGCTGCTAGCCCACCACAAAGCATGATTGGGCAGGTGACGATCGGATCGAGGCCCGGGCAGTCAGGGGTCAATTCGCGTTACGGGCCTGCCATATCACGACGAAAAATAAGATAGCTCCAAGCAGCAATCCAAGCGAGCCGATGATTGTCGGTAGTTCCGGCCCTCCGCTCAATGTGAAGTAGAGGCCGACCAGCGTGATGGGTGTGGCTAATACAAATAGCCAGAACTGAAGCCACGCAAGACGCGAGGCTTTCATGGCGGGCCATTGCCGATACGCCAGTCCGAATATCGAATGGCAAGCGAACCCGACGAGGTTGATATGGGCATGGAGCGGCATGAATTGAAAGTTGTGACTGGCACCCATTACGATTCCGAGAATCATGCCGATCACCAACCACAATGCTCCAATGACAACGTAGCTCGAATCGACGGCTTTCATTGGTTCAGCTCCTGATTGGTTCGTAATTTTCTCGTACCATGCTCACCCGATCTCTCGGGCGTAGCTCTCTTCCACGAGGAGCTAGCGCGTCGGCGGCAGCGCGGCAATAGTCATCCCGTGTTTCCGGAAGATCTCGACCATCTTGGCCATGTCCGGCGGCCCGCCGGAGGCGGCGTTGACGACCGCGCTCGCTTCTCGGAAGTAGCCCGGTCCCATGATGGCCGGAGTCACGATCGACAGCTGCTTCGCATCTTCGACGCCGAGATTATCAAACCTGTGGACGGCGCCGCGCGGGATGCATACGGCTTGCCCGGGCCCGACGGCGACCGCGTTGCCATCGATCGTCCAGACGAGCGTACCGGCGATCCCGTACAGGGTCTCCTCATAGGCGTCGTTCTTGTGAGCAGGGGCCGCGAGCTTCTGCCCGGCCGGTACGGTAACTTCGAAGACCGAAACGCTGCCGTTCGTATCCTTGCCCGTCAGCAGAAAGCGAATACCGAGCGGGCCGATCCTGAAGGTCTCTTCAGATGGATTTACTGCCGTCTGCTTTGCCATGACGCGCTCGTTTTTAGTAAACTGAATGTACCAATAAACGGTACATGGACTTTACTATCGATGTCAAGTCTCGATCTTCCAAAGGATCCTTTGATCGGTGCTCTGCTGCGAGTCCCGGCTCAAGCCATCCATCGCCGCATCATTGCAGGGCTGCACCGCGCTGGCTTTCGGGATCTGCGCCTGCCACACATGGCGGTGCTGCAATATCCCGGCCCTGACGGCTCTCGGCCGAGCGAGCTTGCAGAGCGCGCCGGAATGAGCAAGCAAGCCATGAATCAGCTCCTTCAGAGCCTGGAGCGACTCGGCTATGTCTCCCGTCGCGGTGTCAAGGAGGACCAGCGGGCACGACTCGTGCACTTCACTGCGCGCGGACGTGCCGCTTGGGCCAAGGCCCACGAGATTCTGGCCGAGATAGAAGCTGAATGGCGGACCACACTAGGTCAACAGGACTTCAGGCGCCTGAAGGCATTGCTGTGCAAGGTGTGGGTGTCAGGCCTCGTGCCGTAACTGCCGGCACATGGTGCTGTGCGGCCGCGCACAGCCCGGCGCGTCCCCGTCTAAAGACGGGTTGACACGCTTCTGATGGCCCACCGCTCAAGAACCAATCTTGACGATCAACACGCCGGGCCGGGCCTTGATTTTCAGCGAGCGCGCGGGCGTCGTGACTGTGACGATCGGATCAAGGCCTGCGTTCGGCGCGTACACCACGAAGGTATGCGGATTGGTGAAGTCCAATGTGATCGGAACGGAGGCCGGGTACAGGTCCTTTCCCGGACGGCATCCCCCGTTGGGGTCGAGATGGTGAGTGCAAGTGATCCCGGTTTGAAGCCCGAGTCAGCCGGATCCGGCAGGCGGTCCTTGAACGCGCCATCGACCAGGACGCCGTTGATTTCATCGCGTATGTTTCGAATGCCGAGCGCCTGCAGAGCACCGCGTACCCGCGTATAGCTTGCGACGTATGGCGTTTGCGTGTATTCGAAATGGACGTTGATGCCCATGGAGTCGACAAAGGAAGCGGCCTTGCGCGCCTCGATCTCCTGCTGCCCGAAGGCAGCCACGCTCGAGGTGAGAAGCAGCACTGCGGCAATGGCGCGCGCCAGCGATCTTCGGCTCGTCAACATATCTGACTCCTTCGGTGCCATCGATTCAACGGCTGCGCGAGCCAGAGGATGACAGCAGCGGAACGCCGCGCCGCTTGCGATAGAATCGGCTCATGGACTCGGAGCAGCCGAATTTTTTTTCCGGCCCCTATGTCGACCGGCGCGCGGAGGAGCGTGACCACGCCAATTGGGCGCGGGCGGCGCTCGAGGATCCGCAGACGCTCTATCTTCTGGCCGGCGGCACTCGGCACCTGGTCCACACCCAGCCGGAGCCGCGCATCGCCTTTCTAGAGGGGCGGGCCGGTGCGCTCATTGCCGCCGCCGATGAGAGCCGACTCGTGCTCCTGGGATGGTTCCGGGAGCGGCGCTGTGTCCTGGTGGAGCTGGGGGAGCAGGCGCCTGCGCAAATACCGCAGAATGCCTCCTTCGAGGAGCTGCGTCCGCTCTCACCCCTGCTGGTGGGAGAAGAGGCGGGCCTCCTCGCCTACGCGCGCGCCCTTTCGATCTGGCGCGCGCGCCAGCGGTACTGCAGCGTGTGTGGCGCGGTCACGCTTCCACGGCGCGCGGGGCACTCCATGCGCTGCTCCAAGGAGGGTTGCGCGCAGGAGTTCTTCCCCAGGATAGACCCTGCGATCATCGTGCTGATCACGGACGGGGAGCGCGCGCTCCTCGGCCGGCAGTCGACGTGGCCGCCTGGACGCTACTCCACCATCGCCGGCTTCGTGGAGCCGGGCGAGAGCCTGGAAGATGCGGTCGCGCGTGAGGTCATGGAGGAGACGTGCGTACAGGTCACCGGTGCCCGCTACGATTCCTCCCAGCCCTGGCCGTTCCCGGCCTCGATCATGATCGCCTTTCGTGCCTGGGCGCGTCCGGACAGTGCCGTTCGCTGTACCGGTGAGCTCCAGGACGCCCGCTGGTTCTCGCGCGATGAAATCCGCGCCGGCGGTGCCGCTCTCCTGCCCACCGCGTACTCGATCTCCTATCGCCTGATCGCTACCTGGATGGACGGTAAGTAAGCGTGTGCCTGCTCGTCCTTGCATGGAACGCGCACCCGCGCTACCGGTTGGTGGTCGCCGCCAATCGCGACGAGTACCACGACCGGCCCAGCGCGCCGCTCGGCCGCTGGCCGTCTGCCGCTGAGATCCTCGCCGGCAGGGATTTGCGGGCAGGCGGCACATGGCTGGGAATCGACCGCCGCCGCCGCTTCGGCATCGTCACCAATTTCCGCGATCTGGTGCGAGCGCCGCCGGAAGCGCCCTCGCGGGGGGGCCTGATTCCGCGGTTTCTCGGCGGGGCGACAGGTCCAGGCGACTACCTCGCGGCGCTGGCGCCCGAGGCCACGGCGTATGGCGGCTTGAACCTGCTGTTGGCCGACGGCGAATCCCTCTGGTACGCCTCGAACCGCGGCACCCCCTTCGCGCGCGCTCTGTCGCCCGGCATCCATGGCCTGTCGAACGAGCGGCTGGACACGCCGTGGCCAAAGTTGCTGCGGGTACGGCGCGGCTTCGAAGCCTGGTTGCGCGGCGGCGGCAGCGTGGACAACGGCGAGCTCTTCGCGCTGCTCGCGGACCGCGCGCCAGCCTCTGAGAAAGAGGGTCTGCCGAGCACCGGTGTCGCGCCGGAATGGGAGCGGACCCTGTCGGCCCCCTTCGTCCTGAACCCGAGCTACGGTACGCGCTGCTCCACCCTGGTCGCCATCGAGCCCGCGGGCGGCTGCTTCGTGGCCGAGCGCCGCTTCGACCCCGGCGGCGCCCCTAGCGGTGAGACCGAATACCGTTTGGGTCCCGGAGAATGGCCCAGCCCGGACGGAGCTTAGTAAGCGGCCGGGGGCGTACCCCGTTACAATTCATGTTTCATCTGCACGGGTTCTTCGTCGCACGCAGCAATGGCGCAGTGCAATTCGTCACACGGGGCTCGGTCGCGCTGGCCGGCCTCGGGCGTCCTCTTGTTGCTCTTCGCCTGCCCACTGGCGCTGGCGGGCGTGACCATCACCGTCAAAGGCGTGAGTGCCCCGCTGCGCAGCAACGTGCTGGCATACCTGAGCTTCTCCCGCTACCAGAAAACGAAAACCCTGAGTGCTGACACCGTCGAGAGACTACAGAGCCGGATCGCCCCCGAGGTGCAATCGGCGCTGAAGCCGTTCGGATACTTCCAGCCGACGGTAAGCTCGAATGTATCTCCCGCCGGCACCGGCAATTGGAAGGTGTCCATCACGGTGCATCCCGGGCCGCCAGTGATCCTGGATCATGTGGACGTACGCGTCGTCGGTCCCGGAGCCGGTAGCCGGCGTTTCCGGCGCATCACCTCTCATCTGCCCTTCCATCCCGGTCAGCGGCTCGATCAGGCGCAATACGACAGCGTCAGGGGCGAGCTGCTGCGTACCGCCGCCACCTACGGCTATCTCGATGCAACGCTGACCCACCACGAGCTGTTGGTCAACCCAGGCGTGCATACGGCGAGCATCGACCTGGAGCTCCAGACCGGCGTGCGCTACCGCTTCGGTGCCACCACCATCGAGCAGCACGCCGTCAGGGAGAAGCTGGTGCGCAAATACCTGCGTTACCGGGAAGGCGATCCGTTCGATCTGGGGGAGGTCCTGCGCACCCAGTTCGCGCTCGATGACTCGCAGTACTTCACCAACCTCGAAGTGTTGCCCGGAGATCCGGACCGCACCAATCATACGGTCCCGATCAGCATTCACGCCGAACTCA
Organism: uncultured Pseudomonadota bacterium; assembly: GCA_963833085.1. GTDB lineage: Bacteria > Pseudomonadota > Gammaproteobacteria > Steroidobacterales > Steroidobacteraceae > 13-2-20CM-66-19. Next base: position 42,353 of record CAWHWV010000032.1, read on the forward strand.
GCCGGCCGAACGTCTACTCTCTCGCGGGTGGCTACGAGAGCGATACCGGAGCGCGCGGCATCCTGAGCTGGGAGGACAGGCGGGTCAACTCCTACGGCCACAAGATGAGCGTCGACCTGGAAGCCGCGCAGGTGACCAAATACAGCCTGCAGAGCCGCTACGTCATTCCGATCGGCGATCCGGCGGTGGAAAACCTGACTCTTTCCGGCACAGTCATACAGCAGGAGCTGGCCGACGTCGACGCTCGCACCATGTCGATCGGACCGAGCATCACCAGAGTCATCGGCAACTGGCAGACGGTCTGGTTCGTGAATGGAGTGCAAAGCACCGGAACCGTGAACACCTCTTGGCGCGGGGGGATCGACCCCTCCAACAAGGAGTGCGTCGCGGGCGCGGCGACCGGCACGACATGCTACGCCGGCGTCACGATCGGCATACCAACCAACGACATGCTGGTACCGGGCGTGGACCTCGCCTCGGTGCCCAAAGGCTATCTCGGCGAGCCCATGTTCGAGCACGGCTTCTTCGCCGAAATCCGCGGCTCGCAGGGCGCCTTCGGCTCGAAGGCGAACTTCCTGCAGATCCACATCGAGCTCGAGCGGGCGTTCAGGCTGTCGCCGAAGTGGCACCTGCTGCTGCGCAATGAGTTCGGGGCGACCGCCGCCTCGCATTTCGGCGAGATGTCGCCCGCAATGCGCTTCTACGCGGGAGGCGAGGGCAGCGTGCGCGGCTTCGAATACGACGGCCTGTCACCGACACAAAAGTATTGTCTTTCCGGCAGTGCGATCTGCGCCGAGGCGCAGGCCGGCGGCAAAAACGTGCTCACCGGCACGGTGGAGTTCGATCGCGACCTGCCGCGGAATTTCGGCCTCGCGTTCTTCTTCGATTACGGCAATGCCTTCAATCACCTCGGGCCGCAGGAACAGGCGGTTTACAACAGCGAGGAGCAGGTCGTATACATCAAAGAGCCGCTGATACAGTACGGCGCCGGCATCGGGTTCCTGTTCCGCCTGCCGGTGCTGACGCTCGGCATCGACATCGGCCAGCCGCTGTCGCAGCGGGGCAGTCCCCGACTCTACATCAACTTCTCGCCGAAGCTGTGAGAGCGCGGTAACCGTCGATGCGCCGCTTTCTACTGCTCGCCACCGCATGCTTCCTTCTGATCGTGATCGGTCTGCCGTGCGCCGCGCTCTACGCCGTCATCTATACACAGAGCGGGCTGCAATTCGTCGTGAACCATCTGCCCCAGCGCTACGGCAATGTCGGCGTCAGGATAGAGAACATCAGCGGCACGATCGCCGGCGGCGTCCGGGCGAGCCTGTTGGTAATCGATCAGCCGCGGGTACATCTCGAGTTCCGCAACCTCTACACCCGCGTGAAGCTGGAGCCGCTGCTGTGGCAAACCATCAACACGCCCGACACGAAAGTCGAGAGGGTGGACATCGAGGTTAGGCGCCCCACCGGGCCGCCGCGGCCGCCGGGCCGAGGCGGCGCGCCGCAATTCCTGCCGCGCTGGCTTGCGATTTACATCGGGCACACCAACGTCGGCAAGGTGGTGCTGGTGGTCCCAGGGGGCACTCGCTTGGAGTGGACCGGCATCGCAGGCTCCGCGCTGCTGCGCCACCGCGACATCCACATTTATCAGGCGCAGGTGCAGATGGGCGAAGTCGGTTTCGACGTGACCGGCAGACTGCACGCCAGCGACCCGCTGGGACTTTCGGCCAGCGGACGCGTCACCTGGGCGCCGCGCGGGCAGCCCGCCTGGCAGCTCACCGCCAATGCCGCGGGCGATCTCGACAAGCTGCCCCTCAACGCTGACATCGTCGCGCCCTTCCACAGCCAGGTGAGCGGCGAGATGTTCGATCTGACCCACCACTGGCATTGGCAGGGCAAAGCCGCGGTACGCGATTTCGACCTGCGCGCGTGGCATCTCACGGCCGCCCTGGGCATCATCAGCGGCAACCTGGACCTCAGTGGCCAAGGCCAGGATTTCACCGCCAGCGGCACCCTGGATCCGGCGGGGCTCAAGGCCGGGTCGTTCAATGTGCTGTTCGACGGCGGCATTGCGCGGCAGTTCCTCATCGCGCGCCGGATCGACGTTACGCATGTCGGCTCGGGGGCACGAACAATTGCGTCCGGCGCGATCGGCCTCGCCTCCGTCCCCGGTGGCCCGCGTCTCGACTTGCGGGGAAGCTGGAGCAACTTTCGCTGGCCGCTCGCGGGACGGAGCGTGCCATTCCGTAGCGGCCAGGGCAGCTTCGAGCTCTCGGGTCTGAGACCGTATGACTTTCATACCCAGGGTCTGGCGCAGGTCCCGACGCTCCTTCCCGGACTCGCCCCCGTTCCCGCCGACGTCACCGGTAAGTTGGGCGACAAAGGCGTCGAGATCGGTCGCGCGCAGGTGGATATCTTCCACGGACACGCCGATGTGCATGGCGAGGTGACCTGGGCCCCCGTGCAACGGTGGGAGGTTGGCGGCCAGGCGGCCGGCATCGACCCGAGCCAGGTGCGACCTGACCTGCCTGGGAGCGTCAATTTCGGCTTTGACGTCGGGAGCCGGGGGTTCAAACCGAACGATCCGCTCAGCGTGACACTCAACGGACTCAGCGGACGACTGCGCGGCCTCGCTGCGAGCGGCGGTGGCAAGCTGACACACGCGGGCGATACATGGACGTTCCAACAGATTCGCGTCGGTCTCGGCCGCACGCACCTGGCGCTCGACGGCAGTATCGACCGCTCCGCGGATCTGCGCTTCGCGCTGACCGCCGAGGATCTCAGCCTGCTGTCGGCGACGGGCCGGGGCCGGCTGCAGGCGGACGGGACGATCCGCGGGCCGCTCGACAGTCCCGACATCGTGGCCACCGCGCACGGGACGGATATCCTTTACGATGGAGTGTCGCTCGCGGGCCTCGATGCGAAAGTGGATTTCGACCCAACCTCGCAACGACGGTCATCCATTGCCGTACATCTGCGACAGATGCGCTTCCGTCGCCGCGCGATGCACAGCCTGGACCTCACGCTCGACGGTCCGGCTTCCAGCGCAACAGCCCACCTGGAGATGCAGGCGCCAGGGCTCCATCTGACCGCGATGGCGAGCGGCGGGTTCAACAGCGGTGTCTTCGGCGGCAAGCTGGAGTCTTTCGACGTATCGGGCAGTGAGTCTTTGCGACTGCACCTCGAGCGGGCCACGTCGCTGACGCTATCGCGCTCGTCGAGCGCGATCAACCGGTTCTGTCTGATCGGATCGCCGGGCAACCTTTGCGCCCAGGGAAGCTGGACCCCCGCGGCGTGGTCGACCACGCTGACTGCCAGCCAGCTGCCGCTCAGTACGCTGACGGCAGGTCGCACGCCAGCCGTCGAGTACCTGGGTACGATCAACGTCGGGGCGCGCCTCTTTGGTGGCGGGAACAATCCCGCACAGGGTGTGCTGCGCTTGGAGTTGAACGATTCCCTGCTATCACGACGGCTGGTCAGCGGCCGGACAGAGCGTACTTCCATCGGGTCAGGAGTACTCATTGCGACCGCCACTCCGGGCTCGATCGACGTGAACGCATCTCTGACGGCGGGACAGATCGGTACCCTCGCGGGGTCGCTCAAGATCGGCAGAGGCTCGGGGCCCTGGCAGGATATGCCGGTCGCGGGCGAGCTGCACGCTCAGTCGGCCAAGCTCGATCTCGTGTCGGTCTATGTTCCGGACATCGACCGTGCGGCCGGCAACCTGACCGCGAATGTGCGAATCGCGGGCACGCTGGCGGCGCCGCAGCTCAGCGGCGGCATCCGTGTCTCGGACGGTGAGGTCGACTTCTACCAGACCAACCTGCACCTGCGACAGATCGACCTGGCGGCACAGCTTACAGATGACGGTCTGATGTTCGACGGCGCCGCGCAGGCCGGGAAGGGGTCGGTGCACGCCAAAGGACAGCTTCACTGGCGTGACACGTTGCCTTATGGCCAGCTACACCTGGATGGAACCAACCTTCGGGTGGTGGACATCCCGGAGGCGCAGATCGACGCGTCACCAAGCCTCGACTTCAAGGTGGCCGCTCGCGAGGTCGACATAACGGGTACGGTGGCCGTGCCTTACGCCAAGATCGCCCCGACCAACCTCACGGGGGCGGTGGCCTCCTCCCCGGACGAAGTCATCGTCGGTCGGGAGTCGGAGAACCCGGCCGATCAGTTCCATGTGAAGACCACGATCACCATGACGCTGGGGCCCAATGTAAACATCGATACCATGGGACTGACCGGTCAGCTCGCGGGGAGTATTACCGTGCGCAGCGGTTATGACGCCATCACTCACGCCGCCGGGGTGCTCTCGGTGCAGAAGGGGCAGTACTCCGCCTACGCCCGCAAGCTCGACATCCAGAGCGGCCGTCTCATTTTCACTGGCGGCCCGATTGACGATCCAGGTATCGAGATCCGCGCCGTCAAGAGATATCCCGACGTCACCGCCGGGATCAACGTACGCGGCACGCTGCAGGGGCCGCGGTTATCTTTTTTCTCCGACCCTTCATTGCCGCAATCGCAGATCGTCTCTCTCATCCTCTCCGGCGGCGGCGGCGACAGTACGCTGCAGATGCTGCAGGCGACGCAGAACCAGCAGGCGACTGCCGCCAGCGAGCTGCTAACCCAGGGCGGCGCGATCCTCGCGCAGCAGCTCGGCTCGCGGATCGGCCTGCCGGACATCAGCGTGGAGACTGATCTCAACAACGAGACCTCGCTCGTCCTCGGCAAATATCTCTCGCCGCGCCTCTACGTGAGCTACGGCGTCGGCCTCACGGAGGAATTGAATGCCATCCGCCTGCGCTACAGCCTGGGTGACCACTGGACCGTCCGCACCACCGCCGGGCAGATCAAGGGCGCTGACCTGGTGTTCAGCGTCGAGAAGTAAGCGGCCGCTAAAGAAGCTCGAACAGTCCTGTCAGGTCCACCTTTAACTCCGGCAGCGCGCGCAGAGCAACGGGCCCCGGTCGCGGCGTTGATGAGCTGCGTAGATATCGCTCGCCTTGCGGACTGTGGAAGAGGTGCAGGGCGGGCTTGACCACGTCTACGATCCAGTATTCGGGGACTCCATGGCGAACGTCCATGCGATTTGCCTGCGCGTTTGTGTAGAAATGGCCGGACGCAGGCGACGAGATCGGCTGCAGTGACGTAGATGCCTGCGTCCAACAGATGACGTGCAATGTGGACGCCGCGCGCCAGACCTTCGCCGGCATCCGGTCGATGAGCGGCACCAGAGTCTGCGGCTCGGCGCGCGGTAGTGGGTCTCGCGGCCGTGCACGCGGCTTGACACTCGCGCATGAATATGCACAATGTGCGCAAATTTATGCACGCCCGCGACCCCATTTGATACGCCCATGGACGTCCAGCAGCTCGAACGCCGCCATGCCATCGTGCGCATCCTGCGCGACGGACAGGTCCGTCGGCAGGAGGATCTGGCGCGCCTGCTGAAGACCTCGGGCTTCGAGGTGACGCAGTCGTCCATCAGCCGGGATTTGCGCGACCTGGGTGTGCTCAAGGCGAGCGGCCGCTACGTGCTGCCTCCGGATGAGGTTTCGCGGACCAACGGCGATTTCGGCACGCTCGCGCAGTTCGTGCGCGGGCTGAAGCGCGCCGGCCCGTCACTCACGATACTCAGGACCACGATCGGCGCGGCGCAGAGCGTCGCCGTCGCGATCGATCGGGCGGAGTGGCCCGAGGTCGCCGGCACCATCTCCGGCGACGACACCATCTTCATCGCAACAGCCCACGCCCGCGCGCAGGAAGCCCTGGTCGCGCGGCTGCGGGGCATCTTCCGAGTCTGAACATGCCCAACCCCGTCCCCATGAAGGGCGACCAGCCCATCGTCCTCGCTTATTCCGGCGGCCTCGACACCTCGTTCCTGGTGCCCTGGCTCAAGGAGAACTACGGCCGCCCCGTCATCACCGTCACCGTCGATACCGGCGGCATAGATGAAGCCGCGGCGCGCACACTGGCGGAGCGCGCGCGCGCGCTCGGCGCGGTAGCGCATCACCAGGTCGATGCACGCGCGGATTACTTCGAGCAGGTGTTGCGTTTCCTCATCATGGGGAACGTGAAGCGCGGCCAGATGTATCCGCTCTGCGTGGGCGCGGAACGCGTCATGCAGGCGCAGACCATCGCGCACATGGCGCGCAAGCTCGGCACCAACATGATCGCCCACGGCTGCACGGCGGCGGGCAACGATCAGGTGCGCTTCGAGGTCGCGATGCGCACGCTGGCGCCCGAGCTCGAAGTACTCGCGCCGGTGCGCGACCGTGCGTTCAAGCGCCAGGAGGAGCTCGAGTATCTGCAGAGCCGCGGGCTTCCGGTGCCGCCGTTCGGTGCGGCTTATTCCGTCAATCGTGGGCTCTGGGGGGTCACGATCGGTGGCAAGGAGACGCTGACGTCATCCGGAAGCATTCCGGACCACGCATGGGTGCTGACGCGCGATGCCTTCGCTCATCCTCGCCCCGCCGAGTCACACGTCATCGAGTTCAAACAGGGGCGGCCGGTCGGTCTCGATGGCCGCGAGCTTTCCCCCGTGGCGCTCATTGAAGCGCTCGAGGCGCTCGCCGCGCCCTTCGGCATCGGCCGCGGCATCCACCTGGGCGATACCATCATCGGCACCAAGGGGCGCGTTGCATTCGAGGCGCCCGCGGCCGAGGTGCTGCTCACCGCCCACCGGGAGCTCGAGAAGCTCGTGCTCACCGGCCGCCAGCAACGCATCAAGGAGACGGTCGCGCAGCCCTACGGCGATCTGGTCCACGAGGGCCAGCTGCTGGATCCCGTCTGCCGCGACATCGAGGCGCTGCTGCTGTCCTCGCAGGAGCGGGTGACCGGCCAGGTGCGCATCCAGCTCCGGCCCGGCAACCTCTTCATCGAAGGCGTCGAGTCGAACTACTCGCTGATGGCTGCCTCCAAGGGCGTATATGGCGAGGCGGCGGGCGAATGGACACCCACCGATGCGCTCGGATTCTCCAAGATCGTCGCCCTCACGGGCGTATTTCACCGGCGCGCCGGCGAGCGCGCCAAGGACATGTGACATGGTGAGCGGCATGAGAAGCGTCGTCGTCGACAAGATCGCCTCCGTGGCGCAGGCCTGTGGCCTGTCGCACGAGGTGCGCATCGCGACCGAGATCCCCGCCGAGGAAGGAGTGGTGGTCGTCGTGGAAGTGCTGACCAACAAGTCGACCTACAACACCCTGGAGCTCACCAGCGGCCGCATGGCCAAGGTGGGCAAAGGCGACATCGTGGTGGGCGCTCTCGGTCACCGCAAGGCGCTCTTCGGCTACTCGGGGCACGTTCCCCCCGCGCTCCAGGCCGGCGACGTCATCCAGATGCTCAACATCGGCGGCGTGCTCGGGATCTGCGACTCCATCAATCCCGACAAGGGCAAGCCCTTCGACTGCCGCGTGCTCGGTGTGGCGCTGCATTTCCCCTACCTCGGGGAGCGTATCGGCGTGCCCGCGCGAGTGGGCCTTCGCCGTCTCGACCCGGAGGCCAGGCTCGATACCCGACAGGTACCGGTCGTGGCGCTGGCGGGAACCTGCATGGAAGCAGGTAAGACCGCCGCGGCCTGCGCAATCATCAGCCGGATGCGTCACCGCGGGTTGGTGGTCGACGCCTTCAAGGCGACCGGCGTGTCGTTGCGCCGGGACGTTCTCGCGATGGAGGATGCAGGGGCGCGTCGCTCGGCCATCTTCACCGACTTGGGTGTCGTCACCACCACGCGGATCAATGGCCCGGCCCTCACACGCACCATGCTGACCGAGCTCTCGGCCGGCAAGCCCGATGTGATCGTGTTCGAGCTCGGCGACGGCATTCTCGGCACGTACGGCGTCGATGCCATCCTGGAATGCCCGGACATCCGCGCCGCGCTCACCGGTGTCGTGCTCTCGGCCAACGATCCGGTCGCGGCCTGGGGCGGCGTCAAGCTGCTGCGCGAGCGCTTCGGAGTGGAGCCCTGCGTGGTCACGGGTCCTTCCACCGACAATCAGGTGGGCGTAGAGATCATCACCACACAGATGGGCGTGCCAGCTTTCAACGCGCTCAGCGCGGGCGCGGCGTTGGGCGACCGCGTCATGGAAGCCACGGGTCTCGTCCGGGAATCGGCCGCATGACCCAGACCATTCCGGCAGTCGTACTGGGGGGCACCGGCTATGTCGCCGGGGAGCTGCTGCGCCTGCTCGCGGGTCACCCACGCTTCGACCTCAGTGCGGTGATGTCCGACAGCCAACCCGGGGAACAGGTCGCCAAGGCGTTCCCTCATCTTGCGGCGGCCTACGGCGACACGCGGTTCAAGTCGCAGGCCGAAGTGCAGGCGCTGGTCGCCGGCGCGCCGGAATGCGCCGTCTTCTCCGCGGCCCCGCATGGCGTTGCGGCGAAGCTGATCGACTCCCTGCTGCAGGCCGCTTCGCAGGCTGGAACGCGACCCCGGGTGGTCGACATTTCGGCCGATTTCCGCTTCCGCTCGCCGACGCAGTACGAAGCAGTCTACAAACACGCGCATGATGCCCCGGCGCGGCTGCCGGAGTTCACGTGCGCGGTCCCGGAGCACCTGCGCAAGCTCGACACCCTGCACGTCGCACATCCAGGCTGCTTTGCAACGGCGACGCTGCTCGCGGCTGTGCCGCTCCTTTCCCTGGGTCTCACGCCGCCCGTGTTGTTCGTCAGTGGAATCACCGGCAGCACCGGCGCCGGACGCAAGCCCGTAGAAGGCACTCATCATCCGTTGCGGCACGGCGATCTCTATTCGTACAACGCGCTGTCGCACCGGCACGCGCCCGAGATCGCAGCCTGCGCGCGCGCCGCGACCGGCGTGGAGGCGGAGTTCGCATTCGTGCCGCACTCCGGACCATTCGCCCGCGGCATTCACCTCACGGTGCAGGCGCCGCTGAAGACATCGCTCGACACTCCGCAGGTGCTGGCGGCGCTGCGCGAGTTCTATGCGGGATCGCCCTTCGTGCGGATAACGGACTCCGCTCCCCGGGTCAAAGAGGTCGCGACGACCAACTACGCGCACATCTCCGCGGTCGCGAACGGCCGCACGGTGGCGGTGATGTGCGTGGTCGACAACCTCAACAAGGGCGCGGCCGGCGGCGCCGTGCAGTGGATGAACCGCATATTCGGTCTGCCGGAGACGGCGGGCCTCACGGCCTGCGCACCAGGCTGGACCTGAGAGATCACATGAGCTCCGCAGCAAACAAAGTCGTCCAGAATGTCCCGGCGCGAGACTTCCTCGCGCCGGTATTCTCCCAATATCCCTTCGAAGTCGCCTCCGCACAGGGCGTCTGGCTGTTGAACAGCCGCGGCGAGCGAATACTGGATCTCTATGGCGGGCATGCCGTCGCCGCGCTCGGCTACGGCCATCCGGGTTGGACCGAGGCGGTCGACACGCAGGCCCGCTCGTGCAACTTCCAGACGAACGCGATACCCATGCGCATTCGCGCGCGCGCGGCGGCGCGGCTGGTCCGTTTCTCGAAGCTGGATTTCACCAGCGTGTTCTTCGTCAACAGTGGCGCGGAGGCGAACGAGAACGCCTTGCGTCTGGCGTTTCGCATGACTTCCAGGCCGCATATGGCGGCGGTCGAAGGCGGCTTCCACGGCCGTACGGCCGCGGCGGGAGCGGTCACCTGGGGTTCCGACAGCTGGTACGGCTTCCCGCGCAAGCCGTTCGATGTCAGCTTCATGCCGCGTGGTGACGTCGGGGCCATTGCCGCGCACGTCACCGAGCGCACGGCGGCAGTGATCGTCGAGCCGGTGCAAGGTCTCGCGGGCGCGGTGGACCTCGGCAAACCCTACGTCGAGGCCTTGCGCCGCCGCTGCGACGAGGTCGGCGCGCAGCTCATCTTCGACGAGGTGCAATGCGGCTGCGGCCGCGTGGGCCACCCCTTCGCCGCCAATCTGTACGGCGTCATGCCCGACATGATCACCGTGGCTAAGGCGCTCGGGAACGGCTTTCCCTGCGCGGCGCTGCTGACCTCCGCCAAGGTGTCGGCGAGCCTCGGTATCGGTCTCCTCGGCACCACTTACGGTGGCGGCCCGATGGCCTGCGCCGCCATCGAGGCCGTGATCGAAGCCATCGAGTCGGAGGACCTGCTCGAGAACGTGCGGCGCGTGTCGGACCATATCCGCCGTACCTGCATCGTCGGCCCGGTGACGGCGAGCCAGGGTGAGGGCTTCCTCCTCGGGCTGCGCACCAGCCGGCCCGCGAAGCAGATCCAGGCCGAGCTGTTGGAGGGCGGCATTCTGACGGGCACGGCGAGTGACAGCCACATCGTCAGGCTGCTGCCGCCGTTCATCCTGCAGGAGGAGCAAGTCGAAATGCTGCGGGATGCACTCGCGGGCCTGCCCGCATGAAGCGCTTCCTCGACCTGGCTGACCTCGAGCGCGACGAGGTGCTGACGCTGCTCGAGCTGGCCCGGCGCCTCGAGACGCGGCCCGAGCCGCACGCACTTGCGGGAAAGATCCTGGGACTGCTCTTCCTCAACCCGTCGCTGCGAACGCTCGCTTCCTTCCAGGCGGCGATGGCGCGGCTGGGCGGCAGCTCGTTCGTGATCACGCCGGGCCAGGGCACATGGCAGCTGGAGACACGCCTCGGCGCGGTCATGAGCGGCGCGGCGGCGGAGCACGTGCGCGAGGGGATTCCCGTACTCGCTTCCTACTGTGACGCACTGGGCATACGCGCCTTCGCGGACGGCAGGGATCTTGCCGCGGATCTTGCGGAGACCGCCTTCGGCGCGATGACGAGCCTCGTCGACAAGCCGCTCATCAACCTGGAGTCGGCGATCAGCCACCCCTGCCAGGCGCTCGCGGACTGGAAGACGATGGACGACCTCGGCGTGCCGCGAAACGGGCGGTTCGTCCTCTCCTGGGCGTACCATCCGCGCGCGCTGCCGCTTGCCGTCCCGGCTACCGCCGTCCACATGGCGGCGCTGCGCGGCATGGAGGTCATCGTGCTGCGGCCGGAGGGATTCGCCCTGCCGCAGCCGATCATGGAGAAGGCGCGCCGCGCGGCGGCGCTGTCCGGCGGCTCCGTGCGCGAGACCGCCGACCGCGACGAGGCGCTGACCGATGCGCACATCGTTTACGCGAAGGAATGGGGCGCGACGTCCTGCTACGGAGATGCGGCCGCGGACGCCCGGCTGCGCGGGGAGCTCAAGGACTGGTGCGTTCGTAACGACTGGTTCGCGCGGACTGCCGCGGAATGCCGCCTGATGCACTGCCTCCCCGTGCGGCGCAACGTCGCGGTTGCGGACGAGGTACTCGACAGCCCGCGCAGCATCGTGCAGCGGGAGGCCTACAATCGCCTCACCGCGCAAGCGGCGGTTCTCTATCGCATGTTGAAGAGCATTTGAGGGACACACTGAAATGATCATGCATCCTGGCGATCAGGCCTTGGCGATCCGGGCGCTCAAGAACGCCGCCCCGTATATCCGCATGTACAAGGGCAAGACCTTCGTCGTGAAGGCGGGCGGCGGGGTGTTTGCCGACATCGCCTCCACGCGGGTCCTCATCGAGCAGATCGCCATCCTGCACTACTTCGGGGTGCGGGTGGTGTTCGTCCATGGCGGCGGCCCGCAGCTCACGGAGCTCGCGACGGCGCTCGGAGTGCCGACGCGCATGGTGGAGGGCAGGCGCGTCACTGATCAGAAGTCGATCGATGTGTCTGCAATGGTCCTGAATGGATTGATCAACACCCGCATTCTCGGCATCTGCCGCGACCTCGACATCGAGGCGGTCGGGATCAGCGGCGTCGACGCCGGCCTGGTGCGCGCACACAAGCGCCCGCCGGTGAGGATCGGCTCGAGCGGCGAGATGGTGGACTACGGCTTCGTAGGTGATATCGATGAGATCGACCCGACGGCGTTGCGCAAGCTCCTCGACAACGGGCTGATGCCGGTCGTGAGCCCGCTCTCGGCGGACGACAACGGGGTGCTGCTCAACATCAATGCCGACACGGTAGCCGCGGCGCTGGGCGCGGCGCTCGGCGCCGAGAAGCTGGTCCTCTGCACCGGGGCGCCGGGAATCCTTGGTGACATCGCCGATCCGGGGTCGCTCATTTCCTACATCGATCTGCACGGGCTGAAACGCCTGCGCGAAGAGGGGCGAATCGCCGACGGCATGCTGCCGAAGGCGAAGGCCATCGAGGACGCGATCCGCGGCGGCGTGCGGCGCGTCCACGTGGTGTCCTACCAGGCCCCGGAGGGCATCCTCGGCGAGGTTTTCACCAATGAGGGCACGGGTACGCTCATTGTCGCGGATATCAAGGCGCTGACCCCTGCGGAACAGCAGGGGGCGCAAAGCTAACCTTCGCCGCAGGACCTGCCGTCATGACACGTTTGTGGGACAAAGGAGCGCCTCTCGATGACCGGGTCCTGCGCTACACCGCGGGAGAGGATTTCGCGCTCGATGAGCGGTTGGTACGGTACGACGTGCAGGCGTCCATTGCGCATGCGGAAATGCTGCACCAGCAGAAGCTTCTATCGGCTGCCGACCTCGAGGCAATCCGGGGCGGACTGACGACGCTGGCGGAGGAGCATGCTCGCGGCCTGTGGCACATCGAGCTCGCGGACGAGGATGGCCAGACGGCGCTCGAGCGTCGGCTGACCGAGCGCATCGGCCCTGCGGGGGGGCGACTCCATCTGGGACGCTCACGCAACGATCAAGTTCTGACGGCGTTGCGCCTGTATCTGCGGGATGCGGTCGAGGAGTTGAGCGCCGCCGCTCTCGGGGTTGCCGGGGCGCTGGGGGGTCTGGCGGAGCGCGAGAAAAAAACGGCGCTGCCCGGATACACCCACATGCAGCAGGCGATGCCGAGCTCGGTCGCGCTGTGGGCAGGCGGGTTTGCGGCGGAGATCCGCGACGATGCGGAGGGCTTGAGGCAGGTCCAACGCCGAGTCGGTAAGTCGCCGTTGGGGTCGGCGGCAGGGTACGGCACGCCAGGGTTGCCGCTTGACCGCAACGCCACTCGACAGCAGCTGGGCTTCGCTGAAGTCCACGAGCCGGTGACCGCGGTGCAGCTGTCGCGCGGCAAAGCGGAGGCGAGCCTGCTCTTCGAGATCGCGCTCCTCATGCAGGACCTCGGCCGCCTCGCCGCGGACGTGCTGCTCTTCTACACGCAGGAGTTCGGCTTCCTCGAGTTGCCGGAGGCCTTCACCACCGGCTCCTCGATCATGCCGCAGAAGCGCAATCCGGATGTCTTCGAGCTGATCCGCGGCCGCTCCGCCACGGCGCAGGCGTGTCTGGCAGAAGCGCTCGGCCTCTGCGCCAAGCTTCCTTCAGGCTATCAACGCGATCTGCAGCTGCTGAAACTCCCCCTGTTCCGTGGCATCGACCTGGCGCAACAGACTCTCGACATCCTGCCCGCCGCCCTCGATGCGATGCGCTTCTGTCCGGAGCGCATTCGTCTCGACCCAGCGATCCACGCCGCCGAGGAAGCGAACCGGCTGGTGGTGAGCGAGGGCATTCCCTTCCGTGAAGCCTATCGCCGGATCGCGGCGAAGCTGAAAAAGCCCTGATCGCGCCACTGCGGTTGAGGGGAATTGTCGCCCCTGCGCTCGGCGACGAAGAGTGCACACTCGAACGAGATCGCGGCATTGACGCCACCTAGAATAAGGGGTGTAGGTCTCGTGCGGTGCAGGACGAGTGGGTACGGTGGCGGGGAACATACCAGGCGTCGCGTCCGAGATAGGAGCGATAGAGCTTCGTATTCTGTTCAGATTGCACTAGATTTTACAGTGCCACCTGGAGCTGCCCGGCCAATCCCGGGACCCGTGTAGGCACGTCGGAGAGACAGCCCGCAATCGCGTCTAGCTGCTTCCCGGAATAGCGTCGAAGCGATACGAAACGTGCTGCTGGGCGACACGTTACACCGAAAGGAACTCAAGATCGGGCGTGGTCGGTCGTTCATCCATTATCGATAAGTCGTGCATTGATTGCGGAAATCTTGCGAGGCGCGTCACTCTTGTCGACAACTCCGCTAGACACTAGCACGCATGATTTCAAAGAGCTTTATGGTCGAATGGCAGCTTATGAAGAATTGCCGCTGAGGAGCGTGCCATGCGTCGAGCCATCGTGATTATAGGAGCTACCCTGATAATCCCGACTGCTTTCGGACAGCAGCTTGGACTGCACGGTTTCCGAATCCAATTGCCGCTGTCGAGGCCGACGACGCCCGCGAGTTCCGACGTCGCGACACTTCAATGGACCGCTGAAACGCAAGCCGCGACCGATCAGCTTCGGGCTCAAACCTGTCCCGTCACCATCGACCAAGTTCCACCAGCGAATCACTATGGGGAGATTCCGATTGGCATCCCCGAGCAGGCGCAAGCGATCCTCTCACGCGTATGGGGCAGCAGCAGCTACAAACAGGGTCTCTCGGTCTCGCAGGTAACCAACGAAGTATGCGCCCCTGACATGATTGCCAAGGACCTCGCCGATTGGCATTACGCATTTCAATTTTCGACGGGCGTAAAGCCGCAGCAGTCCAATTTTCTGCAGCGCATGCCGCCGGGCCTGATGTGCTACGTGGATAACAAAGGTATTGGCGACTTCCTCCATAACTTTCCGCTGCAGTTTGCCAGTGGTAGCGGAATGTATCAGCGTTACGATCTGCCGGGCGGGTGGGAACAGACCCAAATGGCGCCCATCATTGCCCAGGCAGCCCAGTCATTCAGTGGGAGTTGTCACACCTGGTATGTGCAACACTTCTTCCAACCCCTGTTAGCGCGAGCAGAGGGAAGGAACAACGATGTCGCGAGCATCCAGAGGATCTACGCGACCACAGGTCTTGCTCCCGGCGACTGGATTGTCTGGGAAGCAGCCAACAATCCCGTACAGCAACCCAAACAGTTTTCGGACGTCGAGCAATTCTTCAACGAGCTCAATATCGCGGTGCAGCAGAGCACCGACAAAGAGCGCGGGGCTCTCGAATTTGTGCCGCCAGCTAAAGGCGAATTCGAAAAGACGGTCGACTACGACGCTCGGGTCGAGCAGCTTCGATCAGAGCATGAAAAGGATCACGCCAAGCTTCTCGCTGCCGCCACTCAGAACCTCATTCGCGCGAGACAGGAGACGTTCCTTGCGTTCATCGGAAGCCCAGAGGTGAGTGAGTCTATATACGACGCGGACAAGGAACAGCTGCACATCACGATTACCAGCAAAAGTAGTCCGCTGCGTGTGGTAGGTACAATTCCCCTGCCCTTGAGCCAGGCTCAAAGCGTCAAGTCACAGGTATCCTCATCGACAGTCCACGTCCTGATGGGGCTGAAGGACGGAAAGTTCACCGTCAATACGATCGTTTTGTGGCCTGCGCGCGGCAAAATCTATGGAGGAAGCGTTATCGAGTACACGAAATCACCGATCACGTTTGGAAGCACGGCGGCCGAGCAATGGCCGAGGACTCTTTCAGCCAGAGCCGACGATCAGAGGCGGCGCGACATTCTGCGTCGGCAGGCAGAGGCCGACAGAATTCAGGAGGAGGCTCGCAGCAATCCACGACTTGCGTTTACCCTTCAGAAGGCTCAGTCAGGCGACGCAAGGTGCAGCGCCATCTGGAGTAATGCTGTCGCGATGGCCCGTGAGCCGGGGATTTCGGATTCCGCGTTTAATCAAGTTGTGTCAAAGCTTGAAGCGACGGCAGATCGCATCGGATGTCCGTAGTGCCGATGCGCAGTGAGGTGCGGAGCACTGAGATTTGAATGCCGCCCATTTGAAATTAGGATCAATGGATGGATTCGAAAGAGCCCCCTAATATGTGTGTAGAACGACTACAGAGAGTGAATGCCCTGCCACTGCTTACCGTTGTCGCCTTGTTGAGTTCGTGCGGCAAACCGGCTGAGAATCGATCAGCAATATCCGTGGGGCGCAGTTTAGAGTCCAAGCCAAAGTTGGCCGCGATAATAGTCGGCCGGTGGCGCTGCGACAATGATGACGGAAAATTCCAAAGCACATGGACGTTCGGAAGTGACGCAACTGGGTCCTGGCTGGCGCCAGGAGATCCGAGTGGATCCATTCCTGCGGAGAGGGCAGCGTCGCGGTTCCATTTCAGCTATACGACTACCGACAATTCTGGGACTCTCACAGTCACCAATACGTACCTGAAGTTCGTCCGGCAGGACTCCGCCCTAATCGGAACGTTCCTTCAGGCGGGCGCTGCGATTACAGCTAATGGATATTTGAGGCTACCTCCATCTTCTGGCGAGGCAATCACGGGAACCGTGACGCTGAATGAAGATCGGCTGATTACTCGTATGAGCATTCCTGGTACCGCAGGGATCAGCACCCCGGATGTTCAGACACTCACCTGTTCAAGGCAACGCGAACCCAAGGGCGAGCCGCCAGAACAAGGCCAAGTCGCCGCGATGCCCGGTCCTCTGATGCCCCAGCCGGTGGCAGCAATAGGCGAGCCAAAAGGCGCTGAACTTGACTCGGATCCTGCCCCCACTGCTGATAGCAAATATGCAAGGACTGCCGTCGACATCATACGCGCGTTTTATGGGGCGCTTGGCCAAGGGGATGGCGTAACGGCAAACTCCTTCATGTCGCTTGAAAAGCGAGCAGCACCCGCGTACCAGCCCGATGCCATTGGGGCCTTCTACGGCCACATGACCGAGCCCCTCACGTTGGTGAGCGTTAGCGCAGTAGGGGCGGGGGACTATGAAGTACGCTATCGGTATCGCAAGCAATCCGCCGTCTGCAACGGGCACGCAATCGTCACCACGCAGGACTCGGGCGGTCGCACTCTTATTGCCCGGATCAAACCCATCGGCAACTGTTGAGAGGCGAGCTGGCGGTCCGGCCGTAGGGTAGCGACGCATGAACGTATCCATAAACATCAAGGAACAACTAGCCACTTGCGTGCCGTGGGACCAGGCTTTGAAGGCACTGGTACGCAAGACCATACCGGATAAGCCTGCCATCTATATGCTGTGGGCGGATATGGCATTTCCCCGGCTTCAGGGGCAAACAAATATTTTGTACATCGGAAGCACGAAGCGACTTGGTGGCTCTACGGACCGCGCGAGGCTTTACGCCTATTCATATCCGTCCAGCCCTCATTCACGACTCATCAGGTCGCGCACTGCCGCGCTAATTGCGAGCGGTTGGTCTGTCTCGTTGTGTTATCTGAGTGTCAAACACAAACAGAATGCACGAAAGCTCGAAAACACTTGGCTTACGCTACACCTACAGAAACACCTGGAGCTTCCGCCATTCAATGGGAAACTCTAACGCCCCCTGACAATCCGTTGGAACAATCGCGAGTGTGATGTCGAAGAAGCGGCCGGTGGCGATCGGGCGCCAGGTCAAACGCGGGCTCTTGGGACCGTGCTACCGGAAACGGTGGGCCAACCACGTCACGTTTCTGTGACGGCGCCAAGCCCATGCCGTTCGTGAATCCCGAGATTCAAGCCTCGGCCTCGGCTACCGCCTTTCCCCGTGACCAAGTGCCAACGTCTTATGTAACATTTAGACAGCTTAGTATACTGTTCAGATTGCACACCATTTAACAGTACACCCGGAGCTGCCCGGCCAATCCCGGGAGACCGTTCCTACCAGGACCCGCGGGCAGTCTTCGCCCGCTCCGATTGATCGCTTAGCGTGATGCGGGAAAATGCCCGTCGCGATGGGGCGAGAGGCAAATGTCGGCCAGGAGCCGGTACTGAGCGTTTTGAAATCGAATCGGTCGGCACCCGGCAAAAGCGCCGTTCTTGACCTGACTTCCGTACTTCAAATTGCAGACATCGGCTCCATGGAAAGGACACCGCGGCAATTGGAGAGCGAAAATCGCGCCGCACGTTTGACGGGCTCCAATCCCGCGAATAGCATAACCTTGATTATCCGCGCTCGTAGGCTGTCGCAATTCGGTGGCCGCGCTGAGTCGCGTCGAGTTTGGTCGCTGCGTTGCGATTTCGGGGGATAGCGAATGAAACGAGTTCTATTGGTCGGCCTCGATCCCGCGACGGTGGACTTTTCGGATCCAGCCCTCCCGCCGGGCATGACCGCGGAGAAGATCCACGCTGGAGTCAAGCTCGCGCTCGCCGATATCACTGGGCGGGGCTGGATTGTCGAGAACTGCTTCATCAACCCCGACGAGACCGCGATCCCGACCGTGGAGCGCCGCCTGGCCGGTGACCGCTACGACTGTGTGGTAGTTGGCGCGGGCGTCCGTCTGCCGCCGAGCCGGTTGGCTCTATTCGAAGCCTTGGTCAACGCCATTCACCGCGCTGCGCCGGATACGGCCATCGCTTTCAACAGCCGACCCGAAGACACCGGCGCGGCGGCCGCGCGCTGGATCTGAGACTCAGGCCGTCTGTCTGCTCAGACGACCCGAACCGGCCCGGTCACTTGCAATCGACGCTCAAACTCGCGGGAAATGCCGGGGCCAAAGAACTGATCCTTTCCGCGGCTCACCGGGCGTGGCGCTGTTAGCGAATCCCGTGAAAAAACTGCCTTCCTCTGCTATCGGCCTTTGCTTGCTAGCAAGTGCCAGCTTGCTTATGTGACATCGACATCGTCTGGGTACACGCCTAGCGTCGTCAAAGGTCGGGATCTTCCGGCGCATCCTTTTCGCCGCCCTTTACGTGTTCCCTCTGTGCCTCGTCCTGCGAGCGACCGGGCGCTCCGACATTGCTCCCTCGGGTTTTCTGCTTCTGCAGCCTTTTCCAGTCCTCTACTGCCTTGGCCCGCCTCTCCTCGAGGCTTAGCGAACTGTGCTCTGCCTCGCGTTGCGCGCGATACGCCAGCCAATCGGCGACAGCTCTCTTTTTGGCAACCTCCATGTCCAGCGCCGATGAATCGGTCTCCGCCTCATGCGACCGCTGCTCTACCGGGTCCAGGTGCTCGCCCAGTGCCGCCGCGTCTGCGAGGTCTTGCGGTCGACCTGCTGCCAGTTTCGCCGCAAGCAGGTCGTCTCGCGAAATGAACAATGCATTCAGCCCGGAGTCGACCGGGAATTCAACGCGACGCTCCCATGCCTGGTCGAAGTCAACGCCGCTGATGCTCGACATTATGTCGACCATGACGGGCGGTGTGCCCATCCGAAAGAAATTTCCAGGCTCCACGAAGTCCTTGGGCGTCAGACCCTCGAGCGGAGCTCCGAATTCCGCAAGCGCGGCAAAGACTGCCTTACCATTCTCCGCGCTGTGACCGATCAGGACGTCGAGGTCTTTCGTCGCTCGCGGCTCTGCATGAAGAGAGACCGCATATCCGCCGACGATGAGATATTTAACGCGGTGCGCGTTTAATGCGGACAAGAGTTCTTTGAAGTCTCGGAACATCCGGCACCGATTCCTTCATTGCATACAATGCCATCGTAATTTCCGTGACCGCGCGAATCCGCTCTGCCGGCGAGACTTGCCGCCAGGCGTCCCGCTCGGCTCGCTTCATTGCCTCAAGGCTCGTGAATCGCGTAAGCCTCTTATCCATAAGGGAATTATAGCACAAACTGCGTCGGCTCGTTTCCCGATGCCGGGCCCTCAGCCGGCCTGTCGGCTCGCCGCCCGCGCGCGGCGCCAGGCCGCTGGAGGCTGGCCGAACTCGCGCCGGAACGCGCGGCTGAACGCGGTATCGGTCTGATAGCCGACCGCCTCGGCAATGCGGTTCATGGGCGCGCTGCTGCGCGCGAGCAGGTTGGACGCGAGCACCATGCGCCACTGGGTCAGGTACTGGATCGGAGAGCTTCCGACCAGGAGCTGGAACCGCTCCGCCAGCACCGAGCGCGAGGTGCCCGCGGTGTGCGCCAGCTCCTCGACAGTCCACGGATGCTCCGGCCGCTTCTGCAACGCCTGCAGCGCCGACCCGACTACGGGATCGCGAACCGCCGCAAGCCAGCCCGTGCACGCTCCACTCTGCTCCCGCATGTAGAGGCGAAGCACCTCGATGAAGAGAACCTCGGCGAGCTTGGCGAGAACTCCCGCACCGCCTGCGCGCGGCGACCTCGCCTCGGCCAGGGCGTAACGGACCGAGGCCTCGAGCCAGGCTCCGGCGCTCGATCCGCGTACGTTCACGCGCACCAGCGGCGGCAGCCCCGCGAACAACATCGCGGCGAGGCGCGCGTCGCAAGCGAGATAACCGCACACGAGCCGGGTAACCGCGCCACCGCCACCGTAAGTCAGCTGCCTCGGGCGGCGTGCCAGAACCCGGTCCAGCCGCGTGCCGGTCGCAGGCGGCAGGCCGGGCTGGGAACTCATGCGATGCGCATGGCCCTGCGGAAAGATCACAACATCGCCCGCACTCAGGCGCGTCGGCGGTGCACCGTCGAGCTCCACGTGGCACTCACCCTCCGTGATCAAGTGAAAAATCACGACACGCTCCGCGCCGGGCTCGAGGAAGGGCGCCGCGAAGTCCGCACTCGGAGACTGATAACACCACGGCGCGGAGAAACGCGCATTGATGAAGATCGCGCCGACGAGCTGCACGACACGTAGGGTTTCCGAGAGTGCGTCCACGGATCGGACCTGCAGTCAGTCCTGGAGCTCGATACGCAGCTCGAGCGGCACGGCCTGCCGCAGCGCGCTCGAGACCGGAGATTGCTGATTGGCGCGCTCGATGAGCGCCTGCAGCCGCTCACGCGAGACCCCGGGAGCCGAGATTCGCACCAGCAGCCGTGCCACGCTGAATGCCGCGGACACCGGCGCACCATTCGCGTCGGCCATGCCGAGTAGCCCGCGCACATCGGACCGGGCCCCCGCCGTGAGCTCGAGAGACTCGATCTCGATACCCTCGGCAGCGGCGTTGAGAAGGATCGAGCTTACCGTGCACGCCGCAAGCCCGGCCCGCATCAGCCAGCCGGGTGTGATGCCCTCGCCGTCGCCACCCAGCTCCGTAGGGAGATCGGTGAGGATGGCGAGGTCTCCTTTGGGAGGACGCACGCTGAACTTCGCGCCTTCCTGCCACCGGGCGATGGCCGGGGTCTCTTCGCAGTCGCCAAACATCGGCCGGAGGCGCAGCGCGGACTCGAGCCGCACCAGCGCCGCCGCAATGCGCTCTGCTGACATAGGCGTACTCCCCAGGTTGCGGGGCGGGAGGACCGCATTCTGCGCGGATTCCACCGCGCAAGCCAGTACGGGTCGGACGGGCAGGTAGGCATCGCAGACGCCCGGGCAGGACGCTTATCTCGCGGGCAGGCGAGAGTCGTCACCCTGGATGCGCATGAACAGGGCACCCGATCCGTGTGATCGGCACGCCCGCTGCGCGGCGGGAGGGACCGTCCCCTGGGCTGACCGACTCACCAAGGTGCACCAATATGGGTTTCATTGCGGCCGTCTACGGCGTCATCTGCTACGTGATATTTCTCGGCTCCTTTCTCTACGCAATCGGCTTCGTGGGCGATGTCATCGTGCCGAAGACGATCGACTCAGGGCAGAGCGCCGCGCCTGCCGAGGCACTGCTCATCGACCTGCTGCTCCTTGGTGCGTTCGCTATACAGCACAGCGTGATGGCGCGGCCAGGCTTCAAGGCCGTGTGGACGAAGATCGTGCCCCGCCCCATCGAGCGCAGCACCTATGTCCTCTTTTCGAGCCTGTTGCTCGCGCTAATCTGCTGGCAGTGGCAACCATTCCCGTCCCTGATCTGGGACGCATCCTCCTCGCCGGTGCTCGCGGGCCTGCTGATAGCGCTCTTCTGGCTCGGATGGGCAATCCTGTTGCTCGCCACCTTCATGATCAATCACTTCGATCTCTTCGGCCTGCGTCAGGTCTACCTGCGCCTGCGCGGACTCGAATATTCACCGCCCCGTTTCGTGCAGCGCGCGCTCTACAAAGTCGTGCGCCACCCGATCATGTTGGGATTCCTGATCGCGTTCTGGGCGGCTCCGCGTATGTCGGTCGGACATCTGATCTTCTCGATCATGACGACCGGATACATCCTGGTGGGGATCGCGCTGGAGGAACGCGATCTGTCGGCAGCCCACGGCGCGCAGTACCAGGCCTATCGGTCGAGCGTGCCGATGGTGATACCCACCGGACTGTTCAGACGCCATCGGACGAGGGTGATCACACCCTGAATGGCGCGACGAGGCGCACTCGGTGTCAGTGTGCCTCGTCCCAGTTCGCCCCGGTGCCGACGTCGACGCGCAACGGCACCCGCAGCTCCGCGGCAGCGGCCATTCTTTCACGGACGGCTGCCGCCACCGAATCGACGGCGTCGCTGCGCACTTCGAGCACCAGCTCGTCATGTACTTGCATGATGAGCCGTGCGGGAGCGTCTTCGCGCATGCACCATGCGTCGACCGCGATCATGGCGCGTTTGATGATGTCGGCCGCGGTGCCCTGCATAGGCGCATTGATGGCGCTGCGCTCCGCGTACTGCCGCGTCGCAGCGTTGCCGGAGCGAATATCCGGGAGATATAGCCGGCGGCCGTATACCGTCTCGACGAATCCACTCTCGCGGGCCTGCTTGCGTGTATCGTCCATGAAGCGGCGCACGCCGGGGTAGCGTTGGAAGTAACGCTCCACGTAGCTCTGCGCGGCGCCGCGCTCGATGCCGAGCTGGCGCGCCAGTCCGAATGGCGACATGCCGTAGATGAGGCCGAAGTTGATCGTCTTCGCCGCCCGCCGCTGGTCGGCGGTCACCTCGGCGAGCGGCACGCCGAAGACCTCCGCTGCGGTCGCACGGTGGACGTCACGATCCTCCGCGAAAGCCGTAAGGAGGCCCTCGTCGCCCGAGAGATGGGCCATGATGCGCAGCTCGATCTGCGAGTAGTCCGCGGCCAGCAGACTGTGGCCCGGCGGGGCAATGAATGCCTGACGGATACGCCGGCCCTCGGCACGGCGGATGGGAATGTTCTGCAGGTTGGGATCCGAGGAGGAAAGCCTGCCCGTCTGCGCCACCGCCTGGCCATAGGAGGTGTGGATGCGGCCAGTGCGCGGATTGATCTGCTCCGGCAGCTTGTCGGTGTAAGTCGACTTGAGCTTGGCGAGCGCGCGATAGTCGAGCACGATCCGCGGCAGCGCGTACGAGGCGGCGAGCTCTTCCAACACGTCCTCCGCCGTGGAGGGCTGTCCGGTCGGGGTCTTGCGCAGCACGGGCAGGCCCAGCTTCTCGAACAGCACCTGTTGCAGCTGCTTCGGGGAATCGACGTTGATGTCGAATCCGGCCTCGCGCCGCGCCTGCTGCAGCAGATCCTGCAGCTGCACCGCGAACCCCGAGCTCTGCTTCCTCAGGAGCTCGCGATCGACCAGCACACCCCGACGCTCCATGCGCTCGAGCACCGGCACGAGCGGCTGCTCGATCTCCTCGTACAGGCGCGCCAGCGCGGGAACGCTCTCGATTTTCGGCCAGAGCGCCCGATGCAGGCACAACGTCACATCGGCATCTTCGGCGGCATACTCCGCGGCACGCTCCACCGGCACCTGGCTGAAGCCGATCTGCTTCGCGCCTTTGCCGGTTACATCTTCGTAGGTGATGGTGCGGCGCCCGAGATAGCAAAGCGCGGCCGAGTCCATATCATGGCGCGCCGTCCCCACGCTGTTCCAGACATAGGACTCGAGCATCGTGTCATAACGCATGCCGGCGAGTCGGATGCCGTGATTCTGCAGCACGTGGGCGTCGTACTTGAGGTGATGACCGAGTTTCGGCTTCTCGGGATCTTCCAGGATCGGCTTCAGTGCCTCGAGCGCCCGGGCGCGGTCGAGCTGCGGCGGTGCGCCCGCATAATCGTGAGTCATCGGAAGATACGCCGCCGTGCCGGGCTCCACGCAGAAAGAGAGTCCGACAATGTCGGCGCGCATGTAGTCCAGACTCGTCGTTTCGGTGTCGATGACTATCAGCTCCGCCGCACGCAGCTTCGCGAGCCAGCGCTCCAAGTCCTCCCAACGAGTGAGAGTCTCATAGTTTCTCACCGCCTGTTGCGGCACCGCCTGGGAGACCACCTCACCGGGAGGCATGCCGACAGCGGCAGCCGTCGCGGCACCGGCCACCGGTGCCGATGTGTCAGTCGACGTCGATCGAGTGCGGCTCGCAGTTGCCTCCGCGCCCTCTTCGCCAGCGCCGCCGTCGAGTTGCCGCAGCAGCGCCCGGAACTCATATCTCGTATATAGCTCGCGCAGTTGCGCGACATCCGGCGGCGACGGGGCCAGCTCTTCCAGCGTGACAGGCAGATCGAGGTTGTTGTGGATCGTTGCCAGCTTGCGTGACAGCTCCAGCGTCTCGAGCCCAGCGCGCAGGTTCTCGCCGACCTTGCCGGCGACTTCCGCGACGTGCTCGATGAGACTGTCGAGCGTGCCGTACTGGTTGAGGAGCTTCGCGGCAGTCTTCGGGCCGACCTTCTCGATACCCGGGATGTTGTCGGAGCTGTCGCCGACCAGCGCGAGATAGTCGATAATCTGCTCGGGAAAGACGTCGAACTTCGCCTTCACGCCCGCCCGATCCAGCACGGTGTTGCTCATCGTGTTGACGAGCGTGATCGCGCCGTCGACGAGCTGCGCCATGTCCTTGTCACCGGTCGAGATGAGCACGCTCTGGCCCGCACTTGCGGCCCGACGGGCAAGCGTTCCAATGACGTCATCGGCTTCGACGCCTTCGACGCGCAGCAGCGGCAATCCCTGGGCGTGCAGGATCGTCAGCAGCGGCTCGACCTGCGAGCGCAGATCGTTCGACATCGGCGTGCGATGAGCCTTGTATGCCGCGAAAAGATCGTCACGAAAAGTCCTTCCGGGGGCGTCGAACACCAGGCCGATGCGCTTCGTCCGGCATTCCTTGAAGAACTTGGCGAGCATGTTCAGCACGCCCAGCACCGCCCCGGTAGGCTCGCCGCGCGAGTTGCTCAGACCCGGCAGCGCATGAAAGGCGCGATAGAGATATGAGGACGCGTCGACCAGGACGAGATCGGGGGAATCGAGCATTGACATAATCCGAGTATATCGGACCCGGCGCTGGTCAACCCGCGTCAGGCCCCGCGCGCTATGAGGCTCATGGACAGGGGGCTGACCTCGGCCATTGCCGCCAATCGATTCGGGCTCGGCGCCCGGCCGGGCGAGCTGGCCTCCATCGGGGGCTCGGGACCCGACTGGCTGCGAGGGCAGCTCGACGGCCCGGCGCCCGAGATCGCCGACGACGGACTGCAAAGCTCGGCGAGCATCCTGGCGCAAATCTACGACCTGCGTCAGACCATCCGCGCCGCGCGCGTAAGCGCAGGCGGCGTGGCGCCCGGGTCCGCGGCCGCAATCGGCGCGCTCAAGAAGCTCCCGCAGCTCATCCGTCCCATCTACCTCGCCGAGGCCGGCGCGCGCTTCCGCGAGTCGGTCTCCACCGACCGGCCCTTCGTCGAGCGCCTGACGCAGTTCTGGACGAATCATTTCGCGGTCTCCGTCGACAAGAGCGTGTTGGCGGCGCTCGCGGGCAGCTATGAGCGGGAAGCCATTCGCCCGTACGTTCTCGGCAACTTCAGCGACATGCTGCTCGCAACGGAGCTGCATCCGGCAATGCTGCTTTATCTCGACAATCAGTTGTCCATGGGCCCGGATTCCCGCGCCGCCTGGAACATCGCGCGCCGCAATCCCGACCGCAAAACGGGCATCAACGAGAACCTGGCCCGAGAGACGATGGAGCTGCACACGGTGGGCGTCGATGGCGGCTACACGCAGACCGACGTAACGGCGTTCTCGGAAGTCCTGACAGGGTGGTCGGTCGCCGGGCCCGACGGTTGGCGCACCGGCGCACAGCCGGGAACCTTTCTCTTCCGTGAGGCGATGCACGAGCCCGGCTCGAAGGTCGTGATGGGCAAGCGCTATCCTGACACGGGATACGACCAGTGCGTGGCGGTGCTGCACGACCTGGCGGCGCGGCCGGCGACGGCACACTTCATCGCCACGAAGCTGGCCCGGCACTTCATCGCCGACGATCCGCCCGAGCCGGCAGTGCAGCGGGTGGCGCAGGCCTTCGCGCAAAGCGGCGGCGACCTCCCCACCGTCTACAAGGCGCTCATCGACTCGCCGGAGGCGTGGCGGCAGCCGGTGGCGAAATACAAATCGCCGTCGGATTACATCGTGTCCGCCTTCCGCGGACTGGAGCTTCCAGTCAAAGTAGAGAAGCCGCCTGTTGGATTGTTCCAACAGCTCGGTCAGCGGATCTGGCAGCCGGGGTCGCCGGCGGGATGGCCCGATCGCAGCGCGGACTGGGATGGGGCCTCGGAGCTCCTGAAGCGGATCGAGTGGGCCGATGCGGTCGGGCAGAGAGTGGGTCCGCGCCGAAATGCGATGGAGCTGGCGCCGCAACTGCTGGGCGATGGGCTCAGCGGCGCGACCCGTGAGGCAATTGCGCGTGCGGAGAGCGGTGCGCAGGCGATCGCCTTGATGTTGGCTGCGCCGGAATTCATGAGGAGATGAGTCAGATGAAGCGGCGTGAATTCCTGACAGCCGGGGCGTTGGCCACGAGTGGGGCGCTGCTGAGCTCGCCGGTGACGTTCGCGGGCATGGCCAACGGCAGGAAGCCGCGCCTCGTGTTCGTCGTTTTGCGTGGCGCGCTCGACGGACTCGCCTCGGTGCCGGCCTGTGGGGATCCCGGGTATGCGGCCCAGCGGGGAGACCTGGCGTTGGGTAAGCCCGGGACGGACGGCGGGGCACTGCCGCTCGACGGGTTCTTCGGGCTGCATCCCGCACTGACGTTCATGCAGCAGTCGTACGCTGCGCGCGAGCTCATCGTGTTTCATGCGGTGGCGAGCCCTTATCGGGATCGATCGCATTTCGACGGGCAGAACGTCCTCGAGACGGGTTATCCGCAGCCGCATGCCGTGGAGACGGGATGGTTGAATCGCGCACTGGCTGCGATGCCGGCGGGCCTGGCACTGGAGAAGGAGCGGGGAATCAGCATCGCACCTACCGCCCCGCTCGTCATGCGCGGCCCCGCGGCCGTGACATCCTGGTCACCGTCGCACCTTGCACCGCTCGATGACGATACGCTGCAGCGCATAGCTGATCTGTACTCACGCGATCCGCAGCTCGCGCAGAAGCTCGCGGAGGCGCTGGCAGCGGAGGCAATCGTGGACGAGAAGGCGGGCGGGATGGCCAACGCCATGGATGGCGGCGAGGCTGGCTCTGGGGCAGCCGACGGCGACTCGATGATGGCCAGCGATGCGGCACCGGACCGCGGCGGCAACCGGCAGCCGCTGCTCGCGAAGCGCGGCAAGCCAGGCGCGCAGTACGCCGAGGTCGTGCAGGCGGCCGCGAAATTCCTGCGCCGGGAGGATGGACCGCAGGTCGCCGTCTTCGATACGACGGGCTGGGACACGCATTTCAACGAGGGCGGCCCCAAGGGACAGCTTGCGTCGCGGCTGGCAGCGCTCGATGCGGCGCTCGGCGGCCTGAAGGCGGGGTTGGGCCCCGTGTGGAACGACACCGCGGTTCTGCTCGCAACGGAGTTCGGCCGTACCGTGGCCGAGAACGGCACGCGCGGAACGGATCACGGCACAGCGACGGCGGCTTACCTCATCGGCGGTGCCGTCAAGGGCGGGCGTGTGGTGACGGATTGGCCGGGTCTCTCGGGGCGCGGGCTCTATCAGGACCGCGATCTCAAGCCGACTCTGGACCTGCGCGCCGTCATGAAGGGGTTGTTGGCGGATCAGCTCGGCGTGCCGGACCGGGCGCTCGAGAGCTCGATCTTCCCGCAAAGCGGCCAGGTCCGGCCGCTCAGGGGGCTGCTGCGGGCATAACACCACGCTGAGCGGCCTGGACGACGTCCAACACGGCTGTGCCGTACCGCTCCAGCTTGATCGCACCGACTCCGCTCACCCCGCTCAGCTCCTCGGTCGAGCCCGGACGTCGCCGTGCGATTTCCTCCAATGTCGAGTCGTGGAAAACCGTATAGGCAGGTACGCCATGCTCGCGTGCCACCTGCAGACGCCAGGCGCGCAGCGCCTGAAAGAGACCCACGTGCTTGTTGTCGTCTGCGAGGGCGGCAGAACCCTCTGACAGTACACGCGCTGCCTGGGCACCCGTCACCCGCGTCCGATCGATCGGACGGCGGCCGGCGGACCGGATCGCGCCTCGATCGATTGCTCGCCGCAGCCGTATCGTGCGCTCGCCACGCAGGACCTCGCGACACGCTGCCGTCAGGCGCAGTACGCTGTAGCGATCCGTGTCGACTTGAACCAAACGCAGCATCACGAGCTGACGGAGCACGGAGCGCCACTGCGCGACTTCGAGGTCCGCGCCGATGCCGAAGGTGCTCAGGCGCTCATGGCGGAACTGCTCGACCTTCGCGGTCCGGTTGCCGCGCAGAATGTCGATGATGTGTTGGGCGCCGAAGCTGAACCCGGTAGCCGACTCGCACCGCGCGATGCAGGAGAGGAGCTTCTGTGCCGCGACCGTGCCGTCCCACTCCTCCGGCTTGTCCAAACAGTTGCCGCAGTTGCCGCAGGGCGTCGCGGCCTCGCCGAAGTAGTCGAGCAGGCGCACACGGCGGCACTGGGTGGTCTCGCATAGGCCGAGGAGAGCATCCAGTCTCGCGGTGGCAACGCGTTTGTACTCCGCGCTCGCCTCCGACTGGTCGATCATCCGCCGCTGCTGCACGACATCCTGCAGGCCGTAAACCATCCACGCGTCGGCGGGAAGGCCGTCCCGGCCCGCGCGACCCGTCTCCTGGTAATACCCTTCGATGCTCTTCGGCAGATCCAGGTGGGCGACGAAGCGCACGTCGGGCTTGTCGATGCCCATTCCGAAGGCGATGGTCGCCACCATGACGATGCCGTCGTCGCGAATGAAGCGGCGCTGGTTGTCCTCTCGCGTGCCGCTGTCGAGGCCGGCGTGGTATGGAAGCGCCTCGACGCCCTCACGGACCAGATATTCCGCCGTGTCCTCGACGGACGCGCGCGCGAGGCAGTAGACGATGCCCGACTCGCCCGGATGCTCGTCGGCCAGGAATCGCAGCAGTTGCCGGCGAGGGTTGTCCTTCTCGGCGATGCGATAGCGGATATTGGGCCTGTCGAAGCTGGCGATGAACACTCGCGGCTCGCGCAGGCGCAGCCGCTCGATCATCTCCTTGCGCGTGGCGATGTCCGCGGTGGCCGTGAGCGCAATGCGCGGCACGGCCTGATAGCGCTCCGCCAAGACCGCAAGCTGCAGATATTCGGGCCGGAAGTCGTGTCCCCACTGCGAGACGCAATGCGCTTCGTCGATGGCGAAGAGGGCCACGGTACAACTGTCGAGAAGAGACAGGCAGCGCTCGGTGAGCAGGCGCTCCGGCGCGACGTACAGCAACTCGAGCTCTCCGGCGCGCACCTGCCGCTCCGTCTCCATCACTTCCGGCCAGCTCATGGCGGAATTGAGGGCTGCCGCGCGCACGCCGGCCTCCTGCAGCGCCGCCACCTGATCCTGCATCAGCGCGATGAGCGGCGAGACGACCACACCCATGCCGCGCCGCGCCAACGCGGGGATCTGATAGCAGAGCGACTTGCCCCCGCCGGTGGGCATCAGCACGAGCGCGTCCTGGCCGCGAATCAAGTGGGCAATGACCTCTCGCTGCTCGCCGCGGAACTGCGAGTAGCCGAAGACCTCGCGCAGGATTCGGCTCGCTTCCTCGTCAACGTCCATGGGGGCGCAAGTCTAGTCGACTGGCGGCGGCAGCGGTGCGCTCAGGGAAGAAACCGCGTGGATTGGCCAGAAACGGGCTGTTATTGCGGAGGTGACGGCGGTGTGCTCGGCGCCGCAGATGTCGGCGACGGGCTTGGCGGCTGCGACGTCTTGCCTTTGTTCTTCGCGGGGTGTGTGACCACCGTGGCGTTCTTCTCCGGAAGATACAGCGGCCCCTTGAAGCCGCAGCCGCTGGAGACGAGCAGAGCCCCGATTGCGGCGATCCAGACCCGGGTTGCCGGCGCCCTCATCATGCCGATCCCCGGCGCTGCACGACCGCCATCGTCAGGCGCGAGACGCACACCATTCTGCCGCGCTCGTCGCGGATCTCGATGCCCCAGACATGGCTGCGGCTGCCGATGTGATAGGGGCGCGCCGTGGCGGTGACGAGTCCGGAAGATATCGAGCGCAGGTGGTTGGCGTTGATCTCCTGGCCGAAGCACTCCAGCCGTTGTCTGTCGATGCACAGATTCGCCGCGACGCTTCCCACCGTCTCCGCCAAAGCGACGGAGGCGCCGCCGTGGAGTACGCCGTAAGGTTGATGGACATCGGGGGTGACAGGCATGGTTGCACGCAGATAATCCTGGCCCACCTCGGTGATGCGGATGCCGATCCGCTCCGCGAAGGTGCCGCGCGAGAGGCTGTCGAGCAGCTCGGGGGTGACTTCGGTGCGCCAGATGCTCATGGCGCGCTATTGTAGCGGCCATGAAGCTCTACACCTATTTCCGCAGCTCGGCGGCATATCGCGTCCGCATTGCGCTCAACCTCAAGGGCATCGACTATGAATCCGTGCCGGTCGACCTGCGGCCGGCGGCACACCGCCAGCAGGATTACCTGGCCCTGAATCCGCAGGGCCTCATTCCGGCGCTCGAAAACGACGGCGCCGTCATCAGCCAGTCCCTTGCCGTGATCGAGTACCTGGAAGAGTGCCATCCGAGCCCACCGCTGCTGCCGCGCTCGCCTCGTGATCGGGCACGGGTGCGCTCGATGGCGCTCGCCGTCGCCTGCGACATGCATCCGCTCAACAACCTGCGCGTGTTGAACTATCTGCGCTCGCAGCTCGGCCAGGCCGAGGCGGCGGTGGACACCTGGTATCGGCACTGGATCGCCGAGGGCTTCCGCGGCCTCGAGGAGGAAGCCAGACGCGCGAGCGGCGACGGCCGCCACATGTTCGGCACCGAGGTGACGCTTGCGGACGTCTGTCTCGTGCCGCAGATGTTCAACGCCCGCCGCTTCAAGTGCAACCTGGAGCCGTTTCCTACCCTCCGAGCGGTCGCCGCGCACCTCGAAACGCTGTCGGCCTTCTCCCGCGCAGCTCCAGATGCACAGCCGGACGCGAGCTGATATTTTTGCGCCCGTGATGGAAGAGATACCGGGCGCTGAGGATGCGGCACCCGCCCTCAGTGTGATGAGCACCGTGGTCGTCGACGCAGGCGATCTCGAGGCTTTTTGCGGCAGGGTCATGGATGCCGCGGCCCAGATGCTCGGCGCGGATTGCGCCAGCATCCAGACCAAAGTGCCCACGCAGCCGGTCTTGCAGCTCCTTGGAGAAAGAGGCTTCGCGCCCGAGGCGACCGCCTTCTGGCAGAGAGTCGATGCCGGATCCGGCAGTACCTGCGGCCAGGCTTTGAGCCGCGGGCAGCGGATCATCGTTCCGGATGTGGAGCGCGACGAACAACTGGCGGGAACGGAAGACCTGCGGCACATGCGACTCTGCGGCATTCGCGCCGTGCAATCGACGCCGCTCGTCTCGAGAAGCGGAGCGTGCGTAGGAATGCTCTCGACGCACTGGCGGCGTGTGTATCAGCCTCCCGACGGCGCGTTGCGCCTTCTCGACGTTGTGGCGTCACACGTTGCCGCGCTGATGGAGCGGGTCGCCGTGGAAGAAGCGCTGCGCGCCAGCGAAGCGGCCCTGCGGCTCAGGGTGGCAGCGCTCGAGGCAGCCGATCGGGAGAAGAACGATTTCCTCGCCATGCTCGGGCACGAGCTGCGGAATCCCCTGGCCCCGATCAGCAATGTCGGGGAGTTCCTGGCGCGGCTGCTGCATGACCAGCCTGCGGCGCAGCGGCCGCTTGCGATTCTCAAGCGTCAGACGGATCAGCTCACTCGGTTGGTGGAGGATCTGCTCGACATCACGCGCATTCAGGAGGGCCGGATGGCGCTCGAGGAGCGGCCGGTGGAGATCGGCGCGGTCCTCGAGCAGGCGATCGAGACCGTGCGACCTCTCCTCAGGGACAAGCAGCAGCGGCTGAGCGTCGAGAGATTGCCCGCACCCGTGCTCGTCCTCGGCGAGCGCGTGCGGCTCGTCCAGTGTGTAGGAAATCTGCTCCACAACGCCGTGAAATACACCGATCCAGACGGCGAAATCAGCGTCGAGGTTCACGAGTCGGACGTGCGGGTCTCGATCGTGGTAAGCGACAGCGGTGCCGGAATTTCGCCTGCTCTACTGCCCCACGTCTTCAATCTGTTCGTCCAGAACGAGGAGACACTGAAGCATTCCCGCGGCGGCCTGGGCATCGGGCTCGCGATCGTCAAGCGACTGGTGGAGATGCACGGCGGCAGCGTCGCGGCCGCGAGCAGGGGCGAGGGTCGCGGCTCGACGTTCGCGATTCATCTGCGGCGGCTGGAGTCGGCACAAACGCCCCGTATATGAACTTTCCACTACACTGAAAGTCCTGCTTCAGAGCGGGAGCGGCAATTCTGTCGCCTGTATGCAACGGCTGGCTGCTCCAATATCGGCTCTCAGAACCCCCGCGGAGACCCCATGCGTAAATTCCTGCTCCTTCCTGTCCTGGCGCTCGCGGCGGTCACCGCCCACGCCGACGACGGCGCCGACACCAACGTATACGCCGGTGCCGGCATCACGAGCGCGAACGTGCAGAACATTCAGGGGACCGGATTCAACATCGACAACACGTCGGTCAAAGCTCTGGCGGGCCTGCGCTTCAGCCTGATCGGCGCCGAGGTGGATTACTACCGCTTGGGCAGCGAATCGCGCAACTTCTACTTCGGCGGCGCCAATGCCGATGCCCGTGCATTCGCGGCCTATGCGGTGGGCTACCTGCCGCTGCCCATCCTCGATTTCTTCGCCAAGGTCGGGCTCGACCGCTGGCAGCTCAACGGCAGCTCGACGAACCCGTCGCTCTTCCAGTTCTCCGACAGCGGCACCCAGTTCGCGTGGGGCCTGGGCGCCCAGGAGCATTTCGGCAATTTCCTGGCACGCCTCGAGTACGAGCATCTGGCCATGTCGAACACAGACGGCACCCGGGTAATCAGCTTGGACGTGGCCTATACCTTCAATCTCTTTTGAGCCAGGACCTTGAGCGGAAAGGGTATTTTCCTTTGTATCCGCCGGAACTTCACCCCCCCTCCCCCGTCTAATTCGTCGAGTGCTTCGGCACTCCCCGCTTCCCTCCCTGAGCGGGTCAACCCGGTTCACACGAGACCTGTGCCGGGTTAGTCTGCCCCGGTGACCTCACCAGAGGTCATCGGGGTTTTTTCTTTCGACGCCAGCCAGGCCCGCAGCACACCCTGAGCCTCATCCAGGCCTGTTCGCGCGTGCGCGGAGAAGAGCTGGACCGTGGCGCGGCCGCCGAGTGCGTGTGCGGCGGTGGCGAGCGCCTGGCGGCCCTCGTTGCGGCTCAACTTGTCCGCCTTCGATAACAGCAGGTGCACGCGCTGGCGCGGCAATGCCCACTCGAGGAGCGCCTCATCGCCCTCGCCGACCCCGCGGCGCGCATCGACGATCACGAACAGACCCTTGAGCGCATCGCGCGCGCGGAGCGCCTCGATGAGGCGCGGCCACTCGCGGCGCTCGCTCTCCGGCCCGCTCGCATAACCGTAACCCGGCAAGTCCACGATCCGCTCGTGAGGCGAGAGCTCGAAGAAGTTGATCAGCCGCGTGCGCCCCGGCGTCTTGCTCGTGCGCGCCAGCCCCTGGCGCCCGAGGATCGCGTTGAGGGCGCTCGACTTGCCGGCGTTCGAGCGCCCGGCGAACGCGACTTCCGCGCCCCGGTCGGCCGGGAACTGCCCCGGAGCAGCGGCGCTTACGAGAAATCTGGCGTTCGGAAATGCGGCCATTGCCGTAGTGTACAATCCGGCGCTTTCGCATCACTGGCAATACTCGGGGAAAGAGCGCACCGATGGCGAAAAGAGCACCGCTGATAACCGCTTCCGCCGCACTTTTGTTCATGGTATCGGCCGCCGCGGCGACTCCGCCGGTCACACCCGATCCGTACGCGGACGGCACCGTGCAGGCGGGTACCACCAAGGCCGCAGTCTGCTTCTCCTGTCACGGCCCGAATGGCAACAGCCAAAACCCGGCATGGCCGCGCCTCGCCGGCCAGAACGCCGTCTACATCGCCGAGCAGCTGCATCTCTTCAAGGATGGCATCCGCAAGAACCCGGTGATGCAGCCCATGGCCGCGACCCTCAGCGATCAGGACATCGACAACCTGGCGGTGTTCTTCGCCGCGCAGACCCCGGTGGGGCTGGAGGGCGACCCCTCCTACTGGAAGGCGGGACGGGCACTGTACCTTCATGGCGATGACTCGCACGGCATTCCGGCCTGCGCCGCCTGTCACGGTCCGGTCGGCCGCGGCAATCCCGCGGCGGGCTATCCGGCACTCGAGGCGCAGCAGTCGGTCTATGTGGTGTCGCAGCTCCAGAGCTACGCCAACGGCACCCGGTACAGCGGCTCGAATGCCACGAGCGCGACCCCCAACAGCATCATTATGTTCGATATTGCCAAGAACCTGACGCCGGAGCAGATCCGCGACGTCGCCTCGTACGTGCAGGGCTTGCGCTGAGGCCAAGGACTGAAACCGATGACCCGAAAGCTACCGCTGCTCGTACTATCCGTCGTGGTCCTGCTGGCCCTCGGCGCATGGGCAATCGAGCATCACGGCAAGAGCCACACGCTGCAACAGGCTGCCGAGACCTCTGCGCCGACCGGGGAGGCCGCGACGACCGCGGCGACCGGCAGTGGGCAACCGGCACCCGCCGCGCAGGCCGCTCCTGCGTCCAGCGGCCCGGTAAGCAACGCACAGGCCAGCGATGCCGACAGCACTTCGCTCGAGCGCCTGGCCGCCGTACCCGCGAGCGCAGCGCTGCCTGAAAGCGCGCAGTGGAAGCCCGGCGTCAACTACGATGTGATCTCCCCCGCGCAGCCGACCACCGTCGAGCCCGGAAAGGTCGAGGTGCTCGAAGTGTTCTGGCTCGGATGCCCCCACTGCTATGCACTCGAGCCTTACATCCGGGATTGGCTGAAGACCAAGCCCGGTTACATCCAGTATGTGCGCGTGCCGGTCATGTGGGACGATCCGATGCGTCGTGGGCACGCGAAGCTCTTCTATACGCTGGAGTCTCTGGGCGGCGATGACTTGGTGGAGAAGGCGTTCGACTACATCCACAACGTCGAGACTCAAACCGGCAACGAGTCCGTGCTCGTCACCAGCAGCGACGGCGACAGCTTCAGGCAGCAGCAGGCCTGGGCCCAACAGAACGGCATCGATGCCGACGCCTTCGCGAAGGCTTACAACTCCTTCTATGTCAATACGCAGCTGCAGCAGGCGAATGAGACCACGACCGAGTACCAGGTGCAAAGCGTGCCCTACATCGCGATCGACGGAAAGTTCACCACCGATGCCGGCAAGGCGAGCGGCGGCGGCGACGACCCGAAGAAGCTGATCTCATTGATCGACTTCCTCGCGGCCTGGGAGCACGATCACAAGCAGGGCGCAGGCTGACACGCGAGCGCGAGTCGCCCGCTAGAGGATGTAGCGGCTCAGATCCTCGTCCTTGGCGAGATTGCCGAGGTGCTCGTCGACGTACCTCGCATCGATCGTCACCTTGAGACCGCCCTGTTCCGAAGCCTCGTAGGAAACGGACTCCAGCAGCCGTTCCATCACCGTGTGCAGCCGCCGCGCGCCGATGTTCTCGGTACGCTCGTTCACCTGGAAGGCGATCTCGGCGATGCGCCGCACGCCGTCGTCCGAGAACAGCACTGACACGCCTTCGGTGGTCATCAAAGCCTGATACTGGGACGTGAGGGATGCGTCCGGCTCCGTCAGGATGCGCACGAAGTCGCCCACCTTCAGCGAGTCGAGCTCGACACGGATCGGCAGCCGTCCCTGCAGCTCGGGGATGAGGTCCGACGGCTTCGACAGGCTGAATGCGCCGGAAGCGATGAAGAGCACGTGGTCGGTCTTGACCGGTCCGTACTTGGTAGCGACCGTGGAACCCTCGACCAGCGGCAGCAGGTCGCGCTGCACGCCCTCGCGGGAGACGTCCGCGCCCATCGTCTCCTGACGGCGCGTCACTTTGTCGATTTCGTCGATGAAGACGATGCCGTTCTGCTCCGCGTTGGCGAGCGCTTTGACCTTGAGCTCCTCCTCGTTGATGAGCTTCCCGGCTTCCTCCTCGACGAGGAGCTTCTGCGCCTCGCGCACCTTCACCTTGCGGCTGCGGCTGCGGCTGCCGCCGAGATTCTGGAACATCGACTGCAGCTGCTGCTGCATCTCCTCCATCCCCGGCGGCGCCATGATCTCGACGCCCATCGGCATCGCGCGTACCTCGATCTCGATCTCACGCTCGTCGAGCTCGCCGTCGCGCAGCATGCGGCGGAACTTCTGGCGCGTCTCCGCATCGCGCGGCTGCGCCGGCTCGTCCGTGGAGAAGCCCATCATGCGCGGCTTCGGCAGCAGCGCCTCGAGCACGCGCTCTTCCGCGGCCTCGGCGGCGCGCTCGCGCACCTTCTGCATCTCCTGCTCGCGAGTCATCTTCACCGCCACGTCCGCCAGCTCCTTCACGATGGAGTCGACGTCCCGGCCGACATAACCGACCTCGGTGAATTTCGTGGCCTCGACCTTGACGAACGGGGCGTTCGCCAGCCGCGCCAGGCGGCGCGCGATCTCCGTCTTGCCGACGCCGGTGGGCCCGATCATGAGGATGTTCTTCGGCGTGATCTCCTGGCGCAGCGGCTCCGGCACCTGCATGCGCCGCCAGCGGTTGCGCAGCGCGATGGCGACGGCCCGCTTGGCGGCATCCTGGCCGATGATGTGCTTGTCCAGCTCCTGTACGATCTCTCGGGGTGTCAGTGATGACATGGCGTTAGGAAGCGAGCTCCTCGACGGTGAGATTCCGGTTGGTGTAGATACAGATGTCGGCGGCGATGTTGAGCGAGCGCTCCGCGATGCTGCGGGCATCGAGCTGGGTCGTCTCGAGCATGGCCCGCGCGGCGGCAAGCGCGTACTGGCCGCCGGAGCCGATCGCGACCGCATCGATGTCCGGCTCGATGACATCGCCGTTGCCGGAGATCACCAGCAGCTTGCCCGGATCGCCGACCAACAGCAGCGCCTCGAGGCGGCGCAGATAGCGGTCCGAGCGCCAGTCCTTGGCGAGCTCGATGGCGGCGCGGGTCAGATTGCCGTACTTCTCCAGCTTGCCCTCGAAGCGCTCGAAGAGGGTAAAGGCGTCCGCCGTGCCGCCGGCAAAGCCGGCAAGCACCTTGTCGTCATAGAGCTTGCGCACCTTGCGCGCGTTGCCCTTCATGACTGTGTTGCCGAGCGTCACCTGGCCGTCGCCGGCCAGCGCCACGGTGCCGTTGCGCCGCACGCCGAGGATGGTCGTGCCATGTGGGTCGAATCGCTGTGAATCGGTCATCCAGCCTCGCAATTCAAGGGTTATTTCGCAGGCGTCTTGGCCCGCCGCGCCCTGGGGTGAGTGGCGTCGTAGATGCGGGCGAGGTGCTGGAAGTCAAGGTGGGTGTAGATCTGGGTCGTGGCGATATCGGCGTGACCCAGGAGCTCCTGCACGCCGCGCAGCTCGGCGCCTGACTCGAGCAGGTGCGAGGCGAAGGAGTGCCGGAAGAGATGTGGATAGACGTGAGCGGACAGGCCCTGGCGGCGCGCCCAGTACGCGACCCGCAGCTCGACGGCGCGCCGGCCGAGCCGCCGTCCCGAGCGTCCGACGAAGAGCGCCTGTTCGTCGGGTCGCGCCAGGCCCGCGCGCTCGCCGAGCCACTGCTCGAGCGCGCGGATCGCCATCCGGCCCATCGGCACCACACGCGCTTTGCGTCCTTTGCCGAGCACGTGCACCGTGCGATCACGCAGATCGAGAGACCCGAGGTCGAGCCCGACGATCTCCGCCAGGCGCAGGCCCGAGGAATAGAGCAGCTCCATGATGGCCCGGTCGCGGGTGGCAAAGGGCTCGCCGGCCGGGATCTCGAGCAGGCGCGCCATCTGGTCGGCATCCAACGTCTCCGGCAGGCGACGCGCTGCCTTGGGCGCGCGCACGTCCTGACCCGGATTGCTGCGAATCTTTGCGACCTCGCGCTCCCCATCGTCGGCGGCTGCGCGTCGCAACGCGTGCGCCTCGCGCTGCAGGAACTCGTAGAAGCTGCGTACCGCGGACAGCCGGCGTTGGATGCTGCGCGGCCCGAGACCGCCGGCGTGCAGGCGCGCCGCGAATGAGCGTAGGTGGCCGCTGTCGAGGGCGCTCCAGGTCTCGAGGCCAGAGCCGTCACAGTAGGCTACCAGCGCCCGTAGGTCGCGCGTGTATGCAGCCACCGTATGCGGTGAGCAACGTCTCTCCACCGCGAGATAACGGCGGAAGCGCTCGATCCAGGCAAGAGTGGCGGGACTCATGATGTCCGTATTTGTTTATTGGCGGAAATCGTCGAGACGATTTGATCGGCGCCGTCCCTGCGCCGATCCCTGCGGGCCGCGAGACCCTACACCTTTCGCCGCGGGCCGGGGAACGGCCCTGGCCCGCTGTGTCATCGCTACGAAGAGGGCGCGTCGCGGGCGGCTACCCGCGAGCGTCACGCCCCCGGGCCCGTGGCCAACGAGTCGGTGATGAGATCGGCCATGCGCGCCAGGAACTCGGTGCTCATGCCGGGATGGAAGCGATCGCGGTCGGTGCTGCCGAGAGCGAGCACACCGAGCGGGGCGCTCGGGCCGGAGGGACCGGCCGTGTCGCCTTGCGGCAGGAGCGGCACCAACGCCACGGAACCGATGTCGTTGGCATCCTGGCCGAAAAGAAACTCGCGCTGCGTGTCGCGCACCTGGCCGCAGCGCGGCTTGCCGCTGGCAAACAGGGTGTCGAAGGACTTGAGCCCGGCATCATCGCGCCCGATCGAGCGCACGAACCGCTGCGGCGCGAGGTCGGGGTACTCGCCAATCAACACGAGCACGCCGTGGAAGCCATCGAAGTCCTCCCGCAGGCTGGCTTCGATCAGCGCAACGGCTTCGGCGCGCGAGTGAGCGCGCAGGAGCCTGCGCGTGAAGCGATGGAGCTTCTCCGCGATGGCGTCATTGGCGCGCGCGACGCTCACCAGCTCCGCAAGCTTGTCCTCGAGCCCGGCGTGCTTCTCGCGCAGGACCTCGATCTGCCGCTCCACCAGCGAGATGGTCGAGCCGCCCCGGGCGTGCGGCACGCGCAGGCGCAGCAGCAGGGCCTGGTGGCGCTCGAAGAAGTCCGGATTGTGCTGCAGATACGCTGCGATCGCGTCTTCCTCGTTTTCCTTGGCGGCCAACCCTCGGGCTTCTCTTGTAGTCATGCTCTTCAAACCTCTACGTGGCCTGCGAAGGATACCTCTGCGGCTCCCGTCAGCCAGATATTCTCTCCCGGACCGTTCCAGTTTACTCGCAACTCGCCGCCGCGCACGCTGACGTGAACCTCGCGGTCGAGCTCGCCCCAGCGCCGCCCCACCGCCACGGCGGCGCAGGCGCCCGTGCCGCAGGCGAGCGTCTCGCCAGCGCCGCGCTCGTACACCCGCAGGCGGATGTGACCACGGTCGACGATCTGCATGAAGCCGGCGTTCACACGCTTGGGGAAACGTGGGTGGCGCTCGATCGCCGGGCCGAGCCGCTCCACGGCGGCCGTTTCGACCGACTCCACCGCGAGGACGACATGCGGGTTGCCGATCGACACCGCGCCGATCTCGACGCCACCGCCCGGCAGCTCGAGCGGGTAACGCTGCGCCTCCGCCTGCGCATCGAAGGGAAGTGCGCTCGGGTCGAAGCGCACCGGCCCCATGTCCACCGATACCCGGCCTCTTTCCAGAATGCGCGCCTGAATCAGGCCCGCGGGACTATCCATGGTGACCGCGCCGGAGCGCGCGAGGCCCCGCGCCGCAAGGAGCGCCGCGATGCACCGCGCACCGTTGCCGCACTGCTCCACCTCCACGCCGTCCGCATTGAAGATGCGGTAGAACACGGCGGCATCCATGCGGCGGGGTGTCTCCAGCAGGAGAGCCTGATCGAAGCCGATCCCGGTGTGGCGGTCCGCCAGGCGGCGGATGAGCCCGCCGTCGAGCGCCGCGGCGCCCGGGGCGTCGAACACGGCGAAGTCGTTGCCGAGCCCGTGCATCTTGGTGAACTCGATGCGCATCACGGGCGAGAAGCATAACTCATAATCGAAACCGCTCGCGCAGCTCCCCGGCCATCCGCCGGCTGACCGCCAGCGGCGCCTCGGAGCCGCGCAGCCGCACGAAGTACTGGCCGTCGGCATTGCGCTCGATGCGGTCGAGATGGCGCACGGCAACCAACGCGTTGCGGTGAATGCGCACGAAGTCGGGCGCAAGCTCCTCCTCGAGCGCGCGCAGCGAGTCCTCGATCAGATCCTCGCCGCGCAGGTGACGCACAGTGGTGTACTTCTGCTCGGCGAGAAAATACTGCACCTCCTCGACCGGAATCAGCCGCAAGCCTTCGCGGTGGCGCGCGGCGATGTGCGTGCGGCGCTCGGCTTTCGCGGCAGCCGCCAGGCGCTGCAACTGTGGCCGCGTCAGGCGCCCCGCCTGCACGAGAGCGGCAGCCAGCTTCTCCTTGCGGATGGGCTTGAGCAGATACCCTACGGCCCGGGTCTCGAAGGCGTTGACGGCGTACTGATCGTATGCGGTCGTGAAGATCACCGCGGGCGGCTCCTCCAGGGTGCTCAGGTGGCGCGCCGCCTCGATGCCGTCCATCCCGGGCATCCGAACATCGAGCAGCACCACGTCCGGCGAGAGCATGGTGGCCTGGCTCAGCGCCTCGGTGCCGGTGCCCGCCTCGCCGACGATCTCGGCGTCGCCGATTTCCGCGAGCAGGCTTCGCAACCGCTCGCGGGCGGGGGGCTCGTCATCCACGATCAGCACCTTGAGCATGGAGCTGGCTCAGGCCTTCTAGCGCGCATTCACGTGGGGGAAGCGCAGGGTCACGATGTACTCCTCG
Organism: uncultured Pseudomonadota bacterium; assembly: GCA_963833085.1. Lineage (GTDB taxonomy): Bacteria > Pseudomonadota > Gammaproteobacteria > Steroidobacterales > Steroidobacteraceae > 13-2-20CM-66-19. The sequence goes on from CAWHWV010000032.1 coordinate 83,130, forward strand.
TCGAAGCGACCCGCCTTCACGAGGGCAAGCTCGCCGTAAAGGAGCGCCAGCCGCTCGCGGATGTTGGCGAGGGCTACCCCGTGGCCTTCATGCTCGCTGTGGCGAGCAGCTGTCGGATTGCGGACCACGATGGTGATGAGCTCGCCCGAGAGCTCGCCCACGATGCTGACCGTACCACCCTCCGGCCGTGGCTCGATGCCGTGATAGATCGCGTTCTCGATCAGCGGCTGCAGCAGCAGACCCGGGACGCGCGCGTCCGGCGGCAGCCTGTCGACATCCCACCTCACTTGCAGCCGCGGACCGAGGCGCAGCTCCTCGATCCGCTGATAGGTGCGCGCCACCTCGACCTCCTCCTCCAGTGTGATGGTTTGATGCTGGTCGCTCAGGGAGGCGCGGAAAAGATCGGCCAGGTCCTGCACCGCCTGCTCGGCGAGCACCGCGTCGGAGCGGGTGAGAGAGGCGATGGTGTTCATACTGTTGAAGAGGAAATGGGGACGAATGCGCGCCTGCAGCGCATGCACGCGAGCGGTGGCGCGCATCTCGATGTTACGCCGCCACTGATCGGTTACGTAGAAGTACCGCAGCGCTACGGCGATGACCACGAAGCCGATCGCCACGTTGCGCAGCACGAACGGCCATAGCGTGGAGGGGAAGAAGGCGTCCGCGCCCGCTCCGACGGTGAACTCGCTGCGTCCGAGCAAGTACGCAGCAGCCGAGATCGCGGCTATGGCGGCCAGGAGAAAGCTCAGCACCGCCGCCGAGCCGCGGGCGACGGTCAGCCGCTCGAGCCGCCTGCGCGTCCAGCAAAGCAGAGCGGCGCAAATCAGACCGACCCAGAGGAGGAACAGCGAAGTGCGCGCGAGATCGCCCCAGAAATCGCTGCTCTGACTCGCGCCCTGACGGGCCAGCGCCAGCACGACCGCGGTCAGCTCGACGATCAGCACGATCGCGAGCGCCGCGCGTGAGGTACAGAAATCAGGGAGGTAGAACGACTCCGCGCCGCTGCGCAGCGCCTGCCGCACGATCGCGCTTCGGGTCAGGCGGATGGAGCGCGCCCTCGTGAGGGTTCGAAGAGCTCCGCCTTCAGGCGGAACGCGGCGGAGATATCCTCGTCGCCGTAACCGCGGGAGATGAGCTCCGCGTACTCGCTCAGCATCCGCTCCACCACCGGTAGCGCGACACCAAAGCGCGCAGCCATGTCACGGCAGATGGTCAGGTCCTTGGCGTGCAGCCGCACGCGAAATCCCGCTGGATAGCTGCCGCGAGCCATGTTGGGTGCACGGTGCACAAAGTACCAGCTGGAGCCCGCGCCTTTGCCCAGGGTCTCGATCAGCTTATCGAGGGGCAGCCCCTGGGCGCGCGCGAATGCCATCGCCTCGGCGACGGTGTCGATGATGCCGGCACACATGATCTGGTTGGTTGCCTTCGCCGCCTGGCCGCTGCCGGTGGGGCCAAAATGGGCGATCGTCCGGCCCATGGCGGCGAGCACCGGTTGGGCGCCCTCGAAAGCTTCGCTGGTACCGCCAGCCATGATCGCGAGCGTTCCCTCGCGCGCTCCTTCGACCCCACCGCTCACCGGACAGTCGAGGAACTCCACGTCCCGCTTGCCGAGGAGCTCGGCGGCCTTGCGCGCGGTGTCCGCCGCGACCGTCGAGCAATCGATCACCAGGCTTCCCGGGGCGAACCCGGGAGCGAGCGCAGCCACCACATCCAGCACATCATTGTCCGCCGAAACGCAGAGCACGACCGCATCGACGGCAGCCGCCAATTCCGCGAGTGTCGCAGGCGCTGCAACACCGAGCTCCTGAGCCAGCGAGCGCGCCTTGTCCGGCGTGCGGTTCCAGACGGCGGTGAGCAGGCCGGCACGATGGAGATTCCGCGCCATGTTGGTGCCCATGGCCCCGAGTCCGACGAAACCGATTCTGTTCATACGCGCGCCGTGCGAAAGCAAATGATCGAGCGGCCCGAGGTCCGCCCTGGGGCGCCACTATAGTGCGCGGGCGCTCGTTTCGGAACGGATCAGGCTGGGGTCAGGCTTTCTGCTAGCTGCCGGTCCCACAATCAGCATCCATGGCCTGCTTGGCCTGGAGTCGGACGCCATCGGCGTCCGCATCAGAGAGGTACGTTCGGTTACCGCTCTTGTCGGTGGTATAGATGCGGCGCGAATCGATCAGCTTCTGGTATTGCTTCTTCTCCTGCGCGCATCGGGCCGCACGGTCCTTGGCCTCGTCCGCCTGCACGGACTGCACTTCCTGCTGCTGCTTGAGGTCATGGGAGGCGGCATTGCTCTCGTTCTGGATGCCTTGCGTGGCGCTGGAGTCCGCCGGCCGGCGGATCGTATCGGTCCTCACGACCTTGGCGCCAGGCACCCACTGGTCGGTGTAGTGCACCTGGCCGTGCGCATCGGTCCATTCATAAACCGTATCGGCGTGCGCGGCGCCGACCGCGCCCAGAAGGACGGCCATCGAAGTGGCCAGCAGGAAGACGGTGGATCGTGACATGACCTTACTCCCCGGAGCACCGCCATTGTCCACCCTTGGCGGTGCCCCGTCCTTTGAACTCGGTCACACAAAGTGGCGACCGACGCTCAAAGAAAGAGCATTACATGTCGTAGGCACGCTCGCCATGGACGGTAATGTCCAGGCCCTCGCGCTCTTCGTCCTCGTCGACGCGCAGACCAATGGTCCACTTGACCAGGTGGAAGCCGATGGTGGCCACGACAGCCGTCCAGACGATCACCACAGCCACGGCCTTGGCCTGGATCAGGAATTGGGCCCAGATGCCGGGATAGGCGCTGCCGCCCGGTCCACCGAGGGCCGGATCGTTGAAGATGCCGGTGGTCAGTGCGCCAAAGATGCCCCCGAGCGCGTGTACGCCAAAGACGTCCAGCGCATCATCCGTGCGGATCATTTTCTTGAGACCGGTGACGCCCCAGAAGCAAAGCGGGCCGACGCCGAAGCCGATCACGAACGCGCCCGGGATGCCCACGTTGCCGGCCGCCGGCGTGATGGCCACGAGGCCTGCCACCGCGCCCGAGGCCGCGCCCAGCATCGAGGGCTTACCCTTGACGATCCACTCCGTACCCATCCAGGTGAGCACCGCCAGCGCGGTGGCGAGGTAGGTGTTCATGAAGGCGAGTCCGGCGGAGCCATTGGCCTCGAGGGCGGACCCGGCGTTGAACCCGAACCATCCGAACCACAGCAGCGAGGCGCCGATCATGGTCATGGTGAGGCTGTGCGGCGGCATCGGCTCCTTGCCGAGGCCGATACGCTTGCCGAGGACGATCGCGCCCACCAGGCCTGCGACACCGGAGTTGATGTGCACCACGGTACCGCCCGCGAAATCGAGCGCGCCCCAGTTCGCCAACAGGCCACCCACGGGGTGATCGGCCGGGTTGACGTCCAGGCCCGGCACGTACCACACCATGTGCGCTACCGGGCAGTAGCAGAAGGTGAACCAGAACGCCAGGAACAACAGGATGGCGGAGAACTTCGCCCGCTCGACCAGCGAGCCGAGAATCAGGCAGCAGGTGATGGCGGCGAAGGTGGCCTGGAAGCCGACGTACACCAGCTCATTCAGCACCACACCCTTGTCGAAGGTGCCGATGTTGGAGAAGGCGCCGGTCGTTGGGTTGAAGGTGCCTGACGAGAAACAGCCGGCTCAGACCGCCGATGAACTCGTTGCCCGCGGTGAAGGCCAGCGAGTAGCCGTAGATGCACCACAGGACGGTGATCAGCGAGAAGCCCACGAACACCTGCATCAGCACGGAGAGCATGTTCTTGGTGCGTACCAGGCCACCGTAGAAGAGCCCCAACGCCGGCACCGACATCAGCAGCACAAGGGCTGTGGAGGTCAGCATCCAGGCCATGTCCCCCTTGTCGGGTGTGGCCGGGGCCGCGTCGGCCGCCCACGCCAGTGTTGGTGCGAGGGTCGCGAGAGCCGCGACGCCCGTCATTCGACGAATCGCTTTGCAGAGGATCGGAGCGGTGCGCATGTGGTCTCCCGGGCGGTTCTCGAGTCTTTGGGCGCGTTTCGCCGCGATCAGGCCGCAAATGGCGGCTGCCCGATCGGTCTTCGCGCGCGTAAGCTAGTGCAGCGGGCAGTCAGGGTGCAGAATCCATGCCATAGCGATTTCCCTGTACTATCCGGGGCTTGCGCCGCCGCAGGCCCCCGCGCGCACTCATTTGGTGCCGCGCGCCGGAGCCCCCGCCCCATCTCGGGGCATCGCGCTTGGAGGTAAGAGACGATGGACAGCTTCCGGATCGATGAGATCGCCCGCCGACTGCTCGACAGCGTTCCGCCGGCGCTGCGCACGATGCAAAAGGACCTCGAAACCAACTTCCGCGCCGTACTGCGCTCGAGCCTGGGCAAGCTCGACCTGGTGACACGGGACGAGTTCGACACGCAGACCCGCGTGCTGGAGCGTACGCGCGCCCGCCTGGCGGAGCTCGAAGCGCGACTGCAGGCGCTGGAAGGCCAGTCCGCCTCCTCCAGCGGGCCTTCCTCGTGAGCCGTTCGACAGCAAGTCATTGAGCCGGCGAAGGCCGTCTCGGTCTATCTCTCGCTTCAGGGACGAAAATGCCGCTGCCAGTTGTCGCTACCCTGCCGTGCCGGGCGCAGGTAGGCCTGGAGGCGCCGCTGGTGCACGTCGAAGTCACAGTGACGAGCGGCCTGCCTGCTTTCCACCTGGTCGGCCTGCCGGCCACCGTGGTACGGGAGAGTCGTGACCGCGTACAGGCGGCGCTGCTCTGCAGCGGCTTCGAGTATCCCGCCGGCCGCATCGTGGTCAATCTCGCGCCTGCGGAGATCCCGAAGGAAGGCGGCCGGTTCGAGCTGCCCATCGCCCTCGGCATCCTGATCGCCTCCGGACAGCTCCGGCAGGCATTGCTCAGCGATGCGCCGCCGTGTGAGCTCTACGGCGAGCTGGGACTCGGGGGAGAACTCAAATCCGTGCGTGGCATTCTGCTCGCGGCCGCTCATGCCAGTCGCGACGGACATGAGCTGATCGTCCCCGCCGCCAACGCGGATGAAGCTCTCGTTGCCGCCACGACACCCGTTCGGGCGGCGTCACATCTGAAGGAGGTCTGCCAACACCTGACCGGCGAAGCACCGCTGCGCCGGTGCACGCCAGTGCGGTGCGGCCGACCGCTGGCGCCACAGTTGGGCGCCGAGCCCGACCTCAGTGATGTCAGGGGACAGTTCCAGGCCAAACGGGCTCTGCTCATCGCCGCCGCCGGATCCCACAGCCTTCTCATGATAGGTCCACCAGGCTGCGGCAAGAGCATGTTGGCGCAACGCCTTCCCGGCCTGCTGCCGCCGCTCGCGGAGGCTGAGGCATTGGATTGCGCCGCGATCGCCTCAGTGAGCTCCACCGGTTTCAACATGATCGGCTTCGGACGCCGTCCGTTCCGTTCACCGCATCACACCGCCTCGGCGGTATCTCTGGTTGGCGGCGGCTCGAACGCGCGACCCGGGAGAGATCAGCCTCGCCCACCACGGTGTCCTGTTTCTGGACGAGCTGCCGGAGTTCAATCGCCAGGTTCTGGAGGCGCTGCGGGAGCCGCTGGAGGCTGGCGTCGTGAGAGTGGCCCGCGCCGCTGCGCACGCCGACTATCCGGCGGAGTTCCAACTCATTGCGGCGATGAATCCCTGCCCCTGCGGTCATCTCGGCGATCCCGCCGGAAACTGCCGCTGCACGCTGGCTCAGACGCAACGCTATCGCGGCCGCATCTCAGCACCCCTGCTGGACCGGCTCGATATGCACGTGCAGGTGCCGCGGGTCGAAGTCGGCGACTTCAACGATAGCATCGGTAGAGGGGAGCCGAGCGCAGCAATTGCTACCCGGGTAGCCGTCGCCCGATCGTTACAGCTCGCGCGCCAGGGCCGTTGCAACGCGCGGCTGACCGATGCTCAGGTGGATCAGTGTTGCATCCTGCAGCCCCGCGCCCGCGCGCTGCTCGATCGCACCATGAAACATCTGCGCTTCTCCGCCCGTACGCGTCAGCGAGTCCTCAAGCTGGCGCGCACGATCGCGGATCTCGACGGCAGGGAGGCCATCGCCGACACTCACGTCAGCGAGGCAGTGATGCTGCGATGCCTCGACCGGGAGCGGGTTACTTCTTCTTACCGCTGACCATCGCCGGGTTGACCAGTGAGACCATGTAATTCACGGCCTGCTCGACCATCGCATCCGGCACGTCGGTACGACCGCCCTTGGCGGGCATGGTGCCAGTGTCCCCGGTGAAGCCGTGCAGCGCATGATCGTAGAGGGTGGGCAGGCCCTTGGCGATGTGGGACGCCCAGGCCGCTTTGTCACCTGCTTTCGGCGCGCCGGCGATGCCGGCGCCGTGGCAGGCGCTGCAGGTCTGGTCGAAGAGATCCTTGCCGCTGGTCGGCATGGCGAGGCCCGAGGAGCCGCCGGCCTGTGCCGTAGCGCCCGCTGGCGGCGCAATCGTCAGGGCGGCATTGTTCTGCCCCGCCACAGCCTCCTGCGCGAGCGGCGCGACGCGAGCTGCGACGCTATGGTAATAGTCCGGCCCGGTCAGCACCTCCTTGTCCTGCGTGGCGGCGCCGATTGCGCGCGCCGCGACGAAGAACACGATGGCGAGGGCGACCAGCGCGCCAATCACCAGGCTGAACATGTTGATGAAATGGGTGTCCTGCTTGCTCACCGACGCCTCACACGGGACCTGCGAACACGAGGCGCCAAGTATAGCCGTTCGGCCAGAGCCTTCGTAAATGGCGGCCTTCGTAAATGGCGCCAAGCCATGCATCCGCGTATCATTTCCGACCCCCACCCGGGCGGCGCGCCCGTAGCTCAGTTGGATAGAGTGGCAGCCTCCGAAGCTGCAGGTCGCTGGTTCGAATCCAGTCGGGCGCGCCAATCAGTCCGTTTTCGAGCAACCGGTCAGAACGCTGGTTCGACAAAATCGCCTGGAGCGATTTTGGACGGCGCGCAGCGCCGGGCCCGCAGGGCCGAGGCCCAGGATGGGCCGAGCAATCCAGTCGGGCGCGCCAATCAGTCCGTTTTCGTCCAATCAGTGCGGGCACATGGGGTCGGCCTTGCCCCGGCGCGAGCCGAAGTGGTAGGCGTATCCCCGGGTGAGCTCCGCGCCGAACAGGAATACCTGCGCGGAGTAATACACCCATAGCAGCATCACGATCACCGAGCCTGCGGCGCCATACATCGAGGTGACGGCGCGACTGCCCAAATAGAGCGCGATCGCATACTTACCCGCGGTGAACAGCACTGCCGTGATCAGCGCCCCCGTGGCGACATCCTTCCAGGCGAGCCTGACGCTCGGCAGCACCTTGTAGACAGTCGCAAAGAACAGCACCGCCAGGCCGAAGGAGATCAGCGAGCTGGTCGAGCGCAGGACTACACCGACGATGAAGATGCCGCTCGACAGCGCCTCGAGCGCGCCTAGCGTCGCGCTGAAGAGCAGGGACGCCAGGAGCAGGATACCGAGCGAGAGGACCAGCGCGATCGAAAGCAGCCGAGTCCGCAGATAATCCCAGTACCACCGCCGCTTCCCGCCCGGGACGCTCCAGATCTCGTCCAGAGCGGATTTCAGCTCCACCAGTGCTATGTCGGCGCTGAACAACAGTGTCACGACGCTGATGATCGTGGCCACTACCCCTTCCTCCGGCCGATGCGCCCGCGCCAGCAGCATCTGCACCTCGGCCGCCTCCTTCACCCCGATCAGGGTGCTGACCTGCTGATGGATCTCGCCCCTGGCGGCACTCTGCCCGAAGAAAAACCCGGCCACCACGATGGCGAGCAGCAGGATCGGCCCGAGTGAGAACACGGTGTAGAAGGCGAGCGCGGCGCCGATACGGGATGCGCGATGCGCGCACCACCCATTGGCCGCATCCTTGATCAACGCCCAGATCTCGCGTGCGCGCCCACCAAGCCAGGCCGGAAAGTTGAGCATACCGGTTACCGCGCAACCGTCGTGCCGCGGTGCCTAACCCGAGCGCGGTCTCGGCTTCTTCTGCGGCTGCTCGAGCGCCAGCGCTGCCGACACATGCGCCAGATGGGTCAATCCCTGGGGAAAATTTCCCAGCATCTCGCCACGCTTGGGCTCGAACTCCTCGGCGAAGAGGCCGAGATCGTTGGCGCAGCGGCACGCCCGGTTGAAAGTCCGTCGCGCCTCCGCACGCCGATGCTGGCGCGCCAGACACTCGGCCAGCCAGAACGTGCACGCGACAAACACTCCCTCGCTGCCTCGCAGCCCATCCTGGGCCTTGTACCGCTGTACCAGCCCGTCGCGCGACAGCTCCCTGCGGATCGCCTCTGCGGTGCGGACCATGCGCTCGTCATCCCAGGCCACAAAATCGACCCCGGGCAGCAGCAGCAGCGCCGCATCCAGATCCCTGCTGCCGTAGCTGCGGACGAAAACACCCCGCTTGCTGTCATAACCTCGCTTCTCTATGTCCTTGCGCATGCCATCGCGCTCCTCGCGCCAGCGGTCGAGCGGCGCCGGCAGCCCGTACCGCTCGGCCAGGGCGATGCCGCCGTCGACCGCCGCCCAACACATGACCTTCGAGTGCACGAAGTGCACCGGCCGCGAGCGGACCTCCCAGATGCCGCGATCCGGCAGATGGCGCCGGGCGATCGCCACCTCCACGATCGCGGTGAGAAACCCCCAGTAGTTCTCGTCCGGCTGCTCGCCGCGCTCGCTCCAGCGCCACGACAGCTCCACCACGAGACCGTACATGTCGGCCTGGAACTGCTGGGCCGCGCCGTTGCCGATGCGCACCGGACGTGAGCCGCGCCAGCCGTCGAGCTTTGGCAGACGGATCTCCGGCAAGCGGCGCTTGCCGTCGACGGCGTAAAGCACCTGCAGCTCCCGCGCATTGCCCGATGTGGTCCGTTGGATGAAGCGCCGCATTCCCTCCGCTTCGGCCCGGAGCCCGAGGCTGTTCAAGGCGTGCACCGTGAAGATGGAGTCGCGCAGCCAGCAGTAGCGGTAATCCCAATTGCGCTCGCCGCCGATCTCCTCTGGCAACGAGGTGGTCGGCGCCGCGATGAAGGCGCCCGTCGGGGCGTAGCAGAGGGCCTTCAACACCACGGCCGAGCGCGCGACGGCCGTGCCCCGCGCGCGCATCGTGCGCGGGCGCTCGCCGCCTGAGGCGGCTCGCCCCTCCTGACTTCGGATCTTCGCCGACCAGTCCCGCCACCAGCGCAGCGTTTCGTCGTAGTGCTCGCCGAGGTGTACGAGCTCACTCTCGCCGCCGACCCGCCGCTCGGAATCTTCCGGCGCCAGAAACTGCAACCCGAAGTGATGGCGCGATTTCGCATGGACCTCGAAGACTCCCTCGAGGTCGTGATCGCTGCCCGGATGAAGCGCCGCGTCGCCGAATATCGTGAGGCCGGCGTTGCTGCCGACCGCGACATGGGCGCCGCCGGGACAGGGGCGGATCCAGGGCTTGACCTCGCCGAAGTCGAGCCGCGGCACGAACCTGACACGCAACCGCAGCGTGCCGCTGACCCCCGCGACGATCCGCACGATCTCGCGGCGCGGGCGCTGCCGGCCGCCGGTGCGCATGGCGAAGAAGTCGATCAGCCGCGCCTCGCCGCTTGCCGAGCGGAAGGTCGTGACCAACACCAGGCTTTTCTCGAGGTACTCGCGGCGCGAGCTGAAGCGCCCCACCGGACAGATCTGGAAATAGCCGCCGTTGCTCCAGTCGAGCAGCCGCCCGAAGCAGCTGTCGGAATCGAACCGCGGCAGGCAGCACCAGTCGATCGAGCCGTGGCGGGAAACGAGCGCCGCGGAATGACAGTCGCCAATGAGGGCGTAGTCCGCGATCGGAGGGTACTCGCCCTGGCGTTTCATTCCTGAGCCGTGCCTCGGATCAGCGGCTCCCGGAGCCGTTGGTGTCCGCGCTCATCGTCCCGATCATCTCCCGGTAATCCTCGATTGACGCGGTGATCACTCGGGCGGCGTCCTCGTAGCCGTAGCGGCCGACGACGACGATCTTGGCGGGCTCGCCTGGCACCAGCTTATAGGTGGAGAAGTAATGCTCCAGCCGCTCGAGCAGCGCGGCCGGCACGTCGGACAGATCCCGCGCGTCGCCCCAGATGTAATCGCCATCCAACACCGCGACGATCTTGTCGTCGGCTTCGCCCCTGTCGATGATCTTGAGGCCGCCGACGACCCGCGCGCGCAGCAGAATCTCCGAGTGGGTGATCGGTCGCTCGCTGATGACGCAGATATCGAGCGGATCGCCGTCACCGCGATCGCAGTCCTGCGCGAGACGCCGCACCCGCTCCCCGCAATAGGTTTGCGGCACGAACCCGTAGAGTGACGGCGGATGGGACGAGGTGCGCTGCGGGCGGTCCACCCGCAGATAGCCCGTGGCCTTGTCCACCTCATACTTCATGAGGTCGAAGGGCGTGATTTCGATGAAAGCGTTGACCACGCGGGGGCATTCGGGCCCGGGATCGAGCCCGTGCCAGGGGTGAGGTCGCCAACGGGCATAGCCGAGGGGCGAGTCCGAAGTCATGGTCTCGTTCTTCTTTCCTGATCGATGGCGCCCCCGCGTCGCGTGCTGGCGAGCCGGAAACGCCAATGCTGGTGACGCCCGGTCCCGCGACCGGGCGCCAAGCCAGCGATTCTAGATTATTGCTGCGGCGGATTGCCGTTGTTCTGCGACGGCGGGGTGCTTCCGTTGGCCGGAGGCGGGGAGTTGGGGTTGGGGTTGGGGTTGGTGCTCGGCGGCGGCGGCGGCGGATTCTGCTCCGGTGCGCCTCCAGGCTGCGAGTTCGGCGAACTGGCGGGCGGCGCCGCCTGCTGGTCCGAGGGGGGCGTGCTTGGGCTCGACGATTCGCTCGACGGCGAACTCGACGAGTCGCCCGGACCGGTCGATTGGTGCGAGCATGCGCCCAGGGACAGCGCGAGCGCGGCGGCGCATAACAACGGCAAGCTGCGATTCATAAGGGTCACCTCTCAAAGGAGTCGTCGGAGCCGCGGCGTCGCAAGCCGCGTTCCACCGAGGGTGACCCGGAGCGCGGGCTACTTCTTGGCCGTGGCGCGCTTTTTCTTCTTGGTCGGATCCTTGGCGCGTGATTTGCCGAAGGAGCCCCGGTAGATCTTGCCTCGCCGGGACCGCTGATCACCCTTGCCCATGTACTGCCTCGTTCAGGTAAGCCTTTGGAACCGGCGGGCAGTCTACGGCGTACCCGGCCGAAAGCAAGAACCTCAGGGCTTCGCGAGTTGCTCCAGGGCGCGGATCTGCATGACGGTCGAGTCCGACGCCGGCAGGAGATCATTGGCCTGCCGTACGAATGCCGGTACGGCGGCGGCCGCCATCGGCGGGCTGATGAGATACCCCTGAGCGCAATCGCAACGGAGGCGCTTGAGCAGGTTCCAGGCCTCGGGCTTCTCCACGCCCTCCGCGACCACACTGAGGCCCATGCCGTGGGCCAGCGCCACGGTCGAGGCCACTATCGCCGCCGCACCCTGTCCGGAAAGGGCCTGGGAGATGAACGAGCGGTCGATCTTCAGCTCGTCCACAGGCAGCCTGCTGAGAAGAGACAGCGATGAGTGGCCCGTGCCGAAGTCATCGAGCGCGAACCGCACCCCTGCCGTCCGTAGCGGCTGCATATGCCGCGCTGCAAGCTCCGGATCGCGCATGACCGCACTTTCGGTGATCTCGAGCAGAAGGGCGTCCGGGTCGACCTGCTGGTCAGCCAGCATGGCCAGTATCCCGTCGCCGAGGTCCGGGTCGAGGATGTCCGGCGCGGAAAGGTTGACGGCGAGCTGCACCTGCAGGCCGTCACGCCGCCAAGCCGCCAGCTGCCGTATCGCCGCCCCGAGCACCCAGTTGGTCAATATCCTGGAGGCGCCTGCGCTCTCCGCAAGCGGCACGAATTCTCCCGGGGACACGGCCCCGAGCGTCGCGTGCTGCCAGCGGACCAGCGCCTCCAGGCTCTTCACACAGCGGGTGGCCATGTCTACCTTCGGCTGATATTTCAACGTCAGCTGGTCGTGCTCGATGGCGGCGTACAGGCCGGCAATCAGTGTCAGCCTGCGGCGGTGCTTCTCGTCCCGGCCAGGCTCATAGCTCGCGATGCGCTGCCGCGTGTCGGCGGCGTCCTCCAGCGCGACCTGCACCCGGCGCAGCAGGTCCTGCGTGCTCTGGCCGTGCTCGGGATACACGCAAATCCCGGAGGTGACGCCGAGATCGAGCGTCATTCCGGAAAGGTGGAAACCACCTCGCAGGGCGCCGGCAAGCTGGTCGACGTAGATGCGCGCGCGCTCGGCGGAGAATCCCGGCGCGATGATGAGAAACTGACTCTCCCCGAGGCGCGCAATGACATGCTCCGCCAGCACGTTGCGGCCCAGGCGTCGCGCCGCTTCTCGCAGCACCTCGTCGCCGACCTCATGCCCGAATGTAGCGTTTACCTCGCGCACACTGCCCACCAGGATCAGGATGAGTGCGAGAGCCGCCGGAGGCTCGCCGCCGCGCAGCAACTCCTCCAGCCGACGCTCGGCCAGCGCGCGGTTGGGAAGACCTGTCAGGGAATCGTAGAACGCATGGCGCGTGATATCCGCCTCGCGGTCGGCGATCGTGCGCTGCATGGTGTTGAACGTCACCGCGAGACTGCGGAATTCGTCGCCGCCGGATGCCGTCACCGCAGTATCGTAGCGACCCTCCTGAATGCGCTGTGCTGCGCGCAACAACTCCCCGAGCGGGCGTGTCGCACTCCTCCCCAGGACCATGCCGATTACCGCCGCGAGCAGGATGGTCACGCCATCGATGAACAAAAGGGAGTACCGCAGCTCGCGATATGGCGCCAGCACGGCGGCCATCGGCTTCTGCAGGATCGCCTCGACCGGCTCGCCGCGCGAGTCGATCCGCTGAACGAAGGTCAGATAGCTGATATCGCCGAGGCGCATCACTTGCGCGCCTGCCGCTGACGGACCGGTTGAATCGGGCCGCCATGCGCTCTGCCCGGCTTCCGACAGGCTCGAGGCCACACGCGTGATGCCTGCCGGTCCGGCTATGCCGAGTGTCACCTCTACACCGGCAAGGTCGCGGATCTTGCGCGCGAACGCATCGTCGACCGCGAATCCCATGGCGACCCAGGCGATGATCTCCGGCGTGCGCACCGGTGCGAGGAAGAACTGGTAGGTCCGTCGGCCCAGCACCATGAACTGCGGGCGGTCGTGCCGTCCGCCGGAGTCGCCGAGCAGCAACCCTCCGATGGAGGAGCCGACATGGGCATCGGATGGCGCGTTGGTTGCCAGCACGCGCCCCTGCGTATTGATGAGCAGTACGAGGTCGGCGCCGATCCGCCGGGCATTGTTGCCGGCAGCGGACAGCATCGTCGGCCCATCACCGCTTGCTACTGCTTCGCGGAAGCCGAAGTCCTCCGCCAGCACCGCAACGGCGCTCGCGAGCTGCTCGGCCCTGTAACGGATGAGCTGGTCCACGAACGAGCCGGCCGCAGTCAGCTGCTCCGCGGCGCGCGCCTCCACGTTGCGCGCGGTACTCGCCAGAACTGCAAATAGCGTCACAGTCTGCGTTAGAACCGCAAGACCGATGATCAGCACGAGAAGTCGTTTGCGGAAACTGCCCATGGGATCCGCTCGAATAAGTCGCATGGTAGGCGCTGCGGGTCCGCGGCGCGAGCAACTGGTGGGAGGAATGAGACTTTCCGCACGCTTGAGCCGGGCGTTTTGCAACGCGATCCCCACCGCCGTCGCCGCGGTGTTGTTGGGCTGCGTGCTCTTACACGCCGCCCCGGCAGCGGCTGCGACCCTCGCCATAGCGGTAGAGCTGCCGGACGGTCACCCCCTGCCTGATGCCGTCGTCACCGTACAGCCGCTAGGCCGCAAGCTGCCGCCGCCGGCACCGGCCCACGCGGTGATGGACCAGATGCATCGCATGTTCACGCCCGAAGTGCTGGTGGTCGCGTTGGGGTCGACGGTGTCCTTTCCCAACAGCGACTCGGTGAGCCACCAGATCTACTCGTTCTCCCCGGCCAAGCAGTTCCAACTGCCTCTGTACCGGGGCAAACCCTACCCACCCGTGCTCTTCGACCACCCCGGAATCGTCATCCTGGGCTGCAACATCCATGACTGGATGATCGGATACATCGATGTGACGGACGCGCCTTTCTATGGGACCACCGACGCCCGCGGCGCCTGGTCGGTTCAATTGCCGGCAGGTCGCTATGAGATAACCGTCTGGCATCCGCGGATGCGCGAGCAGACCCCGACACTCGTGCGCGAACTGTCCATCGATACCGGGGACCGCGCAGCGCTGACACTGCAACTGACGAAGCCCCTGCGGCCGGCACCCATGGAAGGTGGGGCTCCCTCCTGGGACAGCTACTGATGCGCGCGACTCCGACCCTGCTTGCGCTTGCCGCCACCGCGTTACTGGCCGCCACGGCCGCTGGCGCGGCCGACTGGGAATTGGATCTCGATCTGCGCGCCGTAGCCTCCGATGCCACGACTTCGACGCTCGACGGCGGTTACAACCCGACGCGATTCAGCCGGCACCAGTTCCCCCTGCAGCTCGGGCGCCTGCGCCTGGCTCTCGACACCCCGCTCGGCGAGGTCTGGAGAGTCCATCTCGACGCCTCCGCCTGGGATCACTCCTACGTGCATCCGTTCGGGCTGACCGAGGCATATGTGCAGTTCCGGCCCTACCCGCGCAATCACCTGCGGGTGCGGGTCAAGGCCGGCGCGTTTTACGCACCCATCTCGCTGGAGAACCGGGCTGCAGGCTGGGCGTCTCCCTACACGCTGTCATACTCGGCGCTGAACAGTTGGATTGCCGAGGAGCTGCGCACCATGGGTGTGGAAACCAAAGTCGACTGGCTCGGCACGCGCAGCGGCCTGCCGTTCGACATAGGCGCCGTCGCGGGGATCTTCGGTTGGAATGAGGGCGCGGGCGCAGCGCTCGCCGACGGCGGCTTCATACTCGACGATCGCCAGACCCCGCTGTTCGATACCGTCGGCAGAGTCGAGAGCCCTACGGGCGCGTACATCCAGCCGTTCCGTGAGATCGATGGCCGCGCGGGATATTACGGCGGCCTGGACCTCGATGATCCGGGACGCCTGCTGATCACCGCGCTGCGATACGACAATCGGGCGGATCCGTCGGCTGCGGATGCCGCGGCGCAGGTTTTCGCGTGGCACACGGCTTTCAACACCGCGGGTGCACGTCTGGAGTTCGACCCGGGCTGGACAGTGATCGCCCAGTGGATGGCGGGGGAGACGGAGATCGCCCCGGGCGGAAGTACGCTCGAGTGGCCGTTCAACGCCCGTTACCTGCTGCTGTCGAAGAGCTGGGGTCGCCAGATGCTGAGCGCCCGCTACGACCGCTTCGAGGTCGACAGCCGCAACGCGGAGCCCGACGGCGCGCAAAGCGGTCACGCCTGGACCGTCGCCTACGTGTTCGATGCAGGAAAGAGCTGGACGGTCACCGTGGAATTGCTGCGCGTCACCAGCACCGCATACAGCTGGGGTGAGGACACGGGCAACTTCGGCCCGGTCACGGACAACCAAGCACAGCTGAGCCTGCGTTACGCCCTGGGTAACGCCGGCTACTGAGCAATCCGCGCCAAAGAAAAAGGCCGGCCCTCGGGAGGGCCGGCCTCTGGATCGGCTGCTTACCAGCGCTTCGGAGCGCCGCCGCCCCGTCCGCCGCCGTCGCGACCGCCGCCGCCGCCGGTGCGCTCCTGCGCCTCGTTTACCCGCAGGGGACGTCCGCCGAGGTCCTTGCCATTCAGGTTCTGAATGGCGCGGGAAGCGTCGGCTCTCGACATCTCCACGAAACCGAAGCCGCGGGGCCGGCCGGTATCCCGGTCGGTGATGAGGCTTACGGACTCGACGGTGCCGTGCTGCGCGAACAGCTCACGGACCTCACTCTCACTGGCCGAAAACGGAAGGTTTCCGACGTAGATCTTCGTCATGCAATCAAACTCCAAGAAACAGATACAGATAATGCCTGGCCGGGAACGATTCGGCTTTTCTCAGACTCGGAAGCCGGACCCGAGTGCAAGGCGGGCGGCAGGCGGCAGGAAAGGCAAAGGTCACGGACGGGTGGCGCACGATACCGCAGGACCCCGGAGATTGTCTATTGGCGCAACGATGTTAGCGGTATCGGGCCAGAATCTTGGCCATGCCTTTGGAGCCAGGAGACAGCACTTCGTAGGGCAGGCTGTTCAGCGGCTCCTCGGGGGTGCCGTTGACCTGGTGGAACTCCCGCCGCCCTCCCTCCGCGCCCCCGTCGGCATCGACATACAGCAGCCCGGTCAGGTACTCCCCGGACTTCAGGCGCTCCTGCACCCTGGCCTGCGCCGCCCCCCTGTCGGTGGGTTCATAGCCCTCATCGAGCTTGCGCAACATGATGCGGCTGCCGTCGTGCATGGTGACCGCCAGCGACTCGCCGGCGCCGTATTCGGCCGTAATCTCCCGCTCCGGCGGCACGAAGTCGGCCTGGACCGCGGGCTCGTAGTGCTCGCGGGTGTAGGCGTAGCTCTTGGTCGAGCCCTCGTGGTCGTTGAAGGTGACGCAGGGGGAAAGGACATCGATGAGGGCGAAGCCGCGATGTCTGAGGCCGGCCTCGATGAGCGGCACGAGCTGCTGCTTGTCGCCGGAGAAGCTGCGCGCCACGAACGAAGCGCCAAGCGTCATGGCAAGCAATACCGGATCGATCGGCGGCTGGAAGTTGGTCTCGCCTTTCTTCGCCTTGCTGCCGATGTCCGCCGAGGCGGAGAACTGTCCCTTGGTGAGGCCGTACACGCCGTTGTTCTCGATGATGTAGAGCATGTCGAGGTTGCGGCGGATGGCGTGACAGAACTGGCCGAGGCCGATCGAGAGCGTGTCGCCATCGCCCGAGACACCAATATAGGTGAGCCGTCTGTTGGCGGCGTTGGCTCCGGTCGCGATGGAAGGCATCCGGCCGTGCACGGAGTTGAATCCATGCCCACCGCTGACGAAGTAGGCCGTGGTCTTCGAGGAGCAGCCGATGCCGGAGAGCTTCACTACGTTCTGCGGCTCGAGCGACTGGTGCCAGCAGGCCTCCACGATCGCGGCGGTGATCGAGTCGTGGCCGCAGCCGGCGCACAGCGTCGAGAGCGCCCCCTCGTAATCGCGGCGGATCATGCCGAGCGCGTTACGCGGCAGGGATGGATGGACGACCTTGGGTTTCGCGATGAAAGTCATGGCTGAATCTGCGGCTATCTGTCAGGCGCTCGCGGCGTCTTTCCGCTGCGGCTTGGGAAGAACTTCGGCCAGCACTCCTTCGACGATGAAGCTCGAGGAGATCGGCAGCCCGCTGTAGTGCAGGAGCGAGCGCAGCTTCGACTTCTCCACCGCGGTCTCCAGCGTCAGCAGCGAGCGGAACTGCGCATCCCGGTTCTGCTCTACGACGAAGAGCACCCGGTGCGCGGCGAGAAATCGCTCCACGTCCTCGCTGAAGGGGAAGGAGCGCACGCGCATGTAGTTCACGCCGACGCCTCGCCCCTTGAGGATAGCAAGCGCCTCGTGAATCGCGCTGTCGCAACTTCCCACCGAAACGATCCCAATATCGCTTCCCGGCGTCGCGTCGATGATGGCGCGCGGCACGAGCCTCTTCGCCGTGTCCCATTTCTTGACCAGCCGGTCGAGCACGAGCTGATATTCGGTCGAGTCCTCGGTATACGCGCCGTACTGCGAGTGCCCCGAGCCGCGCGCGAAATAGGCGCCCTTGGGATGAACGCCCGGCATCGTGCGGTATGGGATGCCGTCGCCGTCCTTGTCGATGAAGCGGTAAAATTTCTCCAGCTTCTCGATCTGCGCCTTGTCCAGCACCTTGCCGCGATCGGGCCGATAGGCGTCGTCCCACTTGAGATCGCGGCACATCCAGTCGTTCATGCCGATGTCGAGGTCCGACAGCACCATCACCGGTGTCTGCAGGCGCTCCGCCAGGTCAAAAGCCTGGCCAGCCATGTAGAAGCACTCTTCGGGATTGGCGGGATAGAGGCAAACGTGGCGCGTATCACCATGGGAGGCGTAGGCGCACGCCATCACATCGCATTGTTGGGTGCGCGTCGGCATGCCGGTCGAAGGGCCGACGCGTTGAATGTCGAACACGACCGCCGGCACCTCGGCGTAGTAGGCCAGGCCAAGGAACTCGTTCATCAGCGAGATGCCGGGGCCGGACGTCGCGGTGAAAGCGCGGCAGCCATTCCAGGACGCGCCGATCACCATGCCGATGGCGGCCAGCTCATCCTCCGCCTGGATGAAGGCGAAGCGCTTGGCACCGGTCTGCGCGTCGATACGCGTGCGATCGCAGAACCCCTTGAAGGCATCCATGAGCGAAGTCGAGGGAGTGATCGGGTACCACGCCGCGACGGTCGCGCCCGCGAAGACGCAGCCGAGCGCCGCGGCGGTGTTGCCGTCGATCATGATGTGGCCGGCGGTCCGGTCCATCTTCTCGACCTTCAGGGGCAGCGGACACGGGAAATTCTGCCGCGCATAGTCATGGCCGAGCGCGATCGCCTTCATGTTGCTGTCGACCAGCTGCGGCTTCTTGGCATAGGTTTCCGCCAACAGCTCGCGGATGCGCTCGAGATCGAGGTCCAGCAGCGCCGCCAGCACGCCCGCGTAGCAGATGTTCTTCATCAGAATGCGGGTGCGCACTCCGTCGAAGCTCTCGTTGCACATCTTGGCGAGCGGTGCGCCGAGCACCGTGATGTCGGACCGGCCGAGGAGCGCCGGCCGCGGCCAGGTGGAGTCGTAAACCAGATAGCCGCCGGGCGCGACTTCCTTCACATCGCGCGAATAGGTCTCGGCGTTCATCGCCACCATGAGGTCGACGGCGCCGGAGCGGGCGAGGTGGCCCTCGCGGGAAACGCGGATCTCGTACCAGGTGGGCAGCCCCTGGATGTTGGAGGGGAAGTAGTTCTTGCCCATCACGGGAATGCCGCTGCGGAAGATGGACTTCATCAGCAGCGTGTTGGCGCTCGCCGAGCCGGTGCCGTTCACCGTGGCGATCTTGATCGTGAAATCGTTGATTCGGCTCATGGTCGGTTCAGGCGATCTTGGGCTTCCGGGTTTCCATCGTCGTCCGCGCCTCGTCCTCGGCCTGCGGCCAGTGGACGAGGGATTTCTGCATGTCCCAAGCGGCCGTCGGGCAACGCTCCGCGCACAGGCCGCAGTGCACACAGAGGTCCTCGTCCTTGACCATGACGCGCGCCGTTTGCGGCAGCGGTGCTGACACGTACAGCGACTGGGTGAGGTTGCGCGCCGGGACCTTGAGGCGCTCGCGCAGCTCCTGCTCCGGGCCGTTGGCGGTGATGGTCAGGCAGTCGACGGGACAGATGTCGAGGCAGGCGTCGCACTCGATGCAGAGTTTCGCCGCGAACACGGTCTGGATATCGCAGTTGAGGCAGCGCTGCACTTCCTGCGCGGCCTGCTCCGCGGTGAAGCCGAGCTCGACCTCGATGTTGAGCTTCTTGAAGCGCTCCTTGAGAGAGACGTGCGGCATGAGCCGGCGCTCGACCGGCGCGTAGTCGTTGGAATACGACCACTCGTGCATGCCCATCTTGCGGCTCTGCAGATTGACACCGGGCTGCAGACGCTCGGTGATGGGCTCGCCATGGCAGTGTCGGTGAATGGAAATGGCGGCCTGATGGCCGTGCTCCACCGCCCAGATGATGTTCTTCGGGCCGAACGCGGAATCGCCGCCGAAGAAAACGCCGGGCCGGGTCGACTGGAAGGTGACCGGGTCGACCTTGGGCACGTGCCACTTGTCGAACTCGATGCCGAGATCGCCCTCGATCCAGGGGAAGGCGTTCTCCTGCCCGATCGCGAGAATGACGTCGTCGGCCGGGATGAACTCCTCGCCGGCCACCCGCTCGGCGGTGATGCGCCCGCGCGCGTCGAGCTCGTACTCCATGCAGTCGAAAGTCATGCCGACGAGACGGCCGCCTTCGAGACGGAAGGCCTTGGGCGAGCGGTTGATCACGATCTCGACGCTTTCCTCCTCGGCATCCTCGAGCTCCCATTCGGAGGCCTTGAAGAAGCCGCGCGGCTTGCGCGCCATCACCTTCACCTGCTTGGCGCCGAGCCGCAGGCTCGTGCGGCAGCAGTCCATCGCAGTGTTACCGACACCGATGATGAGGACGCGCTCCCCGATCCGGTCGATGTGACCGAAGGCGACCGACTCCAGCCAGTCGATGCCGATGTGAGTATTGGCGGCCGCCTCGGCGCGGCCGGGAACCTCGAGGTTCTTGCCTTTGGGCGCCCCCGAGCCGACGAACACCGCATCGAAGCCGCCGCTCGCGAGCAGCTCCTTCATGCTGGCGATGCGGTGCCCGAGCTTGAGGTCGACTCCCATGTCCACGATCATCCGGATCTCCTCCTCGAGCACCGATTGCGGCAGGCGGAAGGAGGGGATGTTGGTGCGCATGAGGCCGCCGGGCTCGCCGTACTGCTCGAAGATCGTGACCTCGTAGCCCAGAGGCATCAGGTCGTTGGCGACGGTGAGCGAGGCGCAGCCGGCGCCGATGCAGGCGATGCGTTTGCCGTTCTTGATCCTGGGGATGGGCGGCAGCCTGCCGGTGATATCGTCCCGATTGTCGGCCGCCACGCGTTTCAGGCGGCAGATGGCGACCGGCTTGGCCTCGACCCGGCCGCGGCGGCAGGCCGGCTCGCACGGACGGTCGCAGACTCGTCCCAGGATGCCCGGAAAGACGTTGGAGTGCCGATTGACGAGGTACGCTTCGGTGAAGCGGCCTTGGGCGATCAGCCGGATGTACTCAGGGACATCGGTATGGGCCGGACAGGCCCACTGGCAATCGACCACACGGTGATAGTAGTCGGGGTGGGAGGTATCTGTAGCTTCCACGATGTACCGCTGCTGGAGCAGAGACGTTCATAATAGTGCATATGGCGTCCAACCCCCAGCCCTTGGAAATCAAGCTGCGCCGCGCAGCCCGCCTGATCGAGGTGACCTTCGAGGACGGCAGCCGCTTCGAGCTGCCGTTCGAGTATCTGCGCGTCTATTCCCCGTCGGCGGAGGTCAAGGGGCACGGTCCCGGCCAGGAGACGCTGGTTCTCGGCAAGGAAGCGGTCGGCGTCCGCGCGATCGAGCCGGTGGGCCAGTACGCCGTGAAGCTGGTCTTCGACGACGGCCACGATACCGGCCTTTACACCTGGAAAT
>CAWHWV010000033.1:0-87927 GCA_963833085.1 uncultured Pseudomonadota bacterium
TCAGCAACAGATCAGCACTGGCGCCCCGGCCACCAGCGGCGACACCAACGGCACCGCCTCCAACGGCGGCCAGGAGACACAGCTAGGCGGTCGTGGTCAAGGGCATTCGCGAGAGCCTCGCGCAGTCGGAGGCCATCAAGGAGCTGTCCGATCAGGAGGTCGACGCCATCACCGCGCAGGATCTCGGGCAATTCCCGGATTCCGATGTCGCCGAGTCGCTCTCCCACATCCCGGGCGTGGCCATCGACCGCGACGAGACCGGCTCCGGCAGCGAGGTGACGATTCGCGGCTTCGGGCCGGCGTTCAACACCGTGCTGATCAACGGCCAGCAGCTGCCCACCGCGACCAGCTCAGCGACGACCGGCACCGGCGGCCGCGAATTCAACTTCGACGTGCTGCCGACCGATCAGATCACCAAGTCCCTGGTGTACAAGACGGCGGAGGCGTGGCAGCCGGACGGGGCCATCGGCGGCCTGATCGAGCTCGAAACTGCTCATCCCCTGGATTTCGGTGGCTTCAAGGCCACCGCCAAGGTGCAGGGCAGTGAAACTTCCCTCGACACCAAGGTGACGCCGAACGCATTCGTGCTCGTCAGCGACACCTTCGACGACAATAGGCTGGGCGCGCTGATTTCGTTCGCGTCGACGGATGAGGACAGCAGGACGCGACCCTGAGCGTCTCCGGATGGGCCCTGCCGGGAGTGACCGGGACCGCCCTGCCGGCGCCCCTTACTCCCAAGACGCTCATGCCGGTGTCGATTGACTACGCGATCAACACCTATGAGATCAAGCGCGAGAACATCAACGCCTCATTGCAATGGAAGCCGAGCGACAATCTCAAGATCACCCTGGACGGCGTGTACAACAGGTACGAGGAGTTCGCGCGCGCGCAGCAGTTGGGGCTTTATTTCGACGGCAACCCCATTCTTGCCAATCCGGCGCCCACGGTGGGTCCGGACGGGGTCGTGCAGACCTTCACCGCGGACTCGCACGAGGACGCCATAGAAGGGCACAGGGCGGTCAGGTCAGCCCGCAGTATCTGCGCTCCCTCAACCTGAAGATCGAGGGGTCGCTGTTCGACAACAACCTGACGTGGGCGCTCGATGGCTCCGACTCGCGCAACGTCGCCGATAACTATACGGATCCGGATTTATTCACCGTCCTCGGGTTTCCGCTGCAGGCCACCTTCACGAACACCGACGGCGACAGGTATTCCCAGCGCGACCACCTCGCCTTCGAATCTCATCGATCCGGACGCGGTGAAGGCGCATTACACCTAGGTCACCGGCACCTATTCCCAGAACGATATCCGGCAGTTGACGCTGGACGGAACCTTGCACGGCTCGGACGCATGGGGTCCGGTGTCGGATCTGCGGTTCGGCGCCTACGGCCAGAAGAATTCCTACGACACGTACAGCACGTACAACGAGGACTCCATATGCGCGTACTGCGGCTATGGAGTATCGGTTCCCGCATCGCTCGTCAGCGCCTTTACGATGCCGAATATGGGGGGGCCTTACACCGGCGCCTACCCGTCGTCGTTCCTGACCTATAACCCGCAGGCATATATCGCTTACCTCGACAGCCCCGCGGGGTTCGCGGCGCGCGATTCGGCGGATGGCCTCACGCCCGGCACGTCGGCCGCGCTGATCGGTGAGGATAACTTCATGCCGCTGAATCCGCTGACCAACAAACAGGCGATCGCCCAGGTCACGGAGAAAACCTACGCGCTGTATCTGCAGGCGGACTTCGATGGCACCCTGGGAGAGCACTCCTGGGGCGGCAATGTCGGCGTGCGCTGGGTGCGTACCGAGGACGATGCGGTCGGCTACAGTCAGGTCCTGAGTGACATCACGCCGATTCCGAATGACCCGACCGGAGACAACGCCATCTATGCGGACAATGGCGCGACTCTGGAAGTCGCGGGCAGCCACTCCTACAACCATCTGCTGCCGAGCGCGAACTTCCGCTTCAATCTGACGCACCAGCTGCTGTTGCGCGCGGCTGTTTCGGAGAGCCTGGCGCGCCCCGAGCCGTCGCTCCTGTCGCCGGTTCTCAACTACGGCGGCTCGATTCTGGCGCCCGACAACCTGGTGGCAACGGGTGGCAACCCGAACCTCAAGCCTTATACCGCGAGGAATTACGATCTGAGCCTGGAGTGGTACTACTCGCGCGACGGTTACCTCGCCGGATCGGTGTTCCGCAAGGATCTGAAGGATTTCATCGAGACGGTGACCGCCAGCACGCTGTCGGTCCCCATCATCAACTCGCAGCATCTGGCGCAGTTCCCGAACAATGTGGCCACCTTCCAGTTCGACGGTCCGACCAACATCGGCCAGGCGCACGTCAGCGGCCTGGAGCTGAGCGCGCAGCACATGTTCAGCTACCTGCCGGCGCCGCTTGACGGCTTTGGGTTCAACGCCAACGCCACCATCCTGTCGACCAGCGCCGGACTGAATTCCGGCGGGGCGGCCTCGGCCAGTCAGGAGACCTTCGGTCTCACCGGCCTCGGCGACTATCAGAACCTGTCCCTGATTTATCAGAAATACGGCATCGGAGCCCGGATTACCTACGACCACCGCAATAATTACATCACCGGGATAGGCACCGGCGGCATACCGCTCGACCGTGTGTTCGTCAAGGGTTACGGCACTCTGGATGCGCAGATCAATTACGACGTGACGAAGAATTTCACGGTTTCACTGTCGGGGACGAATCTGACCGGTACCGTCATACAGGAGTTTGTCGATCGGACGGACGAGTTCGCGAGCCTGTTGAATTACGGCCGGCGCTACACTCTCAGTGGGAAAGTGACGTTCTGAGCAGATCCTCGACGCCGGCAGCCTGCGCCTCCTGGCGCAGGTGCCGGCGCAGCGGCTCCAGTCCTTGCTGGAAGTGGCGCCACTGGCCCACGCCCTCGGTGTTGACCGGGCGGCGCACCTGCTCGGAGCTTGCCGTATGTGCCCGATGAGCGGAGTTGTGGAACGTCAGGCAGCGTCCGTCGAACGGAAGCTCCAGGTAATCCAGCAGCCGGCGCACCTCAGGTTCGAAGTTTCGGACCAGCTGCTCGTAGTGTAGTCGGTAAACGCCGCCCGGCAGGGCCGAATCCCAGTGCTGGGTCATGGAGATGTAGCGCGTATAGAAATGCGCGAGTGATTTGAAGTCATAAGAGAAGTTGCCGGCGGGAAACAGCTGCTTGTAATTGCTGAAGCAGCACGCCATCGGATCGCGGCGCACGTCTATGATCCGCGCCTGCGGCAGGATCAGCCGGATGAATCCCAGATGCAGGAAGTTCTCGCCCAACTTGTCGGTGAAGTGCGGCCGGCCGGTGCGAAACAGCCGCGTTTTTTCGAGGTAGAGCCTGCCGAGCGTGGCGATTGCGTTGCCATCGAGCGCGGCCAGCGCCGAGGGGTAGGGCCGCAGTCCCTGCCCGGGGCCGGCGGCGCTGCAGACCGCCTGGATCAGGTGATTGATCTGCGGCAGCTCCATCGTGCCGTCGATCGCGGGGTGGGACGCGAGCACTTGCTCGACGAGCGTCGAGCCGGATCGCGGCAGGCCGACGATGAAGATGGGGGAAGAGTCCGTGTGTCCCCAGCCCGCCCGCTTCGTGAAGAATTCCGCCGTGAACAACTCCTTGCTCTCGGCGACGATACGGTCGATGACGTCCGGCAGATACGGAGCGAGCCGCGACTTGAGGGCATTACCCTGGGTGTAGTGCTGCAGCGACTCATCGAAGCGCCGCTCATCCTCGAGGCTCTTGGCGTAGGCGAAGTGAAGGCCGATGCGGTCGTTCTCATCCAGCCCCGGCGCATCGAGCGCCTGCCGCAGCGCGCGCTGCCGCTCGGGCGTAAACCGATGGACCTTGAGGTTGGCCAGGCTCCACCACGCCTCCCCGTAAGCAGGCCGGGCGGCGATTGCCTGTTCGTAGTCGGCTATCGCCAGATCGACAAGGCCCAGCCCCCTGTGCGCATGGCCCATGGCGAGATAATGAAAAGCAGCGTCCGAAGCGCCTGCCAGCAGTGATTGGTGAATGTCGATGACTTCCCCGTAGCGGTTCAATCCGGCCAGCGTTTCGGCGTAAAGCAGACGATAGTCGCGCCGCTCCGGATGTGCGCGCAGCACCTGCTCCGCATGCGGTAAGGCGTCGGCATACCTCTGCAGCCGGATGAGTACCGACACATACTCGCCGCGCGCGGCGACATGCTCGGGGGCGCGCCGGAGCACTTGCGCCAATAGCTCCTCGGCCACTTCCAGGACCTCGCGCTTGGCCGCGACGAGGGCCATCACCCGCATGCCCTCGACATGGATGCCGTGTTGCTGCAGAAAGGCGCGGATGGTGCTCTCGGCGCGGTCGATGTTGCCCTCGGCGAGGTCGCTATGGGCGCTGAGCACCTGCGCCGGTAACGCCTCCACCTGCGAGAGTTCGAGCGGGAATTTCTCTGCGGCCGTGGGAGTACTCCTGGGAGGAATCGCCCGGGGATGAGCCATGGTAATACAGCTTGCTCGGCGGTTCACCGGGTGTCGGGAATCAGGTCATTCCTCCAGTTCACCTCCCACGTCTTGCCGCCATCGGTTGAGAATGCCTGCGACCAGCTGGCGATGGCCTTCGAGCCCTTGGGATTCAGCGTCCAGGTGAAGCGCACCAGGATGGGAATCCCGTTATAGGCGTCCTTGCCATAGAAGAGGCCGACGTTGCCCTTGAAGCTTCCCACCACCGGTGGCTGTATCTCGCCATTCGAGGATCGGTTGTCGACCCAGTAGATTCTCCATAGCCCCGTCTTCGGGTCGTAGGTTCGTATCGTCACGCCGACGAAGTGCGGCCAGTGATCCGTTCTCATGATATCAATGTCACCGACGCATCCCGGCAGCGGCGTCGCAACATCGTACGTATAGAAGTGCTCCCACTGATGGGAGTGCACGAGTCGCTTGATCAGGCGCTCGTTCGGCATCTTCCACTTGCCATACTCGAAGTCGAACGCATGGCAGCCTGCCGGCGCCACTGCGGCTTGCGCCGCGCCTGACATTGCAATCACCACTGAAGTCAGCAGTATTCGGTAGCGCACTGTTGTATAGCTCCCGTTCCCGTGTCCGGTCAGAGTGTAGCCGCGGCCGCCTCGACCGGGATAATGATAAAAGTTGACTTTCATTTGAAGATGGACTTCAAATGAATCATGAGCAAGCGAATGCCGCCGCTGGACTCGATGCGTGTTCTGGCCGCGTGCGTCCGACACGGCAATTTCTCGCGCGCCGCCGCCGAGCTCGGGATCACCGCCGCCGCCGTGAGTCAGCGCATACGGACGCTCGAAGCGCAGATGGGAGTAGAGCTCTTCAGGCGACGTGGGCCGCGATTGGTGACGACTGCTCGCGCCAAGGCGCTCGGGCAGAGGGTCGAGCATGCGCTGTCGCTCATCCGCGCCGCGGTGGATGATTGCCGCCACAGCCGAGCGCCGCTGCGGCTGACCTGCGCACCGACTTTTGCCGCGCGTTGGCTGTTGCCGCGCATCGCAGGCTACCACGCACTCGCCGGCGCCAACACGATCGCGCTCGATACCGCGCAGGACATTCTGCCTGCGGGAGCCTACGACGTGGCAATTCGCAGCGGTGTCGGCCCATGGAAGGAATGGGAAGGCGTGAAGCTCCTCGCGGACTCCGTCACCCCGATGATCAGCCCGAAGCTGATGCCCAAAAGGGGACGGTTGACGGCGCGCAAGCTTTTGCAGATGCCATTGATACCGGCTCCGCAGTGGCCGCAGTGGTTCAAGGCTGCCGGCATCCCGAGCGCGAATCCCCGCTACTTTGCGACCAGATTGCCGAATTACGAGCTCGAGGCGCAGGCGGCGGTGAGCGGCGTCGGGGCCGCGTTGCTGTCACCGGTGCTCTACGCCGAGCTCATCGCCCAAGGAGCTTTGCTTGCCCCGTTCCCTTGGATGGTCGAGTGCTCCAGCAGCTACTGGCTGCTCTGGACCAAGGAATCGTCCGGGTCTCATTTCGTAAGCTGGCTGAGATCTCAGTTCGGCGTCGCCACGTCTTAGTCGCGGGGGGAATCCCGGGTCGCCCGCGTATCAGGCTCCGAATGTGCGTGGAGCGTAGGCTATCGAGATGGTCGGGGAGGGTGATATCCATGGGTTGGAAAGGCACGGCGAGCACATGGATGACGCTGCCGACCTGCTCGCCCGCTCGGCACGCCGCGCTCTGGCTCGGCAGATCGCCGCAGCGCCATTCGATCCGCGCGCCACGAGTCAGGCGCTCGCTGCGTGGCGCACGAGCTGGGATCGCTTCGTCGGCGATCTCAGCGGCCCGCTGATCGATGCTCTTGCCTCGATCTCGCCGCAGGGACGGCGGCGATTGGTCGATGCACGGCGCGAGCGAATCGAGGACAAACAGGGCGTCGCGGGCCCGGTTTCGCCCTGAGCCGCGACGCCAGCGAGCCAGCTTGAGCGCTGGCGACATATGGCGTATAATTTGCGCCTGTTGACGGTTCATGCTGTGAGCGAGAAATCAAACAGTGACGGACCCCGGCGCGCCTCGAGCGTAAGGGAGTCGGCGCGTGCGCCCTACGGGACGGTCTTCAGCCCGGAGAGCGTTCGGAGAGGCCTGCCCATTCGGGCTCTGGATCATCTCGCGCAGCGGTTGCAGGTGGACCGAGCGCAGCTGGGCCGGGTCCTGGGAGTCTCGTTGCGGACCTTGCAGCGCAAGGCAGGTGAGAACCAGCGTCTGAGCTCGGCGGCATCGGACCGGCTGGCGCGAGTGCGCCGCATTCTGGATATGGCCTCCGACGTTCTCGGTGAGCAGGCCAGGGGCGCCCGCTGGCTGACCTCAGGGAGCCGGGCGCTCGGAGGAGAGGTGCCGCTGCACATGCTCGACACGGACATGGGTACCCAGCGGGTACAGCAGGAACTGCATCAGATCGAATTCGGCTTCCCCTTCTGATGGACCTCTGGAGGCTATACCGGTCCGCCCACGGCCCAGGGTTGGACGGGGCGGGTGGGCTCCATGCCGCCGGCCGCTGGCATCGGTTCGGTCGTCGCGTCGTCTACTTTGGAGCGAGCGCCGCAATAGTCGTGTTGGAAAAGCTTGCTCATGTCGATCCCGCCGCGCTTCCAGGCGATCTTCTGTTGGGGCGTTTTGCGGGGGAACTCAGTGTCGAGCCAGTGACGGAACCATTGGACATCCGCGATCTCGTCGCATGCCGCGCCTGCGGCGAGCGTTTCCTCGACGCCAGCCGTGCGTGCGCTTTGCGAGTACCCTCGGCAGTCCTACCGGAAGAAACCAACTACCTGGTAAACGCCCTGCACCCGGAAACCGTCAGAATCCGGTTGGTCTCGGAGCGCTTATTCTTTTTCGATGAGCGACTCGTAGCCTGATGCGCCACGCACTCGGCAGGCCGGGGGACGGCCTGACCGAGTTGGCGGCCGGCCGTCCTCCGTCGTTGACCATCGAAGCGGACTGAGTGTCGCGCGGGCTACTCGACCACGGTGCTTATGACTGCGGAGCGCACGCTCTCCATGCCCGCCGAGTTGACGGACGTGAGCGCGAAATACCACCTGCCCGAGGTCAGGTCGCTCAGCACGTAGCTGGCCAGTCCCGGGTTGGTGATGTCCACGACCTTGCTGAGATTGGACTGATTCGTCCCGTAGTAGAGGTGGTAGCCGGCGAGGTTGGTCAGTGTGCTGCCGTTGGTGTTCTCCGTCGGCGGCGTCCACCCGATCGTTACGGCGCTGGGCGGCAGCGAAGCCCCTTGGCTGGGTACGGTGATCGTGAAGCCGGGCAGGCCACTCTCGTAGTAGCCGTTGGACGCCTCGATGCCCATGGGCCCGTACTTGCGCACGTCCGTCGCGGTCGGCGTGCCGTACAGCCGGCCGGTGGTCTTGTCGAAGTTGAGCCAGGCAGGCTTGCCCCAGATCATGAAGGTGAGCTTCAAGCCGTTGGGATCCCGGGCCGTAGGTGTGAACGAGTACAAGCTGCCGACTGTCGCCATCGCGGCCGGCTTGCCGGAAATGACTGGAGGTGTATCGGGCAGCGCCACGACTTTCAGGGTGAACGAAGGCAGGCAGCTGCGGGATGTCCCGTTGCTCACACAGATGACGATGCCGCTGAAAGTGGCGGTGTGGCTGGCTGTGCCCGAGAGCTGCCCCGTCGCAGACTTGAAGGTCGCCCACCAGGGCTTGTGGGTGATCGAGAAGGTCAGCTTGGCGCTGGCTGAATCCTTCGCGGTCGGCTGGAACTCGTACTTGTGCGTCTCGACGACGCTGGTGGCCGGCTTGCCGCTGATAGTCGGCGCCGTGTTGGCGTGAGCGAGCGGCGAAGTGAGCGGCAAAGCCAGGACCAGCGCGCCGAGCGCTGCATGCCGCGCACACACCGCGGCCGTGTTGAAATAGGACATCGTGACCACCCCGTGCGGAAAACCCCAATTTGGCTCACCCAGGGCCGCAAACACGTTGGGCGTCTCGAGTCGCTCAGATCGTGTGACGGTGCAATGCCGCTCGATGGCGGCTGCGGTCCGGCAGACCCGCTGTCTGATGTTCAGATCGGAAGCTTTGCGTCCCCACCTTGCGGCGGGTTTGCCCTTGGCTGGGCGAGAGTAAACGCCGACTCGAGCGCGAGCGCAATGTCTCAGGCGGCAGACATGTCGCCGCCAGGCTGCAGTCGCGCGCTTCGATCTAGGCGGTCAGCTGCCGATATATCGCGACGTACTTCGCTCCCTGCGTCTCCCACGAGAAGTCCTTCGCCATTCCGTTGCGCACCATGCGCCGCCAGTGCTGCGGCTGCGCGTGCAGGTCGAGTGCGGTGTTGAGTGCCCACTCGAGCCCTTCGGAGTCGAAGTCGTTGAAGACGATGCCGGTGCCTGCGCCTGTCTCGGGGTCATAGTTCTCCACCGAGTCCGCCAGTCCGCCCGTGTGCCGCACGATCGGCACCGTGCCGTATCGCAGGCTGTACATCTGATTCAGCCCGCAGGGCTCGTACAGCGACGGCATGAGGAACATGTCGCAGGCGGCCTCGATCCAGTGCGACAGCTCGTCGTCGTAACCCTGGCGAAACACTACGCGCCCCGGAAAGCGGCGCGCGAGCTCGGCGAGGAAGCGCTCGTACTGCGGCTCGCCGCTCCCCAGCGCGACGAAAGCGAGATCGCGCCATTCCAACACCTGCGGCAGCGATTCGAACATCAGCTCGATGCCCTTCTGCGCAGCGAGGCGGCTCACCATCCCCGCGAGCGGAGTCGTTACGGGCGCCGTCAGGCCCAGCCGCGCGATGAAGTCGCCCTTCAGCCCGTCTTTGGTCGATAACGTGTCCGGGTCGTAATGCGCCGGCAAGTACCGGTCATTGCGTGGATCCCATACCTGATAGTCAACACCGTTCAGGATGCCCGTCAGCGCATTGCCGCGCATACGCAATGAGTCCTGAAGCCCCATACCGTACTGGTCCGTGCAGATCTCTCGCGCGTGTGTGGGGCTGACGGTCGTGACCGCGTCCGCGTACAGGATGCCGTGGCGCAGCGGATTGATCTTCCCCGCGCGCAGATCGTCCTGGTGCAGCAGGTAGCGCTTGGGGCCGAGCTCCAGGTCCGCGATGGCCACCGAGCTGAACACCCCCTGGTAGCCGATGTTGTGGATCGTCAGCACCGAGCGGGTGCGCGCGAAGAGCGGCTCGTCCGCAAGCTGGGCCTTGACGAAGAGCGGTCCGAAAGCCGTGTGCCAGTCGTTGCAGTGCAGGATCTGCGGCGACCATTGCAGGCGCTGACACGTGGCCAGCACCGCGCGGGTGAAGGCGAGGAATCGCAGGTGCTCGTCGGGGTCGGTCGTATAGATCGCCGGCCGCCCATAGAGCGCGGGGCAGTCGACCAGGTACACCAGAGCATCGGATCCCGGAAGCCCCGTGGTCGCGACCGAGTAGACATAATGATGTGGGCCGATCTGCAGCGGCACCTGCTGCAGGCCGTCGATAGGTCGCACTGGGAACTTAGCGCGGTCTATGGACGCATATAGAGGCGTGAAGAGCCGGACATCGTGACCGGCAGTAGTGAGGTATTTGGCAAGCGCGGCGGCTACATCGGCGAGCCCGCCCGTCTTGGACAGCGGCGCCACCTCGGCGGAGAGCAGGCAAACGCTCAAAGTCATGCCGGTCTCCAGCGGGCTATCATGGTGGCGGCACCCGTAAGCCTGACCTTTCCTGCGATGCAACGGTTTCTCATAGGACTCACGCTCGCTCTGCTGCTCATCATCTCGATCGGTATCGGTATCGCCGTGGCCCGATGGCCCGAGTGGCGGCACCTGGTTTTCTAGACCCTCGCACCCCTGCCTGGACCTTGACCCCCGGCGCCGAGTGTCAATCGCCTCGACGGTAGTCTAACTAACTGATTATTAAGGGATTATGTCCCCAGAGGCCCGGTCCCAGCGCCGCTCCCTGGTAGACTATGCCCATTCTCCCGCTTCCAGCCACCCCTTCGGGCGTCGATGCGCTACTTCCGGGGCACCTTCAGGGCCGCTTTGGCCTGGTACGGAGCGGACGGACGAGAACAGAAACATGTCAGCCTCTCCATACAAACAGCTAGAGCAGGAGTTCAAGCGACTCCATGCCTTTCGCGGTGCCCTGTCGCTTCTTCGCTGGGACGCCGCCGTGATGATGCCCCGTGGCAGCGCGGATGTGCGCGGTGAGCAGCTTGCCGCCCTCGAGACCGAGTACCACGCTCTGCTCACGGCGCCGCGTATCACGCGGCTGCTGGACCGTGCGCAGGCCAATGCGCAGGGCCTGCAGGACTGGCAGGTGGCGAACCTGCGGGAGATGCGCCGCCAGCGCGATCACGCCATTGCCACGCCCGTATCCTTGATTTCCCGTCTCACGCGGGCCACCTCACGAGCCGAGGTCCGCTGGCTCGAAGCCCGTCAGCAGGGAAAGTTCGAACTGTTCGCGCCGCACCTGGAGGAGGTCGTGCACCTGGTCCGGGACAAGGCAGCGCTCCTGGGACAGGCTTTGAATCTCGCGCCCTACGACGCGCTCGTGGACGAGTTCAGCCCCGGCATCACCACGGCTGACATCGACGCGATGTTCAAGGGACTTTCGCGGCGGCTGCCCTCCCTCATCCGTGAGGCGATCGCCGTCCAGGAGAGCCGGCCGCCCGCGCCGCTCACCGGCAAATTCCCTGCCGGCAAGCAGCGCGCGCTCATCGTGGAGGTGATGAAGCAGGTCGGCTTCCCCTTCGACCGCGGGCGTCTCGATGAGAGCGAGCACCCCTTTACCGAAGGCGTCCCTGGCGACATCCGGGTCACCACGCGTCTCGATCCCGACGACCTCTTCTCAGGGCTGCTCGGTGCGCTGCACGAGACCGGCCACGCGATGTATGACCTCGGCCTGCCGCAGGACTGGCGCGACCAGCCCGTCGGCCGTGACCGCGGCATGGCTCTGGAGGAGAGCCAGTCCCTGCTCATGGAGATGATCGTCTGCCGCAGCCGCCCGTTCGTGCGCTACGTACAGCCGCTCATCGTCAAGCACTTCGGCGTCAGCGGGCCGGAATGGGACACCGAGAACATTTACGCGCATCTAACGCGAGTGAAGCGCGGCCTTATTCGCGTAGATGCCGACGAGCTGACCTACCCGTTGCATATCATGTTGCGGTACGAGCTCGAGAAGCAGCTGCTGAATGGCACGCTTGCCGTCCGAGACCTGCCGGACGCGTGGAACACCGGCATGGAAGAGCGTCTGGGCATCCGCCCCGGGAACGACAGCGAGGGCTGCCTTCAGGATGTGCATTGGGCTGTCGGCTCCTTCGGCTACTTCCCTTCGTATGCCTTGGGCGCTGTCATCGCCGGCCAGCTCTATGAGAGCCTTCGCAACGACGTGCCCGCGCTCGACGAGCAGCTCGCACGCGGCGAGTACTCGGGCCTGCTCGGCTGGCTGCGCACTCACGTGCACGGGCTCGGCGCCAAGGTGCCCGTGCAGGATCTGCTGCGCGGCGCAACCGGGAAGCCCCTGTCCGCCGCTACCTTCATCCGCTACATCGAGGCGAAGTACCTGGAGGTGACGCCCAACGAGGCCGCCGCCTAGATGCCGGCGGTTGCTCCCCTCAGACCCGCCGCCACGAAGACGGAGGTCGCGCCGGGAAATTCGCGCACGCTCACGCGCCTGCAAGCCCGCTTGCGCGGCTCCGTCGGCAAGGCGATCGCAGACTTTGGCATGATCGCCCCGGGCGACCGGGTCATGGTGTGTCTCTCGGGCGGCAAGGACTCCTACACCCTCCTCGACATCCTCCTGTCGCTGAAGCGCAGCGCGCCGGTCGACTTCGAGATCCTTGCCGTCAATCTCGATCAGAAGCAGCCCGGGTTCCCCGAGCACATCTTGCCGGAATACCTGACCGCACTCGGCGTCCCGTTCCACATCATCGAGCAGGACACGTACAGCGTCGTCAAACGCGTCATCCCCGAGGGTCGGACGCTCTGTGGCCTGTGCTCGCGCCTGCGCCGCGGCGCGCTTTACCGGTTTGCCGCCGAGAACGGCATCACCAAGATCGCCCTCGGCCACCACCGTGACGACATCGTCGAGACACTGTTTCTAAATCTCTTCTTCGGCGGTCGTCTCAAGGCCATGGCCCCCAAGCTCCTCTCCGAGGATGGCCGGCACATCGTCATTCGCCCGCTCGCTTACGTCGCCGAGCGCGACATCGAGCGCTACGCCCGCGGCCGCCATTTCCCCATCATTCCCTGTAAGCTCTGTGGCTCACAGGACAACATGCAGCGTGTCGCCATCAAGAAAATGCTCGCCACCTGGGAGCGCGCCTATCCGGGCCGTACCGAGAGCATCTTCTCCGCGCTGCGCCACGTCGAGCTCGAGCACCTGGCGGACCCGCGCCGCTTCGACTTCGCTTCCCTGGACGGCAAGCGCGCGCCGTTGCCCCTCGCCGCCGCGATCGAGCCGATGTCGATGATTGACGAGGACAGCATGCTCGAGCGGGTGTGAGCGCCGATGGACGTCGCGCTCCCCGCTCCACCGCTTCCCAACACCTACTGGGCTCTCCCGGGTCTGCTGCTCGCCGGCGAGCACCCCTCCGGCCTCACGCCCGAGGCTACCCGCCATCGCCTGAGCACTCTCCTTGCCAGCGGCATCGAGTGCTTCCTCGACCTCACGCACCCCGCCGAGATCGACCCCTACGATCAGGCGCTTCCCTTCCAGGTCGAATATCTCCGCAAGCCCATCCGCGACCACAGCCTGCCGGAGAAGCGCGAGCACATGGTGGAGATACTCGACTGCCTGCACGATGCGCTTGGGTCTGGGCGGCCGGCCTACGTGCATTGCCGTGCCGGCATCGGGCGCACGGGCATGGTGGTCGGATGCCTGCTGGTCGAGCGCGGCCTGATGGGCGAGGAGGCGCTCGCTGAGCTCGCGCGGCTCTGGCAGCAGAGCGAGCGCTCGAAGTTCTGGCCCAACGTTCCGGAGACCGACGCCCAGGCCAACTACGTCCGCCGCTGGAAACCGCGCAAGCTGAATTTCGCTCTGGCCGCGCCGGCTGCGCCGCGGCTCAGGCCGCCGCCGCCGCCGGCGCCCTCCCTGGCCGCCGCGCCGGACCCGCTGTTGGAGCCCGCCGCTCTCGCCGCCGCGCGCAGCCTGCGCGAGCGATTCCTCGGCGCCTTGCTGGGACTTGCGGTCGGCGATGCCGTTGCCGCCGCGACGCAGTACCGCCAGCCCGGTACCTTCAACCCGGTCGGTGATCTGATAGGCGGCGGCCCGTTCGAGCTGCCCCGAGGCGGCTGGAGCGACGATACCGCGATGGCGCTCTGTCTCGCCGACAGCCTGCTCGCCACCGACGGCTTCGACGCCCGCGACCAGGTGGAGCGCTACAAGCGCTGGCAGCGGGAAGGCTATCTGTCGGCCACCGGTCAATGCCTCGGCATCACGGCAAGCACCGCCCGTGCGCTCGCCGTGGCGAACTGGCGGCGCCAGCTCTATTCCGGCTCTCATGCGCCCCACCAGCTGGACCCGGAGCCGCTCTCGCGGGTCGCTCCTGTGGTGATGTTCTCTTTCGCAGCGGAACAGGAGGCCGTGCAGCTCGCCAGCGAAGCCGCCCGAACCACCTGTCAGGCTCCTGCCGTCCTGGGCGCCTGCCGCGATCTCGCGCGCGCGCTCTTCCTGGCACTGTCCGGCCAGCCGAAGCCCCAGATCCTTGCTGCGGTCTCGGCGGCAGCCAGGGCCCGGGCGGTCCCGGGCAGGCAAGTGGCCCGCACCGGCCCGCGGGAGAGCACACGTGCGAACGACACCGTGACCGATGCGCTCGGCATCGCGCTCGAGGCGTTCGCCACGACCGGCAACTTCCGCGACGCCGTGCTCCACGCTGCCAATCACGGTGGCAATTCGGACGTCGCAGCCGCGGCCTGCGGCCAACTCGCCGGCGCGCACTATGGCGCCCCGGCGATCCCGGCCGCCTGGCGCGACTGCCTTCTGCAGCGCACGGTGATCGAGACCTACGCCGATCGGCTTCTGCAGCGCGCTCTGCTCGAGATGAGTTAGGCTTGCGGGCCCGTGAGCCCGAAAGCAAGCAAGCAAAAAAAGCTCTCATGGACTCGTCTCTCCGACGAGAGCCTGCTTTCGCTGCGCTTCTGCGATCTCGGACTGCGGCTGCAGGGCTCACGGCTCGAGCGTGGGGTGCGGCGGCTCCATGCGGAGCTCGAGGCTCGGGGCATCCGCTTCCACCCGCACGTGTGGCTCGCGGAAGAGTGGTTTTCCCCGGACGGTGTTCCGGGCCTCGCGATTCCGTTCTATCTCGCGCACCCCCGCCTGGAGCGCCTCGAGCGCCGCATCATGCGGGAAGCGGAAGGCGGCAATACCCGCTGGTTCATGCGCATCCTTCGTCATGAAGCGGGACACGCGCTGGACAATGCCTATAGGCTGCGCCGCCGCAAACTCTGGCGCGAGGTATTTGGACCCGCGTCGCTCCAGTATCCCGCGCGATACAAGGCACGCGCCGGGAGCCGTCGGTACGTCCATCACCTGGGGGAGTGGTATGCGCAGTCGCACCCGACGGAGGATTTCGCAGAGACATTCGCCGTCTGGCTGACGCCGCGATCCGCCTGGCGCAAGAGCTATGCCGATTGGCCGGCATTCCAGAAGCTGAGCGCGGTCGAAGAGCTGGTTGCGGACGTGCGCGGCCGGCGTCCCCCGGTGCGCAATCGCACCCGCGTGGAGCCCCTCGAAACGAATACCCGCACCCTGGCCCAGCACTATCGGCGCAAGCTCGCGCGCCAGAGGTATTACCGGCGCGGGCTGGCCGATGAATTCCTCCGCAGGCTCTTCGTGCCGCCGCCGATGCGCCGTGGCGCGACGCGTGCGGCCACCCTCCTGCGCGCCAACCGCAAATCGCTCATCGTGTCGGTATCGCGCGAGCTGGGCCTTGAGCGTTATAGTGTGCAGCAGATCGTCCGCATGCTCATCGAGCGGTGTGAGACCTTGAAGCTTTACGTCCGCGGCAACCGCCGTGATGCCGTTCGCAATGCCCGGTGGCTGCTCGAGCGGCTCGCGAGCCTCTACGCGCAAGGCGAGACTCCCCACCTGCGACTATGAGAAAACTGCGCGCGCTCGTCGTCGTGCACGCGAGCCTGGTGCCGCCGGAATCCCTCGAAGGCCATAGCGACAAAGAGATCGAGGAGTGGCGTACCGAATACGACGTCACGAGTACCCTGCGGGCGGGTGGCCATGAAGTACGTTGCCTCGGCGTGCTCGACAGCCTCACCGAGATGCGCAGCAGCATCGCCGAGTGGAAGCCTGACATCGTCTTCAACCTGCTCGAGGAATTCAACGGCATCGTTACGTACGACCAGCACGTCGTTGCCTTCCTCGAGCTGATGCGTCAGCCCTATACGGGCTGCAATCCCCGCGGGCTCCTGCTCTCGCGTGACAAGCCTCTCTGCAAGCAGCTTCTCGCCTTCCATCGCATTCCGACACCGCAGTTCGCAGTCTTCCAGCGTGGCGCCCGCATCCACGTGCCGCGCAAGCTCCGTTTTCCGCTCTTCGTGAAGTCCACGGTCGAGGACGCCTCGTTGGGTATTGCGCAGGCTTCAGTGGTCGAGGATGCCGCGCGGCTCAAGGAGCGGATCGAGTTCGTCCACGAGCAGATCGGCACCGATGCCCTGGTCGAGGAGTACATCGAGGGGCGCGAGCTCTACGTCGGGGTGATGGGCAACGAACGCCTGACGCGCCTGCCGGTGTGGGAGATGGTGTTCGGCTCGATGCCCGACTCCCTGGCCGCCATTGCCACCCGCAAGGTGAAATGGGACAAGCGGTATCAGACGAAATACGGCATCACCACCCGGGCCGCGGAGGATCTCGCGCCGGCGGTGGTCACCCGCCTCGACAGGCTGTCGCGGCGAATCTACCGCGCGTTGGGTCTCTCGGGCTGCGCCCGCATGGACTTCCGAGCGACCGCCAACGGCGAGGTCTATGCGCTCGAGGCCAACGCCAATCCCAACCTGGAGGCCGCCGAGGACTTCGCCGAGTCCGCGCGCGCGGCCGGGATCGCCTATCCGGAGCTGCTCGAGCGGTTGATGTCGCTGGGGATGTCTTATCGGGCGGAGTGGCGGGCAACCTACGGCTAACCCACTTCATCTGCTTCAATCGTCCACGGCTCCGTCTTGGCGGCCGCGAGCCAGGACTGCAGGGCCGCATCCTCGAGCGCGGCGGCCATGTACCAGCGCGCCGTCTCCGAGATCCGCGCGCCGTACGTGTTGAAGCGCAGCACCACTGGCGCATACATCGCATCGGCGATGGAGTACTCGCCGAAGAGCCAGGGGCCCGAGGCCCCGAAGCGCCGCCGACAATCGTTCCAGATCTCATCGACCCGATCGATGTCCGCCTCCACGCCCGGCGTTGGGATCGCGCGGCGGTTGCGCGCGCGCGCATTCATCGGCCATTCCGTCCGCAGGTTGACGAAGCCCGAGTGCATCTCCGCGCTGACGGAGCGCGCGACCGCGCGAGCGGCGGGGTCCGGCGGCCAGCCGCGCCCGGTGAGCTCCGCCACGTATTCGCAGATCGCGAAGGAGTCCCAGATACAGAGATCCCCATCGAGCAGCACGGGTACCCGCCCGCTCGGGCCGTACTTTTCGATCTCGTCCTTCGTCGTCGGCGTGTCGAGGCGGATCACGATCTCGCGGAACTCGAGGCCGAGCCGCTTCAGCAGCATCCATGCGCGCAGCGACCACGAGGAGTAGTTCCTGTTGCCGATCACCAGAGTCAGATCCGACATGGGATGGTAACCTTCACAGCATGACGACGGGAACCTTGAGCCTGGACCGCGCTGCGTCCCGGGCGGCCGGGCTCCGCGACCTGCGCGCGATCGCCTTCGATCTCGATAATACACTGTGGGATGTTGGTCCGGTGCTCGTTCGCGCGGAGCAGTGCCTGCACGATTGGCTGCGCGAGCATTGCCCGCGGATCACCGAGCGCGTCTCGATGGAGGAGATGCGGGCCGCACGCGAGCGGCTCGCCCGCAACGAGCCGCACAATGCCCACGACTTCACCTACCTGCGCCGGGCAGGGCTGGCCGCGCACGCGCGCGAGTGCGGCTACGCGGAGGAGGTGGCCGAGCGCGCCTTCCAGGTATTCCTTGCCGCCCGCAATGAGCTGCAGCCCTACCCCGATGTTCAGCCGGCGCTCGAGCAGCTGCGTTCGCGCTACCAGCTGGCATCCCTCAGCAACGGCAATGCGGATCTCGAGCTGATCGGCCTCGCGCCGCTTTTCAGCGTCTCGCTGAATGCCCGTCAGGTCGGTGTCGCGAAACCTCATCCTCGCTGCTTTGAGCAGCTCACGCGTGATCTGCGTCTGGAGGCGCGGAACGTACTGTACGTCGGCGACGACCCATTCCTGGACGTCGAGGCCGCACGCGCCGCGGGCCTGCGCACTGGCTGGATGAACCGCAGCCACGCGCCCTGGCCGCCCGACCTCGAGCCCGCCGACGTCGCCGTCGCGGACTGTACGCAGCTCGCGGAACTGTTAGCAGTCGAGGCCGTCAGCTGCCAAACCTGAACGGCAAATAGATACGACTACGTCACGGAACTTGGCCTTTATGTGAGGTGAACTTTAGACGTGCGCTGCCGTTGTATTACCTGG
Source organism: uncultured Pseudomonadota bacterium (assembly GCA_963833085.1). Taxonomy (GTDB): domain Bacteria; phylum Pseudomonadota; class Gammaproteobacteria; order Steroidobacterales; family Steroidobacteraceae; genus 13-2-20CM-66-19. The sequence goes on from CAWHWV010000033.1 coordinate 18,084, forward strand.
GAGACGTGCTCAGGAGGTCTTTAAAAGCCATGTCTGACACACATTCATCCTGCCGGGTGCAGCCGGTCGCCAATCTGAAGGAATACTTCAAGGACGCCCTGCACGGCGCTCTGGAAAGCCAGCAGCTCTCGGTCGAAGACCAGACCGAGCACTATGTCGTCAATCTGCTGACCCTGTTCTCCCGCTCCGAGGCACTGTTCGACCTCACCCCCGAGGGGCCGCGCCTGAAGCCGCTGGTCGTCATGTTGTCCGAAGCGCTCGAGGCACGCTCGGCCGACGACCGTAATCGCGGTCTGCAGCGCCTGGGCGACGTATCGCTCTTCGTCGCCGGCTTCTTCGCGCAGAGCTTCGCGCGCAAGCTGATCGACATCGATTATCACATTGCCATGGGTGGGCGTGCCTACGGCGTGCTGGCCGAAGCGCTGTCACGCGGCAAGGGCAGGGTGCTCGGCAACGTTTTCGCGGAGCTGTCGCAGAAATTCCAACCGATGGTCGATGCGCTCAACGAGCTCGCGGAGACAGCCTACGCGCATTCCGACAAGGACATACTGCATCTGTACGAGATCTGGATGAAGACCGGCAGCCGCCGCAGCTACGCGCTCCTCAAGCGCCTCGGCGTCGATCCGACCGCGGCCGCCGGAGCGCAGCTCGCCCACTGATCCTGTGATCCTGACGCAGCTGCAGCAGCTCATCGGCGGCATATACGACGTGAGTGTCGCTCATGACGTGTATGATTTCCTCGTAACCGACCGCGCGCGCCTCCCGGCATCGGTCCGTGGCCGGGCTTCGGAAGAGGATCTCATCGTGGCGCAGCCCGTGGGCAGCGGCGACGAGGCGGGAATTTCCCTCTATCTCGATCCCGATCTGTTGGAAAGGCTGCGGCGCGAAGACCCCATGGTGCGGCTGCACGATGGCAATGTCGCCGATTACTGCAAGGCGCTCGAAGGCGTCAGTCATTTCCTGTACCTCGCATGGAACGCCGGCCACGACCGGCCCGTCTCCATCCTGGAGCTCGAGATGCAGGCCGAAGTCGACAAGTACGTCACGAGCTACTGGCTGCTGCGCCGCCAGCTCCCTGGCCGATTCCCGGCGGAGTTGCGCCGCATTCTATTCGAGCGCGCCCGCATCGATCCACGGCTGGCCGCGGGGCGGGAAGACCTCTATCGCGAAGCCAGCCGCTATGCGGAGAAATTCTGTCGCCGGCTCGAGCAAGCGCTGCGCCGCTGTGGTACCGGCACGGAAGGCGAGGTGCTCAGCGAGCTGCGGCGCTTCTACCGGCTGAGCAATGCGCGCAAGCTCGCGCACATTGATCGATAGGCGAAAATCGCCTCGGCGATTTTCGCCAATGGATGAAAACGGCCCTGGCCCGCTATTCTTCCGAGCCGCCGCCGCCGCCGCCCTCGCGCTTGCGGTCCTCGAGCTCGCGCATCATCTTGATCCACTCGGAGAGCTTGCGCAGGTCGGTGCGCGTCGTGTTGCCGCTGCTCTTGCTACGGGCGGCACCGGAGCGGTTCGAATACGGATCGCAGGAGGTCTGCGGCGTTTCCAGCTGCAGCTCCGTGGACTCGTCCTGGATCTCGAGCTTCGGGCGCTTGATCAGATCCGCGGGCGCATCCACCCATTCGACGTAGGCGTTGCCGCGGTCGTCGTGGCGGACACGTGAGAGACGGCGGCGTTCGCCTGAGCTGTCCAGCTTTCGGCTGTCCCCGCCGTCGATCTTTTTTGTACTGGCGTCCAAGGAAGCACTGAAAACGGCAGTCCGCGGCTCGCGGACGCATTGACCTTAGCAGCGCCCCCGTCGCCGTTCTGAGACACTCATCACGGATCAGGCTGCGGTTCCGCTTGTGCCGCGCCGCATCGGACATAACGTGCCCGCAGCAGTCCGAGCGCTGTCTTGCCATCGCGGATCCGGCCGCTTTCCGCCCATCCGCAGGCCTCGCCGAACGGTAGCCAGTGCACCTCGATCACCTCGGCCTGCTCGTGAGCGACCGCCGCCGGCTCCACGTCCGTCGCCAGGAAGAGATGCAACACCTCGGTGAAGATCCCTGGAGAGCTGAGGTAGGAGCCGAGGCTGAGCCATTCGCGCGCGCTCACGCCGGCTTCCTCGATGAGCTCGCGCTGCGCGGTGAGGAGCGGCGGCTCGTTCGGTTCCAGCTTTCCCGCCGGCAGTTCCCACAGCCAACCGTCCGCCACATAGCGGTACTGCTTCAGCAGGCAGACGCGCTCCTGCGCATCGATCGCAACTGCCGCCGCGCCGCCGGGATGATGCACGACCTCGAGCGATGCCGAATGACCGTTCGGCAGCCGTACTTCATCGGTGGTGAGCGAAATGATACGGCCCTGAAAGTGCGTCGTCCGCTTCTCAGGCTTCATGCGGCCAGCCTAGCACGGTTACACTTTGACACCTCTGCGGCGCTTTTCTGCAGAGTGAAGCCCGCGCCGACCGAGGTATAGTCGTAAGGTCCAAGCGAGGAGACCTGCGCATTGAAACCGCCATCGCAGCAGTACCAGGCAGTTTTCCTTCATGCAGGCTGGCGGTGTGCGAGCACTTACGTGTGGAGCCGCTTCCGGCGTAATCCGTCCACGACCGGCTTTTACGAGCCCTTTGGCGAATCCCTGTCGCGCTGCTCGCCGAAGCGCATCCGGCGGCAGACGCCGCAGGGATGGAACTCGCGTCATCCTCCGCTCGCGTTGCCTTACGCCGCGGAGTACTGCCCGCTGCTGCGCCCGCTCATCAGGGGTGTGCCGGGATATCGCAAGGAGTTCGCGCTGGCGCGATATTTCCCGACGAACTCAGGCGTAGGGCCGGAGACCCGGTATCTTTCGCGACTCATCAGGCATGCGCGGTGCCGCGGCACCTATCCGGTGTTCGGGTTCTCACGATCCCTCGCACGCGCGCCGGCACTCAAGCAGGCCCTCGGCGGCTATCACGTCGTCGTACGCCGCAATCCGCTGCAGCAGTGGCTCTCCTGCCGCAGCTACCGTGAGGAGGTGCCGCTCGCTTACTTCGAGTTGAGTCATTTCCTCATCCTGGCACTTGCCCCCGCAGGCAGTCCCGCGCAGCGCTTCGCCGGCATGCTCGGCCTGCCGCGCCTGCCTCGCGGTCTGGAGCGGCAGTACAAACTCCTCTTCGCCGAGCTCTACCCGTGGAGCGAGGAGCTGTCGTATCGCGCGTTCACCGCCGTCTCGCTCTTGTCGCATGGGGCGGCCGAAGCCGCCGCCGATCTGGTGCTCGATGTCGACCGGCTGGCCCGCTCGCCACAGTACCGCGACGCGGTGGGCGCGCGCATTCTGGCCGATGTCGGTCTCAGCATCGATTTCGATGACTGCCGGGTGCCGAGCCGAGATCCGGCCCTGGTGCCGGTGGATTTCACCGCCATCGAGCGGGATGTCAGACAGCGGCTCATCTCCTGCAGCGCCGACCTCGGTTCGGTACCCGCCCCAGCGCACGCGATAGAGTGAGGAACCTGTCCAGTGTAGGGTCGCCGCCGGCGCTGTACGGTGAACATCGTGACGCCATTCAGTGACAGCGGCTCACCGGATTACGTATAGTCCCCCGCCGTCATGTCGACGGCGTCACATTTGGCAAAGCTCAACGGCCCCCAGCGCCGGGCAGTAACCTACGGCGAGCCGCTGCCCGACGGCGCGGGTGCGCCCAAGGGCTTCAAGTCCGGTCCGCTGCTGATCGTGGCCGGGGCGGGCACCGGCAAGACCGACACTCTGGCGCATCGCGTCGCGCATCTGGTCATCCAAGGAGTGGACCCGGCGCGCATCATGATGCTGACTTTCACCAGGCGAGCCGCCGCGGAGATGCGCCGGCGCGCTTACGAGCTCACCAAGTCGGCGCTCAACGAGACTCTCGGCGGGGTCAGCCAGAGCATCCTGCAGCGCATGAGCTGGACGGGCACCTTCCATTCCGTCGGTAACCGCCTGCTGCGGCACTACGCCAGGCAGCTGAAGCTCGATCCGCAGTTCAGCGTGCTCGACCGCGGCGACTCGGCCGACCTCCTGGACAGCGTGCGCCAGGAGCTTGGGTTGGCGCAGAAGGAGCAGCGCTTTCCGCGCAAGGACACCTGCCTGCAGATCTACTCTCACCGCGTCAACACACAGCGTCCGCTCAAGGAGACGCTCGAAGCGCAGTTCCCCTGGTGTGCACAGTGGGAATCGGACCTGACACGTCTCTATCGCGCATACGTCGAGAGCAAGCAGCAGAACAGTCTTCTCGACTACGACGACCTGCTGCTTTACTGGCAGATCATGATGTCCCATCCGCGGCTCGCCGCTCATGTGGGCGGGCATTTCGATCACGTGCTGGTCGACGAGTATCAGGATACCAACAAACTGCAGGCGGAGATCCTGTACGCGCTGAAGCCCGATGGCGCCGGGCTCGCAGTCGTCGGCGACGACGCCCAGGCGATCTACTCCTTCCGCGCCGCCGCGGTGGAAAACATCCTCGGCTTCCCCGACCGCTTCGCGCCGCGGGCGGAGGTGATCACCCTGGCGCAGAACTACCGCTCCAAGCAGCAGGTGCTGGACGTTGCCAATGCCGTGATGGCGGAGGCACCCCGCCAGCACCGCAAGCACTTGTTATCCACCCGCGGCGAAGGACCACGGCCGCGCCTCGTGACCGTGGAGGACCTGCAGACGCAGGCGGAGTGTGTGTGTAGCGAGGTGCTCAAGCGCCGCGAAGCGAATGTGCCGCTGCGCAAGCAGGCGGTGCTCTTCCGCACGTCCAGTCACAGCGACGTCCTGGAGGTCGAGCTCGCGCGCCGCCAGATCCCGTTCGTGAAGTATGGCGGCCTCAAGTTCCTCGAGGCCGGGCACATCAAGGATCTGCTGGCGGTGCTGCGCTGGGCCGACAATCCGCGCAACACCCTGGCGGCCTTTCGGACGCTGCAGCTCCTGCCCGGCATGGGACCCGGCAACGCGCGCCGCGCCCTCGATCATTTCGAAGCCAACGGCGGCGCCCTCGGCTCCCTGCAGGGCTTTACGCCGCCGTCAGGGACGGCCCAGGACTGGCGCAAGCTGGTCGAGCTCCTTGTCGCGCTCGCCGACCCGCAGCGCCCATGGACCGGACAGGTGCATCTCGCACGCGAGTGGTATCGCCCGCACTTCGAGCGGCAATACGAGCATTTCCACACACGACTCGGCGATCTCGATCAACTCGAGGTGCTCTCCGGCCAGTACCCCTCCCGCGAGCGTTTCCTGACCGAGCTCAGCCTCGATCCTCCGAACGCCACCAGCGATCTCGCCGGCCGTCCCGCGCTCGATGAGGATTTCCTGGTGCTCTCGACCATCCACTCCGCCAAGGGCATGGAGTGGGACACCGTCTACCTGCTCAATGTCGTCGACGGCAGCTTCCCCAACGAGTTCGCCACCGGCAAGCCCGAGCTCATCGAGGAGGAGCGGCGGCTGCTCTACGTCGGCCTGACCCGCGCCCAGAACGACCTCCTGCTGCTGGCGCCGTTGAAATTCCACCTGACATCGCAACATCGCCACAGCGACCAGCACGTCTACGGCGGCCGCAGCCGCTTCCTCAACGACAAAGTCCTCAAAACCCTGGACGCCACCTCCTTCCAGAGCCCGCGCGCCACCGGCGAAGTCCTGATGACAGAGGAGAGCGGCGACGCCGACCTCGACGTCAGCGCCCGCCTGAAAGAGATGTGGTAACCGGCGGGGTCGACGCGAGTCGATGGGAAACTGGTTGCCCAAGGACACGCGTCCACCCGGAATCATGAAGCGGTGCGAGCGCGTGGCAGGCACACGGAGGTGCCCCGCCGCCGCAGGTGGCGGAGCCGCGGGCAAAAACCACGCTTTTTGCCCGCGGCGCGCTGGGCCGGGCAGGACGCCCGGATCCAGCGCTTCATACTAGTTAGCGCCGGGCTTGACGAATTTCAAAGTGAACCGATCGCTTTCCCCAATGGCTTCGTACTTGGCGCGATCGATATTCCCCAGGCGATAGTCCGGCGGCAGCGTCCACACTCCCGCAGGATAGTTTCTGGTGTCCTTCGGATTGGCATTGACCTCGGAAGAAGCCACCAGCCTGAACCCCGTCGCCTCGATCAGGCGGATCGCATAATCCTGCCTGACATAGCCGCTCTTGGCCCGCGGATCCTGAGGCAGCGCAGGATCCCCGCGATTGTCGACCACCCCAAACACCCCACCCGGCGCGAGCGCGCGATAGATCGTGGCCAGAGCCTGCTGCTGGTCCCCGAGCGCCATCCACTCGTGCAGGTCGCCGAAGCTCACCACCATGTCCACCGATCGCGGCTGCAGCACATCGGCCCCATTCAGCGGAAAAGTCACCACCTTGATGCCGCCGTACAGATCCGGCCGGGAGGCGAGCAGCCTGCGATAGCTGGCGAGGCGCGCCTCGAGGAAGCGGCTGCCCGGATCCGGCGCGATCACCCCCGCGATATAGCCGACGCCCCTGGCCTGCAACAGCGGCGCGATGATCTCCGTGTACCAGCCCGATTCCGGCCAGATCTGCAGTACCCGCATCCCCGGCCGGATGCCGAAAAAGAGGAGCGTCTGCTTGGGATGGAGATACTGGTCGCGACCCCGGTCCGCCGCAGTGCGCTGGCTACCCGCGAGGGCCACATCGAGGGCGCTGGCGGTCGTCTCCCGACTGGGCGTCGTGGTGGCGCACCCGGCCATCAGCCCGCCGGCGGCCAGGACGCATGCCATGGTGATCGCGCGGGCTGTGACTTTCAATGGCAGGTGCATGAGAGCGTCATTCTGGAGGGCCGCGCGAGCAAAAAAAACCCCGCCGAAGCGGGGTTTGTCTCAAGGACGTGAAGGACGCTTGCTTTCAGCGTCGGAATGGACCGCCGCCTTGCCGCGCACGCGGCGCGCGTTCCTGGGCCTCATTGACCCGTAGCGCGCGACCGCTCATCTGAAAGCCGTTCAGGGCCTGTATTGCCCCCTGGGCCTCGCTCTGCGCCATCTCGACGAAACCGAAGCCGCGCGGCCGGCCGGTTTCCCGATCGTTGATGAGCTTGACCGATTCCACCTTGCCATGACGCTCGAACAGCGCTTTTACGTCCTGCTCGGTGGCATTGAAGGGCAGATTGCCCACATAGATCGTCGTCATCCGGAAGTCTCTCTTCGGAATGCGCACAGCGGCGAGCCGCGCGAGGCGGTCGCATGTGCCGCGTGATCGTGGATTACGTGCCGGGGAGGGGATTCGAGCGAAACAACGGAACTCAAGCGTAATCATCCCTGGAGGGATACTAACAAGAGACCATGCTACTCCCGGTTTTTGCCGATGGCAAACACCGGTTGTAGCATTTTTCCCACATCCCGCCGGGCTAGCTGCCGGCCGGTTCCAGGTAGGCGTAGCCGTCGAGCTCGCTCTCGTAGAACCGCTTCAGCATCTGGCTTTCCGTGAGGGTCATGCGCCCGTCCCGGATCGCCCGCTCGCAGTCCCGCGCCAGGGCGGGGTACAGCTCCGCGACGTCATACTCCATGTACTCGAGGACCTTGTTCGCCGTATCGCCCTTCACGATCTCCTCGATCCACCAGCCGCCCTCGTCATGCAGCCGCACGTGTACCACGTGCGTGTCGCCGAAGAGGTTGTGCAGATCCCCGAGCGTTTCCTGGTAAGCGCCGACCAGGAAGACGGCCAGGTAGTACTTCTCGCCCGGCTTCAACTCGTGCAGTTCCAGGGTGCGCTTGACGTCCCGCAGCGAGACGAAATGGTCGATCTTGCCGTCCGAGTCGCAGGTGATATCCGCCAGGACGCCCGTGCGAGCGGGACGCTCGTCGAGCCGATGGATCGGCATGATCGGGAACAGCTGGTCGATGGCCCAGCTGTCGGGCAGCGATTGAAACACCGAGAAATTGCAGAAATACGTATCCGACAGGATCGATTCCAGCCCCTCGAGCTCCTCCGGCAGCCGCTCGAGGCGACGGCAGCAGTCGCGGACGCGGGCGCACGTCGCCCAAAAGAGGCGCTCGGCCAGCGCACGGAATTCCAGCGACAGGAGGCCGAGATTGAACATCTGCAGCACCTGGTCGCGCGCCGTCAGGGCGTCGTGGTAGCACTCCACCAGCCGCCGCTCGCTCACGGAACGGAACGCGCCGAACAAGTCCACGACCGGCTGCGGCAGCTCCTCTTCGCCGCCGTAATCCTCATCCTCCTTGCCGGTCACCCGGAACTTGTCGAGCGCCGATGAGCCGAGCGCGTCGAATACCAGCACGCTGTGGTATGCCGCGATGGCCCGGCCGGACTCGCTGATGATCATCGGGTGCGGGATGTCGCGCGCGTCGCAAACGCTCGCGATCCGATAGACGACATCGCTCGCGTACTCGTTGAGCGTGTAGTTCATCGAGGACGAATAGTTCGTACCGCTGCCGTCGTAGTCGACCCCGAGGCCGCCCCCCACGTCGATGTACTGCAGCCCCGCTCCCATGAGCTTGAGCTCTGCGTAGACGTGCGCCAGCTCGTTGATGGCATCCTTCACGCGCCGGATGTCCTGCAGCTGGCTTCCGGGATGGCAGTGCACGAGCTGCAGGCAATCCAGCATGCCGCGCGCCTTCAGTATCCCGAAGAGCTCCACGATCTCGGTGATGAAGAGGCCGAATTTCGACTTCTCGCCCGCGGACTCCCGCCACCGGCCCGAGCCCTCCGTGAAGAGCTTCACCCGCACGCCGAGGCGTGGCCGCACCTGATAGCGCTCGGCGTGCTTGAGGATGAGCCCGAGCTCATCGAAGTTCTCCACGACCGGAATGATGGTCCGCCCGAGCTTGGTGGCGAGCGTCACGGCCTCGATGTAGCTGTCGTCCTTGAAGCCGTTGCAGATGATCAGCCGCTCGGGAGCATTCTCGGTCATCGCCATTACCGCGAGGAGCTCGGGCTTCGAGCCGACCTCGAGGCCGAACCCGAAGTCCTTCCCGTAGCGGTAAACCTCCTCCACGACGAGGCGCTGCTGGTTCACCTTGATCGGGAATACGGCTGCGTAGCGGTTGTGGTAATCGTTCTCGGCGATCGCCTGCGCGAAGGCGGCGTGCAGATGCTTCAGGCGGTGCGCCAGGATATCGGAGAACCGCACCACCACCGGTGTGGTCAGGTCCCGAGCCTCCAGGCCCTCGACCACCTCGTAAAGGTCGATGTCCCGCCCGGGCTGTGCGTCGGGGCTTACCACGACGTGACCGGCTGCGTTGATGCCGAAGTAACCCTTGCCCCACGCACTGACGTGGTAGAGCTCCAGGGAGTCCTCGATGCGCCAGGGCTGGGCGGGGTTGAACTTGCGAGCGCCGTTCAAGGCGCTCTTCGGGTCTACTGCCACGTGCGAGAGTCCGCTGTCGGTCTCGGTGATTTCACTGGCCGCGCAAGATATCAAAACTATATGACATCTGTACTCTATTGGCGAAAATCGTCGAGACGATTTTCGCGAGACCCCACAGATTTCGCCGCGGGCCAGGGAACGGCCCTGGCCCGTGGTCTATTGGCGGAAATCGTCGAGACGATTTCCGCGAGACCCTACACATTTCTCCGCGGGCCAGGGAACGGCCCTGGCCCGCTATGCTTAAGTGTCATTGGGACGGCGATGGGCCGTTTCGGGTCACGGATCCACTCGCTCCAGGAACCGGCATAGAGCCGCGCACCCTGAAGTCCGGCCACTTCCATTGCCAGCAGGTTGTGGCAGGCGGTCACGCCCGAGCCGCACATGCAGATCGTGGCGTCCGGCGGCACCCCCTCGAGGGTGTTCGCGAACCGCTCGCGCAAAGTGCCGCGAGCGAGGAACCGCCCGGCGGCGTCGACGTTGTCCGTGAACGGATGATTGCGGGCGCCGGGAATGTGGCCTGCCACAGGATCGATCGTCTCGTTGCGGCCCGCGAACCGGTCGGCGCTGCGGCCATCGACCAACACGACGTCCGCGGAGGCGAACTGTCGCGAAGCGATGAGCTCCTCGAGCGCGGTCGTGCTCACGACCATGTCCGCATCCGGGCGCGGATCGAAGCGCCGGGCTGGCCGCTCGCGCTGCGCCTGAGACTCGAGAGGCGTCGTGTCGAGCGGCAGGCGCTCCTCCTGCCAGGCCGCGAAGCCACCATCGAGTACCGCCACTCGCGTATGCCCCAGCCAGCGCAGCAGCCACCAGAGCCGCGCGGCGTGGGCTCCGGAGCTCTGGTCGTAGGCAACCACCTGCACCTGCGCGTCGATACCCCACCGTCCGAGGCGCTCTGCCATCTCATCGACCGGTGGTAGCGGATGTCGGCCCGTCGCGGCGGAGACCTTCCCGGAGAGATCGTGGTCCAGGTGTGCGTACAGCGCACGTGGAATACGTGCGCTCGCGTACGCGTCCCGGCCCCACTCCGGGCGCCCGAGATCGAAGCGGCAATCGATGACCGCCAGGTCCCGATCCTCGAGCCGCGCGGCAAGCTGCCGCGGAGTTATGAGCGTCGTCTGAGACATATCCGGATCTTCGCGCCTTTCGCTACAATTGTCACAAATGGCGATTGACATTTATTGGGGCAGCGGCAGCCCGTACGCCTGGCGGGTGCTGCTCGCGCTCGAATACAAGCGCCTGCCCTACACCAGCCATCTGCTGCAGTTCTCCAAGCAGGAGCACAAGTCGCCGCAGATGCTCCACATGAATCCCCGCGGGCGCGTGCCCGTACTCAAGGACGGGGAGTACGTCTGCTTCGAGTCGCTCGCCATACTCTACTACCTCGACCTCAAATATCCCGACCCGCCGATCTTCGGCCGCGGCCCCGAGGAAGCCGGTACCATCATGCGGGTCATTTGTGAGTACCAGGCGTATATCGAGCCGCACCTGACGCGAATCCTCGACGCGGTGTTCACGAAGAGCGCCGACCTGCGCAGTGACGACATCACGCGCGCCATGCACGCAGCCGCCAGCGAGGCCCGTACGATCGAGGGCCGGCTGTCGAAATCCGACTGGGTGGTCGGCGAGAGCTTCTCGGCGGTCGACATGGTGATCTTCCCGGGCTTCCAGCTGCTGAAGCGTGCACTCGAGCGGCCCGAGGCGCGCGAGCTGGCTTCCCGCTTCATGCCCGTGGAGGTGAACTACCCGGCGGTCGCCCGCTGGGTCGCGCGCATCGAGTCGTTGCCTGGTTACGAGCGCACGTATCCTCCTCATTGGCGGCGTTGATCGGGTAACCTATCCGTATCATGACCGAGCACAAGATCCACGTAGAATTCCCCGGCCGCATTCTCATCGTCGGCTTCGGCAGCATTGGGCAGGGCCTGCTGCCGCTCATCCTCCGGCACATCGGCATCGCTCCGGAGCGGATCACCATCGTGACCGCGGAAGACAAGGGCAGTGCCGAGGCGGCGACCTATGGCATCCGTTTCATCAAGGAGCGCCTCACTCGCGAGAATCACCGCCGGATTCTCAACCCGCTGCTCGGACGCGGCGACTTCCTGATCAACGTCTCCGTGGAGGTCTCGAGCATCGCACTCGTCAAGCTCTGCTGGGAGAAGGGCGCGATGTACCTCGACACGTGCATCGAGCCCTGGCCGGGAGGCTATACCGATCCGACCGTCCCTGCCGGCAAACGCACCAACTACGCCATGCGCGAAGAAGTCCTGGCGATGCGTCCGGGCAATGCGCGCGCGCCCACCGCGGTGCTCACTCACGGCGCCAACCCGGGGCTGGTGTCGCATTTCGTCAAGCAGGCGCTGCTCAACATCGCCGCCGACGGCCAGGTGGATGCCGGCAAGCCTGGCTCCCGCGCCGACTGGGGCGAGCTCGCGCGCCAGCTCGGCGTCAAGGTCATTCACATCGCGGAGCGCGACACCCAGGTTGCGCGCGTGCCCAAGGAGCCGGGCGAGTTCGTCAACACCTGGTCGATCGACGGCTTCGTGAGCGAGGGCGCGCAGCCGAGCGAGATGGGGTGGGGAACTCACGAGCGCAACTTCCCGCGTGACGGCAAGCGGCATGACTTCGGCTGCATGGCGGCCATTTACCTCATGCAGCCCGGCGCCGGGACACGTGTGCGCACGTGGACGCCCCGGGGCGGTCACTTTCATGGCTTCTGCATCACACACGGCGAGGCCATCTCGATCGCGGACTACCTGACCGTTCGCGACGGCGCGCAGGTCGTGTACCGTCCGACGGTGCATTACGCCTACCATCCTTGCGATTCTGCCGTCATGTCCGTTCACGAGCTGGCCGGTCGCAACTACGTACAGCAGGAGCGCCAGCGCATCCTCATGGACGAGATCGTGAGCGGCGTCGACGAGCTCGGGGTCCTGCTCGCCGGGCACAAGAAGAACGCGTACTGGTACGGCTCGCAGCTGGCGATCGAGGAGGCGCGCAAGCTCGCCCCCTACAACAACGCGACCAGCCTGCAGGTCACCGTCGCCGTACTCTCCGGTGTCGTGTGGGCAATGGAGAACCCGAACTGCGGCATCGTCGAGCCCGACGAGATCGATTTCCGGCGCAACCTGGAGATCTGCATGCCGTACCTCGGCCCGGTCGTCGGCCGCTACACGGACTGGACGCCGCTGCACGAGCGCGAGCGGTTGTTTCCCGAGGACCTCGACAAGACCGACCCCTGGCAGTTCAAGAACGTTCGCGTTACCTGGTAAGCAGGCCGTAGTCGATTTCAACGATGACCAGCGTGCGGCTACCTGCCGGTAGCTCCACAGTCACCTCGTCATCCAAGCTTCGACGCAGCAGCGCGCGTCCAAGCGGCGAGTCCATGCTGATATAGCCAGGCTCGCGGTCGAATTCGTCGGGCCCAACAACACGGTAGCGTGATTGGGTACCGTCGTCGGACTCGACCGTGACCCACGCGCCGAAATACACCTTGTTGCGGTCCGCGGGCGGCTGATCGACGATAACCATGCCGTCGAGGCGTTTTCGCAGAAAGCGCACGCGCCGGTCGATCTCACGCAGCCGGCGTTTACCATAAGTGTATTCGGCATTCTCGGAGCGATCTCCCTGGGCCGCCGCCTCGGACACGGCCTGTGTCACCCTGGGCCGCTCGTGCCGCCAGAGCTGCTCGAGCTCCGCGCGCAGGCGCTGCGCCCCCTCGGGCGTGATGTATTTCGATGCCGCCGGCGCGGCTGCGCGGAATCGTCCCATGACGACGATTTTGTCAAAAGCCCGGTGTTCTGTGGAACGGGTCACGGACGCCGTTGCGCGGCGAAACTACGCTTTCCACCGTGGCTACTAAGTACTACACGCACTTCGTAACCGGCGAGGCGCAGGCGCTGACCGCGCCATCGGCGAGCGAGTGGAGCGGTGTAGTGGAGCTGCGGCATCCGCTGGAGAGCGGCGGAGGTACGCGCGAGCTGCGATGCCTGCTCGCGCAGAGCTTCGATCTTGACTCGGAAGAGATCAAGATTCTGCATTGGGCGCGTTTGCATTGAGCGTGATCGGTATCCCCTAGCGGACTTCCTTCCCTTCATCGAAAGTCCGCATTTCGAACCCCCGGTCCTCACGGACTGGGGGTTTTTTTTCATGCCTGCGGGCATAATCAGCTGCGATGAAGCCTTTCTCCAATCGCATCGCTCTGCTGGCCTGCCTGGCTCTAGGGCTCGGTGCCTGCTCGCTGCTGCGGCCGCCCCCTCGTCCCGTCACGGTCACGCCCAAGAAAGTCGCGCCGGTCGAGCCTCTGGCGCCCCTTCCGGTGGAGACGGAGCGGTTCGTACTGGCGCCGGGACAGGACGTCGTGGGGACCCTGCAGATCGTCAAAATCCGCAAGGACGAGACACTGAGTGATATCGGCAGGCGCTTCAATGTCGGCCTTGGGGAGATGACCCGGGCGAACCCCAACGTCGATCCCTGGATACCCAAGCCCGGTACACCGGTGGTCGTGCCCACGCAGTACATTCTGCCGGATGCGCCGCATCGGGGCATCGTCGTCAACGTCGCCGCGATGCGCATTTTCTACTTCCCGCCCCACAAGCGCGGCAAGCCGCAAATCGTCATCACCCACCCGGTCGGCATCGGCAGGCAGGGCTGGAAGACACCGATCGGGGTTACCCACGTGCTCTGGCACGAGAAGAACCCCGTGTGGCACGTCCCGCCCTCGATCATCGCCGAGCACCGTCAGGAAGGGGACATCCTGCCCAAGGTCATGGGGCCGGGGCCCGACAATCCGCTCGGCGACTACGCGCTGCACCTCGGCTGGCCTGGCTATCTGATCCATGGAACCAACAAGCCGGTCAGCGTCGGACTGCGGGTGAGCCACGGTTGCGTTCACCTGTTTCCGGAAGACATCGCGCAGATCTTCAAGATGGTGCCGAATGGCACCGAGGTGCGGGTCGTGAATCAGCCGTACCTCTTCGGCTGGAACGACGGCCACCTCTACCTGCAGTCGGCCGGACCGTTGGAGGACGACAAGCGTCCGTGGAAGAAGGAGTCCCGCCGGCTGCTCGCGGTGACGCTGACCCGTGACCAGCGTGTCGAGCTCAGGCGGCATCACGACAAGATCGACTGGGGTCGTGTCGCGCAACTCGTGAACGGCCCGGTTGGCGTGCCGATCCCGGTCTCCGGCGTCGACCAGAACACCGAGCAGAGCGCGGGCCAGAAAGTCGACGGCAGCGGTGGCGACGGCCTCGAGCAGGTGCTTGCGAGCGTGCGCCTGGTGCAGAACGTTTTGCCCGCGGGCTCCACCTGGGATGGCAAGACCGACTTGCCGCTGACCGACGCGGAGTTCAACAAGCTGATGTCCGGGACGGACCAGGGTGCTTCAGACAATGCCGCGTCAGGCAGTGAGCGCGCCGCTCCCGCAGCCACGCCCGCTGCCACTGGACCCACCCGCAACTAGTATGAAGCGCTGGATCCGGGCATGCGCGCCAGCCCTGCTCCGCGCAAGCCGGTATCTGGATACCTGCGACGCGTCAACCCTGCCCGGCCCAGCGCGCCTCGCGCAAAGCGTGGGCACGAGGCGCACCTACAGCGGCGGGGCACATCCTGTGCCTGGTTACGGGGTCGTGGTGCTTCATGATTCGGTTCGGCGCTGGTCGTGGTGCTATGGTAGAGTCCGCGCCAATAACAAGAACGCGGCGGGGATTCACATCAGTGGTTGAACGCGTTGCGCCCGGTCTGGAGCTCGCGCGAACCCGGACCGAGCCGATCATCGCGCGGCTGCCGACCGCCGTCACCGCCTTCGTGGGCCGCACTCTCAAGGGGCCGGTGCACCGCCCCGTGGCAGTCACCAGCTTCGCCGAATTCCAACAGGTGTTCGGCGGCCTGTGGCAACCGTCGACCATTTCCTACACCGTCGAGCAGTTCTTCGAGCACGGCGGCGGCCGCGCCATCATCGTGCGTGTCGCCAACGGCGCCCGCCCACCCACCATCACGCTGCCGGCCGGCGCCGGAGCGCTCCGCCTCGCCGGTGTCAATGCAGGCTCCAGGGAGTATCTGCGGGCGTCGGTCGATTACGACGGCATTCCGCGAGGGTGATACCGATCGCTTCAACCTGGTCATCCAGCGGATCCGTTCGGCGGCCTCGGAGCTCATCGAGGATCAGGAGATCTACCGCCGTGCGAGCCTGCGCCCGGACCCCGGCGGCCGCTGTCTCGCCGATCTTCTGCCGCAGTCGCGCCTGGTCCGTGCAATCGAGCCGCTTCCGGCGCAGCGGCCGGATCGTTCCAGCCGGGCCTGGCGGCTCCGGGATCGGGTACGCCTTCTCCAACGCCGACGGCGACGATGGCGGCCCACTGACCGATTACGACATCATCGGGTCCGCGGCGGCCCGCACGGGGCTGTTCGCACTGCAAGCCGTTGACGGCTTCAATTTTCTTTGCATCCCACCGCTCTCGCGGGAGCAGGACGTGGGTCTCAGCGCGCTCCTGGTCGCGGCTCGTTATTGCCGCGAGCGCCATGCGATGCTGATCGTGGACCCGCCCGCATCCTGGGTCACAGCGCACGCGGCTCTCGATGGCATGCGCGGCTGGCCGTTTCGCAGCGACAACGCGGTGATGTACTACCCGCGCGTCCAGGCGCTCGACCGGTTGCGTGGGCGGCCGGAGATTTTCGCTTCCTGCGGCGCGGTTGCCGGCATGCTCGCACGTTCCGACGAGGTCACCCCTCTGTGGTCGGCCATCGAAAGCCAGGAAGCGACCCTGCGCCCGGGCATGCAGCCCGCGGTAGGGGTCTCCGACGCCGATCGCCTGCGGCTCGCCCAGGTTGGAATCAACACACTGTCCGTGCCCCGCACAGCTGCGGGAGGCAGCGGCGTTCGCCTGGATGCACGCACGCTAGCGGCGGGCGGAAGCGGGTTCACTGGCGGGAAGTATCTTTCGGCCCGACGCTTGGGTCTGTGGGTCGCGGCGAGCGTCGAGCGCGGCACACGCTGGGTGCTGCTGGAGCAGAACGGCCCGGCAACCTGGGCGCGCGCACGCTCGTTGATCGACACGTTTCTCGAAGTGTTGTCGGAGCAGGGCGCATTCGCGGGCGCCGATGCCGATGATCGGCACTTCGTCATTTGCGACGAGCGTGTCAATCGCCCGGACACCGTCGCCGACGGGCGTGTCAATCTGTTGTTCGGCTTCGCGACCAGCAGGCCGGGGGAGTTCGATGCCTGGCTGGTCACCCATCACCCGGCCGCGAGCCGAGTGCGCCCGGTCAGCGTCAACCGGCAGGCGACCTCCCGCCAGCGCGTGGAGTGGGAAATAGAAACCACGATTCTGAAGAAGATGGACTACAAATAGGTCCGGCGTGCATGATTCGCCCCGATGAGCCAGGGCGATACCAGTACACCGACCGACCCCAAAGCCGCAGCCGCGGCGGAAGTGGTCGTGGCCGGACGGCACGTGGTCTTCTCCCACGGCAAGGAGAGCGGACCCTGGGGACGAAAGATATCGTCGCTCGCCGAAGTCGCCCGCAGCGAGGGATATGAAGCGCACTCCGTCGATTACCGTGGGCTCGATGATCCACGCCAGCGTGTCGCGAGACTCGTCGAGTTCTGCAAGGAGCTCGCAGGCGACCTGGTGCTCGTCGGCTCCAGCCTCGGTGGCTATGTCGCCGTGGCCTCGGCGTCCCTGCTGCACGCGCGCGGCGTCTTTCTGATGGCGCCGGCTCTCTACATGCCGGGCCTGGCGGAGCTGCGCCAGGGCGTGCTCGACTGTCCGGCTACTGTGGTGCACGGATGGCGGGACGAGGTCGTCCCCTACGAGCACAGCGTGCGCTTCGCGCAGACCTATTGCGCCGCCCTCCATCTTCTGGAGAGCGACCACAACCTGCACAATCAGATCCGCGTCATTCAGTATCTCTTCGAGTACTTTCTGATTGCGCTAGACCTTCCGGCGCTGGCCTTCGAATAGCAGTCCCAGGGGGCGGGGTTGAACTGGCTGTTGCATCGCGTGCTCGCGATATGGGTGCGATACCGGGTCCTGCCCGAGGACATCCCCACCCGCCTGCAGAGCCGCCCGGCCGCCGTGTGCTACTTGCTCGAGCGGCGCAGCCTCACCGACCTCGCCATCCTGCAGCGCGCCTGCGTACGGCTGAAGCTGGCCCGTCCGCGCAAGCGCCTCCTTGGCGGCTCGTCCGATCTGCGTTCCTATTTCTACCTGAGCCGGCCGCGCGGATTCTGGGACGAGCGGCTCGACCGCCGCCCCCCGCCGCAGCTCGAGCAGATGCTCGCGGCGCTCGACGCCGACCCCAACTTCGACATCGAGCTCGTGCCGGTCGCCGTCTATTGGGGACGCGCGCCGCAGCGCGAAGCTTCCTGGTTTCGGCTGCTGCTGGTGGAGAACTGGGCGCTCACCAGCCGCGCCCGCAAGCTCCTGCAGGTGGTCTTCAACGGCCGCAACACTCTCGTCGAGCTGGAAGAGCCTATCTCCCTGCGCAGCCTGCTCGGCGATGAAACCGGGCTCTCGGTGCGCGGCCGCAGGGTGGCTCGCTCGTTGCGCGGTCTTTATGCGCAGCACCGCGCCGCGCGCATCGGGCCCGACCTGTCTCACCGGCGGACCATCGTCACACGCGTGTTGCGGACGCGCGCCGTGCGTGCCGCCGTGGCTCAGGAGATGCGCGAGAAGTCGCTTACGCGGCGCATGGCATTGCTTCAGGCCGCGCGTTATGCGGAAGAGATCGCCGCCAACTACTCGCATGCCTTCGTTCGGTTCCTCGAGCGGCTGCTCGCCTGGCTCTGGAATCGCCTCTATGACGGCGTCGCGGTCGGACATCTGGAGACCCTCGAGCGCGCCGCGCAGGGCAACGAGATCGTCTACGTGCCGTGCCACCGCAGTCACATGGACTATCTGCTGCTGTCTTACGTCATCTACGTCAATGGCTATCCCGTGCCGCATATCGCGGCCGGCATCAATCTCAACCTGCCCATCGTCGGCCGGCTGCTGCGCATGGGCGGCGCCTTCTTCATTCGCCGCAAATTCCGCGGCAACGGTCTGTACACCGTCGTCTTCATGAAATACCTCGCCGCCATCATGGCGCGGGGCCACTCCATCGAGTACTTCATCGAAGGCGGCCGCAGCCGCACCGGCCGCCTGCTGCAGCCGAAGACCGGCATGCTGTCGATGACCGTGCGCAGCTTCCTGCGCGACCCCGCGCGGCCGGTGGTCTTCCTGCCGGTGTATTTCGGCTACGAGCGCGTCGTCGAAGGCGCCACCTATCTCGGTGAGCTCTCCGGCAAGCCCAAGGAGAAGGAGAGCGTGCTGGGCCTGATACGGGCCCTGCGGAAGCTGCGGGAGCGCTTCGGGCGTGTGTACGTCAACCTCGGTGAGCCAATTGCGCTCGCGGACGTGCTCGATCGCCACGACAGCGGGTGGCGTACTCGAGCGTTCGATGAAGAGGCCCGTGCCCCCTGGATTGCAGCGGCGGTAGACGACCTCGCGGGTCGCATCATGCGCAACATCAACGCCGCCGCCGCCGTCAATCCGATAAACCTGCTTGCCATCATCCTGCTCGCCATGCCGCGGCAGGCTCTTCCGGAAGCCGACCTCGAGCGCCAGATCGACCTCTATCGCGCGCTGCTGCGCGGAGCTCCTTATAGCGGGCGCATCACGCTCACCGACCTCAGCGGCGCCGGCATCATCGCCTACGGCGAGGCAATGAAAGTGTTGCAGCGCCAGAAACACCTGCTGGGAGACATCGTGCGCATGAGCGACGAGAGCGCCGTGCTCGCCACGTATTTCCGCAACAACGTGTTGCATCTCTTTGCCATGCCCTCCCTGCTGGCATGCGTCTTCGCCAGCAACGCCGAGGTGCGACACGACGACATCCATCGCCTCGCCTGGCGGATCTACCCGTATATCGCCGCGGAGCTGTTCCTCGCCTGGAGCGAGGATGAGCTTCCCGCCGTGGTCGATGGCGTCCTCGACTGCATGTGGGACTGCGGCCTGATCCAAACCGATGACGCGCGTACCGTGTGGCGCCGGCCGCCGCCCTCCTCGGGCGAGGCCATGCAGCTCTCGGTGCTCGCGCAGGCAACCATCCAGACGATCGAGCGCTACTACCTGGCGATTGCGCAGCTCGTCGCCGCCGGCAGCGGTGCGATCACGCAATCGGTGCTGGAGGAGCGCTGCCAGCTCAACGCCCAGCGCATCGCCATGCTCTACGGCCTCAACTCCCCTGAATTCTTCGACCGCACGCTGTTCGAGAATTTCATCGACCTGCTGCGCCGCCGCGGTGTGATCCGCTCGACCACGGCAGGCAAGCTCGAGTTCGACGAGGTGCTGCTGCGAGTCGCGGCCGACGCCCAGTTCGTGCTGAGCGAGCAGATCCGACACTCCGTCATGCGATTTGCGCAGGATTCCGCGGCCTTTGCCGAGCGGCAGACGGCCTCGTCGTCATGAACGCACGTCCACCCCGAATCATGAAGCGGTGCGCGCCCGTGGCAGGCACACGGAGGTGCCCCGCCGCCGCAGGTGGCGGAGCCGCGGGCAAAAACCACGCTTTTTGCCCGCGGCGCGCTGGGCCGGGCAGGACGCCCGGATCCAGCGCTTCATACTAGTCGTCCCAGCGCACTCGGCCGCGCAACTGCTTGGTCGTGCGCCGCTGGGTTTTGGTCTGCAGGCGCCGCTCCCGCGCGCCCCGCGTCGGCCGCGTGGGCTTGCGCGCCTTGGGCGCAATCGAGGCGCGCCGCACGAGCTCCGCCAGCCGCTCGAGCGCCTCCCGCCGGTTCCCCTCCTGGGTGCGCTGATTGCGCGCCACGATGATCAGCGCCCCCTCGTCGGTCACCCGCCGGCCGGCCAGCGACCGCAGCCGCTCCTTCACTGCCGGCGCGAGCGACTGCGTGCCCGCGAGGTCGAACCTCAGCTGCGCCGCAGTTGCCACCTTGTTGACATTTTGTCCGCCTGGTCCTGACGCGCGCACGAACGACCAAACCAGGTCCTGGTCCGGAAGCGAAATCTCCGGCGTGATCTGGACGGGCATGGGCGGCAACCTCAGGCGTTGAGGTCGGGAATGAGCTCGCTCTCCAGCCGAGTGATCTGATCCTTCAGCATCAGCTTGCGCTTTTTCAGTCGCTTGAGCTG
Source organism: uncultured Pseudomonadota bacterium (assembly GCA_963833085.1). Classification (GTDB taxonomy): domain Bacteria; phylum Pseudomonadota; class Gammaproteobacteria; order Steroidobacterales; family Steroidobacteraceae; genus 13-2-20CM-66-19. The sequence continues at coordinate 38,500 of CAWHWV010000033.1, forward strand.
CAGCTCATCGATGTGCGCATCGAGCGACAGGCGCGTGATCACCTCATCCAGGTCACGATGCTCGATGCGCAGCTGGCGCAGCTTTTCCATGTTGCGGAACAGCTCGCGGTCGACGTTGTCTTCGATTTCCGCCATGGTTTCCCGGCGCACTCTCCGCTCATGATGGCGGGTCTCAGGGGCCTGACGGGGCTCAGAGGCCGGCGCGGCTATCATACGCCTGGATGGCTCCGGCAGCCTTGAAAGGCCCGCATTCGGCCCTACCTATCCGCTATCGGGCCCCATGCGGCTTGCCACGGGGTTTGCGCCGCGGACGACCCGATCGATCCCCGGCGGAACGGCCGGAGCCGTGACCGCCTGAGTGTCCACCCGAGTGGCCGGAGCCTGAGTGTCCCGACGGCTGATGCCGGCGCTCCCCGCCGTGCATGCGCCGCCTCGGCCGCTGTGGCAGCTCCCCCTCGACGAGTCCCGGGGCCAGCATGCCGGGCCCGATCGCGGCCGATGGAATCTTGTGGCCGATATAGCCCTCTATATCCGGCAGCGACACCGCGAACTCCTCGCACGCGAAGCTGATCGCGTCCCCTTCCGCGCCGGCACGTGCCGTGCGCCCGATGCGATGGACATAATCGGGCGCATCCTGCGGCAGGTCGAAGTTGAAGACATGACTGACATCAGGGATGTGCAGTCCGCGCGAGGCGACGTCGGTCGCGATCAGCACGGCCAGATCGCCGTTGTGGAAGTCCCGCAGAAACCGCAGGCGCTTCGCCTGCGGCACATCGCCGGACAGCGCCTGTGCGTGAAAGCCGTTGGCCTTGAGCGTGCTCTCCAGCCGCTCGGCCATGCGCTTGGTGTTGACGAAGATCATGGTGCGGCGCGCCTCGCTCTGGCGAAGCAGCCCCACGAGCAGCGGAACCTTCTCCTCCATGGACGGGTAGTACATGATCTGCCGCACGAGGTCGACCGTCATCTTGTCGGGCTCGATGCGTACCAGCTCCGGGTTGTTCATGTGCTCGTAAGCGAGCTCCAGCACCCGGTACGACAGCGTCGCCGAGAAGAGCATCGATTGCCGGCGCTGCGGCTGCGGCAGGCGGCGCAGGATGTAGCGGATGTCCGCGATGAAGCCGAGGTCGAACATGCGGTCGGCTTCATCGAGGACCAGGACCTGCACGTGCTTCAGGTCGAAGACATGCTGTTTGTAGTAGTCGATGAGACGGCCCGGCGTGCCGATGAGCACGTCGATGCCTTCCTCGAGCTGCCGCCGCTGCTTCTCGTAGTCGATGCCGCCGTAGACGACGGCATGCTTGAGGCCCGTGTGCCGCCCCAGCGTCTCGGCGTCGTGATGGATTTGCACCGCGAGCTCACGGGTTGGCGCCACGATGAGTGCCCGAATGGACGTCGGGCTGCGGCTCGCCGGTGCTGGGTGAGTGAGCAGTGTGTGGTACAGGGCGACCAGGAACGCGGCAGTCTTGCCCGTGCCGGTCTGTGCCTGACCAGCGACATCCCGGCCGGAAAGCGCGATCGGCAACGTCTGGGCCTGGATCGGCGTGCAGTGGGTGAACCCGGCGTCGTGAATGCCCTGCAGGACGGGCGGAGACAGGCCGAGGCTGTTGAAGGTGGTAGAGTGTGGATCAGTCATCAATAAGGACTTATACTGTTACGCAATCGGGTTGGCGGGCCTTGCAAAATCGGCCCGGAAGCGCTACAAAGCGTATCAAGACGGCGGCCCAACGGCCCCCACCTGCCGGCCCCAGTTTCTTCCCAGCAGGCTTTTCCTAATAGGCTCAAGCTCATACTCATTTCACGAGTTAGTGTAACCGTTTGACGGGTGCTTCTGGCACGGACTTTCCCCGTCCCCCGCCCGTTTTCGTAAATTCAAGCCCTTCGCAAGACGAAGCACACAACTTTCGCACTCTGTATTCGACGGAGGTTCAACCGCGTGAGCAATCCGCACATCGTGCATACCAGTGACGCCACCTTTGCCCAGGACGTCCTCAAGTCCGACAAGCCCGTACTCCTCGATTTCTGGGCGGAGTGGTGCGGTCCCTGCAAGATGATCGCGCCGATCCTGGATGAGATCGCGAGCGAATACCAGGACCGCGTGAAGATCGCCAAGCTCAATATCGACGAGAACCCGCAAACGCCGCCGAAATACGGCATTCGCGGCATCCCCACGCTGATCCTCTTCAAGAACGGCACCGTCGAGGCTCAGAAGGTCGGGGCTTTGTCCAAGTCCCAATTGGCGACATTCCTCGACAGCAACCTAGACGACGCCGCAGGCGCACGGGCCCAAAAATGAGAGGCTATCTCGGCAATCAGGGTCGTAACCGGCCCAAGGGTCCGCGCCACGGCGGCGGCGGCGGCGGCGGTCGTGATCGTGACGGCAACCGTGACGGCAACCGCTCCAATGGCAATGGTGGCGGCCGTCCCGATGACTTGATGCACGAGCCGGAGGCCTTCGACGCCGACGATTCCGAGATCATCAGTCCCGCGGAGCTCCAGCAGTCGCGGCGGTCGATGAATCTCACGGAGCTCAAGGCGAAGCCCATCCACGAGCTGGTCAAGGTCGCCGAGTCCATGGGACTCGAGAGCCTCGCCCGCTCGCGCAAGCAGGACATCATCTTCTCCATCCTCAAGGCGCACGCGCGCAATGGGGAGAACATCTACGGCGACGGCGTGCTCGAGATCCTGCAGGACGGCTTCGGCTTTCTGCGCTCGGCCGACGGCTCCTACCTGGCCGGCCCCGACGACATCTACGTCAGCCCCAGCCAGATCCGCCGCTTCAACCTGCGCACCGGCGATACCATCTCCGGGCTCATCCGCCCGCCGAAGGACGGCGAGCGCTACTTCGCGCTGCTCAAAGTCGGCGAGATCAACTTCGACTCGCCCGACAGCTCGCGCACCAAGGTCCTGTTCGAGAACCTGACGCCGTTTCATCCCACCAAGCGGTTGAAGCTCGAGCGCGGCAACGGTTCCACCGAGGACCTGACGGCCCGGACGATCGATCTGGTGGCGCCCATCGGCAAGGGCCAGCGCGGCCTCATCGTCTCCCCGCCCAAGGCCGGCAAGACGATGCTGCTGCAGAACATCGCCACCGCCATCACGGCCAACCATCCCGAGGTTCATCTCATCGTCCTGCTCATCGACGAGCGGCCGGAGGAGGTGACCGAGATGCAGCGCACGGTAAAGGGCGAGGTGGTCTCGAGCACGTTCGATGAGCCCGCCGCCCGCCACGTGCAGGTCGCGGAAATGGTCATCGAGAAAGCCAAGCGTCTGGTCGAGCACAAGAAGGACGTCGTGATCCTGCTCGACTCCATCACGCGCCTGGCGCGCGCCTACAACACCGTCGTGCCCTCATCGGGCAAGGTGCTGACCGGCGGCGTCGACGCCAACGCGCTGCAGCGGCCGAAGCGCTTCTTCGGCGCCGCGCGCAACATCGAGGAAGGCGGCAGCCTGACGATCCTCGCGACCGCCCTGATCGACACCGGCTCGAAGATGGACGATGTGATCTACGAGGAATTCAAGGGCACCGGCAACAGCGAGATCCATCTCGACCGGCGCATCTCGGAGAAGCGCGTGTTCCCGGCGGTCAACATCAACCGCTCCGGCACCCGCAAGGAAGAGCTCATCACCGATCAGGGGGAGCTCGCCAAGATGTGGATCCTGCGCAAGCTCCTGCACCCGATGGACGAGCTCGCCGCCATCGAGTTCCTCCTGGACCATATGAAGGACACGAAGTCGAACGGGGAATTCTTCGAGGCGATGAAGAGATAGCGGGCGGGAAGAGACAGCGGGCGGGAAGAGACAGCGGGCCCAGGGCCGTTCCCTGGGCCAGCGGTAACCGTGTAGGGTCTCGCGAAAATCGCCGCGACGATTTTCGCCAAATCAATAATTAAGCAGTACCAACCAACCCGCCGAGCACCTCGGTCTGGCTGGCGTGCTCGCGCCACGCGGTGAGCGCTTGCGCCAGGCGCGCCGGCGGCATCATCGCATCCTCCAGCAGCTCGAAGTATTCGTTGCGCGCGAGCATGGTTGCCGCCACGGAGGCGCAATACTCGCTCTCGAGCCAGGACGCTAAACGATCCGATGCAGTGTGAATGGCGATCATCGTCAGTGCTCCTCCCCGGTGTCCATTCCGGTCGATGCAACGACCATACCAGCGAGGTGATTATGCGCCCCGCCGCCGCTACGGGCACGGTACCAAGAAGTGATTAAGCGGCCGTTCAGGCCGACAGCGCGCGCTGGGGCAACTGCGCGCGAAATTTACAAACCGCGCCCGATTGCACGATAGCCGATGTCCCGCCGATAGAGTGCCCCGCGCCAGTGCACGGTATCGGCCAAGGCATAGGCAGCCTGCTGCGCCTCGGCCACCGTCGCGCCCACGCCGGTGGCGCAGAGCACCCGGCCGCCGCTTACCAGGACCTCGTCGCCGCTCAGCCGCGTCCCGGCATGGAAGATCTTCCCGGGAAGCTTGGCGGCATCGTCGAGTCCCGAGATCACATCCCCGGTACGGGGAGCGTCCGGATAACCTTCGGCCGCCATCACCACGCCGAGCGCCGCGCGCTCATCCCAGATCGCCTGGACCTGGTCCAGCCGGCCGTCGAGTGCAGCCTCGCAAAGCAGTGTCAGATCTGACTGCAGCCGCATCAGGATCGGCTGCGTCTCGGGGTCGCCGAACCGGCAGTTGAATTCCAGTACATTCGGCGTGCCATCGCGCGCGACCATGATGCCGGCGTAAAGGAACCCGGTGTAGGCCATTCCCTCGGCCGCCAAGCCGTGGATCGTGGGCTCGATCACCTCGCGCATGATGCGTGCGTGGATGGCCGGCGTGACCACAGGCGCAGGTGAGTACGCGCCCATGCCTCCCGTGTTGGGGCCGCGGTCGCCATCCTGCAGCCGCTTGTGATCCTGCGACGTCGCGAGTGGCAGCACGTGCGAGCCATCCGCCATGACGATGAAGCTCGCTTCCTCGCCTTCCAGGAACTCCTCGATCACTATCTCGCGGCCGGCCTCGCCCAGCCGTCCGGACAGCATTGCCTCTGCGGCCGTGATTGCCTCGGCGGCCGTTTCGGCGATCACCACGCCCTTGCCGGCAGCCAGGCCGCTCGCCTTGACCACGATCGGCGTCCGCTGCCGGTGCACCATCTGCGGATCGAAGCTGTCGCGGGTGACCGTGACCGAGGCCGCTGTTGGAATCCGGTGGCGGCGCAGGAATTCCTTGGCGAATGCCTTGGAGCCCTCGAGCCGGGCAGGAGCCTGCCGGGGCCCGAAGCAGCGCAGGCCATCGCGCTCGAAGGCATCGACCAGACCTGCGACCAAAGGCGCTTCCGGCCCGACGATCGTGAGCGCGACGCCCTCGGAGCGGGCCAGCCGGATCAGGCCGCTGCTGTCGGTCGTCTGGACCGGCACGTTGCGCACCTTCGGCTCCCGCGCCGTGCCGGCATTGCCCGGCGCCACCAATACTTCGGTGACGCGGGAGGACGCCGCACATCTCCAGGCGAGGGCGTGCTCGCGGCCGCCGGAACCGACGACGAGGACTTTCATCAATGCCGGAAGTGTCGGATGCCGGTGAACACCATGGCCATGCCGTGCTCGTCGGCGGCCGCGATGACCTCGGGATCGCGCTTCGAGCCGCCGGGTTGGATCACCGCCCGGACCCCATATCCGGCAGCCACATCCATGTTGTCGCGGAAAGGCGAGTAGGCGTCGGAGGCCATCACCGCACCCGCTACGGTGAGCTTCTCATCCGCCGCCTTCTGAGCGGCGAGCCGGATCGAGTATACCCGGCTCATCTGTCCCGCCCCGACGCCAACCGTGGCGCCGTCGCGAGCAAACACGATGGCGTTCGACTTCACGAACTTGCACACGCGCCACGCGAAGAGGAGATCGGCGAGCTCCTGCTCCGTCGGCTGGCGGCGGGTTGCCACTGTCAGGTCTTCGGCGCGCACGCGCGCCGTATCGCGCGTCTGCGCCAGCAATCCGCCGCGTGACGCTGCGGTATTCGATCTCGTTGGCGGGCGGGCGGTCGAGACCGCCGACGGCGAGTACGCGAACGTTCGGCTTGCCGGCGAGAACGTGCAACGCCTCCGGCGCGACGGCGGGAGCCGCCAGCACCTCGACGAACTGGCGCTCCAGGATCGCGGCGGCGAGCGCGGCGTCGAGCTCCCGGTTGAACGCGATGATGCCGCCGAACGCCGAGGTTGGATCAGTGCGGTACGCGCGATCGTAAGCCTCGCGCGGCGAGCCGGCCACGGCCACGCCGCAGGGATTGGCGTGCTTGACGATGACGCAGGCCGGCTCCTCGAATTGCCGCACGCACTCGATGGCGGTGTCGGCATCGGCGATGTTGTTGAACGAGAGATCCTTCCCTTGCAGCACCTGCGCCTTGGCGACGCCCGGCTCGCGCGCCATCGGCTCGCGATAGAGGGCCGCCTGCTGGTGCGGGTTCTCGCCATAGCGCAGGTCCTGCGCCTTCTCGAATACGAGTGACAGCGTCGCGGGGAAAGGCTCCGCGGCCGATTCCTGCCGGCTATTGAGATAACTCGCCACCATCGTGTCGTATCGCGCCGTATGCGCAAACGCCTTGGCGGCGAGGCGCGATCGCATCGCCGCTGTCGTGCAGCCGTCGTGCGCTGTCAGCTCCGCGAGCAGGGCGGGATAGTCCGCCGGATCGACGGTCACCACTACCGATTCGTGATTCTTCGCGGCGGCCCGCAGCATCGCCGGGCCGCCGATATCGATGTTCTCGATCGCCTCGGCGTAGCGGCAGTTCGGCCGGGAGACCGTCTCCGCGAAGGGATAGAGATTCACTACGAGCAGATCGATCGGCTGGATGCCGTGCAGCGCCATCACCTGATCATCGATGCCGCGCCGCCCGAGGAGTCCGCCGTGGATCTTCGGATGCAGCGTCTTCACGCGGCCAGCCATGATCTCGGGGAAACCCGTGTAGGCCGACACTTCGCGCACGCTGAGGCCGCTGCCTGCGAGCAGGCTGGCCGTGCCTCCCGTGGAGAGGATCTCGATGTTGCGCGCCGCCAACGCGCGCGCGAGCTCCACCAGGCCGGTCTTGTCGGAGACGGACAGCAACGCCCGCCGTACGGGCAACATCTTCGCAGTCAATGGGCGAGGCCGAGCTGCTTGAGCTTCTTGCGCAAAGTGCCGCGATTGATGCCGAGGATCCCGGCCGCCCGGCTCTGGTTGCCCTCCGCGTAGTCGAGCACCACGCGAAAGAGCGGCTCTTCGACCTCGCGCAGCACCAGGTCGTAAAGATCCGCCGGGCGGGAGCCGTTGAGGCTCGTGAAGTAATCGCTCAGAGCGCGTTCCGCGTGGCTGCGCAACGGCAGCAGCGGCCGTTGCGGCAGCAGATCGTTCAGTGTGCGCCCATGCCCGTTGAACCTGGCGCCAGAGGCGTCCCGCTGCCGACCCCTCTTTCTTTCTGTCATATATGCCTCTCCGCGAAGCGGCAAATCATATCACGCGTCATCGCGGCTACTAAGGTCCGTGCGCACATGCCACCTCGCCGCTCTGCTGTCGCAGGCAAGCGTCGATTTCGAAGCCCACCGCCTGCGGTCCCGGATCCACGAACACCATCGTCGCATCCACGCGATCACCGGCAGCCAGCAGCGAGCCTGGCGCGGCGGACGAGGGCAGATAATCGCCAGGCGGCACGTCGCGTGCGGCAATGCGATTGCCGAACCTATCCTGCAATGTCACCCGCAAGAGCGGCAGCGGCTGTGCGCGGTCGGCGGAGTTCTTGACGCTTGCACGCACGACGATCTCGCCTGCTGCAGCGCCGGCAACAGACGCGCCAAGCTGACGCACGTCATACGCGTGGATGTTCCAGCGCGGAGCAAGCTTCACACCCAGCGCGGAGTACACGGCGCTCAAAGGCCCCGTCAGCGACGGGTTGGCCGCCAAGGCGTCGCGATAATGATTGACGATCTGCAGCGCAAGAGCGATCGTCAGCGCGCCGGTACCGAGCGTCCAGGCAAGACCCGCGCGCGGGCGCCGCGTTTCGAGCTCGAAGGCGCTCTCGGGTGGTTCCTGCGGAGTGTTGGTCTGCTGCGCCTCCGGAGCTTCCGCCGGCGATAAAGGCTCGGGGTTCGCAGGCAAGAGCGCGGCCCACGTCGGCTGGGCACCCGGCTCCGTAACGGCTGTCGCCGCGGGTGCAGGCTGGCTCTCGTCCGCGACAGGTGCGGCAGGCTCCGGCTCTTCCACCGGTCGTTTCGTGCTGCGCGGTGTCTGCAGGCGCGCGGGAGCGCGAGCGGACGTTACGAGGACGCTGCCGCTGTCGAGCTCGATCTCGATCTCGCCGGTATCCTCAGCCGCGGAGGCTGATGCGGGCGGTTGCGAAGGGGCGGGCGCGCTGCGCGCCGCGGCTCCGGCGACTCCGGCGCGGCGGCGGGCCGCTCCTCCGACAGCCGTGCCAACGCGTTGAATACGTTCAGACATCGCCCGCAGCGGACATAGCCCTGCGCGACGCGCAGATCCGCCGCGGTGACGACCAGGGTCAGGGCGCATTTGGGGCAAACCGTGAACATTCAGTCGCGCGGGCGGCCGTTCCGCCGTCCCCAGAGACAGACCCAACTCTCGCGAACCCCAAAGGTGCGCATATCGAACCACTTGTCATAGGCGAGTTCCACCTCGGGCACATCCTGCTCCATCAGACCCGATAGCACCAGCGCGCCCGCGGGTCGCAGCATGTCGGCGAAGCGGGGCGCGAGCTCCACCAGCGGGCCGGAGAGGATGTTCGCGAGCAGGAGGTCCGCGCCCCGCGGAATCGCTCCGGCGGAGTCGCAGAGCCGCACTCGCTCGCTCAGCCCGTTCGCGCTGTGCGTTGTCGCGCGTCGCCATCAGGGCCTGAGGGTCGATGTCGAAGCAGCTCGCGGACCGCGCGCCGAGCCGCAGCGCCGCCAGCGCCAACACACCGGAGCCGCAGCCGAAGTCGACCACCGCGCCGTCCCGGGGGGGATGAGCATCGAGCCATTCGAGACATAGCGCCGTCGTCGGGTGAGTGCCGGTACCAAAGGCGAGCCCCGGATCCATGGCCACCACCACTGCCCCCGGCTCATCGACCCGCTCGTGCCGCGGGCACACCCACAACCGCCGGCCGAAGCGCATCGCATGGAAGTCACGCAGCCATTCGCGCTCCCAGACGCGATCGGCTACCTCGCGCGCGCGCAGCTGCGCCGGATCCACGCCGAGCGAGCGACTCAACGCGCGAAAGACTGCCTCGCGATCCGTTTCCGGCGGGAAGAGGGCGGCAAGGCGCGCCGCCGGCCAGAGCCGGAATTCCCCCGGCGCCGGCTCGAGGACTGGCGAGGTGTCACGATCATCCGCATCCACGAATGTGACCGCGATCGCTCCGCAGCAGAGGCAGGCAGCCTCGGCGTCGTCCGCCGCAAGCTGCCCGAGATCCAGGCTGACCTCGAGGAAAATGCGAGAAATACGCTTACCTCAGCCCCAAACGCCTTTCCAGGTAATGGATGTCGGTGCCGCCTTTCTGGAAGGCCGCGTGGTTGCAGATCTCCTGGTGCAGCGGCACATTGGTCTTGATGCCTTCGATCACCATTTCCGCGAGCGCATTCTTCATGCGTGCGATGGCGGTCTCGCGCGTGTCGCCGTGGGCGATGACCTTGCCGATGAGCGAGTCATAGTTCGGCGGCACGTGATAGCCGGAATAGATGTGGCTGTCGACGCGGATGCCGGGCCCGCCCGGGGCGTGCCAGAGACGGATCGGGCCCGGGGAGGGCATGAAGGTCTTGGGGTCCTCGGCATTGATGCGGCACTCCATGGCGTGCCCGCGGATCTGCACGTCGCTCTGCACGTAGGGCAGGCGCTCGCCCGCGGCGATGAGGAGCTGCGCCTTGACGAGGTCGATGCCGGTGACGAGCTCGGTGACCGGATGCTCGACCTGAATGCGCGTGTTCATCTCGATGAAATAGAACTCTCCATCCTGATAGAGAAACTCCAGCGTGCCGGCGCTGCGATAGCCGACCGCGCGGCAGGCCTCGACGCAGCGCTCGCCCATGATCCGCCGCTGCCGTGCGTTGATGCCCGGCGCGGGAGCTTCCTCCAACACCTTCTGGTGGCGGCGCTGCATGGAGCAGTCGCGCTCGCCCAGGTGGATGATGTTACCGTGGTCGTCCGCCAGCACCTGGAACTCGATGTGCCGCGGCCGGTCCAGAAACTTCTCCATGTACACCTGGTCATTGCCGAACGCCGCGCGTGCCTCCGCCCGGGTGATGCCGATGGAGTTGAGGAGGGACGCCTCGCTGTGCACCACGCGCATCCCGCGGCCGCCGCCGCCGCCCGAGGCTTTGATGATCACCGGATAGCCGATGTCCCGGGCGATGCGCAGATTCTCCTCCGCATCGTCACCCAACGGCCCGTCCGAGCCCGGGACGCACGGCACGCCGTGACTCTTCATCACGCGGATCGCCGAGACCTTGTCGCCCATGGTGCGGATGGTCTCCGCCCGCGGACCCACGAAGACGAAGCCGCTGTTCTCGACGCGCTCGGCGAAATCCGCGTTCTCCGACAGGAAGCCGTAGCCGGGATGGATGGCCACGGAGTCCGTGACCTCGGCGGCGCTGATGATCGCGGGCATGTTGAGATAACTGCCCGCCGAAGGTGGCGGCCCGATGCACACGGACTCGTCCGAGAGCAGCACGTGCTTCAGGCTGTAGTCGGCGGTGGAATGCACCGCGACCGTCTTGATGCCGAGCTCGCGGCAGGCGCGCAGGATGCGCAGAGCAATCTCGCCGCGGTTGGCGATGACGACCTTCTCCAGCATGATCGCGCCGCGCTTATTCGACCACGAAGAGGGGTTGGCCGAACTCGACCGGGTCGCCGTTGCGGGCCATGATGGACGTGATGCGGCCCGCGCGATCGGCCTCGATCTGGTTCATCATCTTCATAGCCTCGATGATGCAGAGCACCTGCCCGACCTTCACCTCATCGCCGATCTCGACGAAGGCCTTGGCGCCCGGCGAGGGGCTGGCATAGAAGGTGCCGACCATGGGCGCCGTGATCACGTGCTCGTTGGGCTTCGGTTTCGCGGCGCTCTCGCCCGCGCCGGCGCTCTGGCCGGACGCCTCGGCAGGCGCCGCGAGCGGCATCGGCGCTGCGCCGCGGCTCGGGTCCCATGCGGGCTGGGCCGGCCCGAACCAGGCCTGCGCCGCCATCGGGTGCACCATGGCGCCGCCCGCCGGCATGCGGCTGATCCGCACCGCTTCCTCGCCTTCCTTGATCTCGATCTCAGCGATGCCGGATTCCTCCAGCAGCTCGATCAGTTTCTTGATTTTTCGAATGTCCATGCCGGGAATGCTCCCCCTGGTCTGTTGTTGGCTGTTGAAAAGGCCGCGGCGTGTCAGGACGAGGCGCAGATGTCGGCAGGCCGCCCGCACCGCGAGCTCGTAGCCCAGCGCGCCGAAGCCCGAGATCACTCCGATGGCAATATCGGAGAAGTAGGACCTGCGCCTGAACTCCTCGCGCGCCTGCGGGTTGGAGAGGTGCACCTCGATCATCGGCAGGCGCATGCCGAGCACCGCATCGCGCAGCGCGATGCTGGTGTGGGTGAAGGCGCCGGGATTGAAGATCAGCACCCCGATCTTCTCGGCGGCGGCCTGCTGGATGCGGGCAATGAGCTCGTGCTCCGCATTGCTCTGGAAGCAGAGGAGCTCCCGGCCTTCCTCGCGGGCAAGCTGCACCGCCCGCCGCTCGATGGCCTCGAGCGTCTCCGCGCCGTAGATCCCGGGCTCCCGGGTTCCGAGCAGATTCAGGTTCGGGCCGTTCAGCAGCAGCAGACGGGTCATTCGGGGCAGGGCACGCGTGCTCGAATCAAGCGACGCGCCGGAATTTACCCTAATTCCAAGGAAATGGGTGATTTTTGCGGCGAATGCCGCGAAACGAGCGACACTGCGGTCAGAGCCTGGCGCCCGTGGATGCCTGCGTGCGCGCCACCGCCAGCTTGGCCATCCCGTCCGAAATCTCGCGCCGCGCGGTCGCGAGGTCGATCCGACCCCGATCGAGGTCGTCCATGCGATCCAGGATCAGGTCGGCCTGATCCGGGCGTAGCTTCCCGATCTTCAGAGTGACGATGCGCCCGCGCGCATCGACGAATACCGAGAACGGGAAGACCGCCTCCATGCCGAGCGCCCGCACGGCCTGGAGCCCGGGCTGCTCGCCGATCAGCAGAGGATACTGGATGGCGGCACGGCGGGCGTAGTCGAGCACCGCCGCGCGGGAGTCCACCGCAACCCCGATGACCTGCAGCCCCTCCGGGGCGCGCTTCACGCTCAAGCGCTCGAGGAACGGAATCTCCTCCCGGCAAGGCTCGCACCAGGGCGCCCAGAAATTCACCAGCAGCGGCCGACCCTTCCAATCGGAAAGGCGGCGCGTCACGCCCAACCGGTCTTGAAAGGCGATGTCCGGCAGGGCGTCCGGAATGGGCTGGGTCGGCGGTGCGCCGTCATCGGATGCCGTCGCGCCGGGGAGCCGTGGAATTCGCGGTTCCGGCCCCACTCGTGGCGGGCGCGGAACTGCGGCGACCGACGCCGCTGCCGGCAGTGCTTCCGGCCTCATCAGGCGCCCGTGAGCGAAGAACCCCGCCAGTCCCGCGGCGATGATGACCGCCGCCGCCGGAAGCGCCCGAGTCAGCAGGATGCGCATCCGATATCAGGAGGCAGGCTGCGAGGCGAAGGCGGCGCGCGCGGCAGCTGCGAATTCGGCTCCCTTCATGTAGCCGACCACCCGGTAGCGAGAGCGCTCCCGGCCATCGCGACCATAGAAGGCGATGGTCGGCGGCCCATAGATTCCGAAGCGCTGCAGCAAAGCGCGGTCATCGGCATCGTTGGAAGTGACATCGGCTCGCAGCAAGACCGTGCCCGCCAGCGCTCGTTGGACCACCGGGTCGAGAAATGTGGTGGCCTCCATCTCTTTGCAGGACGTACACCAGTCGGCATAGAAGTCGACCATGACCGGCCGCCCCTCGCGCGAGGCCTGCGCGACCTGAAGGTCGAGATCGGCGACCGTGCGCACCGGCGAGAAGGGGAGGGGCTGTTGTGTGCCGGCCCATGCGGGGATGGGTGAGAGCGGATTGGTGCCCCCGAGCGCCGCTCCCGTGACGAGCGCGAGCCCATAAAGTCCGGCGACCAGGCCGCCGACCCTGAGCGTCCAGCGTGCCGCCCGGACATTCCGCGTGCCGACGAACAGTACCGCGGCCGCCGTGCCCACCGGCACGGCCCATAGCGCCAAAGTCACGCGGGCCGGGAGCACGCGGCCGAGCATCCAAACGGCCACGCCCAGCATAACGGCACCGAAGAGCCGCTTGATCGTGTCCATCCAGGGTCCGGACTTCGGCAACAGCTTGCCCGCCGAGGTGCCGATGATCAGTAGGGGCGTGCCCGTGCCGATGGACATGGCGAACAGCGCGGCGGCGCCCCGAGCCACCTGACCCGTCTGGCTGATCACGGCCAGGGCAGCCACCAGCGCCGGACCTACGCACGTCGTGACGAGGAGCGCCGAGAGAGCGCCCATGATCGCAACGCCGCCCAGCGTTCCGGCGGTCTGCCTGCTGCTGAGGTTCGCGATCCGCGTCTGCAAGGCCGCGGGCATCTGCACGGTGAACAAACCCAGCATCGACAACGCCATGGCCACGAACAGCGCGGCGAAGGTCGCGACGATCCAGGGCTGCTCGAAGGCTGCGGCAGGTGCCTGCCCACCTAACGCCGCGAACGCCGTGCCGGCGATCGTGTAAGTGAGAGCCATGCCCAGAACGTAGGTAAGGGACAGCACGAAGGCGCGCCCGTGGTCACCTTGCGGCCCTGACCGACGATGATGGCGGAGAGGATGGGAATGGTCGGGTAGACGCAGCCGGTGAAGGCCAGGAGGAGGCCGGCGCCGTAGAACGCGGCGATCATCGCCAGCAGACTCCCGGAGCGGGCGGCGCTCGCGTACCCCTGCTGGTCGGATAGCGCACTGTTCGAGGTGTCGGCAGTCGAGCTCCCCGCGCCAGGTGCCGCCGAGCCGGCGGCCGGCAAGGCCACGGCGAGAGTCTTGGTGATCGGCGGGTAGCAGAGTCCGGCGTCCGCGCAGCCCTGATAGGTCACCTGCAGCGATAGAGTGCGCGCCTGGCCGGCGGTCCCGCCCGGCACGGGCACCGTGCCGCTGACGGCGTTGCGATAGATCTCTTCCCGGCCGAAGTAGGGGTCGATCTTGATCTGGCCGGCCGGGAGCTGCAGCGCCCCGAGCGCGACCCCGTCACCGGCACTGACCTTGAGCCGGCTGCGGTAGAGGTAGTAGCCGTTGCGGATCCACCAATCGAGCCGGATCGCATCGGCGCCGGCCGCGGTGGCCCCTACGTGGAAGACCTGATCCGCAGGCAGGAACTTGGGCTGAGCAGGCAGGGAATCTCCGCCACGCTCGAGGTGTCGCAGCGCCCGGGCCGAGGCGCCCACAGCGGCAGCTGTCGCCGGCTGCGCCGCGGCGGGCCGCATGGAGTCCGCCGGCGGCGCCTGCGAGCAGCAGGGCCAGACCCATGCGAGCCAGCGTCCGGCTCATGCGCCCACCGCCCCGCCCAGCCAGGCGAGATACTCGGCGGACCCGCGAGTCACCGGCAGGGCGATGATCTCCGGCACATCGTAGGGATGGAGGGATTTCAGCCGCATCTCGAGCTCCGAGTACCGGATACTGAGCGTTTTGATGACCAGCAGCACTTCCGGTTCATCCTGGATGGCTCCCTGCCAGCGATAAGTCGAGTGTACCGTCCCGACCCGGTTCACGCAGGCGGCAAGTCCCGATTCCACCAGCTCGCGGGCGATCCTCGCGGCGGCCGCGTCATCGGGGCAGGTGGTCAGTACCACGATGGGCTCGATCGGTTCCGCGGGGGGAGTCACTTCGGGGTCGAGGCAGGGCGCGGGCGGCACGATCATAATCCCCCGCGCGAAAATTCTCCCCCCGCCGGGGCTTGAAATCCGACCTTCCCCGCCTAAAATTAGCAGCCGCGTGAGGAGAGTGCTAATACCTCCCGCGCATTTTCCATTTTCCATAACACACAGCATCCTAGGAGCGTCCCCC
Organism: uncultured Pseudomonadota bacterium; assembly: GCA_963833085.1. Classification (GTDB taxonomy): domain Bacteria; phylum Pseudomonadota; class Gammaproteobacteria; order Steroidobacterales; family Steroidobacteraceae; genus 13-2-20CM-66-19. Next base: position 53,572 of record CAWHWV010000033.1, read on the forward strand.
ATGAAGATTCGTCCTCTTCATGATCGCGTCATCGTCAAGCGCCTGGAGGAGGAGCGTACCTCCCCCGGTGGCATCGTCATTCCCGACACGGCGGCTGAGAAGCCGGTCCAGGGAAAGATCGTCGCGGTCGGCAACGGCAAGATTCTCGAAGACGGCAAGGTCCGTCCGCTCGACATCAAGGTCGGCGACAAGATCCTCTTCGGCAAGTACAGCGGCACGGAAGTCAAGGTCGACGGCGAGGAGCTGGTCGTGATGCGCGAAGAGGATGTCATGGCCGTGATCGAGAGCAAGTAAGCGGAGACAAGACAATGGCAGCCAAAGAAGTCAGATTCAGCGATGACGCCCGCCAGCGAATGCTCCGGGGCGTCAACATTCTCGCCAACGCCGTCAAGGCGACTCTCGGCCCCAAGGGCCGCAATGCCGTGCTCGAGAAGAGCTTCGGCGCCCCCACCGTCACCAAGGACGGCGTCTCCGTCGCCAAGGAGATCGAGCTGAAGGACAAGTTCGAGAACATGGGCGCGCAGATGGTGAAGGAAGTCGCGTCACACACCTCCGATGAGGCGGGTGACGGCACCACGACCGCGACGGTGCTCGCCCAGGCGATCATCCGCGAGGGCCTGAAGGCCGTCTCCGCGGGCCGCAATCCGATGGACATCAAGCGCGGCATCGACAAGGCGGTGATCACCGCCGTCGAGGAGCTGAAGAAGCTCTCCAAGCCCTCCAAGGACTCGAAGTCGATCGCCCAGGTCGGCACGATCTCCGCCAACGGCGACGAGTCGATCGGCAAGACCATCGCCGATGCGATGGACAAGGTCGGCCAGCGAAGGCGTGATCACCGTCGAGGAAGGCTCGGGCCTCGAGAACGAGCTCGAGGTGGTCGAGGGCATGCAGTTCGACCGCGGCTATCTGTCGCCGTACTTCATCAACAATCAGCAGAGCCAGACTGCGGAGCTCGAGAAGCCCCTCATCCTGCTGGTCGACAAGAAGATCTCCAACATCCGCGAGCTGCTGCCGCTGCTCGAGGGCGTCGCCAAGTCCGGCCGGCCGCTGCTGGTCGTGGCCGAGGACCTCGAGGGCGAGGCGCTCGCCACGCTGGTGGTCAACAACATCCGCGGCATTCTCAAGGTGGCGTCCGTCAAGGCCCCGGGCTTCGGCGACCGCCGCAAGGCCATGCTGCAGGACATCGCCGTCCTCACCGGCGGCACCGTGATCTCCGACGAGGTTGGTCTGTCGCTCGAGAAGGCGACGCTGAACGACCTCGGCGAGGCGAAGAAGGTCGTCGTGGAGAAGGAGAACACCACGATCATCGACGGCGCCGGCAAGCAGGCCGACATCAAGGCCCGCATCGAGTCGATTCGCCAGCAGGCCGAGGAGGCCACTTCCGACTACGACAAGGAGAAGCTGCAGGAGCGTGTCGCGAAGCTCTCCGGCGGTGTCGCCCTCATCAAGGTCGGCGCTGCCACCGAAATCGAGATGAAGGAAAAGAAGGCCCGCGTCGAGGATGCGCTGCACGCGACCCGCGCGGCCGTGGAGGAAGGCGTGGTGCCGGGCGGCGGTGTCGCCCTGATCCGCGCGCTGAAGGCGCTCGACAAGCTCGAGGGCGCGAACGAGGACCAGACGGTCGGCATTCGCATTCTGGCTCGCTCGATCGAGGAGCCGCTGCGGCAGATCGTGGAGAACGCCGGCGAGGACGCCGCCGTGATCCTCAACAAGGTCAAGGAAGGCAAGGGCACGTACGGCTACAACGCCGCTACCGGTGAGTTCGGCGATCTGATCGAGCAAGGCATTCTCGATCCGACCAAGGTCACGCGCCTGGCGCTGCAGAACGCGGCGTCGGTGTCTGGTCTGCTGCTGACGACGGAAGTCATGGTGGCCGAGGCGCCGAAGGACGAGGAGCACAGCCACGGCATGCCGCCGGGCGGCGGTATGGGCGGAATGGATATGTAACGGACCTGTCTCCCGAAGCCCTGTAGGGGCGTAGGGAGACCCCTCTAAAGAGGTATCGATAATTTGTTGATGAGCCGATAACCTTATCGGCACTGGTTAGGGACGGCGCCCGACCCCAAAGCGGGTGGCCATCCTGAAAGACGCGGAGCAAGACCCCCTATTCCGCGCAATCTTAGAGGCCCGCTAACGCGGGCCTTTTTTTTTTCTGGGCTCTCGCTTGCGCTCTGCGCGGTCCAAATCGCTCCCGGCGATTTGCGCGCGGCCAACCTTGTGGCTTTTTCCACCTCGCGGCCCAGGGAACGGCCCTGGGCCGCTTATTGATTTGCTTTCGCACGGCGCATAATGAGAGGGCGCGCAGGTTGCGGGAGCATCCCATGAAATGTTTTTATCAGGCGTGTCGTTATTGCAACGGTTGTCTGCGGGCGTCGCATTCGGGCTCGTGGGGTTGGCGGCGGGGCAGTCGGCTAATCCGCAGGCACAGGGCGGCGGGCGCGTGATCGCCAAGGGGCCGGGCTATAGCATTGTCGCGACTGGGGCGGGCAATCAGGCGGGAGAGACGGCATTTACGGATGCTCCGCTCGAGACGCTCCATGAGCCGATCGTTTGTCGCGGGCAGCGGGTGTTGAGCATCGACAACCGGAACATCCGCTTCGAGGGTAATGCCATCACCGCCGAGGACGGGTGCGAGCTCCACATCAGCAACAGCCGCATCAGTGCGAGCGGTGTCGCCATCCGGGCGCGCAATGCGAGCGTGCACATCGAGAACAGCGAGATAGAGGGGCGCAAGGCATCCATAGATGCCGCCGGCGGGGCGCAGATCTACGCCGAGACGTCGACCTTCAGGGGCGCAGCCCGCCGACTGGGTGAGGCCGTCATCCACGACCTCGGCAACAACGCCTGGGACTGACATGAAGCGCTGGATCCGGGCTCCTGCCCGGCCCAGCCTCCGCCACCTGCGGCGGCGGGGCACCTCCCTGTGCCTGAGAGACGGGGTCGTGCTGCTCGTGTTTTCGGGTCCACGGGGAAGCAAGATTGATTGACCGCCTGGCTATCAGTGCGGAGCTGAGGGTGCCTGCAGCGGCAGCTTGACGCTCTCGAGGCCGCCTCACCGGGGCGCTTGGGCTCACTGCCTGCCGCCGTTCGCGACTCGCTGCCGCTCGTTTTCGCGAGCCAGTGATTTCGTCGCGCAGGCCTGCGTGGCCGACGCCGGAGCTGCTGGGCGATCTGACGGGCCATACGCCTTGACCAGCCGCTCCGACCCCGGCGACTACGCCGCCCGCGCGCCGGCCGCGGGCTCCGGTCCCGATGCGGACATGCTCGCCGCCCTGCGGCGCTGGCGCCGGCGCGAGATGGTACGGATCGCATGGCGCGCGCTGGCGGGTTGGGCGGAGGTCGAGGAGACGCTCACCGAGCTTTCCGACTTCGCAGATGCGGCCATCCGCGTGTCGGTCGAGCACGCCCGGCAGGCGCTCACGGCCCGATACGGCGAGCCGCGCTGCCGCCACGGGCGCGGTGCAGCCGCTGGTCGTCGTCGCCATGGGCAAGCTCGGCGGCGGCGAGCTCAATTTTTCCTCCGACGTCGACCTGGTGCTGCTCTTTCCGGAGCACGGCGAGACTGACGGCCCGCGGCCGATCGCCAACGAGGAGTTCTTCACCCGCCTCGGGCAGGGGCTCATCCGGCTGCTGGAAACTGCGACCCACGACGGCTTCGCGTTGCGCGTCGATATGCGGCTGCGCCCCTTCGGCGACAGCGGCCCGCTGGTCGCGAGCTTCGCCTCGCTGGAGGATTATCTGCCGCTGCATGGGCGGGACTGGGAGCGCTATGCCTATGTGAAGGCGCGGCCGGTCACCGCGGCCGAGCGCTATGCCGAGATCCGTGCGCTGCGGCGCTCGGCCCGTTCGTCTATCGCCGCTATCTCGATTACGGCGTGTTCGAGAGCCTGCGGGAGATGAAGGCCCTGATCGAGCGCGAGGTCGAGCGGCGCGAGCTCGCCGGCCACATCAAGCTGGGGCCGGGCGGCATTCGCGAGATCGAGTTCATCGTGCAGGCGTTCCAGCTCATCCGCGGCGGCCGGGAGCGGCGGCTGCAGACGACTTCGCTCCTGCAGGCGCTGACGCTGCTCGGCGAGCTGCAGCTGCATGCCGGGCGACGGCCGTCGCGGAGCTGCGCGCGGCGTATCTGTACCTGCGGCGGCTGGAGAACAGCCTGCAGATGCTCGCTGACAGCCAGGTCCACCAGCTTGCCCGCCGATGCGCTGCTCGCAGCGAGCGCATCGCGCTCGCCATGGGCGCCGCGGATTGGGCGACGCTGCTCGCGGAGCTCGGCCGGCATCAGGCGATGCGTCAGCGGTCATTTCACGCGCTTCGTGTTCGGGGCCGCGGGACGCGACGGCACGGCGGTCAGGATCGATCTCGGCCGGCTGTGGGATGACGGCGCGGAGAGCGCCGTGCTGTCGGAGTCGCTGCGGCCGCGCCGGCTTCGCGGAGCCCGCGCAGGCGGCGCAGATGCTGTTGGCAGCTGCGTGCCTCGGCGCTGGTGCGCAAGCTCGATGAGCCCGGGCGGCGGCGCCTGCAGGCGCTGTTGCCGCCGCTGCTTGCGGACATCGGCGCCGCCCGGCTCGCGGGCGCCGAGCAGCTCGCGGTGCTGCGCCGGATCGTCTCGCATTCTCGAGGCCACGGGCAAGCGCTCCGCGTACTTCGCGCTGCTGCGCGAGAGTCAGCCGGCGCGCTCGCGCCTCATCGAGATCTGTCGCCACGGCGATTTCCTGGCCGCGGCAGATCGCCTCCTATCCGCTGCTGCTCGATGAGCTGGTCGACGAGCGGCTGCTGTCGGAGCTGCCCGACCGCGCCGGCGCTGGCGCGCGAGCTGCAGGCCGCCATGGAGCAGCTTGGCGACGAGGACCCGGAGCGACAGGTCGAGGCGCTCTGCCACTTTCAACGCGCCGCGATCTTCCGGATCGCGGTGGCGGACCTCACCGGACGGCTGCCGGTCATGCGGGTGAGCGACCGGCTCACGGAGATCGCCGAGCTCATCATCGCGTGCGCGATCGAGCTCGCGCTGGCGGCAGATCACGGCGCAGTTCGGCGTGCCGCATTGCGGCGAGGGCGTGGAGCGGCGAGCCGTGACCATCTGCGCCGTGGGCTACGGCAAGCTCGGCGGCCTGGAGCTCGGCTATGCATCGGATCTCGATCTGGTGTTCCTGCACGACTCCCGCGGGGAGCGGCAGGAGACGCGATGGCGGGCCGCGGCCGATCGACAATCAGCTCTTCTTCGTGCGCCTGGCGCAGCGGCTCGTGCACCTGCTCACCATGCACTCGGCGGCGGGCCGGCTCTATGAGGTGGACGTGCGGCTGCGGCCGAGCGGCAAGGGTGGCATGCTGGTCACGCAGCATCGATGCCTTCGCCGAGTACCAGCGGCGCGAAGCCTGGACCTGGGAGCACCAGGCGCTGCTGCATGCGCGCGCGGTGGCGGGCGCGCCGGCGCTATGCGCGGAATTCGAGAGCACTCGCCTCGACGTGCTGCGCCACGCGGTGCGGCGCGAGAGTCTGCGGGACGAGGTGCGCGCGATGCGCGAGCGCATGCGGCGGGAGCTGTCGAAGGGCAGCGACGGCACGCTGGATTTGAAACAGGACGCGGGCGGTATCGCCGACATCGAGTTCCTGGCCCAGTACTGGGCGCTGAAATGGGCCCGTGACTATCCGCCCGTGGCGATGTTTTCCGACACCATCCGGCAGCTCGAGTCGGTCGCTTCGGCGGATCTGGTGCCGCAGGCGACCGTCGATGTCCTCACGGCGGCTTACCGGGCGTACCGCACCCGGACGCATCACCTGTCCCTCGCTGGCGAGCCCGGCCTGATCTCGGCGGCGGAATTCGTCACCGAGCGCGCCGCGGTAACGACACTATGGGATGAGGTGATGGTGCGGACCGAAACGGTATAATGCCGCCATGGCCGCGCAACCCAAACCACTCATCCAGCCGAACGCGCAGAACCAGTACGAGGTCACGTCCGAGGACCTGCCGCTGTCGTGCCCGATGCCGCAGATGTATCTGTGGAACTCCCATCCCCGCGTCTATCTGCCGATCGAGGACACCGGCTGGGCCAAGTGCCCTTACTGCAGTGCGGAGTATTCTTTGATTGGCTCAAAGTCGCCTGCGGCGGTTGGTTGATTGGCGCAAAGTCGCCTGCGGCGCTTTGCGCGGCCAACCCTTTGTTATTTGCTTTCGGACGGTGCCATTAGTGTAGCAGGGAATCGATCAGGCGCAGTAGCTTCTCCAGCGCGCCGCGATTGCGCTCGACGGCGGCGCGACCGCGCTCTCCCATTTCCATCCGCAGTGACTGATCGGACAGCAACTCGGCTACTCGCGAGCCGAGCTCCGCGCCGTTGCGTACGATCTTCACCGCACCGCAGTCGAGCAGCAGCCGCGCCACGTCCTCGCCGTTGGAATTGTTGGGTCCTGTCAGGATGGGCAGCCCCAGCGCCGCGGGCTCCAGCAGGTTGTGCCCGCCAATGGGGGCGAGACTGCCGCCGACGAAAGCCACGTCGGCCGCGGCATAGAAATAGAGCAGCTCTCCAAGCGTGTCGAGCAGCAGCACACTGGAGCCCGCTCCTGCGGCAGCGGGCGCGGACGATTGCGAGCGCCGCGCGCAGGCGATTCCTTGCCGTTCGAGCCAGGCAGCCACTTCATCGAAGCGGTTGGGATGACGTGGAGCGAGCACCAGGAGCGTGCCGGAATGGGTGGCGCCGACATGTTGCTGCGCTGCGAGAACAGCCTCCTCCTCGACGCCACCATGGGTGCTGCCCGCCACCCAGACGGCACGGCTGGGGGCGTACTGCTCGCGCAGGGCCCGGCCGCGCTCGCTGATGTCAGGCGGCAGTGTGAGATCGAATTTGAGGTTCCCCGTGACGTGCGTGCGCTCCGCCGCCGCGCCGAGAGCGCGGAAGCGCTCGGCGTCTCCCTCGCCCTGCGCGGCGACTACGACTCCGCCCGACACGGTCTCCCTGAATAACGCACCCAGACGCCGGTAGCGATCGATCGAGCGCCGCGACAGGCGCGCGCTGGCGATGATCAGTGGTATGCGACGGCGGCGGCACTGGCGATAGAGGTTCGGCCAGAGCTCGGTCTCCATGATGACCGCAAGCCGCGGGCGGGTGCGATCGAGAAAGCGGCGTACCGATCCAGGCAGGTCGAACGGCAGAAAGCGCACCTCGGCCGCCCCGCCAAACAGTGCGCGGGCGCGGGCCGCGCCGGTAGGGGTGAATGTGGTCACCAGCACCGGCACCTCCGGATACCGGTCGCGCAGCGCGATGACGAGCGCCGCCGCTGCCTGCACCTCGCCGACGGACACTGCATGTACCCAGATAGTGGACTGCGCGAGGGAGGGACCGAGTCCGAACCGCTCGCCGAAATTGCGCCAGTAACTGCGGTCCCGCAGGCCACGGGCGGCGAGCAGCAGCGAGATCAGGGGCGCCGCCAGGTACACCGCCACGAGGTAGAGCAGACGCATGGCGGTGGCTCGCCGTCAGCCGGCCGACGGCTCGCGGGCTGCGGCCGACTGCCAGTACCCGTTGAGCAGCCCGTGCCAGTCCGCCTCGGAGAAGCGGTCGGCAGGCAATCCGTACGTGACCTTCTCCAGGGAGCGCCGCAGCCGCACGAGATTGGCATCGCGCCACAGACCCGCCCGCCGCAGCTCGCAGCGGTCGAAGTCGACCAGATAAACGCTGTCCTCGCTGAGCAGCACATTGCGCGCGTTGAGATCGGCGTGGCAGACACCGAAGTCATGAAAGCGCCGGATGCAGCGCCCGATCGAGATCCAGGTGACGATGGACAGCGCGCCCATGACCAGACACTCGGCCAGCGAGCCGACCGTCAGCAATCGCTCCATGATGATGTCGCCGCGGTAAGTACCGCCTTGGCGGACATAGCGCGCGCCGATCGGCGCCGGCACCGGTAGTCCCGCGCGGTGCAACCGGTACATGATCGACCACTCGGCGAACGGCCGCGTCTCGTCTTCACCGCGCCAGATGTATTGGTCGGGAGAGAGCAGGGAGATGAGGCCGCCGCGATGATAGTGACGCAACACCAGCCGCCGTTCCCGGCTGCGCACGAAATGTGTGGTGCCGCGGCCGTCGCGTGCCGCGCCGTCGAGCTCCCCGCGCGAGCTCCAATAGCGTGGGTCGAACCAGGCGGCGGTCAAATTGCGGGCCCTGGAGGCGTCGTATAGCATGGCACCTCCCTCGATGACACCTTGCTTGACCTCCGACCCGAGCGGCCAGCGCCCGCTCACCGGATACTCTCCGTGAAGTTGCCGCTCGACGGACCGCCTCGCACTGTCTGCATATTGAGACTCTCATCGCTCGGTGACACGTGCCACGTCGTCCCGATGGTGCGGGCGTTACAGCGCTCATGGCCACAGACGAAGCTGACATGGATCATCGGCAAGGCGGAATCGCGTCTGATGGAGCTCATCGATGGCGTAGAGTTTATCACCGTGGACAAGCGGGCCGGCCTTGCGGCGCGTCGCGATCTTCGTCGCAGCCTGGGAGGAAGACGCTTCGATGTGATGCTGCACATGCAGCTGTCGCTGCGCGCGAGTCTCGTGTCGAGCGTGGTGCAGGCGCCGGTCCGAATTGGGTTCGATCGCGCCCGGGCGCGCGAGCTGCAGTGGCTCTTCACCAATGCGCGGATTGCGCCGCGCACCCGCGAGCACGTGCTCGACAGCTTCTTCGGCTTCCTGGAGGCGGTCGGGATCCACGACCGCACTCTGCGCTGGGACGTCCCGCTGACACCCGCGGTGCTCGAATACGCGCAGACTTTGATTCCCGATGCCCGGCCAACGCTGGTCATCAGCCCTTGCTCCAGTCACTCGCGACGCAACTGGCGTGGGGAGGCTTACGCGGCCGTCGCGGACCATGCCGTACGGCGTCATGGAATGCGCGTGATCCTGGCAGGCGGACGCACTGCGATCGAGCGCGATGTCGGGGCCGCCATCGAGCAGTCGGCGCACGTGCCCCTCGTGAACCAGATCGGGCGCGACACCCTGCCGCAGATGCTGGCGCTGCTCTCGCGCGCCACCGTGCTCCTGTCGCCGGACTCCGGTCCCGCCCACATGGCGACCATGGTCGGGACGCCGGTGATCGGCCTGTATGCGGCCACGAATCCCGAGCGCAGCGGGCCGTATCTGTCGCGCAAATGGTGCGTGAATGCTTACCCGCAGGCGGCGCTGCGCTTCCGCGGGCGTCCAGCGGAGAAGCTGCCGTGGTGGGAGAAGATCGAGGAGGCCGGCGTGATGGACCTCATCGAGGTGCCGCAGGTCACCGCGAAGCTCGACGAGTTGTTAGGCACAGGACGTGCCCCGCCGCCGTAGGTGGCGGAGTGTCGAGCAAAAACCACGCTTTTTGATCGAGACGGCGCTGGGCGGCAGGGTGCGACGCATGCGTCGCACGGGTGGCCATGGATGGTCGCCCCGGGCTTGCGCGGAGCAGGGACTGCGCAGCGCAATGCCCGGATCCAGCGCTTTGTACTAGCATACCCCGCATGAGCGACGACATCCTGGTGCCCGTCTCCCCCGGGGAGCTGCTCGACAAGATCACCATCCTCAGGATCAAGACGGCGCGCATTCTCGATCCGGCAAAGCTGGCGAACGTGCGGCTCGAGCTCGATCTGCTGGAGCGGACCTGGCGCGACTCGCGGTTCGCCGCCACCGACGTGGCGCGCGATGAGCGCGCGCTGCAGGAGGTCAACGAGCGGCTCTGGGACATCGAGGATCGGATTCGTGAGAAGGAGGCCCGTCAGACCTTCGACCGCGACTTCATCGAGCTCGCGCGCGCCGTCTACCACTCGAATGACGAGCGGGCGGCGATCAAGAAGCGCATCAACGCAGCGCTCGGCTCGCGCCTGATGGAAGAGAAGTCCTACCAGGTCTACTAGCCCGAGAGCACCTGAGTAAGCGGCCCAGGGCCGCTCCCTGGGCCGCGAGGTTGATCCTGCACGTCGGCTGGCCGCGCAAAATCGCCGGGAGCGATTTGCGCCAATTGACTAAGGATTGGGCGGTGGCGGCGGCGGCGGCTTTGGAGTCGGCGGCGGCTGCGGGGAGTCAAGGCCTCCGGCGTGATCGCGCCGAGGCCGATCGAGGCGCTCGCTTTGAGCCAGCGGTTGATCGCCTGCACCTCGTTGGGATCCAACGTTCCCGCCGCGAAGCGCAGCTGCACCACGCTCGTGATGTAGGCGTAACGGCTGGCGGCATAGTTGGTCTTTGCCTGCACCAGCGTGCTCAATGCATTGAGGACATCGACCTCCGTCTGCGTCCCCACGCGATAGCCCGCCTCCGTCGCCCGGTACGCCGTCTGGCTGGACACCAGCGCCTGCTGCAACGCCTGGACGTGGGCGATACCACTGATGACACCAAGGTAGGCGTCGCGCGCCTGCTGCTCGGTCGAGCGCGCCGCTTGCTGCACGGCATCCTTCGCGGCGATCCACTGGTATTGCGCCTGATGTACGCGGGCTTCGGTCCCGCCGCCGCTGAAGATCGGGACGCTGATCTCGAGTCCGATCTGCCGGTCGTTCGTCCAGGATGGCAAACCGTTGAAAGTACCGAGGCCGATGATCGACTCGTCCTGAGTCGAACTGTTGAACGAGCGGCTGGCGGTCAGGCTGATCGATGGCAAGTGGCCGCCGAAGGCGACCTGTACGTTATCCCGCGCCACGTCCGCGGCGAGACGGCTTGCGATGAGCGATAGATTCTGCTCCAGCGAGGTCTGCACCCACTGATTCTGGTTGGCCGGACTCGGCATCAGGAGCGGCATGTCCGGTCCTGGCTCCGACAGGGCGGGGTACTGCCGGCCGGTGATGACCTGGAGCTGATCCTCCGCGGTCGCGAGCGCTTGCTTATCGGCGATGACTGCCGCCGCGGCCGTATCCCGGCCCGCGCGCGCCTGCTCGACGTCGGTGATGGCGATCAGCCCGACCTGATACCGCTTGTCCGCCTGCTGCAGCTGCAGGTCAAAGGCCTGCAGAGAGGATTCCTGCGCCTGCAGGGTATCGAGGGCGGACAGCACATTGAAATAGGCGGTGGCGACCCGGAGGATGAGGTCCTGGGCGGCGGACTCGTAAGTGGCCTGCGCCTCGGCTACCTGGCTGTCTGCGGCCTTGAGATTCATCCAGTCGGTCCAGGAGAACAGGTCCTCGGACAGGTTCAGGCTCCACGTCTTCTGTGCCGTGCTCGATTCGACGTAGAAGGGTACCGGGGCGATCTTGCTGGCCGAGACCGACTCGAGCTGGCTCGACTCTCCGGCGTTATGGTCCCAGGATTTCCCGGCCGATCCGGAGATCTGCGGCAGCATCGATGCCCAGGCCTCCGGACGGGCCTCGCGTGCTGCCATGTAAGTCGCGTAGGCCTGCTGATAGGTCGGGTCACTGGCCAGGGCGTCCTGGTAGACCTGGGCGAAGTCCGCGGCGCCTGCGGCGACCGGGAGTCCAATGGCGAAGCCGGCGCATAGCAGGGCCAGGCTCGATGTCCGTACGGCGCGGTGCATAATCTCCCCGGATGCTCTTGAGTCTTGGAACGAGGCTCTTAGAACACAAAACCCTGCGGTCGAGTTGCATGCACGAGCGGATCGATGACCGTCTCGAAGAGGCTCTCGGCGCCCCATGCGTCCTCGGTGATCCGGCGAATGAGGCGCGCCTCCATCACCGGAGGCTGGCCCACCACGACGAAGAGCCGCCCGCCAACCGCGAGCTGGCGCTGGAAGCGCTCGTCGGGGATAGGGAGCGAGGCTGTGACGGCAATGACGTCGTAGCGCGCGTCGGAGTCGAGCCGGGCCGCATCCTGGGCGACGATGTCGATGTCTCGCAGGCCGAGGGAGGAGATGTTGCGGCGGGCGAGCTCCACGAGCTCCGGAAAGAGCTCCAGCGATCGGACGGATGCGCCGCCTGACCGCAGACAGGCCGTCACGAATCCGGAGCCCGTCCCGACCTCGAGCACGCGCTCCCCGCCGCTTAGCGCCAGGGCCTGCAGGAGTCGGCCGGCCACGCTCGGACGGAGCATGTGCTGGCCGCACGGCAGTGGAATCTCGACGTCCGCGAAGGCCAGGAAGCGATGCTGCGGCGGGACGAAGGCCTCCCGCGGTACCCTGCGCAGAGTCTCGAGCACCCGCGCGTCGAGCACGTCCCAGGCACGCACCTGCTGCTCGATCATCTGTTCGCGTGCTTGGACCATCGACATCTTGATTGCGGCTCCGATTGGACTTATTGCTTCCCCAGGGCTGGGGCAGGTGACGTTACGGGTTTTCGCGGCTCCTGCCAAGCCGCTTTGGTATGAGATATGGTGAAACGCCGACGGGGCAGCGAACAGCTACGCTATGCTTCCGGACGTCCGCACCCCGGGCAACGAGAATAATGAAAGAGAAAGCGGACTGCCCGACAGCCGCGAACCCCATGACGTCGAAACCAATCGCTCGCGCGGCCGGGAGTCTATCTCGTGCCGGTAGGACTGGCTGATGTCCGCCGTTCCCCTGCTGTTCATCCTGCTGGGGCTTGCAGTAGCCGTTCTCCTCTGGCGCTACCTCGTCCAGCTCCGCGAGCTGAGCGACGTCAACGAGGTGTCGCAGCAGCTGCAGCGCATCGCCATCGGCGGCTCGCTCGCCGGCCGGGTGGAATCGGCGAGCTCGAAGCCGGAGCTGTCGGCGCTCATCACGGCGATCAACCATCTTCTGACCCGCGCCGCGGCCGAGCGCGACGACGGCCGGGTGACGCCGAAGCTCTTCGCGGAGCTGGGCGAGCGCATCCACGAGGCGGTGCTGGTGCATCGCGACGTGATTCTCTACTCCAACCGGCAGTTCGCGGGGCTGATCGGCGCGGATCGCGTCGACCTTGCCGGACGCCGGCTGGGAGATCTCGTGGCGCCCGAGTATGCCGAGCTGGTGCACGAGAACATCCGCCGGCGACTGTCCGGGGAGCCGGCGGCGGAGCGGTACGAGGTCGAGGTCCTCGGGCGCGAGGGTCAGGTGAGCCGGCTGGAGATCACCTCAGCGCGCGTCGACTATGACGGCGGCAGCGCCCTGCTCGTGACGGGCGTGGAGATTCTTCCGACGCAGACCGTCGAGGCGCTGCGCATCAAGACGGACGGTGACTCGACAGCGTATCTGCTGGCCCTGAACTCACTCGCAGAGGCCGTGATCGCCACGGACGTGGAAGGCCGTATCACGTACATCAATCCCGCGGCGGCGCGGATCACCGCGACGCCCGCGGATCAGGCGGCCGGCAGGACTCTGGAGGAGATCGTCGGACTGGTCGATGAGACCGACCGGCGCCCGCTCTCCGATCCGGTTCGCCAGGCGCTCACGAGCGGTGCCGCCGTGACCCTCGGCCGCCGCGCGCTGCTGATCTCGCGAGCCGATGCCGGCGAGCACTCCATCGAGCTGTCGGCGACGCCGATGCGAACTCCGGCCGGCGAGCAGGTCGGCACGGTGGTCCTGCTCCATGACGTCTCCGAGCAGCGCGGTCTCGCCCGGCAGATGTCCTATCAGGCGACCCACGATGCGCTCACCGGCCTGGTCAACCGATCTGAGTTCGAGCGGCGCCTGGAGGAGGCGGTCGAGATCGGCCACCGGGGCGACGGCCAGCACGTGTTGTGCTATCTCGACCTCGATCACTTCAAGGTGGTCAACGATACCAGCGGTCATCTCGCCGGCGACAGCATGCTACGCGAGGTGGCGAAGCTGCTGCGCGATGCCGTGCGCGACAGCGACACGGTCGGTCGCCTGGGAGGCGACGAGTTTGGCATGCTGCTCACCGGCTGTCCGCTCGAGAAGGCGCGCCAGATCGCCGATGACGTCTGTCGCGCGGTGGGCGACCACCGCTTCGTGTGGCGGGACCGGATATTCAACATCGGAGTGTCGGTGGGCTTGGTGGAAATCTCGCGCGAGAGCGGTACCCTCGAGGAGCTCCTCACCGCGGCTGATTCTGCCTGCTATGTCGCGAAGAAGCAGGGGTCCGGGCGGGTGGCCGTGTACTCGGCGCGTGATGAGGCGCTGGCGCGCCACACGGGCGAGATCCAATGGCTGCAGAAGCTGCAGGGCGCGCTGAAGGAGAGCCGCTTCCAGCTGTTTTATCAACCGATCGTGCCCGCTTATGGCACCGACGGCGGCGGTCCCGCGATGGAAGTGCTCATTCGGCTGCGGGAGGAGGACGGTAGTCACGCGCCGCCGGCGGAATTCTTGCGGGCGGCGGAGCGCTATCGGCTGATGGGCCTGGTCGACCGCTGGGTGGTGCAGACGACGCTCGCGGCGCTCGGGCGCGGGGCCATTCCGGTGGCGAGTGATCGCTGTGTCGCCATCAACGTCTCGGGCCAGACGCTGGCGGACTCTCAATTCCTCGAGTTCGTGGTCGAATGCCTGGATAGTACCGGCGTGACCCCGGGACAGGTGTGCTTCGAAATCAATGAGACCGCGGTCGTGGCCAACCTCGATCATGCCCGCCGTTTCGTGGGCGTGCTGCACGGCATGGGGTGTCAGTTCGCGCTCGATGACTTCGGCTCGGGAGTGGGGTCCTTCTCCAACCTGAAGAGCCTGCCGCTGGATTACCTCAAGATCGACGGCTCCTTCATCCGCAACCTGGCGCGCGATTCCGTCAACCAGGCGATGGTTACCGCGATGATCAAGCTGGCGCGCACGCTCAACTTCAAGGTGATCGCGGAGCAGGTCGAGGACAGCGCCGCCCTGGAGGCGGCGCGGCGCATCGGCGTCGACTTCGTGCAGGGCTATGCTATTGCCAGGCCGCAGCCGTTGCTGCTTGCGGCCTGATCATTTGCTTTCGGTCTTCGGATCGAACTTGAGGGCGGCGCCGTTCATGCAGTAGCGCGTGCCGGCGGGTCTGGGGCCGTCGGGGAAGACGTGGCCGAGGTGGCCGCCGCAGCGCGAGCAGTGGACCTCCGTCCGCGTCATCAGGTGAGCGTGATCTTCGCGGGTGGCCACCGCCCCGTCCAGCGGCTGAACGAAGCTCGGCCAGCCGGTGCCGCTTTCAAACTTCGCCTGTGACTCGTAGAGCGGCTGGCCGCAGCCGGCGCAGCGAAACACCCCCGCGCGGTGCTCGTCGTTGAGCGCGCTCGTGCCGGCCCGCTCCGTGCCATGGCGGCGAAGCACGCGGTACTGCTCCGAGGTCAGTCCCGCTCGCCACTCTTCGTCGGTCTTCTCGACCGGAAACCGCTCTTTGGAGTTCACGCCGGCCACCTTCCGCATCTGCCTGTCTATGGCGAAAGTCCAACAGGTCCGGCGCGCCCTCGTCAAGCGCGGGCAGCACGGACCCTACGCGGGACCGCCGCGGACCGCTCCCGACGAGAAAGCAACAGTGCGCGAAGTCTCACGAGGTCCTGGGTAATCAATGAGTTGCGACGTATCCAGGGCATCGGTCGCTGCTAATGTAGGTTGCTACCAACAATCAACACCCGATTGCCGTTACAAACCAACGGTGCAAGTTGTCCGCGGGCGTGGTAAGAAGGTCGCCCGATTCGTGCACGAGTGCGAGCAGCTACGGAGGCGTCCAGCGTATGCAGCTTGCCCGATTATGGCGTGAGCATCTCGCCGCAGGTTGTCCTCGCGAGCTCACCGGCGTGGAGATCGCCGGCAGCGACGCGCGTACCCTCGATGCTGAAATCACGGCCTGCGTGAGCGCCCTCATTTGCAGGTCGATGACCGTAGACGAACGGATCGAGCGCCGGCTCTACGAGATCAGCAACGCGCTCGCCAGTAAGCAGCGGCAGGCAGACGAGCCGGTGGCCGCGTATTGCGCCCGGCTCAACCGCCTCGTGGGCGCGCTGCTCACGGAGTCCCGCTCCGGTAGGGCATAGACCCGGGAACGGGCCTGGGCCGCTTACTTAGTTGCTTTCGAGCGACGCCGAAATCCACCCCCGCACGATTCTTGCTCAGCTTGGGCTGGGTAGGTGTCGAGGAGCACACTGCTGTGGGATGCTCGAGTCTTGCGGGGGAGGCTGTCGTGGAGGACTTACCGCACGCGGAGTTGCCGCACGCGGATATGCCGCTCAAGGTGCTCGTGGTGGACGATCAGGTGGATTCCGCCGACGCCGTGGCCTGTCTCCTGTCGATGATGGGCCATGAGGTGCACACGGCCTATGGGCCCCACGAGGCGCTGGAGAAATACCGGCAGGTGCACCCGGCGGTCGTCTTCATGGACATCAGCATGCCTGAGCTGAGCGGCCTGGAGACGGCTGCCCGCATTCGCTCCATGCCGGACGGCACCTCGACCACCATCATCGCCCTCACGGGGCTCGGCCACGAGGCCGACCGCCGCCGCTCGCGCGAGGCGAGCATCGACCATCACGTGGTGAAACCAGCCTCACCCGCCGTCCTACATCAATTGCTCAGCGCCATCCACCCGACCTAGCTCTGGCGCCGTTCAAAAGCAAATCATTAAGCGGCCCAGGGCCGTTCCCTGGGCCGCGAGGTCGATCCTGTACGTCGGCTGGCCGCGCAAAGCGGCAGGATGCCGACTTTGCGCCCCGCTGCTGCTTACAGCAGCGGGATCATAAGAAGCGCGACGATATTGATGATCTTGATGAGCGGGTTGATGGCCGGGCCGGCGGTGTCTTTGTAGGGGTCGCCGACCGTGTCGCCGGTTACCGCGGCTTTGTGGGCCTCGGAGCCCTTGCCGCCATAGTTGCCTTCCTCGATGTACTTCTTGGCGTTGTCCCAGGCGCCGCCGCCGGTGGTCATGGAGACCGCGACGAAGAAGCCGGTCACGATGGTACCGATGAGAAGGCCGCCGAGCGCCTTGATGCCGGCGCCGGGGCCGAGCAGGTAATTCATCACCACTACCAGCACGATGGGCACCACGATCGGCAGCAGCGAGGGGATGATCATCTCGCCGATGGCAGCGCGGGTCAGCAGGTCCACCGCTCGCGAGTAGTCGGGTTTGGCGGTGCCTTCCATGATGCCCTTGATCTCGCGGAACTGGCGGCGGACCTCGGTGACCACCGAGGCGGCTGCGCGTCCCACCGCCTCCATGGCGAGCGCGCCAAAGAGGTAGGGCACGAGGCCGCCGATGAATAGGCCGATGATGACCGCCGGATCGGAGAGCGAGAAAGCGACGAGCTTGCCGGCGGCCGCGAGGTTGTGCGTGTAGTCGGCGAAGAGCACCAGGGCCGCGAGCGCCGCCGAGCCGATGGCGTAGCCTTTGGTGACCGCCTTGGTCGTGTTGCCGACCGCATCGAGCGGGTCGGTGATGTCGCGCACCTGCTTCGGCAGGCCTGCCATCTCCGCAATGCCGCCGGCGTTGTCGGTGATCGGTCCATAGGCATCGAGAGCCACGATCATTCCGGTCATCGACAGCATGGCGGTGGCGGCGATCGCGATGCCGTAGAGGCCGACGCCGCTCGTCTCGCCCAGCTTGTACGAGCCCCAGATCGCGAGACACACCGCGATGACCGGCAGCGCGGTCGCCTTCATGGAGACGCCGAGGCCCGCGATGATGTTGGTTGCATGACCGGTCTGCGACGCCGCGGCGACCTTGCGGACCGGGCTGTACTCGGTAGCCGTGTAGTACTCCGTGATGACGATGAGCGCCGCGGTGAGGCCGAGGCCGATGAGCGAGCAGCCAAAGAGAGAGCTCGCCTCCGCGGGCATGAGCGCGTGTGTGATGAAGTAAAAGCCGATCGCCGACACGATGCCGGAGACGATCACGCCCTTGTAGAGGGCGTTCATGATCTTGCCGCCCTCGCGGGTCGAGACGAAGAAAGTGCCGATGATCGAGGAGACGATCGACACGGCGCCGAGCGCGAGCGGATAGATGGCCGCGTTGTAGCCCGCCGCTGCGCTCTGTTTGGCAAAGAGCAGCCCGCCAAGCAGCATCGTGGCTACCACGGTGACGGCGTAGGTCTCGAAGAGATCGGCTGCCATCCCCGCACAGTCGCCCACGTTGTCGCCCACGTTGTCGGCAATGACCGCTGGGTTGCGCGGGTCATCCTCGGGAATGCCGGCTTCGACCTTGCCGACGAGGTCGGCGCCGACGTCTGCGCCCTTCGTGAAGATGCCGCCGCCGAGGCGCGCGAAGATCGAGATCAGCGAGCCGCCGAACGCGAGCCCCACGAGCGCGTGCAACGCCGGCTCCGTGCCGATGAGATGGTTGAGGAAGGCGAAGTACCCGGAGACACCGAGGAGAGCCAGACCGACGACCAGCATGCCGGTGATCGCGCCGCCGCGGAAAGCCACCGCCAGGGCGGCATTGAGACCTCGGGTCGCGGCTTGGGCCGTGCGCACGTTGGCGCGTACCGAGATGTTCATCCCGATATAGCCGGTCGCGCCCGAGAGCACCGCGCCGATGGCGAACCCGCCGGCGGTGGGCCAGTGCAGGAAGAAGCCGAGGATCAGGAAGAGCACGATACCGACGATGAAGATCGTGGTGTATTGGCGATTGAGATACGCCTTTGCCCCGGCCTGTACGGCTGCGGCAATCTCCTGCATCCGGTCATTGCCAGCGGGCAGACGCAGGATAGCGGCCGTCGAAACGATGCCGTAAAGGACGGCGAGTACACCGGCCGCAATAGCGGCCCACAGCCACGTGGTGGCATCCATCAGGCATCTCCCCCGGAATACTTAAAGGGCTATAAAAAAGGCCGCGAAGTGTACCAGATTGGTATTTGTCGATTGGCGCACGGACGCCTCGTTGGTATCTCTCATAGCTTGAATTCGGTTCGCAGGCGCTTGCGGACGCGGCTGCCCTTGATGCGGATGTATTCGGGCAGGCCGTCGCGATAGGGGGGGTAGGCCTCACCCGCCACGAGCGGCTCGAGATAGCGCCGGCAGGCCTTCGTGATCCCGAAGCCGTCCGCGGTGATGTACTCGGGCGGCAGCTTCTTCTCGCGATTGGCCACCGCCGCCAGGGGGACGTGGCCGATCGTCCATTTGTAAGGCCTGGAGGCCTTGCGGACGATGACCGGCATGACCGCGTTGACGCCCTTCACGGCCAGCTCGACCGCCGCCTTGCCCACGGCATACGCCTGCTCAACGTCGACTTTGGAAGCGATATGCCGGGCCGAGCGCTGCAGATAGTCGGCGACCGCCCAGTGGTACTTGTAGCCGTGCGCCTCGCGGATCATGTCCGCCACGACCGGTCCCACGCCGCCCAGCTGGGCGTGGCCGAAGGCGTCGCGCGTGCCCGCCTCCGCCAGGAACTTGCCGCCCGGATACGCCGCGCCCTCCGAGACCACCACGACGCAGTAACCGACTGAGCCGACGCACTGCTTCACCCGCTCCAGAAACCGGTCCTTATCGAAAGGGACCTCGGGAAACAGAATGATGTGCGGCGGCTCACCGGGTTTGCGGCCGGCGAGCCCCGCGGCCGCCGCGATCCAGCCGGCGTGCCGCCCCATCACCTCGAACACGAACACCTTGGTCGAGGTCCGCGCCATGGAAGCCACGTCGAGGGCCGCCTCCCGAGTGGACACGGCGACGTACTTGGCCACCGAGCCGAATCCAGGGCAGCAGTCGGTATGCGGCAGATCGTTGTCGACCGTCTTCGGCACCCCGACACAGGTGATGGGATAGCCGAGCGACTCGCCGATCTGCGAGACCTTCAGGGCCGTATCCATCGAGTCGTTGCCGCCGTTGTAGAAGAAGTAGCCGATGTCGTGGGCGCGAAAGACCTCGATCAGCCGCTCGTATTCCGCGCGGTTCTGCTCGATGCCTTTCAACTTGAAGCGTGCCGAGCCAAAGGCTCCGGCAGGCGTGTGCTTGAGTCCGCGAATGACGGCCGGGCTTTCACGGCTGACATCGATCAGATCCTCCGTCAGCGCGCCCACGATACCGTCACGACCGGCATATACCTTTCGGATATGCCGCGACTGCCGCATGGCGGTCTCGATGACGCCGCAGGCGGAGGCATTGATCACGGCGGAGACACCGCCGGACTGGGCGTAGAACGCGTTCTTCTTGGGCGTCGCTTTTTTCATGGCACGCAGCATATCGCACGGCCGCCCGTTTGACCTCGCCGCCGGGCGCCGGTAACGTGACAAGCCTTTGGACGCAAGGTCTCGATAAATAGCATGCGCATCGTCCTGTTGGGGGCCCCGGGATCGGGGAAGGGCACGCAGTCTCAACGTCTCGTCAAGCGTCACGGCATACCGCAGGTCTCCACCGGCGACCTGCTGCGCGCTGCCGTGGCGAAGGGCACGCCTCTTGGCCTCAGGGCCAAGGAGGCCATGGACCTCGGCCAGCTGGTCGCCGACGAGATCGTCCTGGGCATGATTCGCGAGCGGCTGGCCGAGCCCGACACTCGGCCCGGCTTCATCCTGGACGGCTTCCCGCGCAACCTGGCGCAGGCCCGCGCCCTCGACGCGCTGCTCGGCGAGATCGGCAAGCCCCTCGATACCGTCGTGCAGATGGAGGTCGACTATGCCGAGCTTTTGCGCCGCATCTCCGGCCGGCGCACCTGCTCCGACTGCGGCAACGTGGTGAACCTCCTCACTTCACCGCCCGGCGAAGCGCAGCGCGAGCTCTGTCCGAAGACCGGCAAGCCGCACCGCCTGTTCCAGCGTCCGGATGACAACGAGGCCACCGTCGCCGAGCGCCTGAAAGTCTACGAGCAGCAAACCCGTCCGTTGGTGGACTACTACCGCCAGCAGGGTCTGCTCCGCACGATCGACGCCGAAGGCACCATGGCCCAGGTTGAGCAGCGATTGGAAGCGGCGCTGGCAGTGCAAAGCGGGGCCGGGCCGTTCCCGGCCCCGCGGCGAAACGTGTAGGGTCTCGCCGATAAGCCCAGGCGCGCGCCTAGATCGCGGCCAGCAGCTTCTCGCCGATGACGGCTCGCCGCCAGCCACGCAGCGCCGCGAGGTCCTCACCGCCTTCAGCCAACCGCTCGAGATCACGCCGCGTGGCCAGCACTTCCGGGCTGATGCCCAGCTCCGTTGCCACCGCCTGATTCACCGCGCCGAGCTTCTTCACCAGGGCGCTTTGCGAAGGGTCGGGGCGCCGCCGCGTATCCAGCGGCGGTGCGGGATCCGGAACATTCGCCGCCGCGACACAGGCCAGCAGCTCGTCGCCACTGTGCCGCACCACACCTGCCGGCATTTCCGTGATCGTCTCCAACGCCGCCAGCGACCGCGGCACGCGCACTATCATCTCGCGTAACGCCGTATCGTCGAGAATCCAACCGCGCGGCCGATTCCGCTCCATGGCCCGGCGCTCCCGCCATGCGGCCAGTCCGCGCGCCAGCCGCTGCCGGGAGGGGTCGAGACCCCGCAGCCCCTTCAGACGCCGCCAAGCCTCCTCCGGCTCCGTGACGAGAGCGCGGGCGTCGGCCAGTCCCGTGAGCTCCTCGGCGAGCCAACTCAGCCTGCCCAGCTTATCGAGCTGCTCTTCGAGCGTCAGTTTCAACGGCACCAGATGACGCACGTCGTCGATCGCATACTCGATCTGCTCCGGTGAGAGCGGCCGGCGCGACCAGTCAGTGCGGGTATGAGCCTTGGGCAGCTCGATGCCCAGCAGCCGCCGGGTGAGCTCGGCATAGCCGATCTGCGCGGCAAATCCCGCGAGCGCGGCCGCGACCTGCGTATCAAACACCGGGCGCACCAGCCCGACTGCCGGCAGCAGAACCTCGAGATCCTGCCGCGACGCGTGCATCACCTTCACGGCCTCGGCAGCGGTGAGCGGGCCCGCAAGCGCGGCCAGGTCGGTGACCGCGATCGGGTCGACGCATACGGCGTCGTCGGCCGCGGACACCTGTATCAGGCAGAGCTCCGCGCGATACGTGCGCTCGCGGAGAAATTCGGTGTCGAGACCGATGCTCGCGTGCCTCGCAAGGCGGGCGGCGAGATCGGTGACGGCATCGGCAGTGTCGGCTATGTGCTGCAACGAAACGGAGGATGATCTGTAGAATCCGCGCTCATTATGCACGTACACATCCTCGGAGTTTGCGGGACCTTCATGGGCGGTATCGCCGCCATCGCGCGCGCCGACGGCCACCGCGTCACCGGCTCCGACAGCAACGTCTACCCGCCAATGAGCACGCAGCTCCAGGCGCTCGGGATCGAGCTGATCGAAGGCTATGGCGACGCGCAGCTCGATCCCGCGCCCGATGTGGTGGTCGTGGGCAATGTCATGACGCGCGGTCAGCCTGTCGTCGAGGCGCTCCTCGACCGCGGCCTTCCCTATGCATCGGGTCCGGAGTGGCTGGCGCGCGAGGTGTTGCGCGACCGTTGGGTGCTTGCCGTGGCGGGAACCCACGGCAAGACCACCACATCCTCGCTCCTCGCGTGGATTCTCGAGCACGCGGGACTTGCGCCCGGATTCCTGATCGGCGGCGTGCCCGCGAACTTCGAGACGAGCGCGCGGCTCGGCGCAGCACCCTTTTTCGTCATCGAGGCGGACGAGTACGACACCGCCTTCTTCGACAAGCGCGCGAAGTTCGTCCATTACCATCCCCGCACGGTGATCCTGAACAACCTCGAGTACGACCACGCAGACATCTATCCGGACGTCGCCGCGATACAGCGGCAGTTTCATCACCTGGTGAGAACGGTGCCAGGCACTGGCCGTATCGTCTGGAACGCCGCGGATGAGCGTCTCAAGGAAACGCTGGCGATGGGGTGCTGGACCCCACGAGAGGGTTTCGCGGGGCATGCCTCTCCGGACGCGCACTGGACAGGTCGCGCCGCCGGCGGTGTCGAGGATTTCTCCTGCTTCGAGGTTCTCGAGCAGGGCCGGCCGCGGGGTACCGTACAGTGGGGGCTCATCGGCGCACACAACATGGAAAATGCGCTCGCGGCAATCGCGGCGGCGCGACACGCCGGCGTCGCAATCGAGCACGCAATCGCGGCTCTGCATTCGTTCGCTGGGGTGGCCCGACGCATGCAGCTTCGCGGTGAGGTGAACGGTGTGCGTGTCTACGACGACTTCGCCCATCACCCGACGGCTATTGCAACCACCGTCGATGGATTACGCCGGCGCGTCGGATCGGCGCGGATCGTCGCCGTCCTCGAACCCCGTTCCAACACCATGCGCTTGGGCGTTCATCGTGATCAGCTCGCAGCCTCCCTGGCGGGTGCGGACGAGGTTTGGCTGTATACGCCGCCTGACCTGGGTTGGGATCCGGCGACCGTGATTGCCGCCCTGGGCGGGCGCGGTCATGCACGCAGCGACGTGTCGGCGCTGGCCAGGGACCTGGCGCAGACTCTACGCCCCGGTGATCAGGCGCTCATCATGAGCAACGGCGGCTTCGGCGGCCTGCACGGGAAACTCCTGACGGAGCTCGGGCGCCGTCAGTCCGAAAGCAAGTGAAAAAGCAGCCCAGGGCCGTTCCCTGGGCTGCGAGGCCAATAGAGCCACAGGGCCGCGCTCGCCCAAAGCGGCGTAGCCGACTTTGGGCCAATAGACCTATCGCCGATTGCCATAGAACCGGCTCAGGCCGACACCCAACAGCACGGTCCAGCCGAGCACCAGCCAGCCGGTGAAGCCATCGTGCCGGCTGAGGAGAAAGCCGAGCGGGGCGGCGCGATTGGGCTGCGACAGCCCGTGTACCACCAACATCACCCAGACCCAGCCGGCGTGCAGCCCCATTCCTGCCGCGATGTTGCCGGTGAGCGAGCGCACGAGCGCCAGCACCACTCCGACCGCCGTCAGGCAGAGAAAGGCATCCGCAATGCCGAGAGGATGATCGAAGGACTGCAGCGTGCCGTGAAGCAGTGCGACGCCGCTCCACGCTGAGACCTGCGCGGCGGGGATGTGGAAGCTGCCGAGGAAATGCGTCCATGAGTAGACGATCGCGGTCAGCACGACGGCGGCGGCGGTGCCGGACTCCCGCTGAATGCCGCTGAACATCGCGCCGCGCAACGCCGTCTCCTCGATGAGGGCGACCGCGAGGCCGCTCGCGAGCCGCTTCGCGACCAGCGCGGCAAGCGTCCCGGCGCTGTCGGCCGCCGCCTGGTGAAAATCGAGCAGCCCCAGGGCGGCCATGGAGGCCGCCACCGCCGCCATCGTGACCACGCCCAGCGCGAGCCCGAGGGACAGCTCGCGCAGGAAGACCTGTCGCGGTGCTCCGTACCCGAGGCTGGCGCGGTCCGCGAGCCGCAGCCGGCGCGCCACCAGCAGGAATCCCACCAGAAACGCCAGCATGCCGATCCGCTCCCCGATGCGATGGAACGGAAAGTCGAAATGGCCGTGCAGCAGCAGCCACGCCGGATAGGTGAGCGCCGCCATTGCCGCAAGGCTCACTGCGATCAACAGCAGAAACCAGGCGAAAGCGCGCATGGGGCGAATCGTCGGAAGGGGCGCGCAATGTACGGGAAAGCCGCCTTTGGGCGCAAATGCGCGCTAATGCCGCAAATCGGTATGAACGCGCAACTTGTCGCTCTGGTGGCGCGGGTGCGGGCGCTTCGACAATGAGCGCCAGTCATCATGCGAGCGGAGAGCCGCCATGCAGCAGTCCAGAGCAAGACAGATATTGCAGTCTCTCATCCAGGGGATCGACCCGGTCACCGGTGCGGAGTTGCCGCGCGAGACGGTGCTGCAGCACGCCGATGTGCTGCGCGCACTACTCGCGGGGCTTTCGGCGCTGGAGCTGACGGCTGCACGCGCACAGCGGCGCGCGCAGCTGCCCGACAACGTCGGTCAGGCGTGGACGACCGATGAGGAGAGCAAGCTGATCGGAGAATTCAAGAGCGGTGAATCCCCGCAGGTGATCGCGCGCAAGCACGGACGGACGCTGCGCGCCATCGAGGCGCGTCTGGAGAAGCTTGGACTCATCACCGCGGAGGAACGCACGACGCGCGGTGGCTTCAGCGGCGTTTCCGATACGCCGCCACGGCCACGGCTGGCGCGCGGCGGTATACTGCGGCGTAAGAGGGCGCAGCGCCGCTCGAGATGAGTCGAAGAGAGCGGCCGAAGCCGCTGCCGTTTTCCCGTGCCGCAATCCCCCACAACACCGGTCGTCATCTGGTTCGGCAGAATCGGCGACATGATCATGCTGAGCACGCTGCTCGAGATCCTGCATCGGCGGTTCGGGCAGCCGTGCAGGGTCATCGGCGCCGGCGCGTGGGGCGCGGAAATCTATCGCTCGCACCGCGATGTGGCCGAAGCCATCTGTCTCGGGCGGCACACCGCGTTCTTTCTCGACCGGGAGTGGTGGCGTGCGCGCCGCGCTCTGCGCGCCGATCCCGCTGCGCCCGTGTACGTTTGCGAGGACTTGCCGCGCAAATTGCCGCGCATCACGCGCCTGCTGCGGTGGAGCGGCACGGCGGCGGGTCGCTGCGTCTTCATGACTGAAGTGCTGGCGGCAGCCGAGCGCCGCGGGCAGGCGCCCGAGCACTGGGTGGACCGGCTCGTCGCGCTGGGGCGGTGCACGCCGCCGGCTTTTCGGGAAGCCGACTTCCCGTGGCCCGAGCCGGCGCCGCGCTGTGCGCCGCAACTCGAGATCAGCATGGCAGAGCGGGCGGAATGCGACGCATGGCTTGCCTCGCAGGGATGGCAGGGGCGACCGCTCGTGCTCGTGCAGCCTGGCAATCAACGCATGATGAAGGGCGGAGCTCGACCGCACGTATTGCCGGACGACCACAAAGCATGGCCCGTGGAGCGCTGGGCGGAGTTGTTGCAGCACGTTCAGCAGCAGCTGCAGTCAAGGTTGCCGCAGGCGCTCATCGTTCTCGTCGGGGCGCCACAGGAAGCGGCGTTCCTCGAGCTGATCCGCGCCGCGGCGCGGCTGCCGTCGATCAACATCGCGGTGCTGCCGCTGCGACGGCTGTTTGCGCTGTGCGCGCAATCGCACAGCATGATTTCCGTGGATACCGGTCCGGCGCACGCCGCGGCTGCGGTTGGATTACCGCTCGTCGTCCTCTTCGGCGCCTACCCGTCGCACGTCTGGCAGCCGCGCAGCGCCGTCGGATCGCCGGTGATTGGTGTCGGCGGACCGCCTGCGGCGCGCCGTCTGGACGAGATTCCCGAGCACGTGGTGTTCGAGGCATGGTGCGGATTGCTCGAGCGCCTGCAGGCCGATCCGCTGCGGTCGCATCGTGCCGCTTCTCAGGCTTCCTGATGCGGCAGACCGCCGTGGTTAACAGGATTTAATGGACCGTCGGGCCCGCGCCTGCGTAGACTAATTATCTGATTACCAGAGCCGTCGATTGAAAGAGTCACCGGAGCAGCACAAGGCGGTTTTTCTCCACGGCGGCTGGCGTTGCGCGAGCACATACGTTTGGAGCTGCTTCCGCCGCAACCCGCTCACCACGAGCTTCTACGAGCCGTTTGGCGAATCGCTGGCGCGCTGTTCCCCGAAGCGCATTCAGCGCCAGACGGCCCAAGGATGGAACTCGCGTCATCCGCCACTCGCCTCACCCTACGCGCAGGAGTACTGCGCTCTCCTGCATCCATTCCTCAAAGGCGTCCCCGGATATCGCACTGAGTTCGCGGTGGCGAGATATTTCCCCTCCGAGGCAGGCATCGGACCGGAGGTCCGGTATGTATCCCGGCTGATTACCCATGCGCAGCGCCGGGGAACGCATCCCGTACTCGGGTTCTCGCGATCTCTCGGACGCGCGGCTGCGCTCAAGCAGGCGCTTGGCGGCTACCATGTGGTCTTACGGCGCAATCCGCTGCAGCAGTGGCTCTCCTGCCGGAGCTATCGCGGCCAAGTGTCGCTCTCGTATTTCGAGCTGTGTCACTTTCTGATCCTGGCGCTCGCCCCCGCGGGCTCGCCGGCGCGCTGTTTCGCCGATACGCTCGATCTTCCGCGGCTCCCTCGCGGCTTGCAGCGGCAATTGCAATCTCTCCACTCCGCCCTTCACCCCTGGAGCGACGATCAGTCGTATCGCGCCTTCACCGCGGTGTCCATTCTCTCCCACGCCTTGGCGGAACCCGCCGCCGACCTGGTGCTCGATGTCGATCGCCTCGGCTGTTCGGCCACGTATCGCGACAACGTGAGCGACAAAATCCTGGCCGAGACCGGTCTCGAACTCGACTTCGACGATTGCAGAGTTCCAGTCCGCGACAGCAGCGGAGTGTACGTGGACTTTGCGGCAGTGGAGCGCAGCGTCAGGGCGCAGCTTGATTCATTCGGCGCGGAGTTGAGCCCGAGCCGGGCGCCAACCGGTGCGGTAGCCGCCTGACAGCGAATCATGAAGCGGTACAACCCCGTAACCAGGCACAGGATGTGCCCCGCCGCCGCAGGTGGCGGAGCCTCGGGCAAAAACCACGCTTTTTGCTCGAGGCGCGCTGGGCCGGGCAGGATGCCCGGATCCAGCGCTTCATACTAGGAGCCCGCGAGCAGCTGCTCAAAATCCGCTGCGATCCGCTCGAGTGAGAATCGGGCACACGTCCAATCGCGGCCGGCCGCGCCCATCCGCCGCCGCCGCTCGGGATCGGCTACCAGCGCGAGTACCGCGCTTGCGAGCGCGTTGGCGTCGCCGGGGTCGACGCCGATGCCGGTGCTGTCAGCGACGAAGGTCTCGGGCAGTCCGCCCGCGAGGCTCGATACCACGGGTACGGTGACCGCCTGTGCCTCGACGGAGACGCGCCCGAACGGCTCCGGGTAGATCGACGGCACCGCGAGAATGTCGAGCGCCGGGTAGAGCGCCGCCATGTCGGGCTCCCAGGCCTCGAGCCGATGGCGGCTCGCATGCGGCGAGCGCGCGACCCGCGCCTGCAGGGCTCCGCTGTCCTCGCCATCGCCCACCCACAACATGCGCGCGGTCGCAGCGGCGGCCAGGAACTGCTCGGCGGCGTCGAACAGAGTGAAGATGCCTTTCGCCTCGATGATCCTGCCGACATAACCGACGACGACATCCGAATCGCTGCAGCCGAGACGCTCTCTGGTGCGTGCCCTGGCAACCGATGACGGCCGGAAGCGCTCCGTGTCGATCGGGTTATAGAGAACGGAGGCATGCTCCACGCTCATCCCCTGGCGCCGGTATTCCTCCCGGTGGAAACGCGACACCAGGATGAAGCGGTCGGTCCGCCGGGAGAGGAGCTCGCGCGTCCGCGGCTTCGCCGGGGCATCGTGCCAATGCCGGAACAGCGCCACGCGTGCGCCCGTGAGGCGGCGAACGGCGAGCAGCATCCGGTAGAAGCGCGGGTCGTTCGAGACTATCCAGTCCGGGCGCTGCTGCAGCACCAGACGCAGCAAACCTGCGGCGATGCGAATGCCGCGGGTCCGGCCCGTGCGTACGGCAACCATCGGTACCCTTGCCTCTTGCAACAGATCCGCCACCGGGCTGCCGGCGATCACAAGACAGCGCACGTCATGTCCGCGCCGCGCCATCGCAGTCGCCAGAGCGGCGATGTGCTGCTCGGTTCCGTAGCCGCGAGTGCTGGATTCGGCGAACAGCAGTCTCATTGCAGGGTTATACCTGATCGGCAATCATCGTCGCCATGAGCGCCATCCTCTTCTTCGATCCCACATGCCGCCGGCCGTACGACACCGAGACGCTGCGGCGCGAGGCGATGGGTGGCACTGAAGCGAGCGTGGTGCGTGTTGCCGATGCTCTTGGGGCGCTCGTCGTGCAGCACAATCGCACTGAGGCGAGCGGCCGCTATCTGCCGCCTCGGGGCGATCGCGCCATCACTCATGTGATCGTGAACCGCGACTCGCGCGCTGTGGCGGAGGCGCGCGAGCTATATCCCAATGCGCGCGTCCACCTCTGGCTGCACGACCGGGTGAGACCGCGCTCGAAGCGCGCCAGGAGAATTGCAGCGGACGCCCGCATTCTGCGGGATCTTGCCGTCAACGTGATTTGTGTTTCAGACACGCAACGACATTCGGTCGCGGCGGCATTGCGTTGGATGGGGGTGAGCGAGCGCGTCTCGACCTGCACCATCTACAACCCCGTGGACGACGATTTGCAGCCGGATGGGTCGCCGATCGATGACCGCAAGCTCGTGTTCCTGTCGTCTCCCAACAAGGGCTTGAAGTTCACGCTGGATGCGTTCAGCGCCGTCAGAAAAGCGATGCCCGACATGCGCCTGGTGGTCGGCAATCCCGGCTACAAGGCCGGCAGGACTCCACGGCTCGAGGGCGTCGAGTACCTCGGCCCGCAACCGCAGCAGCGCATCCATGCCGAGGCCCGCACGGCGCTCTGCACGTTTTTCCCCAACTTCGTCATCCCGGAGACCTTCGGCCTCGTGTTCGCCGAGTCGAAGGCGCTCGGGACACCGGTGCTCACCCACGATTGCGGCGCCGCGCTGGAGGTCCTGGGGGACCCGGCGCAGGTGCTGCCGGTCACTGCCGGGAAGCGCCTGTATGAGGCGCTGCTCGGCGAGTTTCCGGCCGGCTGGCGCCGCGGGGCCGCCCGCGCTGCGGCAGCTCTCGGTCTGTTCGATATCTATATCGACCGCCTCCGGGCCTGGCGCGCGGGTGCTCGACCCGTGACGGCGCCGGATCCGCGCTTCCGCCTCTCGGTGGTCGCGCAGCGCTGGCGTGAGATGCTGGCGAGATGATTTTCCAAGGTACCATGACGCCATGACGGGCCAACCGCTGCGTCCCTTCGTGATCAAGCTTGGCCGTATCGGCGATATGGTCATGTTGACGGCAGCGCTGCGGCTGCTGCACGCGCGTTACGGTAAACCCTGTTATGTCGTGGGAGCGGATGCATGGGCACCCGGCGTCTACCTCGGCTTGGACGAGGTTGCCGAGTGCTGGTCTGTGCCGCGCAAGGCGCCGATCCCTTTTGGGCTTGCCTGGCCGGCTGTCCTGCGCGCGCTACGCGGCAGCGCGCCCGGGCCGATTTATGTCTTCGAGCATCATCCGCCGCAGGTGCGCAGAATTCGCCGCCTGTTGCGCGCGGCCGGCGTCGACCCGCGCCGCTGCCTCTTCATCGATGAGGCGCCGGGGACGGAGCATGCGTGGATCGATGTAATCCTGCGGTTCGCGCGGCGAACGCCGGCTGCGCTGAGCGCGGCCGATTACCCCGAGCCCGCAGGTAGCGGCAATTGGTCACCACGGTTGCGGGTCCTGGAGGCGGAGCGCGCGGCGCGCGACCGCTGGCTGGGCTCGCGCGGCCTTCGCGGTCAGCCACTCGTCCTGGTGCAGCCCGGCAATCACCGCACCATGGGCCGCCGGAGGCTGCGAAACTGGCGCGGCCGCGACGACAAGGTCTGGCCGCTCGAGCGCTGGGTGCAACTGCTCCACCTGCTCCATGACCGCATGCCGGAGGCAATGCTCGTACTCAGGGGCGCCGCGGCCGAGATGCCCCTGCTCGAGGCCATCCGGGTCGCTGCGGCGTTGCCGTGCGTCACTGCCGCCAGCACGGAGCTGCGCCCGCTCTTTGCGCTGTGCGACGTCGCCCACAGCATGATTTCGGTGGATTCCGGTCCGGCTCATGCGGCAGCGGCACTCGGGCTGCCGCTCATCGTCCTCTACGGCACCCAATCACCGCGGGTCTGGCTGCCGCGCAGCTCGGACGGCTCGCCGGTCGTGGCGCTCGGCGGACCACCTGGGCTCGAGCGAGTGGATCAGATCTCGGTAGCCGCCGTGTTCGAGGCCTGGTGCGGGCTGTCTCAGGCCGCGGCCCAAGCGGACTTGGAGCTTCCCGCGGCGCCGCCTTCGAGCCATACGACCTCGGTCACGATGGAGCCGTCAGCCTTGAGCTCGAGCGTGCGGTAGCCGGGCGGGCGCCGGTCGACCGCGAACTGCTCGGCGCCCGGCAGGAACTGGGCGCAGGTTGACGGTGTCGCGAGCAGCCGCACGCCTTTGCGCACCGCGTCGTAGCTCTGGTGCACATGGCCACAGACGATGCCGCGAACGCTCGAATGCCGATCGATGACGTCGAAAAACTCGGCCGCATTCTGCAGCCCGACACGGTCGAGCCAACGGCTGTCCATGGGTACCGGATGATGGTGCAGACACACGAGCGCATGCCGCTGCGGCGCTTCGGCGAGAACCGACTCCAGCGCCGCCAGGCCCGCGGCGCTCATCTGTCCGGCGGCCGATCCCGAAATGGTGCTGTCGAGCAGCACGATGCGCCACAGCCCGAGGTCGACGGCGCCGCCGATAATGAACGGTGCGCCGTCGAGCTCGCGACGCATCGCCTCCGGCTCGTCGTGGTTGCCGGGCAGACACAGCACCGGCACCCGCAGGTCGCCGAGCAGGCGCCTGAAGTGGACATATCCCGCGGGATCGTCCTGGACCAGATCACCCGTGACCAGGACCGCGTCGGGCGGCCAGTCGCGCTGCCGGGCGTTGGCTAGCGTTGCCTCGAGCGACGGCAGCGTGGCAATGCCGCGCAGCAGCTCGCGCTCGCCGCCGTAGAGATGCGGATCCGTGAGATGAGTCAGACGCACGACGCTGGTTGCCATGACGGAAGCGTATCAGAGAGCCGCGAGCCGTCAGAAGTGAACTGGGTCGCGCCGGGCCTGCAAGGTGGCGGAAATCTGCGCCAGTACGCTGTTGTCGCGCCGATACTGTGATGCTCGCCAACCGAACATAAGTCGTTGTCGGGTCGTTGCGACGCCTGGCGGCGGCCGGCTCATGGGTGAAGGGACGGTTCATACACTGAGCACGCGGCTCACATGCTGGGACGAGCATGCGCCGCAGTGAGGCAGGCATGCTGCGGCTGCGGCGCAGGGCCGCGCCGGGCCGCACAACACGATTGAGCATCGGCGGCGTCTGATGGACAATGCGCGCCCGTTTCTCCGGGGTTTCCCTATGACCACCCGCCGTGAGCTCGCCAACTGCATCCGGGCTCTTTCGATGGACGCGGTGCAGCGCGCCAATTCGGGGCACCCCGGCATGCCCATGGGCATGGCGGACATCGCCCAGGTTCTGTGGAGCGATTTCCTCAAGCACAACCCGGGCAATCCGCAGTGGCCCGACCGCGACCGCTTCCTGCTCTCCAACGGCCACGGCTCGATGCTGCTGTATTCGCTCCTGCACCTGACCGGTTATCCGCTGTCGCTGGAGGAGATCGAGAATTTCCGCCAGCTCGGCAGCCATACGGCGGGCCATCCGGAGCACGAGCCGGCGCTCGGCATCGAGACCACCACCGGCCCGCTCGGCCAGGGGCTCGCCAACGCGGTTGGGCTCGCGCTCGCGGAGCGCATGCTGGCGGCGCAGTTCAACCGCCCCGGATTCGCCGTCGTCGATCACCACACGTATGTGTTCTGCGGCGACGGCTGTCTGATGGAAGGGATTTCCCACGAGGCCTGCTCGCTCGCCGGCACGCTGGGGCTCGGCAAGCTCATCGCTTTCTACGACGACAACGGGATCTCCATCGACGGCAAGGTAAAGGGTTGGTTCACCGACGACACCGGCCGGCGTTTCGAGGCTTACGGTTGGCATGTTGTGAGTGCCGACGGCCATGACGCGGAAGCGGTGGCAGCCGCAATCCGCGCCGCCCGCGCCGAGACGATGCGCCCTTCCATGATCTGCTGCCGGACGATCATCGGCTGGGGCGCGCCGCACAGGCAGGGCACCGCGGAAGCTCACGGCGAGGCGCTGGGCGCGGACGAAGTGGCGGCCACCCGCAAG
Organism: uncultured Pseudomonadota bacterium; assembly: GCA_963833085.1. Taxonomy (GTDB): domain Bacteria; phylum Pseudomonadota; class Gammaproteobacteria; order Steroidobacterales; family Steroidobacteraceae; genus 13-2-20CM-66-19. Next base: position 85,980 of record CAWHWV010000033.1, read on the forward strand.
GCAATAGGCTGGCCGTACGAGCCCTTCGTCATTCCCCCTGAGCTGCGCGTCGCCTGGGACCATCGCAGCAGCGGCGCGGCCGCGGAGTCGGCCTGGCGGGAGTTGTTTGCGCGCTACGGCAGCGCCCACCCGCAGCTCGCGCGCGAGCTCGAGCGCCGCATTCGCGGTGAGCTGCCCGCGGACTGGCGGGAGACCGCATCCCAGGCGCTGGCCGCCGGGCTCGCGCAGCAGGCGCCGCAGGCGACCCGCCAGTCCTCGCAGGCCACGCTCAGCGTGATTGCGCCGCGAATACCGGAGGTGTTCGGCGGCTCGGCCGATCTCACCGGGTCCAACAACACCAAGTTCAAGGCCGCGCGCGAGTTCGACCCGAAGGAAGCGACCGGCAACTACATCCACTACGGCGTGCGCGAGTTCGGCATGACGGCCGTCATGAACGGAATCGCGTTGCACGGCGGGTTCCTGCCCTACGGCGGCACTTTCCTGGTGTTCTCCGATTACGCGCGCAACGGGGTGCGCCTGGCCGCGCTCATGAACACGCACGTGGTGCTCGTCTATACTCACGACTCGGTCGGGCTCGGGGAGGATGGCCCCACGCACCAGCCGATCGAGCACCTGACGAGCCTTCGGGCGATGCCGAACCTGTGTCTGTGGCGGCCGTGCGATGCTTTCGAGACGGCGGTCGCGTGGACGGCAGCCGTGGAGCGGTCCGGGCCCACTGCGCTCGTGCTGACCCGTCAGGCTCTGCCGCAGCAGGCGCGTACCGCCGAGCAGCAGGCGAACGTCCGGCGCGGCGGATACGTCCTGATCGATTGCCAGGGCACTCCCGAGTGCCTGGTTCTCGCGACCGGGTCCGAGGTCGCCATCGCCGCGCAGGCGGTGAGCGCGCTCAACGCCGGCGGCAGGCGAGTGAGGCTGGTATCCATGCCCTCGACCGGGCTTTTCGACGCCCAGGACGAGGCGTACCGGGAGGCCGTGCTGCCGCGCGCAGTTCGCCGCCGTCTAGCGGTGGAGGCGGGCGCCACGCTATCTTGGTGGCGCTACGTCGGCAATGAGGGTCGGGTGATCGGCATCGATCATTTCGGCGCCTCCGGCAAAGGTGCCGCGGTGCTCGCGCGCTTCGGCTTCACCGTGGAGCACGTCAACCAGGAGGTTGGCGAACTGCTAAAGTCCGCCGGCTGAGCAATCAGTTACGCTGTCGCCAACGACGCAATCGCTATCGTAAACGCAAACGAGGTTATCGGGTCATGCCAATCAAGGTGGGAATCAACGGCTACGGGCGCATCGGCCGCAACGTCCTGCGCGCACTCTACGAAAGCCGGCGCACCAACGAAGTGCAAATCGTCGCGCTCAATGACCTCGGCGATGCGAAAACCAACGCACACCTGACGCGTTATGACACCGTGCACGGCAGATTTGACGGCGAGGTGAAAGTCGACGGTGACGCGATGATCGTGAACGGCGATCGGATCAAGGTACTCGCCGAGCGCGATCCGGCCAAACTTCCCTGGGGCGACCTCGGTGTCGAGTATGTTTTCGAAAGTACCGGCTTGTTCACCAGCAAGGCGAAGGCCAGCGCCCACCTGAAGGGTGGGGCGAAGCGCGTCATCATTTCGGCGCCGGGTGGTGAGGATGTAGACGCCACGATCGTCTACGGCGTCAACGACAATGTGCTGAAGAGCGATTTCACCGTCATTTCCAACGCCTCCTGTACCACGAACTGCCTGGTTCCCGTGGTCAAGGTGGTGCATGACAGGATCGGCATGGTCAATGGCATCATGACCACGATCCATTCTTACACCAACGACCAGGTGCTGACGGACGTCTATCACTCTGACCTGCGCCGTGCGCGCTCCGCCACGATGTCGCAGATCCCCACCAAGACAGGTGCCGCTGCGGCCGTTGGCCTGGTGCTTCCGGAGTTGAAGGGCAAGCTCGATGGTTATTCCAT
>CAWHWV010000034.1:0-23446 GCA_963833085.1 uncultured Pseudomonadota bacterium
GATTGGCGGCATGAAAGCGATGCGACTCCCGGCCCGCGGCTCTCCACTCCGGTTGGAGGAGGTCGCGCTGGCGCCTCTTGGCGAGCACCAAGTCCGCATCACCGTCGAGGCCTGCGGGGTCTGTCGTACGGACCTGCATCTTCTCGATGGCGAGCTTCCCCACATCCACTACCCCATCACGCCGGGGCATGAAATCGTCGGCGTCGTTGCCGAGGCCGGTCCGGCGGTGACGCGCTTTCGTCCCGGCGACCGGGTCGGTGTCCCGTGGCTGGCGCAGGCCTGCGGGCTCTGCCGCTACTGCCGCGCCGGCCAGGAAAATCTCTGCGAATACGCGCGCTTCACCGGCTATTCGGTCGATGGCGGCTATGCCGAGCAGGTCGTCGCGGACGCGCGCTTCTGCCTGCCGCTCCCTGCCGATGCTCCCGCGGCGCAGCTCGCGCCGCTCCTCTGCGCCGGCCTCATCGGCTATCGCGCCTACCGCGCCGCCGGCGAGGGTACGAACCTCGGCCTCTATGGATTCGGCGCCGCCGCGCACCTGCTGGCGCAATTGGCCCGTGCCCAGGGGCGGCGGGTCTTCGCGTTCACCAAGCCCGGCGATCTTGCCGGCCAGGCCTTTGCCCGTAATCTTGGCGCGGCATGGGCAGGGGATTCGGACCGGCCGCCGCCCGACCCGCTGGATGCCGCGATTCTCTTTGCGCCGGTCGGTGCATTGGTGCCGGCAGCTCTCGCTGCCGTGCGCCGCGGCGGCAGGGTCGTTTGCGCAGGCATCCACATGAGCGACATCCCCCGCTTTCCCTACGAGCTCCTCTGGGGCGAGCGCTCGGTGAGCTCCGTCGCCAATCTCACCCGCGCCGACGGCGAGGAGTTCCTCGAGCTGGCCCAGCGCCTGGCCCTCAAGCCGACCGTCGAGTTGTTCCCGCTGAGCGACGCCAATACCGCCCTCGAGCGGCTGCGACAGGGCGCGCTCGAGGGTGCGGCGGTTCTGGTTGCGGCCCCTCCGGGCGCCCCGTAACATCGCCGGCCCAATGCGTTCACACTACTGCGGACACGTCGATGAGAAGCTGATCGGCCAGACGGTCGAGGTGGCCGGCTGGGTGCACCGCCGGCGTGATCACGGCGGCATCATCTTCGTGGATCTGCGCGATCGCGAGGGCCTGCTGCAGGTCGTCTTCGATCCGGATGCGGCCGCGGTCTTCCACGAGGCGGAGCGGCTGCGCAACGAGTTCGTCATTCGCGTCAAGGGACGGATTCGCGAGCGGCCGGCCGGAACGGTGAATACGAATCTTGCCTCCGGGCGCGTGGAGCTGCTGGCGAGCGAGCTGGAGCTCCTCAACCGCTCGGAGCCGCTGCCCTTCCAGCTGGACGAGCAGGTGGGCGAGGAAGTCCGGCTCAAGTACCGCTACCTCGATCTCCGTCGCGAGGTCATGAGTCAGCGTCTGCGGCTGCGTCATCGGATTACGCGTGCCATGCGTACGTTCCTCGACGGCCACGGCTTCATCGACCTCGAGACGCCGATGCTGACCAAGGCGACTCCCGAGGGGGCGCGTGACTACCTGGTTCCGAGCCGCACACACCCGGGCAAGTTCTTCGCGCTGCCGCAGTCGCCGCAGATCTTCAAACAGCTGCTGATGATCGCGGGCTTCGATCGTTACTACCAGATCGTGCGCTGCTTCCGCGACGAGGACCTGCGCGCCGACCGGCAGCCCGAGTTCACCCAGCTCGACGTCGAGACTTCCTTCCTGACACAGGATGGGATCATGGAGCTGATGGAGCGACTCACGCGGTCCTTCTTCAAGGAGGTGTTGGGCGTGGCGCTGCCCGAGCCCTTCCAGCGCATGACCTTCGCCGAGGCGATGCGCCGCTACGGCTCCGACAAGCCGGATCTGCGCAACCCGCTCGAGCTGGCGGACGTGGCCGACCTCGTCAGGGACTGCGACTTCAAGGTGTTCGCCGGTCCCGCCAAGGATCCGAAGGGCAGGGTCGCGGCGCTGCGCGTGCCGGGCGGCGGCGCGATGCCGCGATCGCAGATCGACGGTTATACCGAGTTCGTCGGCCGGTACGGGGCCAAGGGGCTCGCCTACATCAAGGTCAACGAGCGCGCGCGCGGCCGCGATGGCCTGCAGTCGCCCATCATCAAGTTCCTGAGCGATGCGGCGGTCGCGGGCATTCTGGAGCGCACGGATGCCGCGGACAACGACCTCATCTTCTTCGGCGCCGACAGCGCCAAGGTCGTCAGCGACGCGCTCGGGGCGCTGCGCCTCAAGATCGGCCAGGACCTGAAGCTGGTGCAGCCGGGCTGGCAGCCGCTGTGGGTGGTCGACTTCCCGATGTTCGAGTGGGCTGCCGAGGAGCGGCGCTGGGTGGCGATGCACCATCCGTTCACCGCGCCCAAGATCGACGATCCGGCGGCGCTGCGTGCCGACCCGGAAAAGGCCCTCGCCAAGGCCTATGACATGGTGTTGAACGGCTCGGAGATCGGCGGTGGCTCGGTGCGTATCCACCGGCAGGAGATGCAGTCGACGGTGTTCGATTTGCTCGGGATCGGGGCGGAGGAGGCGACGCGCAAGTTCGGCTTCCTGCTCGATGCGCTCAAATTCGGCGCGCCGCCTCACGGTGGCATCGCTTTCGGGCTCGACCGGCTGGCGATGCTGATGACCGGCGCCGACAGCATCCGCGAGGTCATCGCCTTCCCGAAGACGCAGACCGCGGCGGACCCGCTGACCGATGCGCCGACCGAGATCGGCGAGCCACAGCTGCGCGAGCTGCACATTCGCGTGCGGACGCCGCCCCCGGCATAGCCGGCTGGCGGCCGCGCTGCGCCATGAAAGACGACGCTGCGCAACACGTGGTCTACGTACACGGGCTGTGGATGCGTGGGGGCGAGTCGCTGCTGCTCGCGCAGCGGCTGCTGCGCGAGTTCGGACTGCAGATGCATGCCTTTCCCTACTCCGCCGGTACCTGGGGAATGGAGGAGATCACGGCGCACCTGCAGACCTTCGTACGCTCCCTGGACGTTCCCGCGGTGCATTTCGTCGGCCACAGTCTCGGCGGGCTCGTCATTTACCGCTACTTCGAGCACTACTCCGAGCAGGCTCCCGGCCGTGCCGTGTTTCTCGGCACGCCGTGCCTCGAGAGCCGTGCGGCCGTGCAGGCGGCTCAATTGCGATTCATGAGCGTGCTCATGGGGCCGTCCGTCGCCGATGAGCTGCTGCGGCCGCGGGAGCGGCGCTGGACCTTCGCACGGCCGCTCGGAATCATTGCCGGCAGCCAGTCGATCGGACTCGGACAGTTCGTCGCCGGATTCGAGGAGGAGAGCGACGGCACCGTGGCGGTGAGCGAGACGCGCCTTCCGGGAGCGACGGATCACATCGTGCTACCCGTCAGTCACATGGGCATGTTGGTGTCTCCGCGGGTGGCGCGGGAGACGGGGGCATTCCTCAGGGACGGGCGGTTTTCGCTGCGGTGAGCATGGGGCGGGTCGTGCCCGCTCTGAGCCGGCTTACGACTTCTTATCCGGACCGTATTTCGCACGCCATTCCTCGACGGCTCGGCGGCGCATCTCTTCCATGTCCCTCGGCGGCTCTTGTTCGCGCAGCTTCCGCCAGGCGTCCACGGCGGCACGCTTGCGGTCTTCGAGCGACATCGTGGAGGCTGGCTGATTCGTAGGGCTGTCTCCGAATGTTCTCTTCCGCGGAGGCGGCGGCGGGAATCGACCCATTCTGAGGTTCCAATATGCCCACGAGCGTGGATCGATGATTCCAGGTGGCGCGGTGTCCAGCGCCTGTCGAATCTCGTCGTCAGAAACATGCTGTCGAATCACTCTCATGTCCTTGTGATGAGCGTAGGTCATCGCGTAAGCCATGAACCGGACTGGGTCCGCAAGTGCCTTCTCCGGCTCCTCGAACCAGATGATCCGGCGCGCAACCTCTGCTGTTTCTGGCGTAACCGGGATTGGTCTCATAAGTCGAGTCCACGGTCGCGACGTGTCCGCAACTCGAAATCGTCCACTTTCGGAAGATGCTCCAGGTCCACGTTTCTGACGGCGTCGGCGAGTCGAACTTTCATATCCGTCGGCAGGTCGCGCAGGTTGCCATCCTCGAAGTATGAGAGGGCCTTAAGGGTGATCTCCGGGTTGAAGGAGGGGCCATACAGCTTTTCCGCTGCAGCCAACGCAAACGGTAAACCGACTCCACCGGTACGGATCAGAGCGTCCATATCAATATAGTCTTTGGCCTCTGCGCGGACTTGAAGAACGGAAGCCTTGGTCCCCGCCAGGTCAAGGAGAGACGCGATCTTCAAGCCGTTGTCCTTCGATACTACGGGCGGAGCCAATTGCGGGAGCTTCGGCACTCCAAAGAAGGACACCTTCACGGGAGCGCCTCTCTCTACGATCGCGGAGAGCGTGTTCTTTTCGCGCTGTATGACCTTCGCGCCTGCCAGGAACGGGACTCCATCCTCGAGGGCAGTGACATCAATGGCGTGCTTTCCGAAAAAATCAAAATCGACCGATTTGCGATGGCCGAGGTGCAGGGCTAGGGCAGTTCCTCCGTAGAGGGTGAATTCACCGGGCACGGCGACGAGCTCTCCCCAGAGCCGCCGCTGGGCTTCAGGGAGTACGTCCAGACGAGGCGAGAATTCCTGCATGTGCACACCTCTTGCTCCGCCACAACTGGTGTTTCGAGCCAATCATACAACGAACCGAAGGCGGAAAAGTCAGGCTGCAATCTCAATCAAGCAATCGTCGTAGCCGGTATAGAGCTTCGAGTGCAGCCTTGGGGCTCATTTCGTCTGGGTCCAGCGCGGAAAGTGCCTCGCGCAACGGGTCGGCTAGTGCCTCGGGCGGCGCGGTTGCAGCGAACAACGGCAGCTCCTTCTGTGCCTGCCTGCCATTCTTTGCATTGCTGTCGGCGCCATCCAACCGGTCCCGCTGTGACTCCAACGCTTCGAGATAGCGGCGAGCCTGAGCGATGACGTTGCGCGGCACGCCCGCGAGTTGCGCGACCTGCAGCCCATAGCTGCGGCTCGCAGGTCCTTCCTTCACGGCATGGAGGAATACGATGCCGTCGCCGTGTTCGGTGGCATCGAGATGAACGTTAGCACAGCCCTCTACTTCAGTTGCGAGGCCGGTCAGCTCGAAGTAATGCGTAGCGAACAGTGTGAATGACTTGATCCGCGCGGCGATGTGATGCGCCATCGCCCAGGCGAGTGACAGACCATCGAAGGTGCTCGTGCCGCGCCCGATCTCGTCCATCAGGATGAGGCTGCGGGCGGTGGCGTTGTGCAGGATGTTGGCGGCCTCGGTCATCTCCACCATGAAGGTGGACCGCCCTCCCGCAAGGTCGTCGGCCGCGCCGATGCGCGTAAAGATGCGGTCGATGGGCCCGATGACCGCGCGATCGGCCGGCACGTAGCTGCCGAGGTGCGCCAGTATCGTGATGAGCGCCGCCTGACGCATGTAGGTCGATTTGCCGCCCATGTTGGGGCCGGTGATGATGAGCATGCGCCGGGTGGCGTCGAGCTTGAGATCGTTCGGCACGAATGGAGTCGCCGCGAAGCGCTCGACGACCGGGTGGCGGCCGCCTTCGATGCCGAGCAGGGGGTCAGCCACGAGGTGCGGTGCGGTCCACTGTAGAGCGCATGCCCGCTCGGCAAGAGCGGCAAGGGCATCGAGCTCGGAGAGCGCGGTGGCGGTGGCCTGCAGCGGTGCGAGACGGTCCGTGAGGCGTGTCAGGATGTCCTCGTAGAGCTCCTTCTCACGCGCGAGGGCCCGCTCGCGCGCGCCGAGGACCCGATCCTCGAAGCTCTTCAGCTCCGCGGTGATGAAGCGCTCCGCGGATTTGACGGTCTGCCGCCGGATGTAGTCCTTGGGCGCGCGCTCCGCGTCCTTGCGTGAGATCTCGATGAAGAAACCCTGCACACGGTTGTAGCCGAGCTTCAGCCCGGCGATGCCGGAGCGCTCGCGCTCGCGTTGCTCGAGCTCGAGGAGGAAATCGTCGGTATGAGTCGCGATCCGGCGCAGCTCATCGAGCCCTGCGTCGTAACCTGCCGCGATCACATCGCCATCCCGCAGGAACGTGGACGGCTCCTCAGCAATCGCCTTGCCGAGGAGAGCCACTACGTCATCGTGCTCGCCGATGCGGCCGCCAAGCTCGGCGACCAGTGGCGAGTCGACCTCGCGCAATGCCGACTTCAGAGCGGGCAGCGCCGCAAGCGAGGCGCGAAGCTGGGTCAGGTCCCGCGGCCGCGCCGACCGTAGCGCCACGCGAGCCAGAATGCGCTCCACGTCACCAACACTTCGGAGCCGTTCGCGCACGCCTTCGAAACGGCGCGAGTCGATCATCACACCCACAGCCTGATAGCGTGCTCGGAGCGTCGCGTGGCTGGTGAGCGGTCGATTGAGCCAGCGCCGGAGCTGGCGCGAGCCCATGGACGTGACGCACTGATCCAACAGGGCGAAGAGCGTCGCGTCTTCGCGCCCCGTGAGGCTCGCATCGAGCTCCAGGTTGCGGCGCGTTGCCGCGTCGATGATCAGCGCATCCGTGCGCTCCTCGACGTGCAGCCCGCGGATGTGCGGCAGCGATGTCTTCTGGGTGTCGCGCACGTACTGCAGCAATGCGCCGGCGGCGGCGATGGCGAGCGGCAGGTCGTCCGCCCCGAACCCTTTGAGATCCAGCGTGCCGAGCTGATCCGTGAGCAGCCTCGAGGCGCTGGCCAGCTCGAAATTCCAGGGCGGCCGGGAACGCAGCGCCGTGCCATTGCGCCTCACGTCCTCCGCCGGCATGCCCTCTGGTATCAGGAGTTCCGCGGGCTTCAGGCGCTCGATCTCCGCGGCGAGCGCGCTGTGGCCGCTCGCTTCCAGCACGGTGAAACGGCCCGCGGCCAGATCGAGCCAGGCGAGGCCGAACCGCTCGCCATCACGGGCGGTCGCGGCCACCAGCGTCTCCTGGCGCTCCTCCAGCAGAGCATCGTCGGTCACCGTGCCCGGAGTGATGATCCGCACCACCTCCCGCTCGACGGGTCCCTTGGACTTCGCCGGATCGCCCATCTGCTCGCAGATGGCGACGCTCTCGCCCTTGCGCACGAGCCGCGCGAGGTAGCCCTCGACGCTGTGGAACGGCACGCCCGCCATCGGGATGGGTTGCCCGGCGGACTGGCCGCGAGTGGTCAGCGTGATATCGAGGAGCGCTGCGGCGCGGCGCGCATCGTCGAAGAAGAGCTCGTAGAAGTCCCCCATCCGGTAAAAGAGCAGTACGTCCGGGTGCCGGCTCTTGATGCGCAGGTACTGCTGCATCGATGGGGTGTGAGTCTGGATCTGATCGTTCAATGCTCGATTCCGCGGTCCGCGGGCGGGGGAGGGATTATGAGCCTCTCTTCAGGGCTTCAGGCCGATACTCGCGAAGAGGCCGGCTATTTTGGGATCGAGCCGCTCGGCCGCGGTGAGATCGGTTTGCCCCTGTGCCGTGAGGCCCTTCTTGCGCTCCACCAGGCCGAGAGCGTAGCGCGCGAGCGGGAACTGGCCGCGCAGCTCGAGAGCGTCATGGAAGTCCGCCAGCGCGTCATCGAGGCGGCCCTGCCGCAGGTACACCAGGCCGCGATTGCTGATCGTGATCGCGGACTCCTGGGCGATGCCCGACTTCCGTATGAGCTGCAGCGCGGTATTGCAGTCATCGAGCGCGCGATCGACGTCCACGTTCGCCTCCGCCTCCGACCCGCAGCGGTTGGCCAGCGCATACGACAAGTTGACATCGTCGGGATGGTATTCGATCCATAGGTCGTACTGGTGAACCGCGCCGGCATACTCTCCGGCCACCCCATAGAGTCTCGCGAGCTGCAGGCGCAGGTCCGCCTGCTGCGGCGCGATGCGATCCACGGCATCGAGGTCGCTCTCGGCGGTGTCCGGCTGCCTGACCATCTCGAGCTGCGCCCGGGCAAGGTGGGCGTCGAAGTCGGCCGGCTGGCGCTGGATGGCTGCTGTGAAATCCGCGAGCGCCAGTTGCGGTTGGGAGCTGCGCCAGTATGCAAGGCCGCGTTGATAATGGCAGCCCGCGTCGGCGGGCTCGAGCGTGCACGCCTGCGTCAGATCCGAGATTGCCTGCGGCAACTCCCCGCGGGAAGCGTCCGCCATTCCGCGACGCATGAAGCCCGCGGCATCGGTCGGCGCATTCGATGTAACGGGCGCTCCTGCGGCCGGGGTGTTGCCAACCGGAGCATCCGCTTGCACCGGCGGCAGCGCGTTCACGTCGAACACGGGTCCGCCGTTATACGTGAAGTAGACCTTGTCCTGGCTGTACGCCACATAGATGTGGTGGGCGAGGAAGAAATCCGAGCCGAGCAGCATGTCGGCATTGTCCAGCCCGATGTCGCCGATCAGGAGGTGCGTGTGCTCGATCGTCTCGCCACCGATCGCGAATTTTTCGATCGGCGCCGCCCAGACCCTGACCGGTTTGCTTCCAAGTCCGATGGTCGCGCCCGCCGGTACCACGCCGGGACTATCGGGTGTGATGCCGGCGCGTCTCGCGGCGTCGAGCGACAGGATCGAGCGCCACGAGCCGGTGTCGAAGAGTACGTGGATGTCGCGGCCGTTCACCGCGGCCTTGGCGATCAGGTGTGGCCGCTGTGCGGAAGTCCAGTCCACGCGAACCACCGCGATGGGCTGCGTGTTGGCCCAGTAGGCCAGTACGTCGTCGCCGCAATGTTGCGGTTTGACGAATCGGAGCACGCCATTGGCGAAGTCGAACTCGACATCGGCGATCCGGAATATGTTCTGTCCGAGAATTCCGGCGATATCGCCGCCAAAAGCGTTGTTGCCGACGAGAAACTCTGCGTCATGGCCGCTGATGCCGGCCACCGAAAATGTTTTGGCGGTGGCGATCTTGGGAACGAACGAGCCGCCGATGCCACTGACGTAATAGCCGGGCGGCGCGTCGTTCAGCGGCAGCTTCAATTCCGCCGCCGCGACCGGCGACAGGAAATCAAAGAAGCTGCCGGTATCGACGATGAATCGCGCCTCGACTCCGTTGATATTGGTGGCAATGACCGGCCGCAGATTCTCCATCGCGACGAGCAGCGGCGGAGTCATCGCGAGCTGGCAGCGACTGGCCGCGCCGGCAGTCGAGAGCGATGCGGCAAAGAGTACGGGGATCCAGCCGAAGGCGCGGGGAGACATGATGCTTTGCGCCTGACGGGGGCGGTCAGCGGGTGAGTCCGATGTCTGCGAATTGCTTGGCAACCCGGCTGTCGAGCTTCGCGGCCGCGGCGAGATCGGCCTGTCCCGGCGTCATCTCGCCCAGGCGCAGCTCCGCGAGGCCACGGCCGTAAAGTGAGGTAGCCAGCTTCGGGTTGATGCGTAGCGCGGAGTCGTAATCGTGTATGGCATCGTTCAGGCTGCCGAGTCGCAGGTACACCAGTCCCCGGCTGTCGAGAATCTCTGGGTTTTCCGCGACCTGGGCGTCTGTGATGAGAGTGCCGATTTGCTCAGGGGCGTACTGCCTCACATTGAGCGCGTCGTTGCAATCTGTCAGCGCCTCGCGCAGATCCCGGTTGGCCGCCGCTCGCAGCGAGCAGCGCGCGCCCAATCCCGTTGCCTGCTCGTTGCGGAGCGGCCGGGAGCTGAGCCACTGGTTGACCTGGTCGAGAGCTGCCGGGTAATCACCGGCTCTGGCGTAAAGCTGGCCCAGTGCCAGGCGCAGGTTCGAGGTGGGCGCGGCCAGCTTGCTAACCGCATCGAGATCGGATTTGAGCTCGACTGCGGCATTGGTCGGATCGGAGTCAGGCTGCCTCTGCAGCAGTCGCGCGCGTGCCAAATGCGCGTCGATGTCATCTGGCTGCAACGTTATGGCGGTACGGAAGTCCTGTAGTGCGGGTTTGGACTGACCATCTTCCGCGTAGATCAGACCTCGTTGGTAGTGAACGTCGGCATCGCTGGGGGCCAACCCGCAGGCGCGTGTCAGGTCCGCAAGCGCAAGATCAAACTCATGCATGGACGCGTAAGCCATGCCCCGACGCCTGAAGCCGTCGGCGTCGGTCGGAGTGTCCGATCCAGGCTGCGCGGGTGCCGAGCTCGGCGGTGGCTTTGCGGCGCCGTTGGCAACCTGCGGCAGATTCAGGTTGAAAAGCGGGCCGCCATTGTAGGTGAAATAGAATTTCTTTTGGCTGTAAGCCACATAGACGCGGTGGGAAAGGAAAAAATCGTCGCCAAGCAGCATGTCCGGCATGCCGTCGTCGAATTCTCCGGGCCGGCGCTCAGGCTCGAGATTGCCGATCAGCAGATGCGTGTGCTGCACCTTTTCGCCGCCCAGCTGGAAGGTGTCGACCGGGGCGGACCATACCTTGGCGGACGAGGGGCCGATGCCGCCGCTCAGGCCGAGGAATGTCACGCCCGGGCTGTTGGGCCTGATGCCTGCGCGCTCCGCGGCCTCGAGAGATACAATTGAGTTGGATGCGCCCGTATCAAACCAAACCGAGACGCGGCGTCCGTTGATCGTCGCGGTAGCGCGCAAGTGAAACCGTGCGTCGTATATCGATTCCAGGTCGACGGAGGAGTAGGGTGTACTCGTCGCCCAGTAGGCGAGTGGTTGGCGCTCACAGCCAACGGGCTTGAAGAAACGAATGGTTCCGTTGGCGAGATCGTATTCCGTATCCGACGCTTCCAGCAGATTTTCGCCGAGTATCCCCACATAATCGTTCGCCAGAGTTTGATCGATGACGATGAACTGAACCTTCGGTATGGGCGCTTCGAGGAATTGGAACGATTTGACGGTGCCTACCCACGCTCTTTCGTTGCCTCCCGCACCAATGATGTAGAAGGTCCCTTCCGGCAGGGAAGTGATCGGTAGCTGATATTGGGCGGCCGTGTCCCGCCAGATCGTGCTGTAGAACGCGCCAGTGTCGATCATGAAGCGCGCTTTGACGCCGTTGATTTTGGTCGAGACGAGCGGGCGCAGGCCCTGCATGTCGACCGGCAGGGTGCCGAGCTGCTGGAGCTGGCAAGTGGCCGTGGCGACCGCAGTCCACAGTGAGAATGCCGCCAGGTATCCGAGGTGACGTGTGCGCACGAACCTTCCTCCCCTTCCATCGTTATTCGTTTTCGCCAACTGTCGTGCTGACCTCCAGGCTCCGGTAGGGTACTCCAGGCGAGCGGGCTTGGAAACGGGGCCTGACCGTCCGTAGGCGGCGGATCGTCTCAGAGCGTCAGGCCCATCTTCTCGTAGCGGTGGCCGATGCCGGGTTGTAGCTTCTGCGCCGCGGTCCGATTGGCCTTGTGTCTTCAGGCCCTGGCGCAGCTCGATCAGGCTGCGCGTGCCCAGCAGCGGCGCGCGCCACGTCGGCGGCCACGTGGGCTCGGCTGACTACCAGGAGAGGCCCATCAGATCAGATGCCCTGTTGCAGTCCTTGAGCGCCTGATCGAGATTCGCGCTCGCCTGCGCGCGCGACCCGCAGCGCCATGTGAGTGCCATGGCTAGCCGGTAATCTTCGGGGTGATAGGTGATCCAGAGGTCGTATTGGTGGACGGCGCGGGCGTACTGGGCGATGTCCTCGTACACCCTGCTCAGCGTGAGGCGTAGATCGGCTTGCGGGGGCGCCAACCGGTCGACGGCATCCAAATCAGCGTTGGAGTCGTCGAGGACCCCGGGGTCGGACGGTCCGGTTCCTGTGGATTGGCTGGGTCCGGTGTCCTTCGAGATCGGACGATCCACGCTGCTCAACTCGATGCGCGGATCGCTACCCGACTTCGGATCAGGTTTGCGCGCCGCTTGCATGGCCAGTCGCACCTCAGCGCGCCATAGCCGCGCGCGAAAGTCGTTGGGGTCCAGCCTGATGGCCGCCGCGAAATCCTCGAGTGCCAGGTCCGGCCGGTCATCCCGCCAGTACACCACTCCGCGCTGGTATCGGTAGTCCGCATCCTGAGGAGCGAGCTGGCACGCCTGCGTCAGCTCAGCGAGCGCCAGCTGGAGTTCCAACTGGTTGGCGTGAACCAGCCCCCGCCGCATGAGAGCGTCGGCATCAGGAGGCGTGCCTGCCGCCGAGTCTGCGTTCGGCGTTATGGCTGTTTTGTCCTGCGCCGCGTGCGCCGGATTCAGATCGAAGACCGGGCCGCCGTTGTAGGTGAAATAGAGCTTTGATTGGCTGGTGGCAAGATACACGCGGTGAGAGAGGAAAAAATCCGCGCCGATGAACATCCATACCCCGGGCCCGAAGGCGAAGGCGACGTCATCCACCAGGATGTGGGTGTGCTCGATCTTTTCGTTGTCGCCGATCGCTATCTCGTCGATCGGCGCCCGCCACAGCCCGCCCGATGTGCCCGCTGCCGTTACACCCGCGGCGCCTGGCGGCACGCCCACGATCTTCGCGGCTGCGAGCGAGAGGATTGAGGTCGTGGCCCCTGTATCAAATAGTGCGTTGACGGTGTGACCATTCACCTGGACCGTTCCGACCAACTGGGGCCACGAGGGGTTCCTCGCCTCGAGGTCGAGGATCGATACGGCTGTCCCGTAGCCTTGGTCCAGTAGGCCAGAGACCGTTGGCCGCAATTGGCCACGCTGAAAAACCGCATCACGCCGTTGGCGAAGTCGAACTCTACGTCGAGGACGCGGTACAGGTTCTCGCCGAGCGCGCCCGAGATGCCATTTCCCAGGTCATTGGCCAGGACCAGGAATTTGGCGCTGCCGGGAAAGGAAATGGGCCCGACCCGCAAGCTGCTGACGGTGGCGATCTTAGGATACAGGTTGCCGAGGCCCCCGCTGACGTAAAGGTAACGCGGTGCCGGGCTGAGCGGTAGCTTGAATTCCGCCGCCTCGGCGGGAGACAGCCCGTCGAAGAAGGCGCCCGTATCCACGAGAAGCTGCGTCTTGTAGCCGTCGAGCTCGGCAGGGACGGTAGGGCGCCAGCCCATCATGGTGACGGGGATCGGCGGCAACTGCACGAATCGGCACTGCTCCGCCGCGCCGGCCGTGGTCACGGAGAGCGCCAGCATCGCGATCCAACCTTGGCCGCGGACAGGCATGAGCGGAGTCTACACCGCGGCCCGCGATTCGAAAATCGTGTGATCGCCGGGCCGCAGCGGCTTCTGTAAACTGCGTGACATGTCTGAGACGCCGCGACCCGTCAGCGATGCCGAACTCTATGACCTCGCCGAAGAGGTCGGGCGGGAGCTGCTCGAGTCGGGTTGGCGCGTGGTAACTGCGGAGTCCTGCACGGCCGGGTGGATTACCAAGGCGCTGACGGACGTGCCGGGAAGCTCCCGGTGGGTTGATTCCGGGTACGTGACTTATTCCAACACCGCCAAGATCCGTGATGTCGGCGTGTCTGGGCGGACGCTGGCCGAGCATGGCGCGGCCAGTGAGGCGACGGTACGCGAGATGGCCAGTGGCGCGCTGCGGGCCGCAGGTGTCGAGATTGCGATCGCCGTGAGCGGCATCGCGGGACCGGATGGCGGCACGGCCGAGAAGCCCGTGGGAACCGTCTGGTTCGCCGTCGCCACGATTGGGGCGCAGGGGCCGGCTGCGGTGTGTGAGCGTCGGCAGTTCAGCGGAGACCGGGAACAAGTGCGCCGCCAGGCGGTGGAACATGCGCTGCGGCTCGCGCTGCGACAGCTGTCCGCTGGCGCCGGCCATGACCGCTGACGAGACGGCGCGGGGAGCGGCACCGCAGGAGCCGACCCGCCGGCTCTTCTTTGCACTTTGGCCGGATGCTGCGATGCGCGAGGCCATGGTGCATGCGACCCGCGAAGCGGCGCGGGCGAGAGGCGGCCGGCCGGTGCCGGCGGCCAATTTGCACATCACGCTGGCTTTTCTAGGTTCGGTGCCGGAGCGCCGGTTGCCGGAGCTCGCCGAGGTTGCCCGAGCGGCGGTAGAGCCTCTATGGGATGCGAGCTCCCGAGTCAGCCCTCCGGAGGTAGCCTTCGACCGCCTCGAATACTGGCGGGCCGCGCATCTCCTCTGCGCCTTGCCTGCGGAGGCGCCGGCGCTGGTCGCGGTCCTTGCACGAAAGCTTCAGGACCTCCTCCTCGCCGGCGGCTTTGCTCCCGATCTCAAGCCCTTTCGCCTCCACGTGACGGTGGCGCGCAAAGTCATGCGCCCCCGTGCCGTGGGCAAGATGCATCCGGTGGTGTGGCGATTCACGGATCTGGCGCTCATCGAGAGTCGCACGTTACCGGAAGGCGCGCTGTACAGCGTGGTGCAAGCCCAGCCGCTGGAAAGCGGCGCGTAGGCGCCGCTGACGGCCAGGTGAGCCGATGGCGAGCCTGTTGCCACCGCGGCCGCTCAATATCCTTGAGCGAGCACGCTCGCTCCCGACATAAAGACCACGTCGTTGCCCGCAACAGCGCCTGGTGACGCCGAAATCACCGCTCGTCCAGAGAACGTTCCCGGTGCTGACCGACAGGATCCCTGCGAGGTAGACGGCGTAGATGCTGTCGGAAGCGATCGGCTGAAACGCAGTGACCTCGGGCAGCGCGCACGGGCTGGTGCTCTGTCCGGATTGGCATCGCCTCCGCTTGCAAATCAAGACCTTCCGCGTGCATGTGGTGGTGGTGCGCAAAGTCGCGGCGTGGGCGCGCCTCGCCGGGAGACCGGTGCGCGTCATACAGTGTTGTCCAAGCGTACCCACTGGTCGCTGCGACAAATGAGCCAAATAACAGCGAAACGTCCTCATTGACAGGCTTCTGTCGCCGCCTCATTGTGGGATAATTCCGCGGCAGAGAATTCCCTCTCGCTGCAACCTCCCGGGTGGATCGAATGATGGAAGAGAACCGCAAGAAGGCGCTCGCCGCCGCATTGGGCCAGATCGAGAAGCAGTTCGGCAAAGGCTCGGTGATGCGCCTCGGCGATGGCGCATCGAGCTTCGACATCGAGGCCGTTTCCACCGGCTCGCTCGGTCTGGATATCGCCCTGGGTATCGGCGGCCTGCCGCGCGGCCGCGTCGTCGAGGTCTTCGGGCCGGAGTCCTCCGGCAAGACCACCCTCACGCTGCAGGTCATAGCGGAGGTGCAGCGCAGCGGCGGCACGGCCGCTTTCGTCGATGCGGAGCACGCGCTCGACCCCACGTATGCCGAGAAGCTCGGCGTGAACATCAGTGATCTGCTCGTCTCGCAGCCCGACACCGGCGAGCAGGCGCTCGAGATCACCGACATGCTGGTGCGCTCGAATGCCGTGGACATCGTGGTGATCGACTCCGTCGCGGCGCTCACACCGAGGGCGGAGATCGAGGGCGAGATGGGGGAGATGCAGGTCGGCCTGCACGCGCGCCTGATGTCGCAGGCGCTGCGCAAGCTCACCGGCAACATCAAGCGCTCCAACACCATCGTCATCTTCATCAACCAGATCCGCATGAAGATCGGCGTGATGTTCGGCAATCCGGAGACGACGACAGGCGGCAACGCGCTGAAGTTCTACGCCTCCGTGCGCCTCGACATCCGCCGCATCGGTGCCATCAAGAACGGCGACGAGGTCGTCGGCAACATGACCCGCGTCAAGGTCGTGAAGAACAAGGTGGCGCCGCCCTTCCGCGAGGCGGAGTTCGAGATCATGTACGGCCAAGGGATCTCCCGCGAGGGCGAGATCATCGAGCTCGGCTCCGCACAGGGCATCATCGAGAAGTCCGGCGCCTGGTACGCCTACAAGGGCACGCGCATCGGGCAGGGCAAGGACAACACCCGGACCTACCTGCAGTCCAACCGTGAGGTGGCGCGGGAGATCGAGGAGCAGGTCCGCGCCCGGCTCCTGCCCGTCAAGCAGGCGCGCAACGGTGGCGGCGAAGCGGCTGCCAATTCGGCCTGAGGCGGCCGCCGATCCGGAAGCGATCCGCGCCGCCGCGCTGACCCTGCTTGCGCGGCGCGACTGGCTCACGGCTGAGCTGAGCGCCAAGCTGCAGGCTGCCGGCTGTGAGCCCGAGGCCACGGGCGGCGTGATCGCGGAGCTGGTGCGGGAGCACCTTCTCGACGATGTCCGCTACACCGAGCGCTACCTCGTCTCACGGGCGGAGCGCGGCCACGGACCGGTGCGGATCGCCGCGGACCTCGCCTCCCTCGGAGCGCCGCGGGAGCTGATCGAGGCAGCTCTAGGGTCCGGTCCGGACTGGTGCGCCGTGGCCAAGGCCGTCCGCCGGCGCAAATTCGGCGTGGGCGCCCCCGATTCCTGGGCCGAGAAGGCCCGCCAAGCGCGATTTTTGCAGTATCGGGGCTTTTCATCGGATCATATCCGGGCGGCCACTGGCGCCGATCTCGAACCGGACTGAAGAACTTGAAGCAGCCTCCATTTCTCGGGGCGGCGGATGCACGCCGCGCCTTCCTGGAATTTTTCCGCGAGCGCGGCCACACGATCGTGCCCTCGAGCCCGCTCGTGCCTGGCAATGATCCGACGCTGCTCTTCACCAATGCCGGCATGGTGCAGTTCAAGGACGTGTTCCTCGGCAAGGAGCGGCGGGATTACGTGCGCGCCACGTCCAGTCAGCGCTGCGTGCGCGCCGGGGGCAAGCACAACGACCTCGAGAACGTGGGCTACACGGCCCGCCACCACACGTTCTTCGAGATGCTGGGCAACTTCTCGTTCGGCGATTACTTCAAGCGCGATGCGATCCGCTTCGCCTGGGAGCTCCTGACCGAGACGCTGCAGCTCGATCCGGCGCGCCTCTGGGTGACCGTTTTCCGTGACGACGATGAGGCGGCGGACATCTGGCTGAAGGAGGTCGGGGTTTCCCCCGCGCGCTTCTCGCGCATGGGCGAGAGCTCGAACTTCTGGGCGATGGGCGATACCGGACCCTGTGGCCCCTGCAGCGAGGTCTTCTACGACCATGGCCCCGAGGTGCCCGGCGGACCGCCGGGTTCGCCCGATGAGGAGGGCGACCGCTTCGTCGAGATCTGGAATCTGGTGTTCATGCAGTTCGATCGGTCGGCCGACGGCACGTTGACGCCGCTGCCGAAGCCGTCCGTCGACACCGGTATGGGCCTCGAGCGCATGGCCGCGGTGTTGCAGGGCGTACACTCGAACTACGACATCGACCTCTTCAGGAACCTGATCCGCGCGGCGGCGGCTCTGGCGCACACGAAGGACCTGGAGTCGAGCTCCCTGCGCGTCATCGCGGACCACATCCGCGCCTGCACGTTTCTGATCGTCGACGGTGTGCTGCCCTCGAACGAGGGACGCGGGTACGTGCTGCGGCGCATCATCCGCCGGGCGGTGCGCCACGGCTACAAGCTCGGGATCGAGGAGCCATTCTTTTACAAGCTGGTTCCGGTCCTCGAGCGAGAGATGAGCGCCGCTTATCCGGAGCTCACCCGCGGCCGCGAGCTCGCCGAGCGAGTGCTGAAGCAGGAAGAGGAGCGCTTCGCGGAAACCCTGGCCAACGGCATGGAGCTGCTGGAAGGCGCGATCGCAAAGATCCTGCAGGCACGCGGCCCGTCGCAGGCAGGAAGCGCGGTCATCCCGGGCGATACCGTCTTCAAGCTCTACGACACCTACGGCTTCCCCGCGGACCTCACCGCTGACATCGCGCGCGAGCGCGGCCTGACCATCGATCAGGCGGGGTTCGACGTGGCGATGGAGGAGCAGCGCCGCCGCTCGCAGGAAGCGAGCAAGTTCGGGGTGGACGTGCGCGGTGGCACCGTAGTCGACGCGCGCACTGCTTTCCAGGGCTACGACGGGCTGGAATCCGAGGGCCGCGTGGTCGCGCTCCTCAAGGGCGGCAGCCCCGCGAACGAGCTGCGCAGCGGGGAAGAGGGCGAGGTGGTGCTCGATCGCACACCCTTCTATGCAGAGGCGGGCGGTCAGGTCGGGGACACCGGTACTCTAACCGGCGCAGGGTCGCGCTTCCTCGTACACGACACGATAAAACGCGGCGCAGCACACTCGCATTTGGGACGCGTGTCGGACGGAACGATTCGCGCCGGTGATCTCCTCCGGGCGCAGGTCGACGGAGAGCGCCGTAGAGCGGTCGCGTTGAATCACACGGCCACACACCTGCTGCATGCAGCGTTGCGCCAGAAGTTAGGTACCCACGTCCAGCAAAAGGGCTCGCTGGTCGCCCCCGACCGGCTGCGCTTCGACTTCTCGCATTTCCAACCCGTCACTCCCGCGGAGCTCACCGACATCGAGCGGCTGGTGAACGCGCAGATCCGCCTCAACGCTCCCGCGGAGACGCGGCTCATGGGGTACGAGAGCGCCGTGGCCGCGGGCGCGATGGCGCTCTTCGGCGAGAAGTACGACAAGGACGTTCGGGTACTGCGCGTCGGAGACTTCTCCATGGAGCTCTGTGGCGGCACTCACGTGCAGCGGGCCGGGGACATCGGCCTCTTCAAGATCCTCAGCGAGAGTGGTGTTGCCTCGGGCGTGCGCCGCATCGAGGCAATCACGGGCGAGGCTGCGATCGAGTATGTGGAGCAGAATGACGCGTTGCTCCGGGACCTTGGGCAGCTCCTGCGCGGCTCGCGTGAGGACGTGAAGGACAAGGTGCAGGATGCGCTCGAGCGCATCCGTCAGATGGAGAAGGAAGTCCGCACGCTCAAAGACCGTCTGGCCTCCGGCCAGGGTGCGGACCTCGCTTCAGGTGCCGTGGACATCGGGGGAGTGAAGATCGTCGCTACCAAGGTCGAAGGTGCCGATGCGGGCGCGCTGCGCAACGCGGTCGATCGGCTGAAGGACCGCCTGAAGTCGGGTGTGTTCGTGCTCGCATCGGTGGAGGGTCCGGAAAAGGTCGTGCTCGTGGCGGGTGTGACCGCGGATCAGACCGCGCGCATCAAGGCGGGCGAGCTCGTCGGAGCCATCGCCGCCAAGGTCGGCGGCAGGGGCGGCGGACGGCCGGATTTCGCGCAAGCGGGCGGCAACAACCCAGCCGCGCTTGATGCCGCGCTGGCGTCCGTGCCGGACCTGGTGCGGGCTCGGCTGAGCGGCTGAGAGATCGGAACAGAATCTCGATCCGGACCGTTAGGCCATGTGCGTGGCCTCGTGATCCTGCTGGCTTGTGGTGTGCTCGGCATGCAGTGTGCGCATGCCGCCGACCCGCAGCCGTACAAAATCGATTGGACCTCGTCCCGCGACAAGGCGATCGACTCCACGATGAAGCTGACCTCTCAGCTCGAGACGCTGCGCGAGACCGCTCCGACGGATCCGTTCGGCCTGATCGCGCGCGCTCGCGGCGATGTCAAAAGGCTGCAGACGGTTCTGCAGAGCTTCGGGTACTACGACGGCTCGGTCGCCATCAAGATCAACGGCCTGTCCCTCGATAGCGAGGACCTCGGCAATGTGCTGAGCGCGCTGCCGAAGAAGAGCCAGGCGCGTGTGCAGATCGTCCCGACGCTCGGCCCTCGCTTTCACGTGGGACGCATCGAATTCAAAGGGCAGCTGCCGCCGGGGTTCGAGCAGAAGCTACGTCTTGCCACCGGCGCTCCGGCGGTCGCGTCCGATGTGCTGGGGGCCGGAGCGGCGCTGCAGACAGCATTGCAGGATGCCGGCTACGCCTTCGCCAGGGTGGATCACCCTGTGGCGTACGAGCGGCCTGCGCAGAAGGTTCTCGATCTGACGTTCGCCGTTACCGCGGGGCCGCGTCTACGGATCGGGCAGATCCGCATCCAGGGGCTGAAGAATGTGCACGAGTCGTTCGTGACCCGCGGACTTCTGGTCCACACAGGCGAGCAGTACGATGCGGCTACGATCGAGCAAGCGCGCGAGAACTTGCTTGGCCTCGGCCTCTTCTCCACGGTCAGCGTCGAACTGGGGAAAGCCGACTCCGGGAACACCGTGCCGATCACGTTCGTCTTACGGGAGGCGAAGCGATATACCGTGGGTGTGAGCGCCGCCTACTCCAGCGATCTCGGCGGCAGCACGGGTTTCAACTGGAGCAACCGCAATGTGTTCGGCAGCGGGCAGCAGCTCACCGCCTCGGCGTCGGCCATCAATCTCGGCGGCAGCGCGAGCACCGGGCTCGGCTACGATGTCACGGTCGCGTACTCGATACCGGATTTTCTCCGCCCCGACCAGACACTGGGGTACTCCGTCATGGCGCTGCGTCAGGCGCTGCAAGCCTACACGCAGACGGGGGAGACGGCGGGCACCTCATTGACTCGCAAGCTGTCCAGCTTGTGGACTCTGACGACCGGCCTTTCCTACGAGCACGAGATCATCGATCAGGAGAACGAGCAGTATCTGTACAACCTGCTGATGTTGCCGGTGAGCGCCTCCTATGACTCCACCGAGCTGGTCTCGCCCCTGGATGATCCCACGCACGGGTTCAGGATGTCGATGAGCGTCACGCCGACGTTGTCGCATGGCGGTCCGACCTCGGGAAAGGTCTACACCGTAGTCCAGGGAAGTGTCGCGACGTACTTCGACGTCCATAAGCTCCTCGCAGGCGATCCGCCGGGACGCACAGTGATCGCAGCCAGGGCGTTGAGTGGTGCGGCGCTCGGCGCTACTCAGTTCAGTCTGCCGCCCGATCAGCGCTTCTACGCGGGCGGCAGCGGCACGGTGCGTGGCTATCGCTATCAGTCCGTGGGCCCGGAGTTCGTGTCCGACGGCAATCCCGAGGGCGGTACCAGTATGGAGGCCGTGAACCTCGAGCTGCGCCAGCGTGTGGGCACGAACCTTGGTTTCGTGACTTTCGTCGACGGCGGTGGTGTCTCCAGCCGGTCCGGGAGCCTCAACCCCGGCGGTGTCTCGAGCGCATCCGGGAACGTCTACCGCGTTGGCGTTGGAGCGGGCGTGCGCTACTACACCTCAATCGGCCCCATACGCTTCGATCTGGCGGTGCCCACGAAGAGGCGACCCAATGACGATCGGTTCGAGATCTACATCGGCCTCGGGGAGGCGTTCTGATGCCCAGATGGTTGCGCATCACGGCCTGGAGCCTGGGGGGGCTGCTGTTCCTCGTCCTGCTGGGTGTGGCGACGATGGTTGTCATTGGCAACACCGGCGGCGGCCGCAGACTCATCGAGACCGAGACCGCAAAGCTGACATCGGGCCGGGTGCGTATCGCGGGATTCGGCGGCACCTTCCCGGCCGATATCGAAATTGCGAGCCTCGAGCTGAGCGACCCGAAGGGCGTGTGGATGACGGCCAAGGGCATTTCGTTGCACTGGTCGCCCCTGGCTCTCCTTGCGTGGCACATGCACGTCGAGAGTCTGGGCATCGGCACCGCGGACGTCGCCAGGCGACCGGTAAGCTCACCCGCGACGAGCAGCCAGGAGAGCAACTCCAGCTCGAGCATCCCCGGCATCGACGTCGACCGCATGCAAATAGGCACTCTCGTGCTCGAGCCCGCGGCAGCCGGCATGGCGGCACGTCTCAATGTCCAAGGGAATCTGCATTACAGGTCCATGAAGGACGCGCAGGGAAGCCTCGTCGCGCGCCGCACCAACGGCGACGGCGATTACGAGGCCACGCTGGGACTCGTCCGTTCCGGAATGAATGCCAGCCTCAAGCTGGAGGAGCCGGCGGGCGGACCGCTCGAGCATCTGCTGAGCTTGCCTGGCCTCGGTGCGCTGTCGGTTCTCGCCAGCATCCAGGGGCCGCAGAATGCGGAACACCTGATACTCGATGCACACGTCGGACAGTTGAGCGCCAATGCCACCGGAATGCTCGACCTCGTGCGGCGGGCGGCCGATCTTTCGTATTCGGTCGCTTCTCCGTCCATGTCGCCCCGCCCCGGGCTCGCCTGGCGGCGAATCGCGCTGCAGGGGCGCTGGACCGGACCGGTGACCGCGCCTCAGGCCACGGGCGTGTTGGATCTCGAAGGGCTCGAGCTGCCGGACGGCTCACAGCTCGGCTCTCTCCAGGCGAACCTCGCTGCGAATGGCCGCGTGCTGACACTGCGCGCAACAGCCAATGACATCATCCTTCCGCCCTCGCAGCCGCCGCTTCTTCAGGGCTCGCCTCTCAATGTGAACGCGACGTGGCATCTGGATGCCACAGGGCGTCCGCTCCAGCTCAGCGCGGCCGACCGGCTGTTCGACGTCGACGTGCAGGCGATCACCACCGGATCGCGGAGCGCCAGCTTCGATCTGCGCCTGCATGATCTCAGCGCTCTTGCGGCGGCCTACCACGAGGATATCGGCGGCACCATGAGCCTGTCCGGCAAGGTCGCGGAGCAGGGCCGGAACACCACTCTCGACGTGAGCGCTACGGGTGATCTGACCGGCGCGAGTCTTGCCGCGAAGCTGCTCGGGAGCGATATGCGGTTGCACGTCGCGGGCAGCATGACGCCGGTTGCCGTCAATGTGGACACGCTGGACTTGTCCGGGCGGGCGCTGTCGGTTACGGCAGATGCGGAGGCCGATCGCTCCGGACCGGGCGCCTCCACCCGCTTCGTGCAGTCGGTGCGCGCGCATTGGCGGGTCTCGTTGCCGAAGCTGGCGCTGCTCGATCCAGCGGTCAACGGCTCACTGCAGGCCGCCGGCTCGGCGGACGGTCCGCTGCAATCACTGACCACCAACGCGCAGGTGCGATCCACGGTCGCGGTGCGCGGAGCGCCGCCCGGCACGATCGCAGCAACTTTGCAGGCGCGCGGGTTGCCCTCCACGCCGAGCGCGGCGTTCCAGGCAAGCGGCACATTCGATGGCGCGCCTCTCCGGCTGGAAGCGTCTCTCAAGCAGGCGGCGGCCAACACCTTCCATATTGTCATCCCGCGTGTGACCTGGAAGAGTCTCGCTGTCAACGGCGATCTGACTGCGGGCCGGAACCTGGCGGCAGCCCGAGGGAGCCTCCACTTGCGCATGGCGCACCTGGAGGATCTGCAGCCGTTGATCGGCAAGCCCATGCGCGGTGCCATTGCGGCCAACATCGATCTCACCCCGGCAGCGGGCGCCGCCCGCACGCGATTCGATCTCGTGGCGAGCAACATCGTGGTGGCAGGTGTGTCGGGAAATGCGCGCCTTGCCGGCGTGGGTCCGCTCAATAATCTGCGGCTCGAGCTCACGGCGCAGTCGCCCGACATTCATGGCACGCCGGCGGATCTCTCGGCCGGCGCGCTGCTCGATGCGACCAGGCGGGTCCTCGACCTCGATCGCGTCGAGGCGCACTACCGGGGGCAGACGCTGCATCTGGTCTCACCGTCACGCGTGGTGTTCGCAAGCGGCATCAGGGTACGGAATCTGCAGCTTGCCGCGCAGAAAGCAGTCATCGCCGTTGATGGGGAGCTCTCGCCGGCGCTCGACTTTCGAGCGTCAATCCATCACGTCGACGCAAAGCTGGTCGATGCGTTTGTGCCGAATCTGCTCGCGCAGGGCACCTTCAACGCGGACGCACAGCTGCGCGGGACCCAGGCCGCACCGGTGGGCCAGGCCTCGGTCGAGCTCACGGGCCTCAAGCTCGCCAACCAGGCCGCGCAGGGGCTGCCGGCTGTCAACATGCGCGGCTCGGCGCGATTTCGCGGCCAAAACGCCAGTGTTTCCGCGGAGCTCGATGCGGGCTCGCGGTCGCGAATGACGATGAGCGGCACTGCGCCACTGAGCACGACCGGC